>NZ_JBXWPG010000005.1:0-312558 GCF_059611285.1 Ruegeria sp. CDSA236
GTTGGATGAAACGCTACGCAACGTCTTTTGGAAGATTTCGCCGGGTCACGGGATCGGTGCGGCCAACGCGTTTTCCAGCAAGACCCGCGCTGCAGCTTTGGCATCTTGCGCGGGATCACAGCTTTTCAACAGAACCGCCGTCACGATTGCCCCTTCTTTCAGCAGAAGAATCTGACATCCCAGGCTTTCAGGATCGCAGGCACCGGCTTTGCGGGCCAGATCCGTGAAATATTCCAACAACAACCGCTTGTGTTCCGCCGCCTGCACGTGGATCGGGTGCTCTTTCTCCTGGAACTCGGCGCCAGCCTTGATGAACATGCAGCCGCGAAACCCGTCTTCGGCGAACCACTCGCCCAGTGCATCAAAGCTTGAAATCAACTGGTCCGCAGGGGTGTGGGCCAATTCCTCGACACGACGCATGAACCAGTTGCGGAAATTCTCGTCCCGCAGACGCAAAGCCGCCAGAATCAGATCTTCCTTGGTGCGGAAATGTTTGTACATCGAAGTCTTCGACACACCCGTCTCAGCCACCAGCTTGTCCATGCCGGTCGCATGAAAACCGTCACGATAAAAGACCTTCAGGGCCTTGCGGACCAGCTCATCCCTTTTGTTTGGGCGCATGATTCGCCTCCTATACGTACCGATCTGTACATAATTGTACCCTCCATAATCCGCAAGGGCCACCAATGTTCAGGAAATTCTCTTTGTTTTCCACCTGGATAGAGAGAAATTTTAGATATTTTACAGGCGCCCCTTGCAAAGAGGTACCGATCAGTACACCTTAACGACACGATGTACCGATCAGTTAACTATGGAGCCGTCATGAAACGCCGTACCAGCCCCTTCAACCGCCAGTACATCCCATTTCTGTTGACCCTTGCGCTGCTCGCTGCATCGCTGACCTGAAAGATCATGACATGAGCCGCCCCCCTCTGCCGCCATTCACTGCTGAGACCGCTACACAAAAGGTCCGCATGGCTGAAAATGCTTGGAACAGCCGCGATCCGGATATCGTGACGCCCGCCTATACCGAGCACAGCCAATGGCGGAATCGGGCCGAGTTTGTCGCGGGCCATGCTGAAATTCACGCGCTTTTGACCCGCAAGTGGAGAAATGAGCAGGAGTACCGGCTGATCAAAGAACTCTGGGCCTATTCGGAAACCCGTATTGCCGTGCGCTATGCGTATGAATGGCGGAACGACAGCGGCCAGTGGTTCCGCTCATATGGCAACGAGAACTGGGAATTCGATAGGGATGGTCGGATGGCTAAACGTCATGCCTCGCTGAACGACCTTTCGATCAGGCAACAGGATAGGGTTTTCCTTTGGCCTCTTGGTCCGCGCCCTGACGACCATCCCGGCCTGTCTGATCTGGGCCTGTAGAAAGGACCTATTATGCCACGTGCTTTTTCCAAACTAACCTTCACGCCTGCTGTTCTCACCCATCAAGAAAGGATGGGATCGGCAAAAACCTATGCGAAATTCCTGGAAAGCGGCCCTGTGCAGGGTCACGAAATCAGAGCCGCCGAAAAAGAGTTCATCGAGGCCCGCGACGGGTTCTACCAATCAACCGTGTCCGAGACCGGCTGGCCATATGTGCAGTATCGTGGCGGACCCGCGGGGTTTTTACGAGTACTTGATGCGCAGACCATCGGGTATGCTGATCTTTCGGGCAACAAACAGTATATCTCGCGCGGGAATTTGGATGGCAATGACCGGGTTGCGCTGATCCTGATGGATTATGCCAACCAGCGACGCCTGAAAATACTTGGGCGTGTCGAAATTGCCGAAGGCGCTGCGGCGGCTGCCAGCCTCTCCCCCGAAGGCACCCAGACCCCGGCCGAGCGCGCCGTCATTATCAAGGTCGAAGGTCTGGACTGGAATTGCCCAAGTCACATTACCCCACGATTCACCGAGGCCGAGCTGCGCCCCCACCTGAACGAATTGGGCCAGCAGCTGGCCCAACTTCAGGCGGAAAATGACCGGCTGAAACGGGAACTGGAAAATAAGAAATAAGCCCCAGTGCCAGGCATTCCCCAACTTGTGATTTAAGGACTGACACCATGATAACGTTAACGCTGCACCGAGCCTTCATAGTCCTGTTTGGTTTCGCTCTGTCGATTGCCTTTCTTATGCTGGGATTTTTCGCATCCCCCGAAGCTGTTCGGACATCCCCGCCCGCGCTTTATAATTCGCTGCTGCTGGAAAAACTGGCCCAAGACTAAGAACCGTACGGCCCTCGAAACAATAGATTGTGCCTAAATCATGATCTCTGCCCTTGACCTTCCTGTGACTGGAACCCCCATCTAGGGTTGGAAACAGGACAGGATGAGTCGATTGGCCACTCCACATACTATCAGACTGAAGGTCACCGGAATGAACTGCGCATCCTGCGTAGGCCGCGTGGAATCTGCGTTGCGCAATGTTCCCGGGGTTACCGAGGCTTCGGTCAACTTCCCAACCGAGACCGCACAGGTCACTTATGACGGGCCGATCAGCGACCTGACCGGCGCGCTGGACAAAGCTGGTTATCCGGTGTCAGTGGCAGAAGCCGTTCTGCAAATTGACGGTATGAATTGTGCTTCTTGCGTCGCAAGGATTGAACGAGCACTCTGCGCAGATCCGGCCGTCATAAGTGCTCGGGTCAACCTGGCCACTGAAACCGCGACCATTCGTTTTGCCGACGGGGCAACTGATCCTGTGAAGCTGGCGCAGCTAAGCACCAAAGCGGGCTATCCGGCGCACCCTTCCAGGATGGCCGAAAGCAACGATGAGAAACCGGGCGAAGCCTCTGCGCTGATCCGCACCACCCTGATCGCTGCAACGCTGGCTTTGCCTGTGTTTATACTCGAGATGGGCGGGCACATGATCCCAGCCTTTCATCACTGGGTTCAGGCGACAATCGGGCTTCAGACCAGCCATCTCATCCAGTTTGTGCTGACATCGGTTCTGCTGATCGGCCCCGGAAGGGTGTTCTATGCCAAGGGTATCCCAGCCCTGCTGCGCGGGACACCTGATATGAATGCGCTGGTCGCAATGGGAACCGGTGCCGCCTATCTGTATTCCGTCCTGGCCACCTTTGCGCCTCAGGTTCTGCCGCAAGGCAGTGCAAATGTGTATTACGAGGCCGCCTCGGTCATCGTGGTCCTTATCCTGCTGGGTCGCGCGATGGAGGCGCGGGCAAAAGGCCGGACCGGGGCCGCTATTCGCAAACTGGTCGGGCTTCAACCGAAAACAGCCCGGCTAGAACAGGACGGGGGCACGGTCGATCGGCCCATATCCGAAATCCTGGTTGGCGATGTGCTGCAGATCCGACCCGGAGAGCGCGTCCCAGTGGATGCTCAAGTGTTGGACGGCACCTCATACGTGGATGAAAGCATGATTACCGGCGAACCCGTTCCTATAGGGAAATCGGCCGAAGATCAGGTGATAGGGGGCACGGTCAACGGCACGGGCGCGCTGCGCGTGCGCGCCACGCGGGTTGGGTCCGAAACGGTGCTGGCGCAGGTGATCCAGATGGTTCAGCAAGCTCAGGGTGCCAAGTTGCCGATACAGGGGCTAGTCGACCGGATCACGGCGTGGTTTGTTCCCGTTGTGATTGGCGTTGCCCTACTGACCATTGCGGTCTGGCTGGTCTTTGGCCCCGCTCCTGCCTTGCCGATGGCATTGGTCGCAGGTGTTTCGGTTTTGATCATTGCCTGTCCTTGCGCCATGGGGTTGGCGACTCCGACTTCGATCATGGTGGGGACTGGGCGAGCCGCCGAACTGGGCGTCCTGTTTCGCAAAGGCGATGCGTTACAGCAACTGCAACAGGTCAAAATCATCGCGCTGGACAAGACCGGGACGCTGACAATGGGGCGCCCCGAACTGGCGAATGTCACGACCACGAACGGGTTTGACAGCGACACCGTTTTACGGCTGGCTGCTGCGGTCGAGTCGCGATCTGAACACCCGATTGCCTCGGCAATCACGCGGGCCGGACCGGCGAACCTTCCCCCCATTTCCAGTTTTGAATCGCTGACCGGGCTGGGTGCGCGCGCGTCCGTTGATGGGCACGATCTGTTGATCGGTTCACCCAGATTAATGGCGCAGAACGGCATTGATCTATCCGCGTTGAGCCAACAGGCCGACCAGCATGCCGCCGAAGGGGCGACACCTGTGTTCGTCGCGATCAACGGTCAGGCTGCGGCACTTCTTACGGTCTCGGATCCGGTCAAACCGGGCACGATCGAAGCTTTGCACAGGCTGCACACGATGGGCCTGACATTGGCGATGGTCACCGGGGACAACGCCCTGACTGCGCAGGCCTTGGCAAACAAGCTGGGCATCGATCATGTCACAGCCGAGGTCCTGCCGGACGGAAAGCTCGCCACAATCAACGCCCTGCGCGACCAGTTCGGAGAGCTGGCCTTTGTCGGAGACGGGATCAACGACGCCCCGGCATTGGCTGCGGCGGATGTCGGCATTGCAATCGGAACTGGCACGGATGTGGCGATTGAAACGGCGGATGTGGTGCTGATGTCGGGCGATCTGCGCGGGGTCGCCAATGCGGTTGAAATCAGCCGCCGTACTATGGGCAATATCCGTCAGAATCTGGGCTGGGCGTTTGGATATAACGTTTTGCTGATCCCCGTCGCCGCCGGGCTGCTGTATCCTTTTGGCGGCCCGCTTCTTTCCCCGGTTCTGGCGGCTGGAGCCATGGCTTTGTCCAGCGTCTTTGTCGTCACCAACGCGTTGCGACTTCGCAGGGTTCGCGCCAGCCTGCCCGAGGAATCACAAACGGCGGCTCCACAAATGGTGACGTCATGAATATCGGCGACGTTTCCAACCAAACCGGTCTCCCGGCCAAGACCATCCGCTATTACGAAGATATCGGACTGATCAAACCGCTGCGCGATGATAATGGCTATCGCCGGTTCCGCAGTCAGGATGTGCACAAACTGAACTTTTTGGGCCGGGCCCGCGCATTGGGATTTACGATCGAAGATTGCCGGACCCTGATGGCCTTGTATGAGGATGAAACCCGCGCAAGTGCAGATGTGAAGAAGGTTGCCCGCGCGCATATGGTCCAGATCGAAGCGAAGATCGCCGACCTTAATGCGATGCGCGATACGTTGGGTCATTTAATTGACGCCTGCGCCGGCGACGACAGGCCTGATTGTCCGATCCTGAAGGATTTGGGCGGACAACCCTGACGCGGGGTTGCCCTTTGTCTTCAGCTTTGCTTTGTCTCTGCCAAACAATCCGGCTTGCGGCATCTGACCGGGCCTGGACAGCAGAGAGGTTCACCAAATGGCAAAAGTTGCGTTCCTTGGTTTGGGTGTCATGGGATATCCAATGGCCGGCCACCTGCAGGCTGCAGGTCATGAGGTCACGGTTTTCAACCGAACCACCGCTAAGGCCGAGGCTTGGGTCGCCCAATATGGCGGCTCAATGGCCGCTACCCCGCGCGAGGCGGCTGAGCGAGCCGAGTTTGTCATGGCTTGTGTGGGCAATGATGATGACCTTCGCATGGTCTGCACCGGCGACGATGGCGCCTTCGGCGCAATGTCCAGCGGCGCGGTTTTCGTCGACCATACGACCGTCTCGGCAAAGGTAACCCGAGAGCTTTATGGTGCCGGGAAAACTGCAGGAATCGCTTTTGTAGATGCGCCGATCTCGGGCGGACAGGCCGGTGCCGAAAACGGCGTTCTGTCGATCATGTGCGGGGGGGATCAGGCTGCCTATGACGCGGCCGAGCCCATTATGCAGGTCTATTCCAAAATCTGCCGCCGCATTGGGGACAGTGGCGCCGGTCAGATGACCAAGATGTGCAACCAGATCGCCATTGCCGGACTGGTTCAGGGCCTCAGCGAGGCGCTGCATTTCGCAGAAAAAGCCGGGCTGGATGGCCGTGCGGTTGTGGAGGTGATCAGTCAGGGTGCCGCTGGCAGCTGGCAGATGGCGAACCGCTATGAAACCATGTTGGACGATCATTTTGAGCACGGTTTCGCGGTGGACTGGATGCGCAAGGATCTGGGAATTTGCTTGGATACCGCAGATGAAACAGGGGCATCCCTGCCGGTGACGGCTTTGGTTGATCAGTTCTATAAGGATGTGCAGAAAATGGGCGGGAATCGGTGGGATACGTCCTCGCTTATTAAACGGTTGCGCGCATTGGGGTAACGGGAAAAGGGGGCTGTCTGCCCCCTCTTGGCCCGCAGGGCCAATTCACTCCCGAAGATATTTTATAGCCAGATGAAAAGGACCCCGGTTTACTGGGACAGGGTTTCAAATGAACGACATCATCGCATTTTGGGCTGATGCTTTGCGGCAAAATTGGGGGCTGGACGCGCGGCTGACCCGATTGGACGGCGAATACGATCTTAATTTTCTGGTCCGGGCAACCAACGGACAGGATTATGTTCTGAAAGTCATGCGCCCCGGATGCGAAGCAGAGCTTGTGGACCTCCAGGTCAAAGCCTTAGAACATATCGCCTCAGAAGCACCGGGGCTGCCATTTCCTACAGTGTTTCCCGATTTGCAGGGGGATTATCTGCCCAGGATCGAAGATCACGAGGGGGGACCGCGCCTTGTTTGGTTGCTGGAATGCCTGCCTGGGCAATGCTATGCGAAATCGGCACCCAAATCCGAAGAGTTGATCCTAAAGCTGGGTCGCGTTCTGGGTGCTACAGACCGCGCATTAGAGCGGTTCACGCATGAGGGTTTGGCCCGGGGCGATTTCAAATGGAATCTGACGCAGGCAGGGTGGATCGAACAGCATCTGGACACCGTTAGTAGCCCCGCACGGCAGGCAGTGCTGGCCGAGATATGTTCCGAATTCAATGCGATATCAGACAAGTTGGCAGGCTTGCCCAGTCAGGCGATTCATAATGACGCCAATGACTATAACGTTCTGGTCGAAGCAGAGCCTGGCCAGCGCCCGGGGGTGTCGGGCTTGATTGACCTTGGCGATATGTGTGCCGCGCCACGCGTTTGCGATCTGGCGATTGCCGGGGCCTATATCGTATTGGATCATCCGCAACCCGAACGCGCATTGGCGGCACTGGTGCGCGGCTATCAGGCGGCAAACCCCCTGCGCGCGGACGAAGTCGATCTGATCTGGCCTCTCTTGCGGATGCGACTGGCTGTGTCGGTTGTGAACTCGACCCTGATGGCCCTTGAAAACCCGGATGATCCTTATGTCACCATCAGTCAGGCGCCGGCCTGGCGGTTTCTTGAGGACCAAAACGTCAACGGCGGATTGATGCCAGCGCGCCTGCGCGTCGCCTGTAGTCTGCCGGTCACCGATGGGGCCGAACGCATCCACGCCTATCTGTCCGCGCATCGCGGTCAATTCGCCGAGATGTTTGGACAGGGTCTAAAAGATGTGCCCATGGGCTCGCTATCGGTCGAAAACTCGGTGTGGCCGCAAAACCCATTCCACATGCCCCTGGCCGAGGCGGCACGTGTTGGCGAGGAAAATGGCACAGACTTCTGGTTGGGATATTACAATGAACCCCGCCTGATTTACGCAGAGCCGGGGTTCCGCAAAGGGCCATGGAAAGCTTCGGACCGACGCACCGTGCATCTAGCGGTGGATGTGTTCGCGCCTTCCAGCACTGTCCTGAATGCCCCGATCAGTGGCCGGGTCGAGGCGGTCGAGAACCGCGACAGTCACCTTGACTATGGCGGGGTGGTGATCCTGCATCACGAAACACCCCAAGGCGATCCGTTCTATACACTCTACGGACATTTGGATCCCGAGGTCTGCGACAGGCTGAACCCGGGCGATCCAGTCGCACAGGGAGCGGCTTTTGCACGGCTTGGGGATGTCACACAGAACGGGGGCTGGGCCCCACATGTACATTTCCAGCTGGCCCTGACTACGAACGGGATGCAGGCCAACTGGCCGGGTGTTGGCGACCCTGACGAGCTTGAACTGTGGCACGCCGTCTGCCCGAATCCGGCGGCTCTGCTGAACCTTCCCGATGACAAGGTGTTCTATCGGCCGACCGATAAACAGGCGATCCTGCAGGGACGGCAGGACCACTTCGGAGGCAACCTGTCCCTGACCTATGACGATCCAGTCTTGCTGGTACGCGGTTGGAAGCATCACCTGTTTGACGAATGGGGTCGCCCTTATCTGGATGCGTATAACAATGTACCCCATGTGGGCCACGCCCACCCGCGCATTCAGGCTGTCGCAGCAGATCAGCTCAAGCGGATGAATTCCAACACCCGGTATCTGCATCCGGCCCAGACGGCTTTTGCCGATAAGGTTCTGTCCAAGCTGCCCGATCACCTCGAGGTCTGCTTCTTTGTGAATTCCGGCACCGAAGCCAATGAGCTCGCCCTGCGGCTGGCCCGCGCCCATACCGGCGCCAAAGGGATCGTGACGCCCGATCATGGGTATCACGGCAATACCAACGCCGCGGTGGCAATTTCGGCCTATAAGTTCAACAAACCGGGCGGAGTTGGTCAGGCGGATTGGGTGGAACTGGTTGAGGTCGCGGATGACTACCGAGGGTCTTTCCGGCGCGACGACCCCGATCGCGCCCAGAAGTTTGCAGATCTAGTGGACCCAGCGATTGCAGCCCTACAGGACAAAGGTCAGGGCGTTGCCGGTTTCATTGCCGAGACCTTCCCTTCAGTTGGCGGGCAGATCATACCACCCAAAGGCTATCTGCCCGCGGTTTATGAGAAAATCCGCGCCGCTGGGGGTGTCTGCATCGCCGACGAGGTGCAGACAGGTCTGGGGCGTCTGGGCAAATATTATTTCGGCTTTGAGCATCAAGGCGCGCTGCCGGATATCGTGGTCATGGGCAAACCCATTGGCAACGGTCATCCATTGGGCGTTCTGGTTACTACCAAAGAGATCGCCCGCAGCTTTGACAACGGGATCGAGTTCTTTTCGACATTTGGCGGATCGACCCTGTCCTGCCGCATCGGCAAAGAAGTTCTGGATATCGTCGATGATGAAGGCTTGCAGGACAATGCCCGCCTGATGGGCGACAGGTTGATGACAGGCCTGCGTCAGATCGAAACCGATTTCGGATCTGTCGGTGATGTGCGCGGCATGGGCCTGTTCGTTGGAGTCGAACTGATCAACCCCGATGGCTCTGAAGGCCGTGAGATCTGCAAATATGTCAAGAACCGGATGCGCGACCACCGGATTCTTATTGGCAGCGAAGGCCCAAAGGACAGCATCCTGAAAATTCGCCCGCCGCTGACGATCGAAGCGGAAGATGTGGACATGATCCTGTGGGCATTACGGGATGTGCTGGCAGAAGTTGGTGATTACAGCCCGCCACCCTCATGCGATCATGACCATCACCACGCAGGGTGCGGCTGCTGCTGAGGGCACGGAACCCCGGCGCGCATTCGCCGGGGTTCTGCACCTGCCCTGCTGCTTAGTGCAGCGTGGCAGTGGGGTTCTGATGTCTTGAGGTTGGCATCGGGATCGAGACCGTCATGCGTCGCAAAGCCAGCCCTAATTCCTCAGACAAAGCGGCCAATGCGGGGGCAAAATCGGGGCGGACGATCAGGGACGCCATCATCATAGCGTCTTCGCGCGCGCCTTCTGATGCCGCCGCAATCATCTGGGCGAAACAGTTTTCATCCGCGCCAAGGCAGGCACAGCCCAACCCATGCCGGATCAGCGGGCGTCGCCCGTGATGGGCACAAAGCGAGCACAGCCGGTCCAGCGTCAACATCGCTGCCCGGCCCTGATCCGTACCCAGGGCGATCTGAAAGTCCTGCGCCGCATCCATACGCGTTTGCATTCCGTCCCCCCAGAGGCGCAGATACATGACCGCACCGGCCTCGACAGGGCTTAGGTCGGACAGACGGCCAACGGTCGCGCCACCCCGGGCTGTAGGCGCGCTCATTTCGTCAAGATCAGTTTGCCCGCGCGCGTGATGCGCAGGGTATACAGCTGATCGCCCAGCTCGATATGGGCCAGATTGCCCCCTTTGGTCAGATCTTCAGCCTTATGTGCAGGCAGCATTGATACGGCAAAAGACTGGCTGGGATTCGGGTTCTGAACATTCATCAGGATCACTCCAGAGGGTTTCGGGCAATGCGCCTTATCGGTTTACTTTTCGGGTATCTGGCTGGCCCGATTCCGGGGTTGCTGACGGCTTGAAATATAATCTGATTATTTTAGTCAGGTATGTCAAGCCTCAATATCCCACTCTCGCAACCGGGTTGAATTGCACTGCCTGAACACACCAGTTAGGACTTGCGGTGCAGCTTCAGAGGCAAGGATTTCAATGAGCGCTACAATTATGTTCGATTTGGACGGAACACTGGTCGACAGCCTTCCGGACATCACCGCCGCTGCGAATGCAATGCTGCGGGACACTGGTGTCCCGCCCCTGCCCCAGGACACGATCAAACAATTCGTCGGCAATGGCCTCCCGAAATTGGTAGAACGTATGATGTTTCATTGCGACCTGCCTATGGATCGCCATGCCGAGCTATCGGAACTGACGCTGACCCACTACAACGCAGCCTCCAGCGACAAAACCGTCGTTTACCCTGGCGTGGCCGAAGCGCTTGAACAGCTGCGCCAGATGGGTTGTGTTCTGGGTGTTTGTACAAACAAACCCAAAGCACCGGCTGACCATGTTCTGAAGTCGATGGGCCTGACCCATCATTTCGATGCCACCCTGGGTGGTGACAGCCTGGCCACGCGCAAACCAGACCCAGCCCATCTTGAGGCAAGTTTTAGCGCAGTGGCCGCTATAGGTCCGCGCCTGTTCGTGGGTGACAGTGAGGTCGATGCAGAAACCGCTGAACGGGCCCAGGTGCCCTTTTTGCTATTCACGGAAGGCTATCGGAAAAGCCCGGTTTCTGAACTGTATCATACCCGTAACTTCGCCGACTGGCACGAAGTGCCTGCGCTTGTAAGTGAGCTTTTGGGGGAATTGGGTTGATGTCCCCCAACTAGTGAGGGGCCGGCCGAGGGGGTAAGTAGCCAGCCCCTCAAGGGGGAAAAGTGGTAGGTCCTTGGAAACTCCTTGGATGATTTGAAGTTAACGAATCGCTCCAATCAAAGATATAGGGGGTTTCCCGTAGCCCTAGATAGGGTGTTGAAATTAAATAATAAATTATCCGTAAATTCTAGAAATTCGTTGAATATTGTCATTTTCCGTTGGTGACCCGAACCCAGGTCACCGCCAATCGAAAGCTGAACAACGAAAACGGGCGGGGATGAACACCCCGCCCGACGGTTCAGAACAATTGCTGAATCCGCATGTTCAGATTGCCAGATATTCCTCGCGCAGCTGTGGATTCTCTAACACCTCGCTGGCGGCTCCATCAAACACGATGCTGCCCGTATCCAGAATGATCGCACGGTCCGCCAATTCCAGGGCGCGCACCGCGTTCTGCTCGACAATGATCGTGGTCATACCCTGCTGTTTGACGTGAAGCAGAGTCTTTTCGATCTCATCCACGATCACCGGGGCAAGCCCTTCATAGGGTTCATCCAGAAGCAACACCTTGATGTCCCGTGCCAAAGCCCGCGCAATCGACAGCATCTGCTGCTCTCCGCCAGACAGGGTAATGCCTTCTTGCTTGCGGCGCTCACCCAGCCTTGGGAACAGCTCATAAAGCCGTTCCAGCGACCAGCCGACAGGTGGAGCGATCTGGGCGAGTTGCAGGTTCTCTTCGACCGTCAGACCGGGGATGATACGACGATCCTCGGGCACAAGGCCAAGGCCTGCGGCGGCAGCCTCATAGCTGGTCATTTTGTGCAGCGGCTTGTGATCCAGCCAGATCTCACCATGACGCACCTCGGGGTCACTGACCCGCGCGATGGATCTGAGCGTCGAGGTCTTGCCAGCACCATTCCGGCCCAGCAGGGCCAGAATTTCACCTTCGTGCACGTTAAAGCTGACGCCCTGCACGATATAGCTTTCGCCATAGTATGAATGCATGTCCCATACGGATAAAAACGCAGGGGCGGTGCTGGCCATATTGGCGTTTTTCGAAAAGTCAGGTTTCTCGTTCATTGCTTTTCCTTACGCGGCCTCACCCAGATAAGCTTCGCGAACCTTGGGATGCCCGCGGATGTTTTCTGGCGTATCTTCGACCAGAGGTGTTCCCTGCGCCAGAACGGTGATGCGCTCGGCCAGGCTGAACACCACATGCATGTCATGTTCAATGATGGCGATGGTAATGTCACGCTCGTCCTTGATCTGTTTGAGCAGGTCGATCGTGTTGTTGGTATCTGCCCGGGCCATCCCGGCGGTGGGTTCGTCCAGCAAAAGCAGGCGCGGGTTCTGGCTGAGGCACATGCCGATCTCAAGTCGTCGCTTGTCCCCGCGTGACAGCGATGCCGCGTGCATCTCGCGTTTGTCAGCCATGTTCATCTCTAACAGCATCGCCTCGGCCTGCTCGACAATCGCCTTTTCACTGGAGATGGTTTCATAGGCGTGCATCCGAAACGCGCCGTCCCGCATCGCAAAGATCGGGATCAACATGTTCTCCATCACAGTCAAATCGCCGAAAATCTCGGGCGTCTGGAACACACGGCTGATACCCATCTGGTTGATCTGATAGGGTTCCAACCCCAGAACAGAATTGTTGTCGAACAAAACAGAACCGGTATCCGGCATCAGCTTTCCCACCAAACAGTTCAGCAAGGTTGACTTGCCCGCACCGTTCGGGCCGATGATCGCGTGGACCGAGTTTTCTTCGACGTTGAGGTTCACATCCGACAGCGCCTTGAGGCCACCGAAGCGTTTGCTGACGTCTTTGACTCGTAGAATTGCCATGGTGCCCCCTTATTCCGCTGGCTCGGTTTTGCCCTTCGGGGCATCATCGGCGCCCGGTTTCTTACGCTTGAACCAACCCATCAGCCGCTGACCACCTTCAACCAGCCCACCCGGCAGATAGATCACCACCAGCATGAACAGGATACCCAGCGTCAAATGCCAACCCTTGCCGATGAACGGATGGATCAGGAACACAACCGCGTCCTCAAGCCCATCGGGCAGGAAAGCGAACCAGCTGTGCAGAACATTGTCGTTGATCTTCGAGAAGATGTTTTCGAAATACTTGATAAAGCCTGCTCCCAGTACCGGCCCGATCAGAGTCCCTGTACCGCCCAGAATGGTCATCAGAACCACCTCGCCCGAGGCGGTCCATTGCATCCGTTCGGCCCCCGCCAGCGGGTCCATCGCGGCCATCAACCCCCCCGCCAGACCGGCATACATGCCCGAGATCACAAAGGCCGCCAGCGTGTAGGGTTTGGAGTTCAGGCCGGTATAATTCATCCGCTGCTGGTTGGATTTCACCGCCCGCAGCATCATGCCAAAGGGCGAGCGGAATATGCGGATAGAGAGATAGAACACGGCCATCATGATCACCGCACACAGGTAATAGCCCGCGTTAAAGTCAAAGCTCCAGGCACCCACATCCAACGTATAGGTCGCGCGCATGGGAATGCCGAACAGATGCGGTAGGTTCGGCGCGCTGGCCGATTGCAGGATCTGCGGATCGTCCGCATATACCTGCAAGCCGGTCTCACCATTTGTCAGGTTGAATTTTGGGTTCGAAAGCACCGAATAGGCCAGAGCAAAGCTCATCTGTGCAAAAGCCAGCGTCAGGATCGAGAAATAGATGCCCGACCGACGCAGGCTGACAAATCCGATCAGCAGCGAAAACACCCCGGCGACAAGAACGCTGAGCGCGATGGCCGGAACGACGTTATAGCTGAGCAGTTTGAACATCCACACTGCGGAATACGACCCCACCCCAAGAAAGGCCGCATGGCCAAAGGACAGGTATCCGGTCAATCCAAACAGAATGTTGAAGCCGATCGCAAAGATCCCAAAGATCACGAACCGCTGCATCAAATCGGGATAGCCCGCGTTGAACTGCGCCATGGCGCTGCCTTCAGGGAACGGGTTCAGGATAAAGGGCGCCAACAGGGTCAGTATGGCGACGATGATCAGCAGGCTGGTATCTCTCTTGTTCAGTCCCAACATGGCTTATTCCTCCATCACGCCTTTGCGCCCCATCAACCCGCGTGGACGGGTCAAAAGCACGATGATGGCGACAAGGTAGATGATGATCTGGTTGATGCCGGGGATCGTGGTCGTGGCCCAGGTGGTCGACGCAAAGCTTTCGAGCACGCCCAGCAGGAACCCGGCCAGAACCGCGCCCGGCAATGAGCCCATCCCCCCCACAACCACAACCACAAAGCTGAGAACCAGAAAGTCCATGCCCATGTGATAATTCGGGGGGTTGAGCGGCCCGTACATCACGCCTGCGAGGCCCGCGACCGCGGCCGCAATCCCGAACATGATGGTAAACCGCCTGTCGATATTTATCCCCAGCAGGCCCACCGTTTCACGATCTGCCATGCCAGCCCGCACGACCATGCCAAAGGTTGTGAATTGCAGGAACGAGAACACAGCTCCGATAATGCCAACGGCAAACCCGAAATAGACCAGCCGCCAGATCGGATAGATGATGGCGTTGGGATCGAATCCAACCATGATGCCAAGATCAACAGACCCACTCAGCATATCGGGGGGCGGGGTCTGGATCGGATTGGCACCGAAGAAATATTTGATGATCTCCTGCAGCACGATCGCCAGGCCAAAAGTCACAAGGATCTGATCCGCATGAGGGCGCTTGTAAAAATGTTTGATCAGCCCGCGCTCCATCACGTAGCCGACAAACAACATGATCGGGATCGCGAACAGGACAGCCAGAGGAACGGACCAATCTATGATTGACGCGCCAATCTCGGGGCCGAACCAGGCCTCAATATACGGGGTTTCAACCTTCAGCGGGTTGCCCAGAAAATCTTTCTGACTTTCATCAAGGGTCACGTAGCTCAAGTTAAAGAGTTTTTGCAAAGACACGGCGCAGAACGCACCAATCATGAACAGCGCCCCATGGGCAAAGTTCACAACTCCAAGCGTTCCGAAAATCAGCGTCAGGCCAAGCGCGATCAGCGCATAAGCCGACCCCTTGTCCAACCCGTTCAGAATTTGCAGAAGAATGGCGTCCATAGTCCCCACCTTTGGCCTGTCCAGTGGACTCCCCCATAGGTGGGAGAGCCCGTTTTCTAGGTCAGAGAATTTTCGTCGAAAATTCTCGCGCTTGTGTTACGCGCCCGGATTGCATTTACCCAGTTCGCCACCGGCAAACATCGGGTGCTCGGGATCGTATTCGACCTGCGCGCGTGGGGTGATCTCGACGATCTCCAGCGTGTCATAGGCGTTGGTCGGGTTCTCGTTGCCCCGCACCACCAGCACATCCTTGAAGCACTGATGATCCGCGCCACGATACCATGTCGGTCCGTTGCCCAGACCGTCGAACTCGAAATCTTCCAGCGCTTCGGCGACACCACAGGGGTTGAAGGTACCCGCCCGTTCACACGCATCCGCATAGAGCAGAACCTGCGCATAGCAGGTCTGAGCCGAATTGGACGGCGGCTTGCCGTATTTCTCACCAAAGGATTTCACAAAGGCCTTGGTGCCTTCGTCTTGCAACTGCCAGTTCCAGTTCATCGAACCCAGCACGCCCTTGATGTTCTCGCCAGCACCGGCAGCCATCAATTCGGAATACAGCGGCACGACAATCTTAAAGTCTTTGCCGTTGGCCACCTTGTCGAGCAGGCCGAACTGAATCGCATTGGTCAGCGAGTTCACCATGTTACCGCCATAGTGGTTCAGAACCAGCACATCCGCGCCCGAGTTCAGAACCGGCGCGATATAGGACGAGAAGTCCGTCGACGCGAGCGGTGTTTTGACCGTGTTGACCGTTTCCCATCCCAGGGCTTCGGTCGAGGCCACAATCGACTCTTCCTGAGTCCAGCCCCAGTTGTAGTCAGCGGTCAGATGATAGGCCCGGCGTTCACTGCCCATTTCGGCAGCAAGAACCGGCGCCAGAGCAGCGCCCGACATGTAAGCATTGAAGAAATGGCGGAAACCGTTCGCCTTCTTGTCCTTACCGGTCGTGTCGTTGGCATGGGTCAGGCCAGCCATGAAGATCACGCCCGCTTCCTGACACAGACCCTGAACTGCGACAGCCACGCCCGAGGACGAGCCGCCGTTGATCATGATCGCACCGTCTTTTTCGATCATCGACTTGGCCGATGCGCGTGCGGCGTCAGATTTGGTCTGGGTGTCGCCGGTTACGAACCCGACTTTTTTACCAAGAATCCCGTTCCCTTTCAGGGCCTTGGACGTAAAGGTGTTCAGGCAACCGCCATCGCCCTCACCGTTCAGATGCTCGACTGCAAGCTGCTGTGCCAGCAGTTCATCATTACCCTCTTCTGCATAAGGCCCGGTCTGCGGAACATTGAAACCCAATGTGACGGACGACCCAGAAGGTTCGTTAGTATATGCAGCAGCCGACGATGCGGTAAAAATCGTAGGTAGGGCCAGACCGGTACCGGCAACAGCACCAGACTTCAGCACGCCGCGGCGTGTGACAGATTTATTAGTCATTCATTCCTCCCAGTTCCCTGTTTTACGTCTGTTGGCTCCTCTTCCAGCAAACGATTGCGCAGGTTTACGCACCGCGAGTATGGCGGGGGTTCTGAAAATTTCTCAATAACCTATTCAAAAAGCAGCTATGTTATGTAAACAAATGAACACCTAGGTGCGGATTTTTGTAAATTTTCAAACATCTTATGCTTCTTAAGAGTTGAAATTAAAAGGTATTATTTGAAAACATGCGGGTGATCGCCATGCAGGCAGTGCCGCTCTGCTCGGCAAGCAAGAAGTTGTTGCTAAATCTACAAGAAGTTGTTGCTAAATCTAAAGGAGAGCCCGGGCCGTATGATACAGCTCAGATGGTCACCGGGACGAGCTGACTTCCCCTGGAGATCAAGCCGTTTGAACCTGGGTTCTCAAACCCGAAGCATCGTGCAAATCAAGAATTGTGACAAATTGAAAAACGCTTAATCCCTCCACGGCTGTATCGGTGAATACAGGCAACCGCCCGACCAACCGACGACCAAACAAGCGCAATAACCTTACAAAAAAGGCATAAACCACTACGCTTCACCCCGTATTCCGCGAATAGGTCAAAGAAATAGTCCGCGGATTTTGTGCAGTTTGTTTACTGAAACGCGACGAATTGATCGTACATAATTAGGTTAATGATTTTTTAGATGAGTTTTAGACGATTATATAGAACTATAGGAATGTAAAGAATCGGTAGGAGGTTGCGCACTCTTATATTGCAAATGCGCGTTTATGTTTGTTCGAGTACAGGTTGTTATCTATGGTCCGGGGGAATGCTCAGAGCGCTGCGTGGTTGCCAAACGCGCTTCATGCCAGAGCCATCATTAATTTCATTCATTGGAGCCAGGCAGGCGTCGTTCTTGATGCCGCGCTTGAAGGTATCGTCAAAGCATTTGGCGCCGATTGTGCTGTCATCAGCCGTGTGTGGCTGAACAAAGGGGCCCATCGTGTTGCCGCACGGGCTGACACACGGGATCCAAAATTCCAAAGACCATTGTTTCATTCTTTCGCCAACGACGCCCTCGGCCCGTTTCGGAACAAACCAAAACGCGCCTCGGTGTTTAGTCTGCGAGATGACGGGGCAGACCCCAGTGATATCTCCGCAGTTTTGTTGGATTGGATGTCGCACCGCAAGCTGGATGACATTCTGTTCATATGCCTGGACCATAACGGCGGCGAAATCGACTTTCTGGAACTTCATTTCGGGCAGAGTTCCGAACCCGGTTACCGCGAAGCCATTGAACAGGTGGCTCCGCAACTATCCGAGACCTATCAGGCCCGCCGAGCCGGACTGATCACTGAATCACTGTCTCGGCAATCAGTCACCGCACTCAGGAAATCATACAGTGAAGCACCTATTCTCAGCACCGAGAACCCAACGGGCCTGACCCGTGCCGAATGGCGTGTTTGCGTTCTTGTTTCACGCGGGCTGTCGCCCCAGTCCATTGGTGCCGAACTTGAGATCGGACCAGCGACAGTTCGCACGCATCTCAAGCATATCTATTCAAAAACGGCGCTGGACACCTTCCACATGCTGGCCCGGCGCTTGGTATCGGTAGAAGAACGCGAGGCCCTTTTTGGGAAACCTGGCCAGGCACGTGCTTGATGCCTGAACTGGACTGGCAGTCCTGGCTGACATTGTGGGTATTCACACCGCTGTTCGTAATGATCGCCTGGACGGATTTCACCCAAATGCGCATCCCTAACCTGTACTGCCTGCTGGGCGGTGCAGTCGTGCTTGTGACCGCGCCGTTTCCGGATTGGAACCAACTGCTGCTGCGCCTTCTTGTGGCCGCAGCGTGTTTTGCGATTTGTTTCGGTCTGTTTGCTGCGGGTTGGCTTGGCGGCGGCGACGCCAAGATATTGCCAATCGTATTTGCCGCAATTCCGGTCCCGGTCGTATCGACCTATCTGCTAATACTGGCAGGCTGCATGGCAGCGGGGCTGATCGGAATGTCGCTGTTTCGGCGCCTCGCCCGACAAACTTCCCCGCATATCAAGTCGACCGCCCAGTCGCGCGAATTTCCTCTTGGAATCGCTATCGGATCATCCGGGGTGATCCTAGCAATCTGGTCGGCTACTGCGCTTTGGTTCTGACCATGTCAGCGTCTTAGGGGCCAAACGCATCCATATAACGGATCACGATCGGGGCCAGGATCAGCCCAGCGATTGCAGGCAGCATAAAACTGGCCATAACCGCCGACATTTGGACAGGCAACTTATTGGCCTTTTCCTGTGCCCGCACCTCGCGCAGTTCACGCATTTCTTCGGCATAAGTGTTCAAAGCCGCAGCCAGGGGAACGCCAAACCGGGTCGATTGCAGCACAACGCTTACGAATGAGCTCATTTCCTCGATACCTGTTCGACGCGCCATACGCATCAGCGCGGTATCTCGGTCGCGCCCTGCCTGAATCTCGGAAAGCGCAATCAGCATCTCTTCGGACATTTCCGGCGCGACAAGCTGCATTTCGACCGCCACTTTCAGTAAGGCCTGATCAAAACCGAGGCCAGCCTCGATACCGATCTGAAGCAGATCCAGCATGTTCGGAAACGCATTTTCCATCAGACGCTTGCGCTCTTTGATCCGGGCGCCCATCCATAACTGCGGTATGAGATACCCGATCCCGCACAATACGCCGACATTCCGGATAATCTCGAACGCGTTCAGGCTGGACGTATATTCCGCGATCCGCGCACCCAAGTTGTTTGCCGGTTGCCAGGACATCAGGAAGAGGAAGGCCAGCGGCAGGAACGTCGCCAGCCCCAAACGGATAAGATAGAAATTCACGATTGCGTTTTTGCTACGAAATCCGGAACGCGCCAACACTTGCCCAACTTCGAAACGTACACTGGCATCGCTGGGTATCAGGGCCGCACTCAACCCTGTCGGCGCTTCGCCCTCGACTTTTTCAGGAACTGCCCGTGACAAAGCCTGACGTGGTCGGCTTGACACCATGCGCTCTGCGGCTGTGGACCG
Organism: Ruegeria sp. CDSA236; assembly: GCF_059611285.1. Lineage (NCBI taxonomy): Bacteria > Pseudomonadati > Pseudomonadota > Alphaproteobacteria > Rhodobacterales > Roseobacteraceae > Ruegeria > Ruegeria sp. CDSA236. Next base: position 19,455 of record NZ_JBXWPG010000005.1, read on the forward strand.
TTCGCTAAGCGAGGACGAGATACCAAGAAACGCTACGACCGCACCTATCAGCACACAACCCAGAACCAGGATCTGCGTTGATAATTCGCTATCAAAAATCGAACTCAAATACTCCATCGAATACGCCTCTTCAAATCCGGAAATTCACAAGCTTGAACATCACAATCGCGTTCAGGACGATGGTCACGGCGATAACGCTCATGACTGGCACAAAGGCCGGAGAGTCCGCGACATCGCCATAATATGTGGGCGTCATGATGGTCATGAACACGGCAATGCCAACGGGAATGGATGACAAGATATATGCTGTCATGCGGCCTTCGGCCGAGATGGCCTTGACCTTGCGACGCAATGACATGCGCGCTCGGATCACGCGAGCCAGCGTGCGCAAGATGCCGGCCAGGTCGCCACCTGTGCCGTGCTGCATCATCAGCGCAACAGCTAGATATTGGATATCTTCTTCATCGATGCGGTCAGCCATGCTTTTGATCGCAGTTGTCAGTTCTTCGCCATAAGAGACCTGATCAACGACCAGCCCAAACTCGGTTCCAATCGGGTCAGGCATTTCTTCGGCGACACTTTGTAAGGTTGTGTTCAGTGGGTGCCCCACCTTCAATCCACGGGACATCAGGTCCAGCGCATCGGGCAACTGCTTGATCAACGCCGCCTTGCGCTTGCGCAACGTCACACCCAACGCAACCAGTGGCGCAATCAGGAAAACAAGGGCGCAGGTGGGGACCACTTTCAACGGATCAGCCACCATAGACCCACCAATGGCCGAGATCAGAAAGGCTGCGCCACAACCGGCCAGAAACATTTCGGGAACCATGTTCAGGCCCGAAACCTTCAACGCCAGAGGCAAATCCCCCACCAGCGGGAAACTCCGCAACAGTGGCTTGGCTTCCTGCGGTTTCAACAGGCTGAGGACATCCTCACCCGACTTCCCCTCGGACAGCATCTGAATTCGGCGGTTGATCGCCTCTTCGCGGTTTTCGCCACGCCGCATAAACTGACGCAGCCCTTCAAAAGCAATCAGCGCACCCAGGAAAACCGCAAGCGCAAGAACAAACCTGACATCGAACCCGGCAACTTCCATTTCCGGGCCGATCAGGTTGTTGATGTTCAAATTGGCCAGATATGACCTGATTTTCTCGAACATCCCAGACCTCCTTAGTTGAACTTGACGGTGGACAGGTCGACCCCGGCAGCCGCCAGTGCATCACTGGATTTTGGTCGAATTCCCGTGGGCATGAACCGGCCCAGAACCTTGCCGTTTTCATCCTTGCCTTCGCGCTTGAAGACAAAGATGTCCTGCATGGTGATGATGTCGCCTTCCATTCCAGTCACTTCCGAGATCGAAGTAACCCGGCGCGTCCCGTCTGACAGTCGGTTCAACTGAAGCACAAAGTGGATGGCCGAAGCGATGGTGGCCCGGATCGCCGAATGCGGCAGCTCCATCCCGCCCATCTGTACCATCTGCTCGACCCGAGACAGCGCATCGCGTGGACTGTTGGCATGAACGGTCGTCATCGAACCGTCATGGCCGGTATTCATCGCCTGCAGCATGTCGAAGGCCTCTGATCCGCGCACCTCGCCGACCACAATACGGTCAGGGCGCATCCGCAGCGCATTGCGGACAAGATCACGCTGGGCCACAGCGCCGGTCCCGTCCAAACCGGCTGGGCGGGTCTCCATGCGGAGAACATGTTCCTGCTGCAGTTGCAGTTCAGCAGCGTCTTCGATGGTCACGACCCGTTCGTTGCCGCCGATATAGGAAGACAAGGCATTCAGCATCGTCGTTTTACCTGATCCGGTTCCTCCGGAAATCAGGACATTCATCTTTGCCTCGACCAGACCGCGCAACAACGCCGCGGCACTGTCATTCAATGCATCGTTCTTAACCAACCGCTCCATCGTCAGCGGTACGCGTGCGAATTTACGGATCGACAAGGCCGGCCCGTCCAGCGCGCAGGGCCGAATGATCGCGTTTACACGGCTGCCATCCTCAAGCCGCGCATCCACCCAGGGTTGGCGTTCATCGATACGACGGCCGACACGACTGACAATCTTGTCGATGATCCGCAGCAAATGACGTTCATCCCGAAAACGGGCCGAGGTTTTTTCCAGAATACCCGAACGTTCGACGAAAATCTGCTTGTGACCGTTCACCAGAATATCGTTGATCGAAGGGTCGGCCAGCAAAGGCTCCAGTGGCCCAAGCCCAAGCACCTCGTGCATCAGTTCTTCGACCAAAAGCTTGATTTCCTCGGACCGCATGGCCCGGCCCTCGGACCGCAACAGATCAGTTGCGTGTTTGCCGATTTCGCCCCGCAATGTGTCTTCTTCGACCTTGTCGATCACAGCCAGATTCAGCTTATCAAGCAACGAGTTGTGCATCCGGGCCTTGAGGTCAATACGGTCCATCTCGCGCTCGCGCTCCATGGCACGGCGTTCGGCGTTCTTGACCTCGATATCAGCAACATTTCCGTTCGGCTGTTTCGTGTCCAACGGCACAACTTTTGGGGATTGGGATGTTGTGCGACCCGTTCTGTCAAATTCACGAAACATTCTGCTTTACCTTTTACTTAACTAATCTTCACATCTTCGGACTTCGATTTACTGTTTGCCCACGCGTGGCGGCAGAGAAACTGTGGTTTCCTGCGCGATGCGGCGGATGGCCCGTGTCAGAGGCGCCCGATTTGAGACCTCTTGCAGAGGTACGCCCCGGTCCACGCATTCACGAACGGTTCGCTCATCCTTGGGAACCCAGTGGGCGAAATCCTGTTCCAACAACTTTGCCGCTGCGCGGTGGTGCGCGGCCGGGATCAGGGGTTTCTTTTCCAGGCTCGCAACCAGCTGGATTTCCAAGGCCGGGTTTTCGGCGTGATAGAAATCCATCAATTTCCGCGCTGACCGGATCGAAGGTACCGCGACATCTGTCACCAAAAGCAGCCGGTCGGCTTGGGACAAAACCGGCGTGATCCACTCGACCAGAGCTCGCGGCAGATCAATAATCACATAATCATGGCTGCGCTTAAGGCTGTCCAAAATGGCCGAGATCTGTTCTTCATTAATGGCACTGAGAGGACCAAAGCGCGACGGTGCAGCCAGAACATCAACCCCACAGGGGGATTTGGTCATGGCCTGTTCCAGAAAGGCGCCATCGGGAATGCTCTCATCCATCGCCATCCGCCACATGGCGTCACTTTCCTCAACATCCATCAGGGCGGCAATAGATCCGAACTGAAAATCCAAATCGACAACCGCGACTTCGTTGGCGGCTTTCTTCTTGAAGAACCCTTCCTTGGCCTGTAGCTCGTTGGCCAGATTGGCAGCGACGATAGACGATCCAACCCCACCACGGGATTTGGCCACGGCGATCACTTTGCCCAGGGTTGCTTGACCGCCCCACACGGCCGGCAACTGCGCTTGACGGCGGGCCCGGATTGCGTCCACCTGCGGCACAATTTCCTCGTCGATCCACTTTCTCGGAAGAACGTCGTCGACACCAAGCTTTTTCAGCTGGCGCGCCTTTTCCAAGGGCAGATCCTCGTGGGCCAACGCAATGATGATCGCATTTGGCATACGGGCATCACAGATTTTCCGTGCGGTTTGCAGTAGGTCCCCGGAATTCTCATCCACATCGAACAGAACAACATCATGCTCTGCAGTCAGCGAGATCGCAGAGCCGTTTACCCCCGCAACGGTGTCCTGACGACCGGTGAACCGGCAGTTCGCCTGCCCCCGCAACGAGCCTTCTATGGCCGAGTAAATCTGCTCGTCCGGTGAAATCAACAATACTGAAATCTGCTTGGCACTCATTATGTTTCTCCTTACTCACTCGCCCCGGCCGCCAGATCTTCGGCGGGAACCGATGTGCTCATCGCGGGAAGAGAAATACTGTTGGGGGTATTTGACGCAGGTGTTGTGCCGTTCGACGCAAGAGCGGCAAGACCGGCGATTGGCATCATGAAGTTAAAGTTTACGTTAACAAGTTCGGCGGTAACGACCGGCGTGTATGGCCCCCCTAAAAATCCAAGGCGCGCGTCATGCGAATATCCGATCTGTACGTTGGCGGCAGTCGTTCCCGGTGGCAGCAACATGCGGATATCATTCCAGACACGTGCGCCGTAATCCGTCGCGGTATTCAAAGGGCAAGGCGCAGGCAGGGCAGGCACGGCACAGACATTGCCACTGCGGCAGAGCACCCCAAATTTCGTACTTGTAGGAGCGCCGCTTGCCAGCGTGTGCTCGGTCGGCAACGCGCCGCAAAGCGGAGGCCCAAGAGTTGCCAGCCGGGATGCTTTTTGCATCGCCTTCTGCGCCATGGTAGTCGACCAGAACAACCGGCCATAATCCACAATGCCGAACATCAGCAACAGGAACAGTGGAATGACCATCCCCAATTCGACCAGGGCAGCGCCACGCTCCTGATGCCGGAAGGTCCGCAGGATATGCGACAACCGGGTCATACGCCGAACACCCGGCTCTGATCCGAAATCACCGTGTCAAGCGTGCTAACAGCCCCGCCGAACAAGCCCAGAACATTGCCCAGGATAAAATCAATCTGGATTTTCGCGGTCACTTCGACCACTGAGGTCGGGTCAATACGATAGCTGCCAGACCGCGATATGCAGGTCGGGGTTACATCCACCAGCGTTGTTCCGACCGGCAAATGCGCCCCACCGCCCAGTCGGTTGGCTACAATATCTGTGGCCATTGCATCATAGCTTGCGACGCCGCCCGCGCTGCATAGATCCAGCGGTGCGATGCGAGCGATCATGCGTGACGCATCCCGTACGCCGGCAGATGTCGCCTGATGTATCCAGGTGATCCGGCTGCCCTCGATGATCACAACAAAGAACAGCAAGATAACCGGCAGAACCATGGCGAACTCGACCATCGGCGCGCCAGACTCGCAGCGCTGAAAGCGTGAGAGGAAGCGACCCAGCGGCTTCATCGGTACAGCCTCACAACATCGCGGAAAATGCCATCAACGGCACTGCCGCCAACTCCGCCGCCAACCTGTTTGACCACCTCGACGAAGATGTCAAAATCCGAACCTGTGGATTCTTCAAGTGGCTGAAACAGAAAGACTTTTACGAATTCCTTGACCGGCACATCGGTGGCCCGCCCGGAAACCGGGTTCGCGGTGCAGTCAATCGCTGCGGCGATGAACGTACGCCGCTCGGGGTCGGTGCTGGGCTGGCTTGAACATTGGGCGCGGCCGGTCTCGTCCCGTCCGGTGACGATATCGCCTGACCCGGCCCGGCTGACCTCATCCAGATATACCTGATACCGGGTGTTTCCTGTCGGTGCACCCTGCGCATGCGGTGTCAGCGTACCGTCCGGTCCAACGCCATAATTCATAAGATTGTAAGCCGCTTGCCCTGACGTCCAGTTGCCATTGCCAAAACGGCTGCCGTTGCAAAGACCACTCACCGGGTCAAAGCAATCATCCGGCGGCATTGGAATAGTATTGGTCGACAGGTCCGGGTTGTTTTTCACACAGCCCCCGCCGGAATGGTCCCAGCCTGAAATCACATTTGGACCCGGCGCATAGTCTGGATCGTTCTTCAGTTGGTTCATGGTCGCCTGGAACATATCGAACCGCGAATTGTAGATCGCGCTGCCAATCCCGTTCCGCTGACCGGGTTCGGTGTCGACACCGCGCTGAGACACGCATTTGGTCAGGTTCCCATTCGCAGCAATGAGGCAGATATACAGCTTTGAGCCGGTCAGACCGGCGCATGGTCCGTTTGGATTGATCCCGATATCCGTTGGATCTAGAAATCCGAAATTCCCCGGCCCCCAGGCTGAGTTGTTGCCGCCAGTACGCAATTTGATGGAAGCGCCGATATTGGCGCTGGAGGTCCAGCCCGACGGGATACAGAACATCAACGGCGTTACGTCACAGGCATATGCTGAATACCCAGCGATCGAGACTGAATTCACCTCTCCGGACGGGCTGGCGACACCCAGTAAGCTGGCCAGCGATCGGCCAAAAGGCAGGAAAACAGTCCGTGGTGTCGCGGTCACCTCGACCAAGACGGCACGCGCCGGGTCTGTCGTCACAAAAGGCGTAACCGAGTCGTTATCGTCTGGGTCTGCCGCCGGAGTAGGCAATCCGGTCAGAAAGCGAAGCGAAAAATCCGCTGAAGTTCCAAGGCTTTGGCTGCCATCCGCGAAAAACTGTTCGTCGTCGATCATGCCGGATGCCGCAGCTGTTGCACGGGTGATGGCGTCAGCATTGCCATCCAGCTCTCCTGCGGCGGCAAGCGCCACGTGGTCGGTATAGGCTTGCAGGTCAGTTTGGGTAGAGGCGATACGCCCCAGATCAAAAGTCAGTGCAGCCATTCCGATCATGACGACCATGAACATGCCGACAAAAACCAGAATTGTGCCGTCTTCTTTATCCCTGATTTTGCGTAGCGAAGTCATATCAACCTCCCTCGAAAGACCAACCTGACCTCAGTTCACCGGCTCAGTTGTTGCACTGGTGTTCCCAAAGACCTGAATTTCCTGAACGTCGGTTGCCCCACGGCGAACTTTCACAATCGGCCTGGGCGTACCCTCTTCTAGCGGTGATTTTTCAAGGAGGATGTCGCTGAGGCGAACCGCTTCCAGCGGCTTATCCTCTTCTGTTTGCAGAGACCGCAGAGACAGACTGAGCTGCCCGGCCTTCTGCGCCAGAGCCAACTTCTGACCTTCATCCGGGGTGACCTCGATCGTAACCGTGCGGGCAATGCCCGGTTGGTCAAGCTCTTCATCCGCGGTTTGGTCCACGCCGATGACCCGGATATTCTGCAGGATCGTCACTGCACGCAGTGTATCATTGGTGCCGCGGGTCAGAACAATGTCGACAAAGTCGCCAGGCGTTACAAATCCGCCTACCCCTGTCTGCGCGTCGACATTGATCGCCATCGCGCGGTTATTCTCGCCAATCGTCTGAACGATTGTCACTTTTTCACCAAAATCGGAAACTTTCGAGGTCAAAAGAATTTCACCCTGCGCCAAAGCGCGCTTGGCCCGGCGAGGTTCTATGCCTGCGGCGGGCAGGACATCATCAAAGCTTGTAAAAACACCTGCAGGCACAGATGCAGTAGGCCAATCAATGGTCGTCAGCTTGTGCCCTTCGATCGGCGTTCCGAACGCGATATCTTCGGCCACGGCCACAACACGAACTATGGTTGGTTCACCCGCTGACTGATTCCTTCGGATCTGATCCTGCGCCAGAATGACTGCGCCACCCGCCAAACCTATTCCCAGGAAAGTCATCAAAAATGATTTAATACGCATGGTATCCTCCAATTCCCGGGAAAACTCAGGATAATTACTTAATTGGGCCTGACTGGCCAAACAGACCGCTTATGCAAATCAAAGGTGGTCTGGTAGGAAACTGACGCCCCACGCTTGCGAGTGGGAAGTCAGATTTTTAATGCTAGAAAAATCGGCCCGCCGTTTAAGGGGTTGTTGTCCGCTTGGCTGCCGAGTTTGCATCACTAAAGTTGCTGCTGGTCGTGCCAGCCAAATTGGTCAGAATTGTCCCGCCGACGACAATCGCAACAAACAGCGCGATGCCATATTCAACAAGGGTCGCGCCGCGCTCGTCTTTGCGTAGCTTCAGAAATACTTTGCGAATTCCATTCAACATTACTTGAACTCCAGACTGTTTTACCAAAGTGCGAAATCCCGCACTGACACGAGGAACACACCCCCGTTAACTAAATCGTTACTGATGAGGCGGTGCCGAAACCTCCCCACAAACGAAAAGAAATTCCCGCTTAGGGCGAATTTTCGATCATTTTGGGCGGAAATGTGTCAAATCGCGGACCGATTTACGGTGCGCGACGGCAGATTTACCTGATCTCCCGTCAGAAAGAATCGATTGGTGAGAAGCTGCTCGGGGTCAATAAACCGGGCCCCGCGTCAAACGAGCAATCATTTGCAACCGATTGCAGCCACCAGACTAACTGGCTTAGTATCACGACATGAAAATGTCTGTCATCCCACCTTTCTTCTGCAGGTACGAAACATGAGCGTCACCCTAAAAGACGTCGCAGCTCTGGCCGGGGTGTCGCGCTCTGCCGTGTCGCGCACCTTTACCGAGGGTGCCTCGGTTTCGGCAAAAACCCGAAGCAAGGTGGAAAAGGCCGCGGCGGAACTGGGTTACAGCCCAAACGCCCTGGCCTCGTCCCTGACCACGGGGCGGACAAAACTGATTGGGTTGATCTCGAACAACTTTCACAACCCGATTTTCCTTGAAGTCTTCGATCAATTCACGCGCGCCTTGCAGGAACGCGGTTTGCGCCCGTTGATCGTGAACCTGACCGATGAGACCGAGCCTGCCAATTCCGTTCGGATGCTGCGCCAGTATTCTGTTGACGCTGCCATCGTGGCCTCTTCGACCCTGCCGCCAAGTTTCGCCAAGGCGTTTCACGATGCCGGTGTTCCGGTTGTGCATACGTTCGGGCGCTCGGCGACCTCACCAGAGGTACATGTCGTCGGGATCGACAATGTCGAATGTGGTCGCATGGCAGCCCGCGAGCTGCAGGCGCGGGGCTATCGGCGTGTTGGATATCTGGGCGGGCCAAAGGATGCGACCTCGGCCATGGATCGCTATCAGGGCTTTATGGAAGAGGCCGAAAAGCACCCTGGTCTTGAGGTCACATACTCTTTCGCCGGGGCCTATTCATTTGAGGCGGGGCGCGCGGAAATGCTGGATCTGCTAAAGGGTCAACCAGCCGAAAGCTATTTCTGCGGCGATGACATTCTGTCCGTCGGTGCGCTGTCCGCCCTGTCGGATCACGGGCTTAAACCGGGCAAGGATATCGGGATCATCGGCCTGAATGACATGGAGATGTCGCGTTGGGAAAGCGTAAATCTGACAACCATCCACCAACCGATCAAGCAAATCATCACCTCGTCTGTGGATCTGGTGGAAGAAATGCTGAAAGACCCCGAGCGTTATCCCGAGGCCCGCATTTTCCCCTGCCGCGTAGTCGAAAGGGGCACGCTGCGCTCCCGCGCCTAGTCAGCGGAACATAGGGGGGCGCGCATCCTTCCAGGCTCCGTCTTCATTGCCCGACGCAACGGCAGCATGGACCGCTGCGATAGACCGCACCCCATCCGCTGCGCCTGGCAACCCGTCGCGGGTTTCGCCACGAATGGCATCGGCCAGATCGCAATAGATGTTGGCCACAGCCAAGGGAAACCCTTCAGGATGTGCGATGGCCACCCGCGACAGGCGCTGGGCGTCCTCGTACAAGCCACCTTCGCCCTTTTCAATGATCTGTGTGCGGCCGCCGACCGGTGTATAGAGCAACTGGTTGGGCTGTTCCGAGGTCCAGCGCAGACCGCCGGTTTCACCGAAGACCTGAATGTCGAACCCATGTTGGCGCCCGATCGCAACGGACGAAGTCCACAAGCGCCCGACGGTGCCACGCTCTGTCCGGAAGTTGACCATGGCATCATCCTCCAGCACGCGGCTTGAGATGGTCGAGGCCATGTCGGCGGACAGCGACGTGACCTCATCATCGCAAATGAAGCTGGCCATATGCAGCGCGTGTATACCGCAATCCGCGAACTGCCCCGAGACACCGGCCATCGCCGGATCATACCGCCAGCGCACGCGTGGATTGTCGGCGTCAGTGGCATCCCCGTGGTGGCCGTGGCTGAAATTCGTCACGACCAGACGCACCTTGCCGATATCCCCGACCCTCACCATTGCACGTGCCTGGCGCACCATCGGATAAGCCGAATAGCAATAATTCACGGCGCATAGCTTGCCCGATGCTTCGGCGATGCGCACGATCTCTTCGCCTTCGTCCACGGTCATCGTCATCGGCTTTTCGCACAGAACGTTAAAACCCGCTTCGAGATAGGCCTTGGCAATTTCAAAATGGGTCGAGTTCGGTGTCGCGATGGTAACCAGATCGATGCGGTCGCTACGGTCTTTTTCACCGGCTAGCATCTCTTGCCAGTCGCCATAGGCGCGATCAGTTGCAACGCCCAAACGCTGTGCATATTCACGTCCCACGTCGGGGCGGTGGTCCAACGCTCCGGCAGCGAACTCAAACAGCCCATCGGCCTGTGCGCCAAGGCGGTGCGCAGGGCCAATCTGGCTGCCTTCACCGCCACCGATCATGCCCCATTTCAGCTTAGTCATGGTCTTAGTCTCTCTTTGGAAATTGGGTGGTGAGCTTTCAGAAATCGCTGATATCTGTCCATTGCCGCCCGTCTGACGATGCCAATGCAGCCGCCAGAACGCGGTTCACCTCGTGCCCATCGCGGAAGGTGGGCCAGATATTCTGCCCAGAATGGATGGCCTGCAGGAAATCCTTGGCCTCGATAATGATCTGATCCTGATATCCTGTGCCGTGCCCCGGACCCTGGCAAAAAGGTTCGTAATCCGGGTGCGCAGGGCCTGTCAGGATCTTGGTAAAACCGCGTGCAGCTTCGGGACCTTCGCGGCGATACAGCCACAAGGCATTCTGGTCCTCCTGATCGAACCGGATCGCACCTTTGGTACCCGAGACTTCATAGGCGTAGCCCATCTTGCGACCCGTTGCGACACGGCTGAAATAGAGGTTGCCCATGACCCCGCTTTCAAAACGGCACATCATCTGCGCGTGATCATCATTGGTAACTTCGCCGCCGGGGCGATGCCGGTGCACCGTCTCCACATCGGCCATAACCTGAGTGATCGGCCCGATCAGCGCCAACGCACCATTCACCATATGCGGAGCAAGATCGCCGATGGTTCCATTGGCCATTCCCGTTGTGCGCCAGGTTGCTGGGGCCTCGGGGTCGGCATAGAAATCCTCGGTATGTTCGCCACGGAACCATGTGACCTGACCGATTTCCCCTTCAGCAATAAGCTGACGCGCATATTGGCTAGCGGGCGTACGGATATAGTTGAACCCGACCATGTTGATTGCACCTGTGGCCTCGGCTGCCGCCACCATCGCGCGGCTGTCGTCCAAGGACGCCCCCAAGGGTTTTTCGCACAGCACCGGTTTACCAAGGGCAAACGCCGCCTCAGCGATTTGACGGTGTGTCGATTGAGGTGAGGCGATCACAATGGCCTCGACCTTTGGATCCTCGACCAGCATGCGCCAGTCATCGGTGGCGCGCTGGAACCCGTAGGCGGCGCGATAGACTTCCGCGCTTGCAGATGTCGAGGCACAGATCACCTCAAGCCGCGGGCGCAGCGCGGTGTCGAACACCGCACCTACCGCTGACATCGCGACGGAGTGGGCCTTGCCCATATAGCCGCCGCCAACAATTCCAATTCCAATTTCAGGCATCTGCCGCGGCCTCGCACATATCATTTGCAACCGGTTGCAAAATCAGTATCGTGTGAATCGATTCAACGCAAGGATCAACACACCTTGCCGACCCTTTTCGCCGGAGGAAATGACGTGACCGCTTTGATGGACGGTATCAAAGGAAACCGCTTTGGCGTCTTGGGTCGTGCGGGCATGGACCTGTTTGCCGATCCCATCGGCGAGAAAAGTGAGGATGCCGACGCGTTCCGGGCCGATCTGGGCGGTTCATCGGCAAATATATGTGTGGGTCTGGTCAAGCTGGGCAGTCAAGCGTCGCTGATCACCTCGGTATCTGACGACGCGGTCGCGCGGTTCTGCCTGAACCGGCTGGCGCATTACGGCGTCGATACGTCCAACATACGGGTTGTAAGGGGCGAATACCGCATGTCGCTGGCAATCTACGAAAGCCGGACAGAAGATTTCCAGAATGTCATCTACCGCAATGGCGCAGTCGATTTCCAAGTCACCGAAGAGGATATGGACCAGGTAGATTTCAGCTCCTTCTCGGCTGTGATCTCGGCCGGAACCGTCTTTGCGGCCGAGCCTTCGCGCAGCGCCACATTCCGGGCCATCGACACGGCCCGCAAGGCCGGTGTGCCCGTAATTTTTGACATAGACTATCGCCCTTACAGTTGGCCCTCACCCGAAGTCGCGTCCGAGGTCCTGTCCCGCGCCGGTGACGCCAGTGATCTGATCGTAGGCAATGACGAAGAATTCGGTTTCATGGCGGGCGGGATAAACAAAGGGTTTGCCAAGGCGCAGGAACTGGCGGCCAAACCAGGCCGCGTGGTGATCTATAAAATGGGTGAAAAAGGCGCCATCACGCTGATGGACGGGCAGGAATTTCAGACAGGCATCTATCCGGTGACTGCCGTCAAGCCGAATGGCGCAGGTGACAGTTTCATGGCCGGGTTACTGGCCTCGGTTGCAGCGGGGTACTCGCTGAAGGACGCGGTGATGCGCGGTTCGGCCTGCGCCTCGATCGTCGTGTCTCAACCCGGCTGCGCGCCCGCTATGCCGACCACCGAACAGCTGGACACGTTTCTGGCCACCCATCCCGGCCCCACGGCATAGGAGATCCCAATGCATATCGCCCCCTATGAGAACCAGAACAAACCCATCGTGGATGCCGATGACCCAATGGTGCCCCTGAACTATTTCAACATCGTCAAACTGAAACAGGGCGAGGCGTTCGAATATCAAGTGCCGGGGTATGAGACCTGCATCGTCCCGGCCACAGGTACGGTCGATGTGGATGTCGAAGGCGTGCAATTTGCCATACTGGGCAACCGAGGAGAGGATGTCTGGGATGGAGAGCCAGAGGGCGTTTATGCACCCGTTGGCGCCAAGGTGCAGATCGTCTGCGCCTCGGACCACACCGAAGTCTTCATCGCGGGCGCCAGATACGACAAGGTGCTGGACCCGTTCGATGTCCGCCAGCACGATCTGGTGCAATACGGCAGCGACGACACCAAAACCCACCGCAAGATCAAGCACATCCTGGGCCAGAAACAGCATGACAAGGTGGGCCGTCTGCTGGTGAGTGAGTTGTACACCGTGGGTCAGGGGGGATGGTCGGGGTTTCCCAGCCACAAACACGATACCAACCGGTTGCCGGATGAAACCCGCCATGACGAGACCTATAATTTCCGTTTCAAACCCAACTGGGGCTCGGGCCTGCAGATGCTGCAGCGCGAGGATAACGAACCGGGCGACGCCTATCATATCATGGACGGATCGACCGTCTGTATCGACAAGGGTTATCACCCCTGCTGCGTCCTGCCGGGGTATGAGATGTACTATTTCACGATCCTCGGCGGCCTGACCCAACGCTCGCTGGTCCAGTATTTCCAGCCCACCCATGCCTATCAGATCGAAACCATACCGGGCATCAAAGACATGATTGCAAAATTCAAATGACCCTCGCCACACTGAAAGACGTTCTGCAACCTGCCTATGATCAGGGCTATGCCGTCGGTGGTCTGGTGACCCTGGGCTGGGAAGACATGCGCGCTTATGTGGCCGCTGCCGAAGCTGAGAACGCGCCCGTGATCCTGCAGGCCGGTCCCAGTTGTCGCGAGCACACACCCCTGCCCATTCTGGGCAAGATGTTCCGCTATCTGGCCGAGAATGCCTCGGTCCCGGTCGTCGCCCATCTGGATCACGGATATACGTTCGAGGATTGCAAGATCGCGTTGGACAGCGGCTTTACCTCGCTGATGTTCGACGGGTCGCGCAAACCCTTGCAGCAGAATATCAACGAGACTGCGGCCATTGCCGAGATAGCCCATGCGGCCGGGATTTCATGCGAGGGAGAGATCGGCTTTGTGGGGTATTCCGGTGGCGAAGGCTCAAATGGTACCGACCCCGAGGAAGCCGCGAAGTTTGCACGCGAAAGCGGCGTCGACGCGATGGCGATTTCGGTTGGCAATGTTCACTTGCAGCAAAACAAAGAAGGTGGCCTGGATGAGGCGCGTATCGCCGAAATCGATGCCGTGACCGAAGTGCCTTTGGTCATTCATGGCGGGTCCGGTGTGCCGGTAGAGCAGCGTATGAAGCTGGCGCGCGAGACCTCGATCTGCAAGTTCAACATAGGAACCGAGCTGCGTATGGCATTCGGAAATGCCATGCGTGAAGCCGTCAATCGTGATCCTGAACGGTTTGACCGCGTCACGATCCTGAAGGAAACGCACGACCCGGTTGAGGCAGCTGCCCGCACCGTGATCCGTGCCTTTGGCGCCCCGCCGCAGCATTAGGGCGTCAAGTTACCAGTCGACCGGAAGCGCATCGCCAAGCGGCATCACCTCAGATCGAGCCGCCTTCGACCATGAAGTTCCCCGCGCTGCACATGGCCGCGTCGTCCGAGGCCAGAAACAGGACCATGCGCGCCACATAGACCGGCTCAATCGGGTCCGGCAGACATTGACGATCCACCTGCTTGGCCAGCGCCTCGGGTGTCACCCATAACTCTTTTTGCCTCTCCGTCATGATCCAGCCCGGAACTACCGTGTTCACCCTGATGCGATGGTCGCCCAACTCGCGCGCCATGGTACGGGTCAGGCCATGAACGGCAGATTTGGCGGTGGCATAGGCCGGGAATCCCGCCCCGCATTCCCACCAGGAATTCGAGCCCAGGTTGACGATGGCCCCCTTGCCCTTAGCGATCATGCCCGGGGCCACCGACTGGATGGCAAAGAACATATGGCGGATATTGGTGGACATTCGGTCATCCCAATACTCCGGCGTCACCTCGCGCCAGTCGTGGCGTTCGTCATGGGCGGCGTTATTGACCAGAACATCCGCCTCGCCCAGCGCGGCGACCAGCCGCTCGAACGCGGCCTGCAATGCCTCAATGTCGCGCAGATCGCATTGGGCAAAGGCATGCTGCCCGTCCAGTTCCGCCAATAGCGCTTGGCCCGCATCTGCGTTCAGATCAACAAACCCGACCCTGGCCCCCTGGGCGGCAAAGGCGCGAACCGTTTCGGCGCCGATCCCACCGGCCCCGCCGGTGATAAAAACTGTTCTTCCCGCAAGACCGGGGTAATTCGCAAAATTCGCGCTCATGCGTCACGCTCCATGATCCATTCTACTTCGGGGGCGGCTACAAAGCGCCATTTCCGCAACGGGCCGGCCATGACGTTCAGGTAGTACATCTCAAACCCATAGGGCGCACCGCAGGGATGATGCCCGCGCGGGACGATCACGACATCGCCATCAGATACAGCCATAGCCTCGTCCAGATCGCCATCATCGGTATAGACCCGCTGAATGCCGAACCCGTTCGAGGGGTTCAGACGGTGGTAATAGGTCTCTTCCAGATAGGTTATGCGAGGAAAGTCATCTTCATCATGGCGATGGCTGGGGTAGGAGGACCAGTGGCCATTGGGCGTGAAGACCTCGGTCACCAGCAGGCTGTCAGCGACGTCTTCGGCCTCCATCGCGATATTGTTGATATAGCGGGTATTCACACCCTTCCCGCGTACGGTCAGTGTGATGCCACCCGGCCCGACCCGTCGCGCCGGGTGGCCACCTGTGCCGGGGGCTGAACACACGGCCACAACACAATCGGTTTCCGCCACGGCCTGCCAATCGGTTCCGTTGGGCAGGTACAGACAATGCGGCGGCGTCTTTTCAAAGACATCCATGCGGTCACCCAGCACACCCCAATCCTGCCCGGCCCCGGTGATATGCGCCTTGCCCTCGACCATGACCAGTATGACCTCATTGTCACCGGTTTCTTCGGTCGCCCTGTCGCCTGCGCGTAGGTGGTAAAGACCGAACCCGACATAACGCCATCCCGCAGAGGCAGGGGTGATGTCATGCACCTTGCCATAGGGGCCGCGTGGTTTCCTGAGCAGGTTGGCCATGGGGCCTCCTTTCTGGGCGCGCCGGCCCGGTTCGTAACGTCAGGCGGATTGTCGGGTTTTCAACGCCGAAAGTGCCGAGGTCAGTTGCTCTGGCGTCCATTCTTCGGCGACCGCACGCCGCAAGATATCCGCCTGGCTTTCCGGAGCATTACCGCCAATCGGGGGATCTGTGTCCAGATTTGTCGGAAACGGATAGCCTTCGGCAGTCGCCGCGATGGCCGCGTCCAGCTCGGACCCAGTCAGCTCGCCGCTTCGCTTCAAGGCCACCAGTGACGGCAGTACGGCCAGCGCCATGGACCGGCGGTCGATGGCCTCCATCGCACGACCAAAAGCGGATGAGATCTGCAACAAGTTCGCCATACGGTCGATATCCGTGCTGCGGTTCTCGCCGGCCGAGTGGAACAGCGCGGGGTTGAAGAATACCGCGTCGCCTTTGTTCAACGGCACCTGAACATAGCTCTTCTCAAAGTGGTCCCTGTGCGCGGGGTCGTGAAAGCCAATATATCCGGCTGGATATAGCTGTGAAAACGGCAACAGTTTGGTGGGCCCGCTTTCCACCGGCATGTCACAATGTGCCACTGCCCCCTGCAAGGTCAGCGCCGCCGTCAGCAGATGTGCATGCACAGGGTACCGGGCAGCGCTTTCAGCGGTCTGAAAGCCCAGATGGTAGTCCCTATGCGCCTGCTGTGCCTTGCCGCTGGGGCGGACCTGATTGACCTGAGCCGTGACCTGATAGTTCGGCCCCAGCCATGCCTCGCAGGCGGTGGCAACAGCAGCGTTGCCGAAGTATTTTGAGAAACCTTCCGGATCGCGCAGGCAGTGCTTTTGCAGCGCATTCCAGATCCGGTCATTCGCACCCGAGGCGGCAAAATGATCACCCTCGCCTTCGCCGCTTTGGCGTTCCTCGTCGATGATCTGCCGAAAAACCTCGGTCGCCCGGTCGATCACCGACAGATCCTGATAGGCCCCTTTCAGCGCGATCACCCCGGCGGATTGGTTCAGCACATGGCCCCATTCCGCCATCAAAGCGCGCCGTTGCCCTGTATCTTCCAGCGCGGGACGCAGGGCATTCATGTCATAGACGGGGACGTTCTTTTCGATCATCGCGGCCTGCGGAACCATGTCCGAGGTCAGTTTCCGAGAGGTCAACACCTTGAATTCGTCCAGATCACAGGATTCCCGGTCAAAATACCCGACATATCCAATTCTTTGACTTACCATGATTTTCTCCTTCTTCATGGCCTTGGTGTTGCCCCTTGGGGCGGTTTGTTAGTTGGTGATCTCCAATCTTGCCTGAGCGCAGACATCGACAATGTGGTCGTAGCCCATCTTGGAATACTCTTGGGGTGGGGCCTTGGCGGGGTCCTGTTCGGCCTCGACCACGATCCAGCCGCTATAACCCATAGATTTCAACGCATTCGCCACGGCTTGAAAATCAATGCAACCATCGCCAGGCACAGTGAACGCTCCCGCGACGACAGCATCCAGGAAGCTGCGGTTGTTTTCGCGCACATCCTGTACGACCGCCGGACGGATATCCTTGAAATGGACGTGATGCACCCGGTCACCCCACCGATTGAGGGTCGCCATCACGTTGCCGCCACCAAACAGCAAGTGGCCGGTATCAAAGCACAAGCCGACCTCGGGGCCCGACCCTTCCATCAACCAGTTCACATCCTCTTCGCTTTCGATAATCGTGCCCATGTGGTGGTGATAGGCCATCGGCATGCCCTGATCAGCCATCCATTTGGCCAGCTCGGTGATTTTGGCGGCATAGGCCAACACCTCATCCCGGGACAGTTTCACCCGGTCATTAACCGCGACCCCGATCTGCCCCTGCACGGTGTTCGAACATTCGGCATAGACGATGCACGGGCTGTTGAGCGCTACGAATTGTTCGACCTGCGCGCGCACGGCCTCGCGCTCGGTGGCAAAATCGTTAACCAGAGAAGCCCCAGAACACCAACCGCCACACAGGACGATATCATTGGTGTCGAGATAGGCGCGCAGACCTTCGGTATCGCCGGGCATCCGCTGACCGCGTTCGACGCCGGTATAGCCGATCTCGCGCGCCTCTTTCAGGGCCTGTTCCATCGTGTAAGCCGCGGTCAGGTCCGGCAGATCATCATTCTGCCATGCAATCGGAGAGATGCCGATCTTCACGCTCATTTCGTGTTTCTTTCCTTGATGGCAACCTCATAGGCTGCGCGCTTTTCATTCACTTCCGGGCGGATGCTGACCTCGGGCACGGCCACTTCCCACCAGGTGCCGCCATATTCGGTCGACGGGTACGGATCGGTGTCTATGACGACCACATAGGGGCCGGTGACCTCGCCACGTTTGGCCAATGCCTGCTCCAGCTCAACGATCGAGCCCACCTTGACCGAGGTCGCCCCCATCGCCGCCGCATGCGCAGCGAAGTCTATGGCCGAGGGCGTTTCGTGCACCGCATGATCCAGCAGATTGTTAAACTCGGCCCCGCCGGTGCCCATTTGCAGACGGTTGATGCAGCCAAATCCACGATTGTCGGTCACGACGACAGTAAAGGAGATGCCCATCATCGCTGCCGTCGCCATTTCGGAGTTCGCCATCATATAGGTGCCGTCACCGGTAAAGCAGATGACGTCGCGATCAGGCTGGGCCATCTTGATGCCCATTGCACCGGCGATTTCATAGCCCATGCAACTGAACCCGTATTCCATGTGATAGGCACCGGGGCGGGGCGCTTTCCACAGCTTGTGCAGCTCACCTGGCATCGTGCCCGCGGCGCACATGACTACCGTGTTATTGTCCGAGGCGCGTTGCACCGCACCCACTACCTGCATATCCGTAGGCAACGCGTTTCCGTCACCGGGCGCGTCGGTCAGTGCATCCACCTTGCCAAACCAATCTGCCTTCAGCGTGTCCGCCACCGGGTCGGCCCGGTAGCCGTGCAAGGCTTCGCCAAGTTCCTCTAACCCGACACGCGCATCGCTTTGCAGCGGCATTGCGCCGTGTTTTTCGGCGTCATAGGCGGCTGTATTCAGGCAGATCATCTCGCGATTCGGATTGGAAAACAGCCCCCAGGACCCGGTGGTAAAGTCCTGCAACCGCGTCCCAACAGCAAGCACCAGATCGGCCTCGGCGCAGGTGGCGTTGGCCGGTTCACCACCGGTTACACCAACCGGGCCAAGGTTCAACGGATGATCCCAAGCCAGCGCCGATTTCCCGGCTTGCGTCTCGGTGATCGGGATATTGTGGGATTCCACAAAGCTCTGCAGCACATCCGTCGCTCCGGAGTAATGCACGCCACCTCCGGAAACGATAACGGGACGTTTGGCTGATCTGATCGCAGCCACCGCACGGGCCAACTCCGCCTCATCCGGGCGAATGCGGCGCTGATACCAGACCCTCGGCTCGAAGAAACTCTCGGGATAGTCATAGGCTTCAGCCTGAACATCCTGGCAAAAGGCCAACGTCACAGGCCCGCAATCGGCCGGGTCGGTCATGGTGCGAAAGGCGCGGGGCAAGGCCGTCAACAGATGTTCAGGCCGCGAGATGCGATCATAGTACCGGCTGACCGGGCGAAAACAGTCATTGGCACTAACCGTACCATCACCAAAGCTTTCGATCTGTTGCAACACAGGGTCAGGCCCGCGGGTGGCAAACACATCGCCGGGGATAATCAGAACCGGCAACCTATTCACATGCGCCAACGCCGCCGCGGTGACCATATTGGTGGCCCCTGGTCCAATGGATGAGGTCACCGCCATCGCCCGCGTCCGCCGCGTCTGCTTGGCGTAGGCAATCGCGCAATGTGCCATTGTCTGTTCATTTTGCCCGCGATAGGTTGGCAGGCTGTCTTTCGCGCCGTGCAGCGCCTCGCCCAGCCCGGCCACATTGCCATGGCCAAAAATGGCCCAGACACCGGCGATAAAGGGCTTGCCAGCTTCGTTCATCTGCGCGCCCAGATAGCGCACCAAAGCTTGCGCTGCGGTCAGTCGGACTGTGTTGCCCATAGTGATACCTTTCAACACAAGGCCATCTCGGCCATTCCTGCAATTTCGAAAATAGGGGCCTGTGGCCCAGACGGGGGAACGGTTAAACCGTTCCGCCCAAAGAGCCTTCCAGCTGGGCCATTTCCTGACCTCCGGCCATCAGGTCCTGCAATTCCTCGGGTGTGATCTCTCCACGTGTGGCCGTGCCCAGCGTCTTGCCACGATTGAGCACGGTAAAGCGATCACCCACTGCCAGCGCATGGCGCACGTTATGGCTGATAAACACCACACCCACGCCCTGATTACGCACCTTGTCGATGGTTGCCAAAACATTCGATGTCTGACGTACCCCAAGTGCCGACGTCGGCTCATCAAGGATCAAAACCTTGGCCCCGAAGTAAACCGCCCGGGCAATGGCAACCGTCTGACGCTCGCCCCCTGACAGGGTTCCAACGGCCTGATCCGGCCCGCGCAGATTGATACCCATCTTGCGCATCTCGGCCATACAGACCTCATTGGCCTGGTCGATATCGAACCGTTTCAGCAATCCCTTGCCCTTGGTCGGTTCGCGACCCATGAAGAAATTCCGCGTCACACTCATCAGCGGGATCATCGCCAGATCCTGAAACACGGTCGCAATGCCCGCCTCCATCGCATCGCGTGGCGTGTCAAATTGCAGCGGTTTGCCTTCGAAAAAGATCTCGCCCTTGGTGGGTTTGTGAACTCCGGACATGGTCTTGATGAAGGTCGACTTTCCGGCACCGTTGTCGCCCAGCAGGCAGTGGCATTCGCCAGGCCTGACGTCAAAGCTGACGCCTGCCAGGGCAATAATGTTACCAAAGTGCTTTTCGATATTCTTCATTTGCACGATCGGCGCAACATCCTTTACCGCATCCCCGTGATGGAACTTGCTGTCTTCAGTCATATCAGCGCTCCCCGGTTACGCGTTTGCGGATGGCGTTGTTGAACAATACCGCGATCAGAAGCATTGCGCCCAGGAACACCTGGAACCAGTCCTGATCGAAATCCGTGTAAGTCAGCCCGATGACCACCATGCCAAAGATGATCGCGCCAAAGAACGCCCCGATGGCCGATCCATAGCCACCGGTCAGCAGACAACCTCCGATCACCGCCGCAATGATGGCCTCAAACTCTTTCTGGAAGCCACGGCGCGCATCGGTCGATCCCGCGTCGATCACGGTGATGATTGCGACCAGCGCCGCACAGCAGGCGGTTAGCATGAACAAAGACACTTTGATACGGCTCACCGGCACACCAGAATTCGACGCCGCATTGCTGTCGCCACCGGCGGCAAAAATCCAGTTTCCAGCTGGGGTCCGCAGCAAAACATAGGTCGCCGCTAGGGCCAGAACGATAAACCACAGAATCTCGACCGGAATGCCCGGTACTTTCGGCGCCCCGTTTTTGAATGTATCGATCAATCCGTTTGCAGCCAGCCAGGCAAACAAACCGGCAAAAGCTTCGCCCGAGAAGAACGGGGCCAGCCAGTCGTTTTCGACTACATCGCGCACGCCACGCAGCTGGGTTGACCCGCCAGTGGCTGCTTTGAGACCCACCAGTGAGAGACCGCGCAGAATGAAAAGGAAAGCCAGAGTTACAATAAAAGAAGGTAGGCCCGACCGTATGACGATATTGCCGTTCACCGCCCCAACAAAGGCCGCAAAAACAAATGTCATCGGGATCGCAATGATCAGAGGTAACTGCCAAGTCACCACGCAGACACCAAAGAACAAGCCTGCAAAGGCAACCATCGAACCGATCGACAGGTCAAACTCACCCCCGATCATCAGCAGCGCCGCTCCGATAGCCAGGATACCCAGCTGTGCCGCAGGCGTCATGAAGTTCATAACTCCAGCCAGCGTGAACATGGAATCGTCTGCCGTGAGCGCGAAGAAAATGACCACCAGGACCACACCGGCCATGGCACCAAGCTCTGGACGTTTCATCAGCTTGGTCAGAAACGGTTCTTTCTTTACGCGTTCGTCCGTAGTGACGGGCGCTGACTCACTCATGTTTCCCTCCCAATTCGGTTGAAACGGCGCACCTGGCGCCGTTTCTGTTTTTCACTGTCCCAAACGGATCAGCGGATACCCTGTGCCGATAGGTCGATAACCTGGGCTGCCTTGTCCTGTGTGATCAGGTTCGGACCCGATGGCACGTTGCCACCTGGCATCAGACCGTATTTGGCATGCAGGCCCATGAAGTTCACAGACAGATAGCCCTGCAGATACTGCTGCTGGTCAATGGCAAATGCCGCATCTCCATCGGCGATGGACTGCAAGAAGTTCGCAGACAGGTCGAACGAGGCCACGTTCACATCACGGCCCGATGCTTTCACAGCCGCTACCGTGGGTTCACCAGCCGAACTTGCACCCAGCGCCATGACTGTGTCGACAGCGTCATTCGCGGCCAGAGCGGCCGAGACCTTCGCTTCGATTTCTGAAGGATCGTTCGAGGTCGGCAGAACTTCTACGCTGCCACCAAAGCCTTCGGCAAAACCGGCGCAACGCAGGTCAAGCGCCACGTTTCCGACTTCGTGGTTCACACAGATCGCATTCGCGCCACCCATCGAAGCCAGCTTTTCGCCTGCGGCCTTGCCCGCATCAAACTCGTCCTGACCGACATGCAGCAATGCGCCCAGCTGTTTGGACACGTCCGAACCCGAGTTGATCGAGATCACTGGAATTCCGGCAGCAACAGCACGTTCGATTGACGGGCCAAGCGCATCGGCATCCGGGATCGAGACAATCAACCCGTCCGGTTCCTGGTTCACGGCGGCGTCGATCAGCTGTGACATCGCAACCATGTCAAAGGTCTCGGGTGCGCGGTATTCCACGTTCACGCCGACATCCTTGCCCGCTTGCTCAACGCCGTTTTTCACGACGTTCCAGAAGGCGTCATTGGCCTGACCATGAGACACAACGACGATCTCCTGCGCGAATGCAGGCGTGGCCATCGCCAGTGCACCAGCTGCCAGTGCGCCTTTAAAGAAATTATTCATATGGTTTCTCCTCCCGTTTGAACAGTGTGTTGGGGTCTTGGCCCCAATCTTCCGATTAAACCGAATCTTCTTCGCCCCGATCCGGGGCGAAGCTGCCCCAAGTTTCCGCATATCCGATCATTTTGCAACCGGTTTCAAAACTTTGGCCAAAACCATCGACTGTCCGGACTGCGCAGAACGGGTTGCGGCCTCGGCCATAGCAAGCGCGGCGACACCGTCGTCCAGAGTTACAGGCACCCCTGATCCAGAATTTACTGACCTAACGAATGCATCCCATTCGGCGCGATAGGCAGACATGTAGCGTTCAAGGAAAAAGTAAGTCGGCTTGGCACCGGTCACGCCATTCGAAGTTGACTTAACTACTGAGTTTTCAAGGATATTTTGCGCCTGAAGCATCCCTTCTGATCCCAACAGTTCAACCCTCTGATCATACCCATAAGCCGCACGCCGAGAGTTTTTGATCACAGCGATCCGGCCATCTGCATAAGTCATTGTCACGACCGCCGTGTCCACATCACCTACGGCACCGATTTCGGGGTCAACAACCGATGTGCCCACTGCCGAGATTACTTCCGGCAGGTCACCCATCAGGAAGTTCGCCATGTCGAAATCATGAATCATCATGTCCCGAAACAGCCCTCCTGATACTTTGACATAGCTCACCGGTGGCGGCGCTGGGTCGAAAGATGTAATGGACAACAACTCGGCCTTGCCGACCTCACCAGCCTCAAACGCGGCCTTCAAAGCAGCAAAATTCGGGTCGAATCGACGATTAAAACCGACCATGACGGGCTGGCCGGTGGCTTTTGCAACGGATTGACAGGCGACAGCCCTATCAAGGCTCAAATCAACCGGCTTCTCGCACAATACCGCTTTTCCGGCTTGAGTGGCCGCTTCGATCAGGTCGGAATGCGTATCCGTCGGCGTGGCGATCAGCACTGCATTTATCGAAGGATCGGAAATAATCTCTTGTGACTGTCGCGCACTGGCCCCGAATTCCTCAGCCAAACGCGCCGAAGCTTCGGGCAGTGCATCAGACACCGCGCTCAGTTCACTGTAGGGATGCGCCGCAATAGCCTGCGCGTGAACACGCCCAATGCGCCCAGCCCCCAGCAATCCTACTTTTAGCATCCCGCGCCCCCGAATCCCTTTTTTCGACACCACAATGATTCTCTTTGCAACCGGTTGCAAGAATTATTTCACTGTTACTCGAATTCACCCTTGTTTTCGGGTACTCGGCATGTGTGCCCACTGCAGCTGCGGCCGTCCAATTCACAAATATACAGTAACTGGCGCCTCTGACTTAGAACGCAAGCGAAAGGCCACGCGTCACCCTGAATTCATCTTATCTGGGAAACGCACATTGGCACAGTCAACACCTGCCAGGCCTACCCTGCTTTGGCTTGGATTCATTTTGGTTAACATAAAACCACGCAAGTGTTACACTCGGCGCATTATTAGATTCCAAGATTTATTTGCAGTTTGAGGTATTGTTATGGCCACAAGAATCCGCAAAAACGTTTGGACCCTGCCAGCCAACGACGAAACTCTGATCTGGTATGAGCGTGCTGTCGAAGCTCTCTGGGACCGAGATCTGGAAGACCCGACATCGTGGTTTTTCATGGGCGCAGTTCATGGGCAGCCGCAGAATTTTCCGAACATTCCCGGTTCCGGACAATTCTGGAACCAATGCCAGCACCAAAGCTGGTTCTTCCTGCCCTGGCACCGCGGATATATCACCGCATTTGAGGCCGTCGTCGGCAAAGCCATCGCCGATCTGGGCGGGCCGCAGGATTGGGCGCTGCCTTATTGGGACTATTCCCAACCCCTGTCAGAAAACCCGAATGCGCGCCGCCTTCCTGTGGCGTTCCGTGAGCCGACCAAGTCAGACGGCACGCGCAACTTCCTGTTTTCCCGCCGACGTGTAGTGGTGAATGGAGATTTCGGATTTCCGGACGACGTGGTGTCGCTGGATGCGTTGGATCATGAAGATTTCACCAATGATACGCCCGGATTCTCATCAGGGTTTGGTGGCCCGCAAACCGGGTTTCACCCCGGCGGTGGGGACAATGGCGCATTGGAAAGCACGCCCCATAACGACATACACGTTTGGATTGGGGGCTCTGGCGGTTTTATGGCAAATCCGGCCACTGCGGCCTTTGATCCGATTTTCTGGCTGCACCATTGCAACATTGATCGGCTATGGGAAGTCTGGCGCAACGCCGACCCGAGCCATGTCGCCCCACCCTCGCCACTGTGGCGCACTGGCCAGACATTCTCGATGCATGATGGCGATGGCGCGGCATTCACCTTCAACAGCGAAGAAATGCTGGACAGCACAAGCGTCCTGCACGGGTTTCAATATGACGGCGTTCCACCCGCAGTAGAACCCGCCATTCCAGCAGAGGAGTTCGTCATGGCAGGCAAGGAACCCGAGCTTGCCGGCGCAAGCGAAGCTCCGGTCAAGTTGCGTGGTGCAATGACCACTGCCGGCGTAAAGCTCGACACTTCAGTCGCGCTGATTTCCGGCGCCGAGGCCCCCGGCACCACCCGGCGCGTTCACCTGCATCTTGAGGGGATCAAGGGCCGTGGCATGCCCGGATCTTACCGCGTCATGCTGGATCTTCCGGATGACGCTTTGCCGCCAGCGATTATCGGCACCTTGTCGCCGTTTGGCCTTGAACAGGCAAGCAACCCGGACGGCCCACATGGCGGCAACGGCCTTGCGGTGACTTACGAGATCACAAAGCTGGCCTTTGCACTGGGGCTGAGCCAAGGCGACGCCAACAGGTTGCAAATCCGGTTTCAACGGATGTTTGATGACAGCGAGGCCTTTGGCCAAGTACCGGGGTTGGAACAGATCGCCCCAACAGAACAGCAGCCAGACATTGAGATCGGCCGCATAAACCTTTATTTCGACTGATCGCCCATGGCGTCGGCTACCGGAATAGATCGCCCTCGCCTGTTTGGACAGGCCGATATCGAAATACGCACGACACTTGGCGTGGCCGCGCTTGCATGGCTTTGGCTTGCTTTGGTGCCCGCGCCCTCATTGCATTGGCCGGCGATGGTTCTGGCGATGATGCTTCCAACGCTTGTTCCGCAGATCGCACATGTCCGCGCGCGCAGCTTCGCAGATCGAAGATCACGCGCGGCACTTCTGTTTGTTCTGCCATATCTGTTGGCCTGGCTGGTCGCAGGCGCGCTTGCTGCGTTTCTTCTGGCGCCGGTTCTGCACCAAACCGTGTTTGCGCCGTTGGCTTGCCTGTGCGCCGTAGCATGGCAGTTCAGCCCGCAAAAACGCAGCGCATTAAGGAAATGCCACAGCCGTCCGGTCCTGGCCGCCTTTGGTCCAAGTGCCGACCGCGATGTGCTGATCTTTGGGCTGACCTATGCGCGCGATTGCATCACCTCTTGCTTGCCGATGATGCTTGTCATGCTAGGGACCCACGACTTTGCCGTCATGATCTTTTTGACTGTGATCATCCTGTCGGAGCGCGCCGTTCTTCGCCCCGACCCCCGCGCCAGCGCATTCTCCCTGTTGCTGACCGCGCTGGCGCTTACGGCGGTGGCCCATGCGCCCAACCATCTTTTGCTTTTGTATAAGGATATTTGCCATGCAGGAATATGACGCCCTAACAAGGTCCGATGTCTCGCTCGACGGCGATCCGCTAGTCATTGAAGTGGTCTCGGATACACCCCAATCCTTGTCGGCTATTCAAGAACGTGTGGGTAGTGCACTTCCTGATGTTGCCACCAGTACCCAAGCGGTCTTCGACGCAGATGCGGATCGATTTTTCTTTGTTGAATTCCCCGAGATCAATCCAAAAGGCCAAGAGCGTGAGGTTTTTGCATTTGGCCGTGCCCTCCGTATGGCGCTGGACGTAGCCGAGGCCAACCCGGTCTTGCCAGACAGCCTGTATGGCGCGGCACATGTGGGTACGGAGAGCTTTCTCAGTTTCTGCGAAACCAAGCGTGACAACTCTCGGCCCTATGGCTGGCACCACAAACGGATCAAGACACCGCTGGCCTGGCAGCACACCCGGGGTCAGGGCAGCAAGGTCGCGGTGATCGACACGGGCTATTCCGACCATAGCGAACTGGCGGGCGTGATCGAAACCAACGGCATGTGGAATTTTGTCGAAGGGAACGGGGATGCGCGTGACCGGTTTTCAGGCGGCGTCCTTAAACATCCCGGTCATGGCACGCTTGTCACCTCGGTCGTCGGATCGCGGGGCGGGGCCGATATGAATGGCGATACCACCTCGCCGGGGGCGATAACCGGTACGGCCCCTGCGGCCAAGGTTCTGCCAATCCGGGCGATCAAATCGGTGATCGACATGACCCAGCTGCGTATTCCTGCGGCAATCTCTCATGCGGTCAGCCAAAACGCCGATGTCATCGTGATGGCGCTTGGCGGGCCGGTACGGGTCTCTTCGACGGAACAGGCGTTGCGCAATGCGGTACAGGCCGGATTGGTCATCGTCTGCGCCGCGGGCAACTGCTATCCGAACGTGGTCTTTCCCGCCGCCTATGCATCACTGGAAATCTGCACAGCGGTCGCTGCACTGCAGCCCGACAGACGCCCCTGGCGCAAAACTGGGCGTGGCCCCGAGGTCAGCTTTTCGGCCTATGGCGAAAACGTGTGGGGCGCGGCCAAGAACAAGGCGACCGACCCAAACTCGGGTATCCGCGCCAGCCAGGGTACCACGCTTGCCACCTCAATGACTGGAGGCGTTGCAGCGCTGTGGGTCGCACATCACGGCGGTCGGGCGGCGCTGTTGCAAAAGGCCCAGAATGCTGGGACCACCGTTCAGGCGATGTGGTTGCACTGTGCCAAACACGGGATGAGCAAGCCAGCCGTCTGGAACGGCGCCACCGATCTTGGCGCGGGCATCATCAATGCCCAGGCGGTCCTGAATGCGCCACTGCCAACAGGCGCTGAAAGTCCGGCAGCACCCGACCCGAATGCAACCCCGACATTGAACATTCTGGTCTCGCATCTTGCGGGAACAGACAGCGAGGCCGCCGGAGAAATTACCCCAGACATGGCCGATTACGCCAATGAGATCATCTGGCTCAGCTATCGTCGCGGGGCCCGGAAGCGTATCGTCGAAAGCGATGGTGGGGCCGAGGCCATGGTTGGCGAAGACGCCCCGACCTCGGGGCTGGACACCGCATTGTCGGACAAACCGGCCCTCAGCGCCTATTTGGGCATGGGATAAGCCACGGATGGTGAATGCAGCGCATATCCGGATTGCAATCCGAAAGCATGAACCGATTGTGCGTCATGCTTTGACTGCGCTGTTTCCCGACCCTGATGACCCGGTGAATTATGAAGCCGTCGAGGAAAGTGTAGACGAAGATATCGGCGAAACGCTTGCCGATGTCTTGCTGGAAATTCTGGTCGACGCTGCGAAGGTCAAGCAGTTCCTCAATTTTCTGCGCGCGCGCGGCGCGGACCCTGTGCCGCGCGACCGTAACCTGATTTTTGCCGAAAACATCGCTCGGTTTGACGGCACCCTGATCGGCACACCGGCGAATAATTCGTTCGACTTTGCTGCATTGGGCGATTTTGCCCCGCGCGCTGAAAGCTTTCGCTGTCAGATCTGGATCAACAACACATTCGAAGGTTCTGGAGCGTTTGTGGCCCCGAACCTTGTGCTGACCGCAGCCCATGTCCTGGATGCTCTTAGCACCGTGCCCGCCGGGGTTGATCCACGCCTTGAGATTCTTGCCTCGGACGAAAAGCGGTATGCTGCAAAATGCGTAAAGCTTTGGCCCTATCACAACAGTGAAAAGGCCGGAAACCTGCCGCCGGGCGATGAGGTGGACATCGCGCTGCTGCGGATATTCCTGCCGCTGGGGCATACCTATGGCAGTGTCGATGTGACCGGCGATCCCCCCGATTTTGAGGGTGCAGACCTGTTCACATTGGTCCACTACCCCGAAGGTGTCACCAAGGGGTTCATGCCCGGCAAAGTGCACCGAGAACCTGGCGCCAAGCGGTTCCCTCATGACATCGACACATCCGGCGGGTCATCCGGTGGCCCCGGTTTTGACAGCCAATTCAGGTTTTTGGGCATCCACCAGGGCAAATGGGAGACAACCAAACGGCTTGTCCCTTTCGAGCAGTTCCACGATGACCCCGACTTCCAAGATCTGATCAGCAAGAACTCGAAACAGCGGGACATGTGGTCGCTGAGCCGCGACATTGACGGGACCATCATCATCGGCCGCAACCAATTCGTATCCGGGCTTGCCCATATGCTGGATCATCCCAAATCCAAACTGCGTGGGATCTGGATCAGGCGCGAGGATACGACGTCTATTCGTGGTCTCGGATTCAGCTATGACATGCTGGAATCCTATCTGCTGATGCAAGAAGCACCTAACGCCGCGCCGCAACATCGTTGCATCCGATTGGGGCCGACCCTGAATACGGACGATTTGCTTGCTGATCTTGCCGAGAAGGCCAACGGGACCGTCGCCTCGCCAGACGCTGCTGCTGGAACAACCGCCGCCCAGACTACCGATGTTGCATTCGAAGGCAGCCGCGTGGAGACCCTGATTGCTGACATGGATCAGGCCGCCAAAACCGCAGGGCAAACATGGTGGATCTATTTCGACAACCCGCCCGAAGGGCTCTCACCACGTGCCCAGGTACAGTTCGAGCATATCGCCAAATGCTTGCCCACATCCGAGAATCTGCGCCTGATCCTCGCAGGCTATGAGACCTATCGCCTGTCGCCCCTGCGTTTTGCCAATGTCGGCGCTGTCGACGGCGCGCAGCGCAGCGGCCTATTGGTGGAAGAGCTGGGACCATTCACACGTAGCGATGTTGAGGCTACAATTAACAGCATGATCACTTCGCTTGACCCGGCAAAAGAGCTGACACCGGCTGCTCGACGGGCAATGGTGGACTCTGCTCTGGCCGGGTTGAGCCCTGACAACACAGGTGAATTCGATGGCGAACATCTGGAAACCGTTGTCACCCGTGTTCGCCAAGAGGCCAAACGCTTTCTGGAGATAGAAGGATGAACGAGGCGCAGGAAGAACTCCGTTCGCGCCTGCTGCGCGCCGCCGCCCTTCGCGGGGCATTTGAACCACGGCAGCTTATGCGCGAGGTGCTGAGCGAGGATGAATACCGCAACCGCGTGCTGCGGGCGCGGCTGATGTCATCCCTTCGTGAGCTGAGCCATGTTGATAAGTCGGGCGACTCGACCAAATGGATTCTCCGCCTGACCGCCCGACATCGCGAATTGTCTGAGATGGAAGAGTTCGACTCGGCCACCACGCAGTCCGAGATCGTGCAGGCCCTGTCGGGCCAAGAGGGGTTCGCACCGGGCGCTCTGGATCACCTTATCGAGGCGGAAACAGATGAACAAAACCTGTCGCAGCACCTTGTCACGTTAGAGCGTGCAGGCCAAAAAGCGCCAGGATATGACCGCCTGTTCAGGCTGCGCAGCCGATTGAACCTGCTCAGACGCGAGCGCCGGTCAAAAGAGCGCCTGGGTGAAAAATTCGTGGGGCGTGTCAGCGAAATCGACAAGATTCAACGCTGGATCGACCACCCTATGCGCTCGGCCCCTTTGAAAACCCTGCATATCGAAGGTCAGTACGGGATCGGAAAATCCTACCTGCTGGAACGCATCATCCAGATTACAAGCGAACGCGAAGACGTCATCCTGATCCGGCTGGATTTCGATCAGCCTTCATTGCAGACCGGTCCAATCTTTGAAGAGATCTCGCGTCAGATCGGTACCGCAATACCCCAAGCGGCCCCCGAACTCCGCAAATTGCGGTTGCGCTATTCCGAACAGGTCACACGGGAGATATACGAAAGCTCGGACCTTACACCGCGTCAGTTGATCCGGGCGATGATCAATGCGGTGGCTGATGCCGGTCTGCGCCTGGTTATCCTGCTGGATACGCTCGAAGTATTGCATGGTCAGGGCGCGACCTTCGTGAATAACCTCATGAACGATCTGGATCGCTTTGTCGAAAAGGAACAGATCGAAGTATCGATCATCTCAGCCGGTCGCGGGCCGATTTTCGGCGAAGATCACCCAAGACGGGGCGAATACATCAAGCTCGACCAGATCGAAGACGAGTTGGTCAATCAAACGCTGGATGAGGCCGGAATCCCCGAGGAATTCCGCGATCAGATCATTTTGCGCTGTCAGGGCAATCCGTTGAAATTGCGGCTGCTGATTGACGAGGTGCAGACCGAGGGCCGATTGGCCGAAGTCACCGAAGACGAGAATGACCCGATTGCCGCGGGCATCGTGAACCGGGCCATCACATCGCGCCTGCCAGTACACCTACGTGGCATTGCCAATTACGGCTTGGTTCTAAGCGAGATAAACGCCGACAACCTGAACGGCATCGTTGCACCGGCGCTTGGGCTGGGTGACCTCAGCAGCGAAGCAGGCACAATCGTCGCGGATCTTGGCCTGCAATCCTGGCTGATGGACGCCGCCACCGAAGGTCAACTGACCCATAAGGCCGATATGCGGCGGGACCTGTTGGAACCGACCTACAGCCAAAGCCCCATCGAAACCGCGCAGGTCAACCGCGCGGCCTGTGCGTATTACGCCGACCGCGATCCGCTGCTGTTCCTGTACCATTCGCTTCAGCTTATGCGCGTCGGAGAAGCCCCTCCAAGCATCAATCCCTCACTGGCTGAACGCTTCCCCGAACAGCTGTTGAAAGAGCTGCCAATCGACGCGCAGGACCTGATCCGTCAAGCTCGCGGCCAGCGCTCGGCCCCGGTGCAAGAAACCAAACAACGGGAATACGGCGCCACTGGGCTGGACAGCGGTTCTGAACTTCCCCCCGAAGACCTTGTACAGGTTGAGTCCAAGGCCGCGACGGCACGAGCACGGATCGTCAAAGGTCGCGGTTATGTGGCCGCACCAGATAGTCGCGCAGTCAAAGACCTGCGAGCGATGTTGGAGCAGGGCCAGCGCCGCGAGGCAACGCATATCATACGCGAAGGATTGAAAGGCGCCTATGATCCGGCAAGCGAAGTTGGCATCCTGATCCTGTGCCACAACTGGCAGAGCGGTCATTGGTCCATGGCGCGAAGCCTATTCAATTTGTTGCCAGCAGATACCGTGCTGAGAGAGGCACAACAAAGGCCCGAACTGGAAGGCCGGATGCTCCTAGAGATTTATGCCGAGTTTGAATTCGAAGAGCTCGTTAACCGACTCCGCGATAAGGACTTTCGCGACATAGCTCTTCGCGTCGTGAACAGCTCGTCTCGAATTGGAATGCAGTCAGCAGCGCTTGAATTCGCTCTTCTGGCAACGGGTATGAGCTTTGAGGGTGATCATGAGGTTCTGGGCCTGATCGCCCCCTATCTGGATCACGGCCCCCGCGAGCTGACCTATGAAAGGCTCCGCTATGCGGCGGGTATCCGTCAGGAGTTCGGGCTGGAATATTCAGAGCCGGACATGCCCGACCCCGCTTTACCGACGGATGATTACGGGCTCGCGTTGGCCCCATTGAATCCCTATTTCGACCGGATGCTGGCGCTTGTGGAAGAGTTTCAAGCAAGTGGCCGGGGTCGTGTTCTGCGCGATTTGTCCAACCTTGCCACCGGCCTTTATGAAGCGGCTGACATTTTTGCCCCGGGTTTACAGGGAATCAACAATGCGATGTCCCAGCTGTCAGAGCGTCCAACGGATGTGATTTCGCTATTGCGCGCGATGGGCCTTACCGCTGATTGGGCCGAGGGGTACAGTTTTTACCACCCGATCCCTGACTTGCCAACGCTCGCACGCGCGGCAAGACGTTGGCAACAAGTCATCGGCGGCTATTGGGCCTTCCCCTCACCACCGCCACCAGAATGGAATTCCACACGGAAATGGAGCGACCTGACATCAAGTCGAACCGTCGACCTTTTGGAACGCGGCAGTCATGGTCTGGCAGACCGAGTTCTAAACTTCTGGGCGGATCCTTTGAACGAAGGGCGCGGTAAGTCCACTCAAACCCTGCAACGCCGCCTTGCACCAGTTGCTCGGGGGCTCACCCATGGTTCAGGAACAGAGGAAATCCTTGGTTGGCTTACCAAAAGCCGGGCGCCCGTGGTGTTTCATCCGGCACTGACCATGTTTGCCGAAACAGGGCGGGGGCCAAAATACCTCGATCCCTAGAGGCAGATCGACTGAGTTTGAAAACTTCATATTAGCTGAGGAACCAATGCCATGAGCGATTTCGAAAAGGAAACATTCAGCCGGCTGGAAGGCCTTGGAAATGCCGGAACAATCGACAAGGCGCGTGAGGCTCTGGATACCAGTCCGGGCATTCTTGGTGAAATGGGCCTGACACCGGATCGTGCCCGTGAATTGATGGGCGCGCAGATGAATAAGCTGGAAAGCTTTGGCTCTACGCCCTCGCAACTTGAAGCCATCGTGCGTGCGGTCGGACGCCCGCCCCTGATCGTGCGCGGCGGCAAGGTTGAAGGCAAACAAACACTTTCGTCCGACTTTCCGCCAGATATCGATATTCGTATCGGCAAGGCCGAAGACAAAATCGCCTCGGTTGGGCGTATCGAGTTTATCAATCATGACTTTAGCTGGGGTGGCACCGGTTGGGTGATCGAAAAGAAGGACGACCATCTGCTGATCATCACCAATCGCCATGTTGCCAAGCTGGTCGCGCGGCGCAGTTTCCTGGGCGATGGTGTCTTCATGTTTGCCCCCGGCAATGCCCGCTATGGCGCCCGGATAGATTTCCTCGAAGAGGTCGGCGCAGCGCAAGACCCCGAACGGCTTTTCGACATTCGCAAGTTCACCTATATCGCCGAAGATGCGGCCGCAGATATCGCGCTTGGAAAGATCGACCTGCCCGCAGATACGGCCAATTTCACGCCTGCGCCGATCCCGCGCGCCGATACGGATGCCCAGCACGGCGAATGCGTCGCGGTGATCGGGTATCCCGCCAAGGATTCCCTGCGCAATGACCCCACGCAGATGTCCAACTATTTCAACGACCTGTATGACGTGAAACGCTTTTCGCCCGGATTTCTCATCGAAGACGGCGGCGTGACGATCCTGCGCCATGACTGCACGACTTTGGGCGGCAATTCGGGCTCGCCTGTGATCTCGTTGGACAGCGGCAAAGCGGTTGGTCTGCATTATGCAGGTACCTTCGGCGTCGGAAACTCGGCGGTCAGGATCAGCACGGTCAACGCATTGTTGGACGGGGCGGTGCCGACCTCGATCCCCGGAACTGAAATCGTCCGGCCAGAACGACCTGACGGAAACCATGACGCAGACCATTTTGAACCGCGCGACGGGTACAACCCGGACTTCCTTCAAGTGGCAGAGGTCCCTCTGCCGGTGGTACCGAATGCGTTTGGGCTTGCCACTCCGTCGGATGCGACCCCGGAACGCCCCAACGAATTGCGCTATCAGAATTTCGGCATTCTCTATTCTGCGACTTTCAAAACACCGATCATTGCCGCGCTAAATATCGATGGTGCCAAGACCCGACCGCAAAAACGAGGTAGCGACAAGTGGTTCGCTGACCTGCGCATCCCAGCAAATGTCCAACTCGGCAAAGAGGATTATGATCACGCGGATATTGACCGGGGCCACCTGGTTCGCCGTGCGGCGACAAATTGGGGTGTCGATGATGCACAGGCCAAACAGGCCAATGATGACAGCTTTCACTATACCGCTGCTGCCCCGCAGCACCGGGCCTTTAACCGGAGCCACGCGCAATGGTTGGGTCTTGAGAACTTTATCATGACAAATGTGCGCACACATGGATTCAAGGCCTGTGTGTTCACCGGACCAATCCTGACCGGTGACGAGCCGATGTTGAAAGATACCGGATCGCCGGTACCCCTGAAGTTCTTCAAGCTTGTGACCATGCTGGCCGAAGAGGATGGCAGCGAAGGCATTCTTCGCCTTCATTCCACCGCCTATGTACTCAGCCAGGTTGAGGTCATCCAACAGATGCTCTCGAACCAGGGGAGCGTGGAATCTGTCGGTGGATTTGAGTTTGGTGCCTATAAGACATTCCAGATCCGCGTCCGGGATTTGGAAAAATTAACCGGGCTGAACTTTGGCCCCCTTAGCGACGCCGACCCATTGGCGCAGCGTCTGACCGATGCAGAAAGCCTGGCGGGACAACCACGTCCGATCGTCACAGTCGAGAGCTTTGCCAACGTCGTAATCTGAGGGTGGCGGATGAATACTCAATTAGGAATTGTGCATTTGGCGAGCCGTGGAGGACTCGAACCCCCGACCTGAGAATTAGAAGTTCCCTGCTCTAATCCAGCTGAGCTAACGGCCCGCTCATATTCTGGCTGTATCAGCCAAATCCCTCGCCTTGTCAACTTGATGGAGAGATGAGGTTTTGGGGCAAAAAACCTCTCTGATTTCAGCATTATCTCTGACCGGAGCAAGCTTATACAGGTACCTTGATTGCTGGGTGAACTGCACCTCGAAGCCATGCCTCAAAAGGCCCTAACCGAGTCGAACTTACCAGACTAATTCAGGCCGCATATGCAGCCTGTCACGATGACGGAATACATCGGCAAACTGGGATGCCGCCACCTGCATCACTGCAATTTGATATTGCGCCGCGCAGTGGCAAACCTGTTTGATCAGATCTTCCGCAGATCCCAGCTGATTGCGGTGGCCGGAATTGTTAATAGCACCGCACACATGCCCAGACCCGTCATTGGGGGGTACGGTGATCCAGTTCCGTTTCGCTCAGATCCGCCAGCATCACGCGCGCCATTGATGTGACAAGGTTCGGAAGGCGCGTACCAACTGGAATGTTCGATGCCGATGGGCTGGGTGACAGAAAATTCCTCGGCGATCTCGGACAATGTCTTCAGCCTGACCAGCACCAAGTGCCCCAAGGTTCTTAAGCTCGCACAGTAATGAGTTCCACTGGTTCTATTCACCCTACATCATAGTTTTTGCGCCAACCGACGCATGGTGGAAATATATCCGGCGTCGATGGACTCGTGATCGGGGTGCTGACCATCTTCAATAACCTTTTGACCAGCAACATAGACGGCAATGATTTCTGCCTGCTGACCCGAGAACATGTGGAAATCCAGCACGGCTCCGGGCGACACCGCCGCCATCAGACCATTCCTATCGTAAGACAGTTCTACAAAATCAGCACGGCACCCTTTTGCGATACGGCCGATATTGCGCCCGGCTGCACGCGCTCCACCTTGGGCGGCGGCTTGCCAGAGATAACCGCCAACATTGGGCATGTCCTTGGAGCACATAACATTGCGCTGCCGGTGCAGCAGGCGCTGACTATATTCCAGTGTGCGCAGCTCCTGAACTGCCTGGGTACAGATGTTGCTGTCCGAGCCGATACCAAAATGGCCATTTGCTGCCACGAAATCGACCGCCCGGAAAATCCCGTCTCCAAGATTTGATTCCGTCAGCGGGCACAGACCCACGGTCGCGCCCGAAGCGGCAATGGCCGCAACCTCGGCGTCATCCAGATGGGTGGCATGGATCAGGCACCACGCGGCGTCAATCTGGACCTGGTCCATCAGCGCCGCAACAGAGCGTTTGCCACTATGCGCGATACTGTCTTCCACCTCTTTGGTCTGTTCGGCCACATGGATGTGAATTGGACACCCCGGCAACTGGTCTTGCCGAAGCTCCATAAGCCATGACATTTCATCCTCGGTTACGGCGCGCAGGGAATGCGGCGCGATTCCGAGGTTAAGCTTTTCATGCTGCTGCTTCAGGGTTTCGATCAGCAAAGCGTATTGATCACGTGCATTGGTGAAACGCCTCTGAGCATCTTGCGGAGACACGCCGCCGAAATTTGCGTGTGCATAAAACACCGGAAGATGCGTCAGGCTCAGGCTCGTTCGATCTGCAGCAGAGACAATAGCAGAAGACAGCTCCTCAGGTTGGGCGTAGCGCGCTCCATCCTCTTCATTGTGCAGATAATGAAACTCGACAATCTCGGTATAACCGCCTTTGAGCAATTCCATATACAGCTTGGCAGTGATTGCCTGCAGGTCCTCGGGCGATACGTTATGAGCGAAATAATACATCATTTCGCGCCAGGACCAGAAGCTGTCGACCGGATTCCGGCGCACTTCTGATAACCCTGCCATCGCGTATTGAAAGGAATGACTGTGCAGGTTGGGCATGCCCGGCACAACCGGGCTTTCAATCACCGGATAGGCGTTGGGATTGTCGTCCGCGACCAGTGCTCCGAACTCACCAGATTCCGTAACGGTTACGGAGATATTGCTAAGCCAGCCCTGGTCCGTCAGTGCCTGTTTGAAATGAAATCCAGTTGTCATCCACTTTCCTTTACTTGGATGCCGTATCGGCGAGTCTGTTTGGGTCATCCACGGGTGGTGTTAACTTCATCCAGCAACGCGGTAACAAGGTTCTTGATCGCGGCGCCAAGCATCTCTGCCTTAGGGGGCACAAGGTCCCAAGGGGCGTGCTCGATCATATAGGTGGACTGTGCAATTTCGAGTTGCAGCGCATGAATGTTCTGGTCGGGTTGGCCATAGTGCCGGGTAATATAGCCTCCCTTAAAGCGGCCGTTTTTGACAAAGCTGTATTGGCCGGACCCCAGCGATCTTTCGGCGCAGGCCTCAAAGAGCGCGGCTGTGCTGGCCCCGCTATTTGTGCCCAGATTCAAATCCGGCAGCACCCCATCAAACAGCCTTGGCACTTCGGAACGGATGGAATGCAGATCCAACAGTATGCAGGTGCCAAACTGCGCCCTGATCCGCAGAATCTCAGCCTTGAGCGCCTGATGATACGGTGCCCAATAGGATTGGATGCGCGCCTGTGTCTCCTGCCCATCTGGCTCTTGCCCTTCCAGATAAAGCGGCTGACCGTCAAAATCGATTTGCGATATCAGGCCGGTTGTCGGACCGGAATAAAGCGGCGCGTCATCAGCTGAACGGTTCAGGTCCACCACATAGCGCGAATACTGCGCCGCCATGACACCCACACCCAATTCGGCACAAGGCAGCGCCAGCTTGTCCATGTGCCAATCCGTATCCTTCAGCTCCAGCGCGGCGGGTCGCAAACGGCGTTCAACCTCCGGAGGCAGCAAGGTTCCGGCATGTGGGACATTCAGCAAAATCGGCGTTGAACCCGCCTTAAACGTCATTAGATTCTGAACAGCCATCGCGTTCCCTTTGTTTGATGTTCTGTCAGCCCATAAGTCGGCAGACCGACGAAGACCGACATTTTTTATCGCCCCAAAAGCTGGACTCCGGTCAGATCAGAGATGCGTCGTCATCCGGTAACCCGGTGCAAAGTAAAGCTTGGCATATGTCACCGGCGCGCGACGCAGCCAGGTAATGCGTTCGGCGGTAAAGATCGGGTCGCCAGGTGGCGTGTCCAGGAACTTGGAGATTTCACCATCAGCCTTGGTCGCCATGAAACTAAGCTCCAGATTGCTGAATGGCACCCTGTTAACCAACCAGTCATTCGGCCCCGATTGTTCGAAACTTTTCTCCAACACTTCAGGTACAACGTCGGCAACTATCCATCGCACCTCAAGCTGAAACGCTACGTTGTCGGCATAATGCATACATCGCAGGTGCAAGACGTCCTGCTCTTTTTTCAGGTCGAGGCGTGATGCCAGCCAGGACGGTGCGTGTTGCACCTCTCGGTCCACCAAAGAGTACCGATAGGCCGCACCGGTGGCCGTTATCTCGTCACGCACCAAAGGGATCGCAAATTGCGCTTTTCTGATGGGAGAATTCAGAACCCGCGTGCCGGCCTTGCGTTTTCTTTCCAGGTATCCTTCTTCGGCAAGCTCTCTCAACGCCCGGTTGACCGTTGTTCGTGTACTTGAGAATTCAGCGGCCAAATCCATCTCGCTTGGCAAAATGGAATCCGGGCTCCAGATACCGGTTTGGATTCGATCCAAAACCACCTGCTTGATGTCCCGAAAGCTCATGTTCCCCTGAGGTCTTGCCATAAAACTCCCCAACTCAAAAACCGGCCTTAATTGGCTTATACATACACATAAGACATCTGCAATGAAGCATGTAACTCTGCCCCGCACCTAAGACCTCTACCTAATTTGCCTCCAAGAAGGCGGCTTCGGCGCGATGCCTTTCATTATTTTGTGTACACATTATACAGTAATCAGTATACCTATTTCAGAAGCATTACAACTTGGGATCAGATTCTCATGACTGGTAAAACAACCCTTCGTGGCGCAAAAATTGCAACACAAGCCAGCCAGCAGGGCCCTTATGGGCTAATCGAGGATGGCATCATCGTAATATCAGGTGAGTTTATCGAATGGGTCGGACCCAGACGCGATCTGCCCGATGAATATACCGAGCTTGAGGCCGAGGATCTGAACGGACGCCTAGTGACGCCAGGTTTGATCGACTGCCACACCCATGTTGTATTTGGCGGCGACCGCGCCCAAGAGTTTGAAATGCGCCTGAATGGTGCAAGCTATGAACAGGTTGCGCGCGCCGGAGGCGGTATTAACGCAACCGTTCAAGCGACACGGGCCGCCAGCCTGGAAGAGCTGATAGAAAGTGCATTGCCCCGCGTCGACGCGATGATCCAAGAGGGCATGACCACTATCGAAATCAAGTCCGGCTATGGGCTAGAACAACAGACAGAGCTGAACATGCTGCGCGCCGCGCGCGAAATTGGAAAACGTCGCCCAGTTTCTGTTCAAACCACATATCTGGGCGCCCACGCGACTCCGCCAGGGTACAAGGGGCGCGATGACGCCTATATCGACGAGGTCGTCATTCCGACCTTGCGGGCCGCCCATATAGAAGGGCTGGTCGATGCGGTTGACGGATTCTGCGAAGGGATCGCCTTTCAGCCCAAACAGATCGCCCGTGTCTTTGACGCCGCCGCTGCGCTTGGCCTTCCGCTTAAACTGCATGCCGAGCAGCTTTCTAATCTGGGCGGGGCGCAGCTTGCCGCCTCCTATGGCGCATTGTCTGCGGATCATATCGAGTATCTTGACGAAGACGGCGTGATCACCATGGCCCAGGCGGGAACAGCGGGCGTAATCCTGCCCGGTGCGTTCTATACTCTGCGTGAAACGCGTCAGCCTCCGATTGAGCTGCTGCGCAAACACGATGTCCCAATGGCACTGGCAACCGATTGCAATCCGGGATCATCCCCCCTGACATCTCTTCTTCTGACCATGAATATGGGCTGCACGCTGTTCCGCATGACGCCAGAGGAAACACTTGCGGGCGTGACCTGTAACGCCGCGCGTGCCCTTGGTTTGAGTGATCGCGGTATGATCGCCGCGGGTCAGCGGGCCGATCTGGCGGTCTGGAATGTGGGCCGTCCGGCCGAGCTTTCTTATCGTATCGGGTTCAACCCGCTTCACAAACGCATCTTTGGAGGTCAAGCGTGACAACTCTCACTCTGGCGCCCGGGCAGGCTACTCTGCCTCAGCTTGAAACCATCTATTGGGATGAAGCCTCGGTCATACTTGATCCGAAGTGTCGTCCTGCGGTCGAGGCGGCCGCGAAACGGATCGCTATCGCCGCTGCGGGTGATGTACCGGTTTATGGCGTCAACACAGGTTTTGGCAAATTGGCCAGTCTCAAGATCAAATCTGAAGACACCGCCACTTTGCAGCGAAATCTGATCCTCAGCCATTGCTGCGGCGTAGGAAACGCGATGCCCCGCCGGATGGTTCGGCTTATGATGTCTCTTAAGCTATTGAGTTTTGGCCGTGGCGCATCTGGCGTCCGCTGGCAACTGATCGAGCTTATGCAAGACATGCTGGAAAAAGGCGTCACCCCTGTTGTTCCAAATCAAGGATCGGTTGGCGCGTCAGGCGATCTGGCACCTCTTTCACATATGACCGCAGTGGTGATCGGTGAGGGAGAGGCGGAATATAAAGGCGAAATTCTTCCGGGTGCCGAGGCGCTTGCAAAGGCTGGCCTGTCCCCGATCGAGCTTGGCCCCAAGGAAGGTTTGGCCTTTATCAATGGCACACAGTTTTCAACGGCCTATGCGCTTGCCGGTCTGTTCGAAGTCTGGCGTGCTGTGCGCAATGCGCTGGTCATCTCGGCCATGTCCACCGATGCCATCATGGGTTCAACGGCTCCGCTGCAGCCCGAAATCCATGCGCTGCGAGGACATCGTGGCCAGATCGAAGCGGCAGGTTCGATGCGTGAGATACTGGCGCAATCCGAAATTCGAGAAAGCCACCGGGATGATGATACACGTGTTCAGGATCCCTATTGCATCCGCTGTCAGCCGCAGGTGACTGGTGCGGCGATGGATGTCCTGCGACAGGCCGCACAGACCCTTTTGATCGAAGCGAATGCTGCAACAGACAACCCACTTGTGCTGACCGAAGCGGATATGATCGTGTCCGGTGGTAATTTTCACGCGGAACCCGTTGGGTTCGCTGCTGACATGATTGCGCTGGCATTGTCCGAGATTGGCGCGATCAGTCAACGGCGTATTGCTCTGATGGTCGATCCAACGCTCAGCTTCGATCTTCCGCCTTTCCTGACACCTGAACCCGGATTGAATTCCGGCCTGATGATTGCCGAGGTGACGACAGCCGCTTTGATGAGCGAGAACAAGCATCTGGCCAACCCATGTGTCACCGATTCAACACCCACCTCCGCCAATCAGGAAGATCACGTCTCGATGGCAGCGCATGGTGCGCGGCGGCTGGCCCGCATGGTCGAAAACCTCAACCATATCCTTGGGGTCGAGTTGCTCTG
The DNA here is from genome assembly GCF_059611285.1 of Ruegeria sp. CDSA236. Taxonomy (NCBI): domain Bacteria; kingdom Pseudomonadati; phylum Pseudomonadota; class Alphaproteobacteria; order Rhodobacterales; family Roseobacteraceae; genus Ruegeria; species Ruegeria sp. CDSA236. The sequence continues at coordinate 60,869 of NZ_JBXWPG010000005.1, forward strand.
TGCCGCGCGTGGCATCGAATTCCGCGCGCCCCTCCAGACCAGCCCTTTGCTGCAACAGGCCATCGCACGGCTGCGCGAGGATGTTTCGAGCCTGCAAGAGGATCGCTATATGGCGCCCGATCTGAAAGCGGCAAAGGAATTGGTCGCGTCGGGTGCGTTGCTGAACGCACTGAACGCCTCTTTGCCGGGCCTTACCTGATGGCGGTCTTTGCCATGATGGCGCGCGACCGCAGCCGAGACACATGATTGAAAACTTCAATGCCCTTGCCCTGTCGGGCTCTATCCAATCTGAAGGGAATGATCGATGAGCGATCCTCGTAAGAACAGCCGGGACATCTATCCGCCAACCGGGACCGAACTGAATGCCAAAAGCTGGTTGACCGAAGCACCACTGCGGATGCTGATGAACAACCTGCATCCTGACGTGGCAGAAAACCCGCACGAGCTGGTAGTATATGGCGGCATTGGCCGGGCCGCGCGAACCTGGAAGGATTTCGACCTGATCGTCGACAGCCTGAAAGACCTGGAAGCGGACGAAACCCTGGTCGTGCAGTCGGGAAAGCCCGTCGCCATCGTCAAAACCCACAAGGACGCACCGCGCGTGCTGATTGCCAACTCGAACCTGGTGCCGCATTGGGCGAATTGGGATCACTTCAACGAGTTGGATAAGAAAGGTCTGGCGATGTATGGCCAGATGACTGCGGGTTCCTGGATTTACATCGGGTCGCAGGGCATCGTCCAAGGCACCTATGAGACCTTCATGGAAGCAGGACGCCAGCACTATGGTGGCAGTCTGAAAGGCCGTTGGATCCTGACCGGGGGTCTGGGTGGTATGGGCGGTGCTCAGCCACTGGCTGCTGTGATGGCGGGTGCCTGCTGTCTGGCCGTGGAGTGCGACGAGAAATCCGCCGATTTCCGACTGCGCACGCGCTATGTCGACGAGAAAACCCACAGCCTGGACGAGGCGCTGGATATGATCGAGCGTTGGACCAAAGCGGGCGAAGCCAAATCCGTGGCGCTGATCGGCAATGCCGCCGATATCTTCCCCGAGATCCACAAGCGCGGCGTCAAGCCCGACATCGTCACCGATCAGACCAGCGCGCATGACCCGATCAATGGGTACCTGCCTCAAGGTTGGACCGTAGCCGAGTGGCGATCCAAGGCTGAAACCGCTCCGAAGGAAGTGGAAAAGGCAGCCCGCACCTCGATGAAGGTGCAGGTCGCGGCGATGGTTGCCTTTCACAATGATGGTGTTCCAACCGTCGATTACGGCAACAACATCCGGCAAATGGCGCTTGAGGAAGGTCTGGAAGACGCCTTCGCCTTCCCGGGCTTTGTGCCTGCCTATATCCGTCCGCTATTCTGCCGTGGCATTGGCCCGTTCCGCTGGGCGGCCCTGTCGGGGGACCCCGAGGACATCTACAAGACCGATCAAAAGGTCAAAGAACTGCTGCCCGATAACACGCATCTGCACAATTGGCTGGATATGGCGCGCGAACGGATCGCATTCCAAGGCCTTCCTGCGCGTATCTGCTGGGTTGGTCTGGGTGACCGACATCGCCTGGGTCTGGCGTTTAACGAGATGGTCAGAACGGGCGAGCTAAGCGCGCCGGTAGTCATTGGTCGTGACCATCTGGATTCCGGTTCAGTCGCCTCGCCCAACCGCGAGACCGAAGCGATGAAGGACGGGTCTGACGCGGTCTCGGACTGGCCTCTGCTAAATGCACTAGTCAACACTGCCTCAGGCGCGACATGGGTATCTCTGCACCATGGCGGCGGCGTTGGCATGGGCTTTTCCCAGCATGCGGGTGTGGTGATCTGCGCCGACGGCACCGATGATGCTGCCAAACGCCTGGAGCGCGTTTTGTGGAACGACCCTGCCTCGGGCGTGTGGCGTCACGCCGATGCGGGTTATGACCTGGCCAAGGATTGCGCTCGTGAACACGGGCTGCGCCTGCCTGGAATTCTGGGAAACTAAGCTTGGATCAAGCGGAACAGATCCCGGCCCTTCATTTGTGAAGGCCGGGATTGAACGATCACCAAACACCGTGCGCGCCGGTTGCTTTTGGAAACGGTGATCTAATGGACAAAGCACAGCGTATTGAACGCGCGTCTCCAGGCTGAAACCTCGGAGGCAATCGGCGCGCCTTGCAGACCTTGTTTGATCAACCCCGCCAGACGATCCGCATCGCCTGCGGTCATCCCCCAGCGGACAAGCTCGGGCGTGCCAATTCGCAGACCGTTCATATCACCTTCAACCGCCGCCACAGGCAGACCGATGCCGCAGGCAAGGAACCCAGCTTGGCGTAAGGTTTTTGAGGCCGCTTGCCCACCCCCGAATGGCTCGGCCAGCACAGCGAACTGGTGAGAGTTGGTAAAGCCCTCGGCCCCAGCGAACACAGGCACATTTTGTGCATCCAAAGCCGCAGCCAATGCCTGCGCCATAGCGATCATCTCTTTCGCATAGGCCGCGCCAAAGTCTTTCCAGCCCAGCATCGTGACCGCAAGTGCGGCAGTTTTCGCCGCATCGAAATTGGCCGTCATGCCGGGAAAGGCGATAGCGTCCAGCGCTTTGGCGATTTCTGCATCATTCGAAACGATCAGCCCACCTGCAGGGCCACCAAGGCTTTTATAGGTGCTCATCGTCATGAAATGCGCGCCCTCGGCCAGCGGGTTGGACCAGGCGCGCCCGGCAATAATGCCGCATTGATGGGCCGCATCGAACATGACCTTGGCCCCGACTTCATCGGCGATGGACCGCACTTCGGACACGGGATGCTCGAACAGGTTCAGGCTGCCACCAATCGTAATCAGCTTGGGCCGCTCGGCTCGTGCCAGCGCCCGCAGTTGGTCCAGCTCAACGGTATAGCCATCGGCACTCACCGGGGCCTCTATGGTGCGCAAGCCGTATAAGCCGGCGCAGCCATCGACATGATGCGTCACATGCCCGCCTAGGGATGCGGGCGGCGCAATGATTGTGTCGCCCGGTTTGCAGGTGGCCATAAAGCCATAGAGGTTGGCAATCGCACCAGAAGGCACACGAACCTCGGCGAATTTGGCATCGAACACATCCGCGCAAAGCTGGGCCGCGATCACTTCGATTTCCTCGATCGCTTCCAGTCCCATTTCGTATTTGTCGCCGGGATACCCCAAAGAGGGGCGCGACCCGATGCCAGAGGATAATAGCGCTTCGGCTTTCGGGTTCATCACATTGGTCGCAGGGTTGAGGTTAAAGCACTCTTCCTCATGGATCACTCGGTTCTGCTCGGCCAGCTGCTCGATACGGGCCAGCAGATCGGCAGACGTTGCGGACGCCGTCGTGGCCGCTATGTCTTGAATCAGGGTTTCACTGGTGCTCGGCACCCAATCTCGTTGTGCAAGCGTCATTGGACGTCCTCCGTTTTGCAGCATGGTGGCAGCCATTCCGTGACAGCGCAAAGCAGATTTGCTATTTCTTGGCGTAGAAAAACTAAGGCTTGAAATGAGTGTCATGCCCAAACGCCCGAAAGGGCCCCCGCTGAATGCAATGCGCGCCTTTGAAGCTGCCGCACGTCATGACAGCTTTGTCGCCGCCGCTGAGGAATTGAGCGTTACGCCCGGAGCGATTTCGCAGCACATCAAGACACTGGAAGGCTGGGCAGGTACCGCGTTGTTTCGGCGCAACGCGCAGGGGGTGGAACTGACCAAGGCCGGGGCTTCGCTGGTGGCTGAATTCTCTGCGGCCTTCGACGGGTTGGCCGAGGCGACGCGTGCCCTCCGCAACCTCAAACCCAACGCCGATTTTCATATCGCCGCCTTGCCATCTGTTGCGCAGCTTTGGCTGCCGAAACGGCTAAGCCGGGTCAGGGCGCAGTTTCCGCATATCAATTTTTCGGTGACCGCGATGGAAAACCCACCCAGTCTTGATCGGGAATTGTTCGATCTGGCCATATTCATTGGCGAACCGAATGCTGAGCCCGAGCAGATTTGCATTTGCCCCGATCTTATCTCTCCAGTCGGCGCGCCTAGCCTGATCGAACGTATGAACCACTTTGGCGACACCGTCCTTCTGCATGACCAGACCTGGAACGACGATTGGACAATCTGGTCACAGAACACGGGAATTGAACTGCAAGATGCGCAGACCGGGCCGAAGTTTTCTCTGTACAGCCTGGCCGTGGAGGAAGCGAAGGCAGGTGCGGGTATTCTGATGGGGCATCTATGTTTGCTTGAGGATGCCCTGGCAAGCGGCGCTCTTAAGTCTGCAAGCGAATCCACCTGCCCAACGGGCCGCTTTCTGTTCGTCCAGATACCTGGCGCAACGCGACAAAGACTCGAAACGCAACAGGTCGTGGCATTGCTGAACGAAGATAGTGCCTAACAACCGGCCTATTCTGCGGGCTTTAGATCCAATCGCATGAAGGCACTGTTGGGGTCGGCCTCATAGCCGTAGATCGGGCCGCAATAGGAATAGCCCAGCGCTTCATACAGCCTGCGCGCGGCGTCGTAGTAGGACAGATGATCGGCGCCCGTCTCAAGAACCAGCGCCGAGGTCCCTTCGACCCGTGCGTGATCAGCAAGATGGGTCATCATCACTCGCGCCAGACCGCGGCCACGTGCGGTGGCAAGGATATGCACGGATTTGACTTCGGCGGTCCCATCCGGCAGCGCCTTTAGCGCGCCGCAGCCCAGCACCTTGTTACCCTCATACAAAGCCCAGAACCGCATTCCGGGCCCGGCCAAGGCACTGGCATCCATCGTGTGATTGCTCTCGGCTGGCCCGGCGGTTTCGCTATGGGCAAAATGCGCCTCGACCACGGGGCGCAATGCGTCGGAGGTTGGGTCAGCCTCGCGAATGTCGATCATTTAATGCGTCCAGGGTGCGCGCCGATCGGTGGCAAAATTCTCGCCATAACCGCGCGCGCGCAGGTTCGGCTTGCGTTTATGCGGTTCACTGACCTGTGCGTCGATACCGTTGTCCTTGGCGTAATCCAGCGCCTCTTCCTTGGTGTCGAAATTCAGACGCACCTGAGTCTGGGTGTCACTGGAAGACGTCCAGCCCATCAACGGATCAACCTCGCGCGTGGATGCTGGGGCATATTCCAACACCCAATGCCGGGTCTTGGCCGTACCCGATGTCATCGCATTCCGCGAAGGCTGGTAGATCCGTGCGCGCATGTCGCCTCTCCGTACTCACTTGGCTGAGGTTGTTTATGCGTCAGAGCGAGGCCTGGGACAAGGTGGCAAATGTCGCGGAGGACAAGGATGTTCTGATGACGAAAACTGTCATTAGGGGAATGGTATAATCATTCAAACGCCACAACAAGGACAGCAAGATGATCCACCACGAACGCAGCCTCGACATTGATACCCGACCCGAAGATATCTGGGCCATTCTGAGCCGGTTCATGCATATCGACGATTTCGCCCCGCAGGTGACTTCAGTAGATGCGCTAACACAAGGTGCGGATGGGGTGGGATCGAAACGACGATGCCATTTTGAAAATGGGACGTCTCTGGTCGAAGAAGTCACGGATTGGCAAATCAACCGGGGCTATCGTGTCCGCTTGTCTGAGATGTCTGCAATGCCTCTGACCCAAGCACATGCAGCAATCGCCGTTGAACCCCTTGCCAACAACCAATCCAGAGTAGTCTGGAGCATGGATTATCAAATGAAGTTTGGTCCATTGGGATGGCTTATCGGGCAGACTGTGCTGAAAGCGATGATGGGGCGTGTCCTGGGTGACAACCTGAAAGCGCTTGAAGAAAAGGTGCGTTCGGATCAAATTCCGGATCATCGGTTTGCGTATTACTGAAACTGCCGTTTCTATCTCGGATCAGGTCTTGCAGTTGGACAAAATAAGAACAAATGTAGGGGCCTGACCTGGAGCCTGCCCATGCCTTACGCCCATTCCGACAAGACTCAGCTGACTGCTGATGACGTCCGCGCCCGCCTGAAACTGGAAGGCGGTAAAGAATTCGTCATGCATACCGAGTTCTCACCGGCAGGCGACCAGCCCACCGCGATCAAAGAGCTGACCAACGGCATCTTCGACGGCGAAAGAGAACAGGTTCTGCTGGGCGCGACCGGGACGGGCAAGACCTTCACAATGGCCAAAGTGATCGAGGAAACCCAGCGACCCGCCATTATCCTTGCGCCCAACAAAACGCTCGCGGCGCAGCTCTATGGCGAATTCAAAGGCTTCTTCCCGGAAAACTCGGTCGAATATTTCGTGTCCTACTACGACTATTACCAGCCCGAGGCTTATGTCGCACGGTCGGATACCTATATCGAGAAAGAATCCCAGATCAACGAACAGATCGACCGGATGCGCCACTCGGCCACGCGGGCGCTGTTGGAACGCGACGACGTAATCATCGTCGCCTCAGTGTCGTGCATCTACGGTATCGGCTCGGTCGAAACCTATGGGGCGATGACGCAAGACCTGAAGGTTGGCGGCGAATACAACCAGCGCCAGATCATGGCCGATCTGGTCGCTCAGCAATACCGCCGAAATGATCAGGCATTCCAACGGGGCTCGTTCCGAGTGCGGGGTGACAGCCTTGAAATCTGGCCCGCCCACCTTGAAGATCGCGCTTGGAAATTCTCGTTCTTCGGTGAGGAATTGGAAACCATCACCGAGTTCGACCCGCTGACCGGTGAACGCGCCGCGAATATGGAACAGGTGCGGGTTTACGCCAACTCGCACTACGTGACCCCGAAGCCAACGATGAACCAGGCGATCATCGGCATCAAGAAGGAACTCCGCATCCGACTGGATCAACTGGTCGGAGAGGGCAAACTGCTGGAAGCGCAACGTCTGGAACAACGCACGAATTTCGATCTGGAGATGTTGGAGGCCACCGGCGTCTGTAACGGAATCGAAAACTACTCGCGCTATCTGACAGGCCGCGCACCGGGCGAGCCGCCCCCGACCCTGTTCGAATTCATCCCCGATAACGCCATCGTCTTTGCCGACGAATCCCACGTCAGCGTGCCGCAGATCGGCGGCATGTACCGGGGCGACTATCGGCGTAAATTCACCCTGGCCGAACACGGGTTCCGCCTACCATCCTGCATGGACAACCGACCCCTCAAGTTCGAGGAATGGGACGCCATGCGCCCGCAGTCCGTGTTCGTTTCTGCCACGCCTGCCAAGTGGGAGATCGAACAGACCGGCGGCGTCTTCACCGAACAGGTGATCCGCCCCACCGGCCTGCTGGATCCCGAGGTCGAAATCCGCCCTGTCGGCATGCAGGTCGACGATCTGCTGGACGAGGTGCGCAAGGTCGCCGCCGATGGCTATCGCACGCTGGTCACCACCCTGACCAAACGCATGGCCGAGGACCTGACTGAATACATGCACGAACAGGGCATCAGGGTCCGTTACATGCACTCGGATATCGACACGCTGGAACGCATCGAGATTCTGCGCGACCTGCGACTGGGCGCGTTTGACGTACTGATCGGTATCAACCTGCTGCGCGAGGGGCTCGACATCCCGGAATGCGGGCTGGTGGCCATTCTGGACGCCGACAAAGAAGGCTTCCTGCGGTCCGAGACCTCTCTGGTTCAAACCATCGGCCGCGCCGCGCGGAACGCTGACGGGCGGGTGATCATGTATGCCGACAAGATCACCGGTTCCATGGAGCGTGCGCTGAACGAAACCGATCGCCGCCGCGCCAAGCAGATCGCCTATAACGAGGAACACGGCATCACCCCAGCAACGGTGAAGAAAAACGTCGAGGATGTTCTGGCCGGTCTCTACAAGGGCGACGTCGACATGAACCGCGTCACCGCCACCATCGACAAACCGATGCACGGCGCGAACCTTGAGGCGCATCTGGACGGGCTGCGCGACAAGATGCGCAAAGCCGCCGAGAACCTGGAATTCGAAGAGGCCGCCAACATTCGGGATGAGATCAAACGCCTGGAAGCGGTCGATCTGGCCATCGCCGACGACCCCATGGCGCGGCAGTGGGCAGTCGAGAAAGCCTCCGAAGATGCGGTGAAATCGCGTGGACGGTCAACGGCTGGCAAGCCGGGCCAGCGGGGTGGGAATGTGAAGCGGAGGAAGCGGTAAGCCTTGTCAGGATACCTGTGGGTTTACCGACAAGCGCAATGCATCAGGCTAGCTGTCCTCAGGTCTGAAGCGATTTTTAGATATGTGAATGTCAAAACTCTTTGATACCAATTCGCTAATTGACTCGAGCATCTGAACCTTTCTCGCTAACTCATTGTTATTTAAAAGATTTTTTAACTCTTTACGCCCTGACCCACGAGGCAAGATTTGCACAATTAAATCTATTGGTCTCGCAACGGCTGATCCCACCTCGCTTTGATTGCAAAATCCATGCCCTACGATAAATTTGGAGACCAAACTTATGTGCAATTGGGTTATTTCTTTCCAATCGGATTCGTCCAAATCACCTCCTGGTTCACTCAATCTTTCCTCAAGTAATCGGATGAAATTCCTTAACTCCAATAACAGTTCCTGTGAACAGCGGTAAACAATCTCAGCGTGACCCTTTTCACCTTCTACATCAAATTTTTTCTGCCTCTTTATGAACAAACTGGAAAAGTCTTTGTACATTGCGTCGGTAAACATTTTCTCCTCCCGAAAGCTTTTATTTGACACTCAAATACAGCTTTTCAGCACTAGGATTAATGCATGAGGCCCAAAGCGCCGTTCACCGGGTGCGCGGCACCCGTGTGGTGCTGGCCGAGGATCTGGCACAGTTTCCTTCGCAAAAAAAGGTGGGCGGGAATATCCCGCCCGATACCTTACCCCTTATCCCAATGGGCAATCACATCATACCCAACCGGCGTTGGCGGGCTTTCCATGAACTCGGCGAAATGGCCCCACAGCTCGGCCACTTTGGGTGCGTTTGCGTTCGAGGTCGCCTCGCTTTCAACAACCGAGATCACATAGCCCGACCCGTCCTCGTTCATCACATTGGTAAAGCTGTGCATGCCGGGCATGCCCATGATTTCTGATTTCAATGCGTTCATTTTCGCCGTCGCCATCTCACGCGTGCCGGGCTTCATCTTGAATTGAGTAATACGTGCGAACATGATCTTCCTCCCTCGTCCGGCGATATCGCCATGTGGCGCGGTCGGAACGACCCCGCCGCACGCAACCTAGCACGGCAGCCCGAAATCTCACATTGATACGCGTGATTTGTGGCCATTTTCAACCATACGCCTCACTGTATTTGGGCCACTGACACGCCAGAGTTGCTGCCCAGTGCGGAAGGCTCGACATCTGAATTCACATATTGTGATTCCACAGCCGCAGCCAGATCGAACCCGAACTACCAAAGCGCTGTTCACCGTGTTTGCGGCCTGTGCTAATTGCCGGCCTGTGACAAGCCAGCTTTCAGCTTCTCCAGCGTATTCAAAAGGCGGTCTAGGTCAGGTTCGTCCAGCCCGGTATCGGCGATCATGCAGGCGGTGATCTCATGCGCCACAGACCGCAATGCCGATCCCGCCCCGGTCAGAGAAACAACAACCTGGCGTTCGTCCTCTTTGCTACGGGTTCGGTCGACAAGCCCGTCGGCCTCAAGGCGTTTCAGCAGCGGGGTCAGCGTACTGGTTTCCATCGACAACGCGTTGGCCAACTCACTGACATTTCGCCGGTCTCTCTGCCACAGCAGAGTCAGGGTGATGTATTGCGGATAGGTCAGCCCTAGCGGGCCGAGGTGTCTCTTATAAGCGCGGTTGATCACATGCCATGACGTATAGACCGCATGGCAAAACATCTCGTCGGTCTTCGGTTGGGTCGGAGAATCTGTCACGGCAGCACCTTCGCTCGCTTATATCGTGCACGATATAATTCATTGACCCACACCCACAAGGTTGTTTATATCGTGATCGATATTATCGTGCACGATATAGGAGGCAGCACATGTCCTGGCTACCAACGCTCATCACCGAGACACCCGAGGAGGGATTTGACCTGGCAATCAAACTATCACGGATGGCGGTTAAGAAGACGCAGCCCAATGACGAGATCCGTCAGCGCCTGAGGCCGATCTACGAAAACGATGCGGACAGCCTGACTATGGTGTCGCATGTCGTGGCGACAAATTACCAGACCGTGGCGGCGGCGAACAACTATTGGCGCAAGTGAGTAAAGGTGAAATGGGCTGGGTGGTGGATGGGATGACCCATTCCTATACGCCCAGTTCCGCCCGCATCTTCTTGGTCAGCTTGGCCACGACCAGATCATAGGACGTCACGATATGCTCGCGCAGCGACGTGTCGCTCATCCCGCGGTCCTCATAGACCTGCAGCCATTTCATCCCGCGCGAGGCCAGATATGGCGCAGGGCGAATTCCGGGTTCGTCGCTCAGCACCTCAAAGGCCAGTTCAGTGGCTTTGAAGGTGAAGGCGGCCTGACCGTCGTTCCAGCCGCAGATCGCAAACACCTTGCCCCCCACTTTCCACACGTCTGCATTGCCCCATTGAACCACATGAGAGCTGGCCTTCAGGCCCGCGCAGAAACTGTTGAACTCTGCTCGCGTCATCGGCTCAGCCTCTTTGTTCCGAAGTCCTTACCCACCTGTCAGGGCCTCACGAATTTGGCATTGCCAACGCGTTTTTGAGGGGCAGCGCTTTGTTCTGCATTCGGGGCAATCACTCCACAGGCCACACCATCCTGATCGGGATCGTTTTGCAGGTGATAGCCCGGCTCGCCCTCCAGAAACGGACCAGGAAGAACTGAGAGCGCAGCACCACATCCGGCAAGAGCAACAAGATGTAAAACCGCCTCATCACGCTCGAATTCGGAAGTGCGCAACCAGACGCTCAGGGCAATGATGCCTGTCGTCAGCGGCAACATGAGGACCATCAGCAGAATCCGCACCGGTGACAATGCGCGCCGGCGCAGAGCTTCGGCGCGTTGAACACGTTTGGCCGATTTCGGATCCGTGAACAGCGCCTTTGGAGTGGTCTTTTCTGGCTGCATTCCCGATCAATACACCAGTATCCGTGGGATGCCGATACCTAAGGGACAAACATATCTGTGAAACTCTGTCACGATGCAGGACGCTCTACGAGCCTGGGCCAAGCAAACAAGACAGACCGCCAAATTCTTGGCTGCTCGCTTGTGATCTGGCAGAGACCTAACGCACCACGTGCACTGAGCATGCAGCGTGGCGGACAACATGGGTAGCGGTGGAGCCCAAAAGCAGGTCCTGCATACCTGGTCGATGAGACGCGATGATGATCAGATCCGGCTTATTCACGTCGGCCCAGTCAAGGATCGTCCGACCGGAATGCCCCTCGACAACGACTCCGCGGGCGCCCGAAATATTTTCCGCCAGCGCATCCAACTCGGCCTGAACGGCCTTGCGCGCATCGTCCAGATACCCGACCGGCATATAAGCGCTGGCATAGGCCGGTATATGTTCGACCACGTGCAGCAGCGTGACCTGTGACTCGGGTGCTGCCAACAGTTGCGCCAGTTTCAATGCAGACGGCATATCACGCGCGTCGTCGAATGATATTGGTACAAGAATATTGTGATACATGGCACGCGCCTCCTTGGTTGCTCAAGTATACTGGTCGATTACCAGACGCGTGACCTTGATCCAGGTCAGGATCAGTTGAAGGTTTCCGCAACATCGTACATGACGGGCTCAAAACTCTTGCACAACTCGTTGATTTTACGGTTTCTATCACGCATTTCTGACGTACGCAGCATGGCCAGAAAATCCTCGCGACGCTCCCATTGGGAATAATTGGCAATCCGGGTCTGGGCGTCATTCACGTGCAATCCCGCTGCAACAAATCCAGGTTGCTTTGAGATGAAGCTGGCATAGGCATCCGTCAACGCCTCGAGCAGATCCTGGCAGGTGCCAGGCGTCATTTCAAATGTCGTGATTACGGTCTGCACAGTAGCGTTTTTGGAAATCTTTGGCATCTTGAAACTCCCTTGTCTGTCTCAAACCTAACACAGGATTCTGAAAGGTCTTGTGTTTCCTTTTGGCCTAGGCGCGCTCTTTTCAATTCGAAAAATGAACAAAACACTAACACTCCGTTAACCATGCTGACGGAAGCTGCAAGCATGTATCGCATTGCCCTGATATTGCACCTGTTGCTGATGGCCTCTCCTGCCTTGTCAGGTGCATGGCTGCGAGAAAAGGATGCAGCATTCACAGCCGCCTCACTGACAGCTTTTCGGCTCCCTGAGGATGGGTACGACTATAAAACCTCTCTCTATGCGGAATGGGGATACAGCCAGAACCTGACGGTCGGCTTTGATTTCGAGCAAAACCAAGACCTCTATGGCCATGCACTCATCTTTGCCCGTGTCCCAGTAGCGGATTTGGGCCAATGGGGTCGGTTCGCTGCTGAATTTGGTGCCGGTGCATATCACAAACAAGAACGGGCCTGGGCACAGTACAAAGTGACGCTGTCTTACGGCAAAGGATTCCAGAGCGCCTTGGGAAGCGGTTGGATCGCGATCGATGCCGCCATCGAAAACCGAACACATGATGACATCTATCGAAAGCTCGACCTGACAACAGGGCTTTCATCGGACAGGTTGATCAATCCCCTAATCCAAATCGAAACGGCCTACAGGTCTGGGCACTCAATATATTGGAAGGCACGCCCCTCGGTCATGATCCGAACCAAAGACAGTTCTACTACCTGGGTTCTGGGGGTGGAAAGAAACGATGCCCGCAAAAACACGGGCATCAGACTGGCTTTGTGGAACGAATTCTAAGTCCAATCCGTTCCTACATTAATTCAGGCAGACGCCCGCACCGTCAGCGCTCCATCCTCAGGATTGCTGAAACCTCGCCCTTCAGACCCTCAGGCCAGCGTAACTGGATATCAGATCCATCCACCCCGTGCTCCAGCAGGACATAGGGGTGCGAATATTTGGTTGACCCAAGCGCTGTCTTCAAAGGTCCCAGAACGGTAACCGAGTCACAACTGCGCGCCTTGCCACCGAAGGGCAACCGATCCTCAGAAGACACCGTCCAAGCCGTTGCAGCGGTGTTCTGCGTGTGCCGTACCCTCAGTGGATTTGCGGTTTTAGCAGTTACACCATGGAACGTATTGTTTTCAAACGTCACGTTCAAATGGGCTGTGTTGTTCAGATCAGCGAATGTCGTGTCCACGCGTTCGGCCCGGGCGATCCCTCCGTTGATGGACCGAAATTTGTTCCCCGTCACGACGACGCCGTTCAGGAAATGCCCGGCGCCATAGGGACGAATGACAATGCTGCTGAACCAGGGAGCGACCTCGTTCGAGTAGAAGATATTGTCGGTAATGCTCATGGCGCTGAACGAGAAGCCAGCGGTGTAAACAGGGTCTGAATCCCGCTCATTTGTCCATTCGACAAAACAGTTATCGACATAGTTCTCGGCAATGGTCGAGCTGTTGTAAGTTCCGATCATGACCAAACCGGCCGAGCGCACGCCCTGAGCGATGCTGTCTCCCTGGAAAAAATGGTTACCAAGGACCATGTTGTTGGTCCCTGCCAGCACCGCAAAATGCAGGAAACGAACCGCGCGATTGTGGCGCAACTTGATGTCATTGGCCGTTGAGTTCAACGCAATCGACTTGCGATCCGAGACGTCAAAGGACTCTTCAGAAGACAGGAACTGACAATTATCGACCAACATGCCCTGACACCCTGTACCGATCGAGGTGATACCACGATCCAAAGGTCGGCTGATAAAACAGTTCGTTATGGCAAATGTGCTGCCTGACGGCGCAAGGCGGATTGCGCTACAGCGGCCATTGCATTGAAACTCGATCTCTTCCATTCCGAACTTGCGCAACGTGCTGAAACCGCTGAAATCGAGCAGATATTTGAAAGACAAAAAGGTGAACGTTTGCGTCCCGGATGCGTTATAGATCGGGGCGTTCAAAGTGATCTCTCCCGCCCCCTCATCCTTGGACCGGACATAGATCTCGCGGCCTACGCCGCTGCCCTGCACCAGCGCGCCGACAGGAATGTTGGCCACATTCGCAACATTGGTCAAACGCGTTGGGTCCGACGGGCTGTAGCTTGCCAGAGATGTGAATGTCTCGGTGTCCCAGGCCGAACTGCTTTGAACATCGAACTGGCCATTGCGGATGATCCGCCGTGTAGAAAACCCTGTCTGTTTGTTGGGAACCGCCGCCGCCATATCAATCGGCTCGCTCACCGAAATCTTGCGTCCGCCCAAATCCAGCGATTCATGATCCGAGTTGTTCAGCAAAGCCTGAAAGGCCTTTTTGAACGCCAGATCTTCGGCGCCGAAGGCGGTGATATAGGCTGGCAGGTTAAAATCCTTGGTCAGCAAGAGCATCTTGTCATCGGGCATCGTGACCGTGCCCTCAAATTCAATCTCAGACGAGATCGTCGTGTTCTCCGTCAAAAGGTAAGTGCCATTCGAGACAAAAACACGCCGCCCATTCGCCGCCTGATCAGCCGCGACAAACGCATCCGTGTCATCTGCCACGCCATCGCCCACGGCCCCAAAATCGCGCACATCGACCAGAGAGATCATGTCGCGCAGGAACACATTGGTAACATCCGTGATTTCGATGTCGTCAACCCGGACCACAGCCCCGTTGGTGCCCTCAATATCCAACCCGAAATGCCCGTACAGGGCGGAAACACCCCAGGGCATATCCACGCCCATCCGTTGCCCCGCGCCAACAATCGCATTGATTTCATGCACGGTGCCGTACCCGGACAGCTGTGTTGCCGGGCCCTGTTCGACCACGCCCGGCACCTGAACATCACCTGCCCCGCCCGCCCAGGCGGCGATACGAACTTCGGGCAAGGGGCCGCTAATCGCTTTTATCCGGGCTTTGATCTGTAAGTAGCACCCGGGCAGCAGCGGTGTCTGACCCATATAGCGCAGCTGTTGTGTTGCGTTCACCTTCAGAATTTCCAGACATCCGCCAAAATCCGCGTCCGCCGGAACAAATACACCATTCCCCGATCCATGATAGGTTGGCGAACCCGGTGTTCCGTCACCACTTGACCATACGTTCAGACCGTTTGCGAAAGCAGGCGGCATGAACACGATGCCGTCGGTGATTGCCTTGTTCATAGAAATCCCTTTCCCATTCGCGCAGCGGCCAATCACCACGCGCATAAACCCAGTGTTCGGGGTCGGCCCCGAACGCAAAAGCCTGAGTATCGAAAAGGAATTAACCGCCGCTCATATCACCGTGACGGTGGTGTTGCGTTACGCCGCCGGATCCGAATTGCCCAAAAGCTGCACGCCATTGATTTTCCAGCTCTGTCCCTGAGGGATCATCTCGTAGTCCAGAATGTGAACCTGCCCGTCGCCATCCGTGATCATCACCTTCTGCCACAACGCCCCTGAAATTTCGCGAAGTTCCAGAAACCGCACGTCCGCAGGCCGCCAGACCATCGGATAGCCACGCCGGACCATCACCCCGAAATTCTCAGGCGTTCCGAACAGGCGCTGGATAGTGGGGCTGGCAAATGTAAAGGCGGTTGCGAAATCATCCGCCTTGAACGCCTGTATCTGCCCCGCGATATTCGCCTCGATCTCGGCGTTTTGGGCAATGGCTCCGGATGCCAGTCCGGCACTCAAAGATACAGCAAGCAATAAACGACGCATGGGGCCACCTCCTGATCGAAGGATAGCCCCACACGCGATCAGGTCAAATCAGACCAGCTCTCCAGCCAGCGCCTTGTCGATCAGCGCAATGGTTTCCGGCACGCCGTAAAGCGCGATAAACCCGCCAAATCGCGGCCCCTGGGATGCGCCCAACAACACCTCGTAGAGCGCGGTGAACCAGCCCCGCATAGGGTCAAACCGCTCGCGCCCGACAGAGTAGACCACCGATTGCAGCGCCTCATCCTCGATCGGTCCGTCATATGCCGCCAGCTCTGCTTTCAACGCCTCCAGCGCTTCGCGCTCTTGATCCGTCGGCGCCCGGTGCTGGCGGGTGGGCTTGACGAAATCGTTAAAGTAGCGGACCGCAAATCCCGCCGCCTGATCCAGATCAGGATGCGTCTCTGCCGTAGCCTCGGGCGCATAGCGGCGGATGAAGCCCCACAGCGCTTCTTTGTCTTCGGCCCCCGAAACTGACGCCAGATTCAACAGCATCGCAAACGGCACCATCAGCGTCGATTCAGGAACATCGCCACCGTGGATATGCCACACGGGATTGTTCAGCTGCGCCTTCAACTCTTGCCCCGGATAGGCCCGCAGTTGCTGATGATATTCATCATAGGCCTTGGGGATCACATCAAAATGCATCCGCTTGGCGGTCTTGGGCTTTTGATACATAAAATACGCAAGACTCTCAGTCGGTGCATAGGTCAGCCATTCGTCGATCGAGACGCCATTGCCCGAAGATTTCGAAATCTTCTGACCGTTCTCATCCAAAAACAGCTCATAACTGAAATGCTCTGGCGCACGGCCACCCAACGCCCGGCAGATCGCGTCATAGATCTTTTCGTTGGTGGCATGTTCCTTGCCATACATTTCAAAATCAACGCCCAGCGCGGCCCAGCGCGCACCGAAATCCGGCTTCCACTGCAGCTTTACGTTGCCCCCCGTGACCGGCAGCGTCCATTCCTTGCCGTCGTCGTCATCAAAGGTGACGGTATAGGTCTCGGCGCAGACCTTTTTCATCGGCACGTACAGAACCCGACCCGTTTCGGGGTGGATCGGCAGAAAGATCGAATAGGTCTGCTGCCGCTCTTCTCGCAGGCTTTTCAACATGATGGCCATTACGGCATCATAGTTGTCGACCGCCCGCTTCAGAATCTCGTCAAACTGACCCGAACGATAAAAGTCGCGCGCCGAATAGAAATCATACTCGAACCCAAAAGTGTCGAGGAACCGGCGTAACATTGCGTTGTTGTATTCGCCAAAGCTTGGGTATTCGCCGAACGGATCAGGGACCGAAGTCAGAGGACGCTGCAAATGCTCTTCAAGCGCTTCGGGATTCGGCACGTTGCCGGGAACTTTGCGCATACCGTCCAGATCGTCCGAGAAACAGATCAGCTTAGTCGGAATATCCGACAGCGCCTCAAACGCACGCTTGACCATGGTGGTCCGCGCCACCTCGCCAAATGTCCCGATATGCGGCAAGCCGGACGGGCCATAGCCCGTCTCGAACAACACATACCCCTTGTCCGGAGCCCCTTTCTGATAGCGTTTGAGCAACCGGCGCGCCTCTTCAAAAGGCCAGGCCTTGGACGACATCGCGGTTTCACGCAGTTCAGACATTTTCTTTAAGCTCCATCGGGAAAACAGCGTCGGCTTTCGTTTGCCGCCGACCGACCCCTCCTATTGTGCCGGTGCAGCATGAGTCAATAAAGCAAGCTGTTTTTCCTGTCTGGAAACTGGCCTCAGACGACTAACTGATCCAACTTGGCCGCCCAGATGAAATCATTCTCACTAAGGCCGTCAATTTCGTGGGTCGTCAGCTGAACATCCACATATCCCCATCCAAATCTGATATCGGGATGATGCCCTTGCTGATCGGCAAGCCAGGCGCAAAGGTTTGCCAGATAGGCCGCCTTGGCAAAACCTTTGAGTTTGAAATGACGGCTGAGTGTTTTTGCCTCCGCATCCAGCGACCAGTCCGGGGTCAACTGGGCCAGATGCGCGCTTGCCGCATCACGGTTCAAAGCTGGAATGCCGCCGGAACAAGGGGCACAGGTCCGATCCGATAGGGTGCAGGTTTGTTCTGATGTGGTCATATCCAGCTTACTCCGCCGCTGTTGCCTTTTCGGGAAACTTATTCGGCAACAGGCCCAGTGATTGCGCCTTATGCACATCCGCCAGCAAATCCCGATCGGCGACAGCAAACAGTTCCTCGGGGTCATCCAGCACGAAATAGCCCATCTGGTGCATATCAATCCGGTAGGGCGTGCGCAGGATCGTCAGAACGTCAAAGGGATCGCGGTCGGGTATTTCGCTTTCCACCGCGTAGACAAGTTCGGTCGGGGATGAGGCAAGCCCCGATCCCAGCGCCTTGATCACCCCATCCTGACGCCGCAGGCCAAATTCGATCGAGAACCAATACAGCCGGATCAGCCAAGCATAGTCTTTTTCACCGGCCTGCACCCCCGCCAATCCGATAGCGTGGCTGAAGGCGGCAAATCGCGGATCGCTCAGCAGTGGGGTATGGCCGAAAATCTCATGAAAGATGTCAGGCTCTTCGATGTAATCGAAATCCTCGCGGGACCGGATGAACGAGGCCGCCGGGAAAACCCGGTCGGCCAACATGTCAAAGAAGGTCTTGAACCCGATCAGCGCGGGTACAGGCTGCACTTTCCAGCCTGTCATATCCAGAAGCCTCTCAGAAATATCAGCGCATGATGGAACACGGGTTTTCGGAAGCTCCAGCCGGTCCAGCCCCTCAAGATAATCACGCGCCATATAGCGCTGTACGTTCTCTTGCTGAGCGGCATAAAGATCAGCCCAGACAGCATCCTCTTCGTCGGTATATGTGATGTGACCATTGGCATTGGCCACCTTGGCGACGTATTTTGTCGACTTTGGCATGGAAGCTCCTCCTGAAAAGAGCATAGCCAGCCATCGTGAAAAATTTCATTTGAATGTTTTTCAGGATCACACAATATGAACGAAACATTTCACAAACTCAAAAGATATGACGCAAATGCTTCAAAACGCGGATATCGCCATCCTGCAAGAGCTTCAGACCGATGGCCGTCTGTCTATGCAAGAGCTCGCGGATCGTACCGGCCTGTCTGCCTCGCAATGTTGGCGGCGGGTTCGCGATCTCGAAGCTGCCGGGGTTGTGGCAGGCTATACCGCTCGTGTGCCCGCCAAATCCGTTGGCCTGAACGCAATAGCCTATGTTCATGTTGCGCTGCGCGATCATCAGGAAGACAGCATCACTTCGTTTTTGCGGCTGGTTGAGACCGAGGCTCAGATTGTCGAGTGCGCCTCAATCACCGGGGATCATGACTTCATTCTGAAAGTCTATTCGAAAACACCCGAAGATCTTGAGGCGTTCATCATGCAAAGGCTGTTGAAATCGGGGTTAGTCCGCGACACTCGCAGCAATTTTGTACTGCGGCAGACGAAAACACGTGGCCCTTTGCCCATTCTTTGATCTATCGCTCCAAAATCCGTTGAACCTATTCCCTGCCCCACCTATCGTGCGGGATCAGAACAGTTCAATCAGGACACCCCTATGACCAACCAAGTGCCACACCCGATGTCTCCTCAAGATTGCCTCGTGGCGATTATGGTTGCGATCTCTGCATCAGATGAGACCATCCGCACCGCCGAGCTGGTCAAGATCGAGGGCGCGGTCAACATGCTGCCTGTCTTTGCAGAATATGACATCGACCGGATGTATCGCGTTTCCCAGATCGTCTTCGATCTGTTTGAACAAGAAGATGGCCTGGATGCCCTGTTTGGACTGATCCGGGACAACCTGCCCGAACGCCTGAACGAAACCTCCTATGCGCTTGCATGTGATGTTGCTGCTGCAGATGGTACGCTGGCAGAATCCGAATTGCGGCTGCTCGAGGAAATCCGTTACGAGTTGGACATCGACCGTTTGCATGCCGCTGCCATCGAGCGCGGCGCGCGGGCACGGCACACGACCTGACGTCAACTGCTGCCGGCCAGCTTCCCCCACCTTTCGATCAGTGCGCGCTGCAATTTGCGCGACCTGTTATTCCAGCTCCGCCCGCCTTCGGGCCGTTCACGATACGCTCGGGGGATCGTTGCGCGATGCTCTATGTCAGCCGTGAATATCGCAAAGGCCAGCTCTGCCCCATCCGGTGAGGTTATGAACCCGCCTAGGCCCGAGACAAAGTTCAGGGTTCCGGTTTTCGCATTCACTCTGATCGGATGATCCTTGACCGGCCGCCCCTGACTGTCGGCAAGGGTAAATTTCTTCAGCAAAGGCCGGAGGTCTCCGGCTTTCTGCGCCGCCAGCAGCGCGACCACCAAATCCTCGGGCGCTACGCGTGAATCGCCCCCAAGCCCTGAATGATCGACCATCGCAACCCCGGTCACACCATAGGTCTCTGTGGCCCATCTGTTCATCTCGGCGGCTGACTCCGCCAAAGTCTGCGGTCGCGTACCGCGCGCCCTCGAGGCAGCGAGCCCTACCATCTCGGCAGTGAGGTTGGTCGAGTATTTCAGCATGCCCTGCAATATGCTCTCGAGCGGGTCGCTTTGATGAATGACCAAAGGGGTTCCATTCGGCATCTGCCGCGTGACCTGCGTCCGCCCCAGCACAATTCCGTTGGATCGGGCCAATGTTCTGAAAACGTCACCTGCATAAAGCGCGGGCTTGCGGACAGGCAGCCACCGCGCCCCATCGCTACCTAACGCGCCTTTGGCAACAGTCCACCGGTCCTGACGGGCGCTGGGTTCGTAGGTATAGATCGGCAGGTTGCGGCCCTCGACCTTCATGGACGCCACTTCCACTGCAGGGGTATAGCGCGTGCTTCGGGCATCCATGGTCACGTCATAGCTGGCGCCCTGCTTTTTCCACTCGAAATGCACGCGATTGAAATTCAGAGAAATGCCGCTGATCGCAGGGCTGTACCCCAAATGATCTGGCTGCCCCGGATCAATGCTGAACACGTAAGGCAACGCGCCATCATAAACTTTGAACGCGCCGCGAACCTCGGTGATTCCGGCCTCGCGCAAGTTTGCCGCCATCGTGGCCAGCGCATCCGTATCCAGCAATGGATCACCACCGCCAACAAGAACAAGATCGCCGTTCAATATGCCGTTTTCTATTGGCCCCTCGGCGACCAATGCAGTCTCAAACCTGTAATCGGCACCCAGCACATTCAGCGCATAGAGCGCGGTCAGAGCCTTGCCAACGCTCGCCGGAGGAAGGCTCCGGTCGCCACCATAGGTCTCAAGCACTACGCCTGTATTGGCGTCCGCTACGGCAAAGGCGACCTCGCCGCGCAGGTTCGCGGCATCGACCAAGCGCTCAACACCTACGATCGGCTCATTACGAAGCTGAGGCCGCAGTGACGTCAGCGGGGCCTCGGCCACAACAGCTACAGGGATCAGGGCCGCACCCAGCCCTGCAATAAATCCTCGTCGCGAATAACGATCATTCATGGGTCAATTAAAATCCCAGAGATCACAGGCAAACAACCTGAGATCCGAATTATGGGCCCACAGGGGCTATTCAGGCAACACCTTGTTGCCCCAAACCCCCTGAATGCGCAACTGGGTCGAACTGACATCCAGCATCGGTACATTCACAAAGCACCATGCCGGGGCCTGTGCCCGGCCCAGTAAATGCCGCGCCTGCCCGTCAATTCGGTACTCGGCGTAGCGACGCGCCGCAGGGGACATACGTGCAGAGATGCGGTCTCCGGGACGGGCAACAACGCCAACCGGTACGGATTCAATAATCGACTGCCAATCCTGCCACTTATGGAATTGCGCCAGGTTATCCGCGCCCATCAGCCAGACAAACCTGACCTGCGGATAAAGCTTTTTCAGGGCGGCGACAGTATCCGCCGTGGCGCGCGTGCCCGTCTGGGCCTCGATATCCGTCACCTCGACACGTGGATGCTGCATCACAGCTTGCGCTGCCTTCACCCGCCGCGCCAATGGCGCAGGCCCGCGCTCTTTCAACGGATTGCCCGGAGAGACCAGCCACCACACCCGATCCAGCCCAAAGGCCTTCATTGCCTCGAGTGTCACATGCACATGGCCCTTATGCGGCGGATCAAATGACCCCCCGAACAACCCCACGACCTGCCCGGGCCGTACATATGGGATAGAGCTACGCTGCATCTCTTGCTGATGTTCAGAACTCGGCGGGGTTGTCAATCAACAGGTTGCACCGAGTCGCCCAACCTCACGCGCCCGGGCCGCACCACCTCGGCGCACCAGCCTGCTATGAGATTTCTCAGGGACATTCATCACTCCGTCAGATTACTGATTGACGCTTACACAACTATCTGTTGATTTGCCTTCAGTCAGAGCGCACTTCAAGATTGTGGGAAACCACATTCTGCGGGGCTTCCCCGCGGCTAAAAACTTAACCGCTGCATTCGGCGCATGACCGTGACTTGCCTCCGGCAAGTGCGGGTCATGCTGAACAGAGACTAGGTTGAAGGGCGGCTCTGACAAAACCAGAATTAAAGCCAATGTCATTTAAACACGCTATCCATTCTCTTGCAGCATCACTGGCACAGGCTGACTGGAACCATTTTGACGCAACACTGATCCTGCAACACCGGTTGCCGGCCAAACTGCAATACCTTGCACCAAAACTTGCGCGTCACCTGCTGTATTGCCTGCCACAGCCCTATGCACCACCAACGGCCACGATTGCCAAAAAGCTCGAAGAATGTCCAGAAATCGAGCTGATTGAGCGATATGTTCAATCCCGAAAACTGAAGATCGCTCCGCCCCTAACCTCGCAGAAATTTTCACCCGTTAGCTGCTTCCATGATCTTCCACTGCCCGATTTGTCCTGCAGTGACGATCTGGCCGACTGGCTTTCCCTCAGTCCAACCCAACTTGTCCGTTTTGCAGACCTCAATGGGTTGTCCAATTCGACAAACAATGCGTTTGCGCCGCACTACCGGTTCCATACCGTTCCCAAGAAGAACGGAGGCCTGCGCCTGATCGAAGAACCCAAGCCAGTTCTCAAACGCCTGCAAAGACGCATCCTGCACGCGATGCTGGACCTAGTCCCCAGCAGCCCGCACGCTTTCGGATTTGTCCCGGGGCGCAACTGTATTCAGGCGGCGTCCCGGCATGCAGGGGAACAAATGGTTGTCTCGTTCGATCTGAAAAGCTTTTTTCCTTCGATCAGTTATCCGCGCATTCTTGGCCTGTTTCGATGCCTTGGGTATCCAGCGGTTGTATCCCGCCAACTTGCAGGTCTCGTAACCTTGGCGACCCCATCCCATGTCCTTGTGCAGCTTGGCCCAAATGCGGAACATGGACTAAATCAACGCCACCTTCCACAAGGTACCCCGACCTCGCCCGCGCTTGCGAATTTATGCAGCTTCAACCTTGATCGCCGCCTCGCCGGGCTGGCGAAGCGCATCGATGCGAACTACACCCGATATGCCGATGACCTAACATTTTCAGGAGATGCGAGCATCGCGAAAGTTCTGCGTGGCGCAGTTCCCGACATCGCAAAGGACGAAGGTTTTACCATCAACCCAGACAAAACTCGGGTGATGCGATCGCATGGGCGCCAGATTGTGACCGGCATCGTCGTCAACCAACATGTCAATTTTCCACGCCGGGATTTTGAACGCCTTAAAGCCCAGATTCACCGCCTGCAAAATTCCGATCAAACCGACTTGGCAAACCAGACGGTTTTGAGCCAGTTGGATGGCAAAATCGCTTGGGTCGAACAACTCAACCCTCAGAAGGGTCTAAAGTTGCGAAATCTCTTTGAAAGAGCTTTGCTTTGAACTCGGCAATTCCATTGCCCCCACCCCACGCATCCGCTATCACACCGTCCAACCAAATTCCTCCGACCCAAAGGACGCGACATGGCCGCCTATCAATATGTCTACCACATGCAGGGTGTCTCCAAGACCTATCCCGGTGGCAAGAAGTGC
The DNA here is from genome assembly GCF_059611285.1 of Ruegeria sp. CDSA236. Classification (NCBI taxonomy): domain Bacteria; kingdom Pseudomonadati; phylum Pseudomonadota; class Alphaproteobacteria; order Rhodobacterales; family Roseobacteraceae; genus Ruegeria; species Ruegeria sp. CDSA236. The sequence goes on from NZ_JBXWPG010000005.1 coordinate 84,403, forward strand.
TTTGAAAACATCCACCTGAGCTTTCTGCCCGGCGTGAAAATCGGTGTCGTCGGTGTCAACGGCGCGGGCAAATCGACCCTGATGAAGATCATGGCCGGCCTCGACAAGGATTTCACGGGTGAGGCTTGGGCGGCCGAAGGCGCCAAAGTCGGTTACCTACCGCAGGAACCGAAGCTGGACGAAAGCCTCAGCGTGCGCGAAAACGTCATGCTAGGCGTGGCCGAGAAAAAGGCGATCCTCGACCGCTATAACGAACTGGCGATGAACTACTCAGACGAAACCGCGGATGAGATGGCCAAGCTGCAGGACGAGATCGACAGCCAGAACCTCTGGGATCTCGACAGCCAGATCGACGTTTCGATGGAGGCGCTGCGCTGCCCGCCAGACGATGCCAATATCGCCAACCTCTCAGGCGGTGAAAAACGCCGCGTCGCGCTGTGCAAATTGCTGCTCGAAGCGCCCGACATGCTACTGCTCGACGAGCCGACCAACCACCTGGATGCCGAAACAATCGCCTGGCTGCAACAGCACCTGATCGATTACAAAGGCACCATCCTGATCGTCACTCACGACCGCTATTTCCTCGACAGCATCACGGGCTGGATCCTCGAACTCGACCGAGGTCGTGGTCTGCCGTATGAGGGCAACTATTCCGCGTGGCTGGAACAAAAGGCCAAGAGGCTGGAGCAGGAAGCCCGCGAGGACAAGTCTAAGCAGAAGACCCTGCAACGCGAGTTGGACTGGATGCGCCAAGGCCAGAAGGCCCGTCAGGCCAAATCCAAAGCCAGGATCAACGCCTATAATGATTTGGCGGAACAGTCCGAGCGCGAAAAGCTGACCCGCGCACAGATCGTCATCCCCAACGGCCAGCGCCTTGGTGGTAAGGTGATCGAGGTCGAAGGCCTGTCCAAACACATGGGCGATAAGCAACTGATCGAGAACCTCGACTTTTCCCTGCCCCCCGGCGGTATTGTCGGCGTCATCGGTCCCAACGGTGCCGGTAAATCGACACTGTTCAAGATGCTCACCGGTCAGGAACAGCCCGACGCAGGCACCATCACGCTTGGCGACACGGTTGAACTGTCCTATGTCGACCAGTCCCGCGATGACCTGAAGGACAACGACACCGTATGGGAGGCGATCACCGGCGGGGCCGAGATCATCCAACTGGGTGACGCACAGGTCAATTCCCGCGCCTATTGCTCCTCCTTCAACTTCAAGGGCGGCGACCAGCAGAAAAAGGTCTCGCTGCTGTCAGGGGGCGAGCGCAACCGAGTCCACATGGCCCGCCTACTGAAAGAGGGCGGCAACGTCCTGCTGCTCGATGAACCGACCAACGATTTGGACGTCGAAACCCTGCGCGCGCTGGAAGACGCGCTGGTCGATTTCGCCGGCTGCGCCGTGGTCATCAGCCACGACCGCTTCTTCCTCGACCGGATCTGCACGCATATCCTGGCGTTTGAGGGTGATGCCCGTGTCGAATGGTTCGAGGGTAACTTCGAGGATTACGAAGAGGACAAAAAGCGCCGTCTGGGACCAGACGCGCTGGAGCCGAAGCGGTTGAAGCATAAGAAGTTCGCGCGGTGACCCTGGCTGGGATCAAATTGAAAACCTATGCGCCAATTCTCAGGCTTCAAATGGTCCCAATTTTGCGTTTAGTAACTTTAGTGGTAATATCAAGAATTGATTTTTTCTTGTGAGCTGCCAATGTCACAAAAAAGTGGATTCGATAGAGAATTAGGAATTCTAAAGCAGGCCGAACGTCGCGTTCCTGCTTTGAAATATGCTTACGGTTTAATTGGGATTGCTGCAGCCTCAACAGTAGTTATCGGCTTGGTCGGAGACGATTTTAGCGCTGTAACTTCGATTGGCTTAGCAATGCTCGGAACGATGTTTGTTTTTGTTTTTGCGATGATGGTTTCGCATGGCGAAAAAGCAGCCGCGTTTGCCGGTGTCGTTCTGATTTGGTCGGTTACGCTAGCATTTGTCTTCGTTGTGGTGATTACACTGTCCGCTTTGGCTTTTGGCCAACCGGCTCGCTGGATGAACGTGGTTAAATACGTAAACAGCATGGTACAGAAAAGCCCGACTACGCCGATGGCCGCATCTACAGATAGCTATAAGCTAGATTTCCTTTCAGACTCAAACATTATTGTATTTAACGCTAGTTCCGACTTTTGGCTTCCAGATAGGTTTAGTCGCTACGTGAAGTCAAATTCCGAAGGAGCCATTGTCAATTTGGATTATGCGAATGACTGGGAGGATATGTACGAGATGTACTTTACCCGGATTTATTATATCGGCGAATCAAATCGAGAACTTGCAGAAAAACTTGATCGCAGTCTCCCCGGTGAACAGTTCTTAGTCGACTATCGCAACCAACACCTTACGGCTGATAATCCCGAATATTGGCCTGACCATGCAGAAGGTGACTATCTATGGGTAATCGACAACCTCGATCCTAGCAGAGATTTGGCAGTGTTTATTGGCAACGATATTTCCGGTCAGCTTATTAATTGACAAGCGTAACAAGCGTAGAATGGGGTTTCACCCCAACTCTCACTCAACGATCGTACCAGAAGACTCGCACGATCCATTCGCACGCACCAAACCTGTTCCAAACTCCAACTTCTCAAATGATGGGGTGAAACCCCATCCAACGGCACTCCGAACGTGCCATCGGTGACCACACCACTCCACTCCGGATCAACCCGACCCGCGCAGATATCGCGATGGAGAGACGAATGCAACCTTGCCGACGGTGATTCTTGGTCGGCGAATTCGCGTTCAAATCGCCGGCTATGCCCTGAATTCACAGAACATCCTGCTCAATCCACCCTTGTCACACGCGCAACTCAATGCCATATCAAATGTGCTACCGTTTTTCTATTTCGACCCACTGTCTCCTTCTACGGCGTTCAGTCTATCGATACAGACGACGACGCCAGGCTGCCGCAACTCCGTGGGCAGCACCAGATAAGGAGAACATGGATATGCCTTCAGGCACCGTAAAATGGTTCAACACCACCAAAGGCTACGGCTTTATTGCACCCGAAGATGGCGGCAAAGACATCTTCGTTCACATCTCGGCCGTCGAACGCTCGGGCCTGACCGGTCTGGCCGACAACCAGAAAGTCACGTACGAGCTGCGCTCGGGTCGTGACGGTCGCGAAAGCGCCGACGACATCCAGCTGGCGTAAGCCGCTGTAAGGGCAGGGTTTTCCTCTGCCCTTTTCTATTTGCGCCTGAGCGACCACCTGTAAAAGTGTGTCCCGGCGATTACATCACAATTCAGTTACTCTTCCCCGACGATTGACCGGATCGGATATCATCCGGACACTATGGTCATGATTTTTCTGTTGTATTGAAGAGAGCTGATATGTTGACACGCCGTACATTCCTGACTGCAACAGCAGCAGCAAGCCTTGTTTCGACCGCCGCGTCGGCAAAGAAAGCCGTCGAATACGACCCCACTCCACAATTTGTTCGAATCAAAAAGCAATTCCTGCCAGGCCAGCTTCTGGTGGTTCCACGCTCGTTCTATCTGTACTTCGTAACAGAACCTCGCAAGGCAATCCGTTACGGGTGCGGGGTGGGCAAAGCCGGGCTGGAGTTCACCGGAACAGCGACCATAGACGTCAAAAAGGAGTGGCCCACCTGGCGCCCCACCAATGAAATGATCGAGCGTGAACCAATTACATATGCTCGTTTCAAGGATAACGACTATGTGCAGCCTGGCGGTGACGGCAATCCGTTAGGTGCACGGGCGCTTTATCTGTTCCAGAACGGCGTTGACACTTATTTCCGAATTCACGGGACCACTCAGCCGCAGACAATAGGCCGTGCGGCCTCGAACGGATGTATACGCATGCTGAACACGCATGTCATCGACCTGTACCAGCGGGTGCCGATTGGAACAGTTGTGACGGTCGTCTGATCAATCTTCTGCTGATTTCACAAGTTCCAAAACCTTTGGTCCAAGGTCTTCAACGATGAGGGCCACACCACTGGCGTTGGGATGGATGCCATCTGCCTGCATGTGTTCCCGTACTTCTTCGGGGTTTCCTGCCGCAGTCAAACCTGTGAAAAAACTTGGCGCATATCCAGTCTGATATCGATCCGCCAGATCGGGGTAGATCGCATCAAATGCGGCTTTGTAATCTGGGCCGTAATTCCCCGGCGCCTGCATCCCGACCAACAACACGGCGACCTCAGCGCCATCTGCTGCTTTCAGGATCGTCTCAAGATTTGCGCGTGCAACTGCCGGATCAAGCCCTCGCAACAGATCGTTCCCGCCCAATGCGACGATCATCCCATCCACGTCGGGCGTCAGTGTCCAGTCCACACGCGCGGCCCCTCCGGCAGTGGTATCTCCGGATACGCCCGCGTTGATCAGGCGCACATCCGCTCCGTGATCTTTCAACCAACGATCCAGCTGCGGAACAAATCCGTCTTGCTCGGGCAGGCCGTACCCTTGAGTCAAAGAATCCCCGAGAGCTGCAATCACTACGGTTTCTGCTGTGGCCGCAAAGCCGCAACACGTGATAAGCACCGGCATCAAAGCCTTGCGCAACATCTCAACTGCTCCATATCCCATTTGATTACCTCGGTTCGGACCAACCCATGATCGCAACTGTTCTATCGCTTGAAAATGCCGCTTTATCGCTGGATGGCAATGCCGGTCAGGTAGATATCCTGCACGACATCACGCTTTCCGTACACAAGGGCGAGACACTGGGTCTGATTGGGCCGTCCGGGTCAGGAAAATCGTCGTTACTAATGCTGATGGGCGGGCTGGAACAGGCGACGGGCGGCCAGGTAACCGCACTCGGGCAAAGTCTGACCCGCATGAACGAAGACGAGCTCGCGCGATTCCGACGCAACAGCATGGGCGTTGTATTTCAGAATTTCCACCTGATCCCCACGATGACTGCCCTTGAGAACGTGGCCACACCGCTGGAGTTGGCCGGTCACAAAGATGCCTTTCAACGGGCCGAAGCCGAATTGGAGTCCGTAGGGCTGACGCATCGACGCGACCATTATCCGGCGCAGCTCTCCGGAGGAGAGCAGCAGCGCGTCGCGCTCGCCCGTGCCTCTGCCCCGCGACCACAGATCCTGCTGGCGGATGAGCCTACCGGCAATCTGGACGAAACAAACGGAGCCGCCATCATTGACCTGCTGCTTGGCCTGCGCGACAGGCATGGTGCTACTTTGGTTCTGGTGACCCATAGCCACAGCCTTGCGCGCAGATGTGACCGTGTTGTTCGGCTGCGCGATGGAAGGATTGCCGATGACACAAGGCAAGAGGCTGCCGAATGAGCCTGCGGATGGCCGGGCGGCTGGCGCGGCGGGAACTGCGCGGAGGTCTGCGCGGTTTTCGGGTGTTTCTGGCTTGTCTTGCACTTGGGGTCGCTGCCATTGCCGCTGTGGGTTCGGTCCGCCACGCCATCCAAACCGGACTGACGCAAGAAGGCGCGGCTCTGCTGGGCGGGGATGCACAGCTGGAATTCACCTATCGCTTTGCGGATGAGGCTGAGCGTGCATGGATGAACGACGCGGCCTTAGCCATCTCCGAAGTCGTCGATTTCCGGTCAATGGCAGTCGCGCAGCAGAATAGTGACCCACAGCGGGCGCTTACGCAGGTCAAATCCGTTGACGACTCCTATCCATTGTTGGGCAAGCCAATACTAGAGCCTCAGATGCCCCTGCGTGACGCCTTTACAGGCCAGCAAGGGGCGCCCGGTGCCGTAATGGCTCCTGCTCTGATCGACCGGCTTCAGCTATCGGTTGGGGATCGGTTTTCACTTGGAACTCAGGAATTTGTCCTGATGGCAGCCCTGATCCACGAACCGGACGGGGCGGCAGACGGGTTTGGATTGGGTCCGCGCACGCTGATCCGCACACAGGACTTGCTGAATTCCGGATTATTGGCACCGGGTACTCTGTTTTCCACCAAATACCGTCTGGATCTGCCGCCGGGGTCTGATCTTACAGCTCTTTCGGCGCAGGCAAGCGAAGCCCTTGAAGGCAGCGGAATGCGGTGGACCGATGCACGGAACGGTGCCCCTGGCATTTCAGAATTTGTTGCCCGGCTCAGCGCTTTTCTGGTTCTGGTTGGACTATCCGGGCTGGCTGTTGGCGGCATCGGCGTATCTGCAGCGGTGCGTGCCTATCTGGCGCAAAAGACTGAAACCATTGCTACCTTGCGTACTTTGGGTGCCGATCGGGCGACCGTGTTTCAGACTTATCTGATCCAGATCGGTATTCTCTCTGGCATCGGCATTTTTCTGGGCATCATATTGGGTGGATCGGTGCCTCTGCTGCTTGCGCCGCTGATCGAAACTCGCCTGCCTGTGCCCGCAGTGTTCTCGTTCTATCCGCAGCCTCTGGCTGAAGCCGCGCTTTACGGCGTGCTCACCGCCTTTTTATTCACACTCTGGCCCCTTGCCCGTACTGAAGAAGTCCGCGCAGCGACCCTGTTTCGCGATGCGCTGTCTTCGGCGCGCTTCCTGCCCCGTGCAAAATACATCCTAGCGACAGGCATCGGGCTTGCGGCGCTGATCGGCGCAGCTGCCTTTTTCAGCGGATCGGCGCGCCTGACCCTTTGGACCAGCGGCGGGTTGGCCGGAGCGTTGGTTCTGCTTTCGGTGGCGGCGCTGGCAATCCGCAAACTGGCACGCTTGACCACAAAACCCGCCCGAGGGAATCCGCCCCTGCGATGGGCCCTGTCAGCCATTTCCGACCCACGCGAAGGAGCCGCATCGGTTGTCCTGTCGCTGGGGCTGGGCCTGTCGGTTCTGGCCGCAGTCGGGCAGATCGACGGCACGCTGCGAAACGCGATTTCAGGAAACCTGCCCGATGTCGCCCCTTCTTATTTCTTCGTCGATATCCAGAAAGAGCAGATGCCTGGCTTTACCGAACGGCTGGAAAACGACCCTGCCGTAAGCCGGATCCAAAGCGCGCCCATGCTGCGCGGGATCATCACGCAGATTAACGGGCAGCCCGCGATTGAGGTCGCCGGGGACCACTGGGTACTGGAAGGCGACCGCGGGGTCACCTATTCCGACGCCCCGCCCTCGAACGCACGGGTCACCGCCGGGGAATGGTGGTCCGAAGACTATTCCGGAACGCCTCAGGTCAGCTTTGCCGCTGAAGAGGCCGAAGAGATGGGCCTGAAGCTGGGTGACCAACTGACCATCAACATATTGGGGCGCGACATCACCGCAGAACTCACCTCTCTGCGCGAGGTGGATTTCTCGACCGCCGGGATGGGTTTCATCATGTCCATGAACCCGTCGGCCCTGGCCGGCGCACCGCATAGCTTCATTGCCACCGTCTATGCCGAAGAGCAGGCCGAAGCCGCGATCCTTCGTGATCTGGCGGGTAAATTCCCCAATATCACCGCAATCCGTGTCCGCGATGCGATTGACCGGGTCTCGGGTCTGCTGGCCGGGTTGGCCGCTGCGACGTCTTATGGGGCTGGTGTATCGCTGCTAACCGGCTTTCTGGTTCTTATCGGCGCCGCGGCTGCGGGTGAACCAGCCCGGCGGTACGAGGCCGCAGTCCTGAAAACCATCGGCGCCGACCGGCGGCGCATATTGATCAGCTTTGCCCTTCGGGCTGTTCTGCTGGGGTCTGCCGCTGGAATTGTAGCCCTGATGGTGGGCATCCTCGGCGGCTGGGCGGTTGCGACATATATTTTCGACACCAGCTTTGACGTCATCTGGCCATCTGCCATCGGCATCGTATTGGCCGGGATCATCGTAACGCTAGGCGCGGGGCTGATCTTTGCCTTGAAACCCCTTGCCGTTCGCCCGGCGCGCATCTTGCGCGCCAGCGACTGAGTTTATCGGACGCAGGCGACGGGCTGCAAAATCGTCAGCAGATTTGCATTGTCACACACCAGCGAATCCAGCGTGATTTCGTCCAGCGAGGCATAAAAAACCTCGGCCGCGTCCCGCAGCGCAAGGCGCAGCCGGCAGGCGTTGGTGAGCGGGCATGTATTGTCGGCATCCGCAAAGCACTCGGCAATCGGCAAGTCGCCCTCGATATGTCGAAAAACCGAACCGATCCGTATCTGATCAGCAGATCTAGCGAGTACCATACCACCATTGCGACCGCGATGAGTGCTCAGATAATCTAACTGGCTGAGTTGGTTGATCACCTGCGCCAAGTGGTTTTCCGAGATATTGCAGGTCTTTGCGATCTCGGATTTGGTCACCAACCTGTCTGGATTTGCTGCACAATACATCAGTAGGCGCACAGCAATATTTGTCCGCTTGGTTATCCGCATGTTTGCCTCCCTAAGTTCAACATGCTGCCTTATTGCATGTTGGGCAAAAAAGCGGTTTGACATACATCAATTCCCGGTCAGAAGTGATCCCGCATGGCAGACCCCTATTTCTTTGGCTACGGCAGCCTCGTGAATCTCGCGACCCACGATTTCCCCGACCCGCATCCCGCGCAGTTGAAGGGATGGCGGCGGGCCTGGCGGCATACCGATTTGCGCCCGGTCGCTTTCCTGACTGCTGTTCCGGATCCCACTTCTGAAATCGACGGCATGATTGCCCATGTCCCGGGCAATGACTGGGACGCGCTGGATCAACGTGAGTGGGCCTACGACCGCGTTCCAGCGACTAAGGCCGTCACCCATTCTCTGCCACACGAGGTTGAGATCGCTGTTTATGCCGTACCTGATGACCGTCAATCCGCGACCAGCTGGCGCCACCCTCTGTTGATGAGCTATATCGACGTCGTTGTGCAAGGCTATTTGCGTGCGTTCGGGTCCGAGGGCGCCGATCGCTTTTTTGCCACCACTGATGGCTGGGACGCCCCGATCCTGAATGACCGGGCAGAGCCGCGGTATCCACGCCACCAGGCATTGAAACCGGATGAGACTTGTTTTGTGGATGATCGGCTGAAGCGAATAGCAGCCCAGATCGTAAAGACCTTATAGAAAAAAGGCGCGGCCAGCAGACCACGCCTTATCACAATCTAAGGCGCTAAGATCAGCCGCGCGCGCGGATCACCTGCAGAAGGGGCAACAGGGTGGCCATCTCGGGGCCGCGTTCCATTCCTGTCAGTGCCTTGCGCAAAGGCATGAACAGACTCTTGCCCTTGCGGCCTGTCGCGTCTTTCACCGCGCTGGTCCACTGCCCCCAGGTCGCGCCGTCGAACGGGCCTTCTGGCAACAACGCCACGGCCTCGGTGATGAACTCTCGGTCTTCATCGGCAATCAGTGGTTCGGCGCCGTTAAGGCACAGCTCCCACCACCCTCTCAGGTCTGCCAGAGTGGTGATGTTCTCGCGGGCCATGGCCCAGAACGGTTCGGCCAATTCGGCCGGTACGCCCGCATCTGCCACAGAATCCGCAACGTCGGCCAATGACAAAGATTGCAGGTGTTTTGCCGTCAACGGAAACAGGTCCTGAACGTCAAACTTGGTCGGTGCGGCACCAAAACGACCAATGTCAAATCCATCGATCAGCTCGGCCATCTCTGTCCGCAACTCAACCGGGTCGGATGAGCCCAGACGCGCCATCAAGCTGAGCAATGCTAACGGCTGTACGCCCTGCTCGCGCAGATCACGCAGAGCCAGCGTGCCCAGTCGCTTAGACAGCGCCTCGCCCTGGGGGCCGGTCAGCAGCGAATGATGTGCAAAACGCGGGCAAGTACCACCCAGCGCTTGGATGATCTGAATCTGCGTCGCGGTATTGGTCACATGGTCCGAGCCACGCACCACATCGGTCACACCCATTTCGGTATCATCGACCACCGACGCAATCGTGTACAGAACTTGACCGTCGCCCCGGATCAGAACCGGGTCAGAGACCGAGGCCGCATCAATCGAAATATCGCCCAGAATGCCGTCGGTCCACTCGATCCGTTCATGATCCAGCCTAAAGCGCCAGACTCCGTTGCCACGTTCTGCCCGCAGCGCGTCTTTCTCGGCGTCGTTAAGGTTCAATGCTGCGCGGTCATAAACCGGCGGCTTGCCCATATTCAGCTGCTTCTTGCGCTTGAGGTCCAGCTCGGTCGGGGTTTCGAAAGCCTCATAGAAACGACCCATCTCGCGCAGCTTGTCGGCTGCCTCGGCATAGCGGTCCAGACGCTCGGACTGTCGTTCGACCCGGTCCCAATGCAGGCCCAACCACTCGAGGTCCTGCTTGATGGCATCGACATATTCTTCCTTCGATCGCTCGGGGTCTGTGTCGTCGATACGCAGGATGAAGGTGCCGCCAGCCTTGCGGGCAATCAGGTAGTTCATCAGAGCTGTGCGCAGGTTGCCCACATGGATGTAACCGGTGGGTGACGGGGCGAAACGGGTGGTTGTCATAGGAGTCTCCTGTTGGCGCGGCTCTTCTCACAGGATGGGCAAATTGTCCAGCCACCGCACCGGTTCACGCCAACGTCAGGTGGCAATCCTCGGGCGATACCCTATCTTCAAAGTGCTGGCACACACAGGGAGATCTCAAAATGACCGTTACACTAACTCGTAGGGCCGCACTGGGCGCGGCGGCAGCATTGCCTTTTGCATCAGCTGCTACCCCAATCCTGGCTGCAGCAAGCGATACCAAAGCGAATTCAACCATCGCGAAATCGTTCCAGCTGGGCGATTTCACCGTAACAACTCTGTTGGATGGCAGCCTGCCGCGCGATGGCGCCAAAGAGATTTTCGGCGGCGGTGCCACGGATGAGGAATTTGCAAACGTATCGGCCCAGAATTTTATTCCTGCCGATAAAGCCCAGTTCTTTTTCACACCAACGCTGGTCAATACCGGATCTGAACTTGTGCTGTTTGATACTGGCCTTGGGCAAGGCGGCATTCAGGCGGCATTGGCAGATGCAGGCGTGAACCCGGATCAAATCGACGTCGTTGTCATCACCCATATGCACCCTGACCATATTGGCGGCATGACCACAAAAGACGCGCCGACTTTCCCGAACGCGCGCTATGTCACCGCATCGACCGAATATGACTTTTGGGCCGCACAGGATTCCGGCAATCGGGTCGGCGATCTGGTCGCCGCGAAAGTTACTCCGTTGGCCGAAAAGATGACCTTTGTCGGGGATAGTGGCCAGGTTCTTTCCGGAATAACGGCCGTTTCAGCGCACGGGCATACACCCGGACACACAGTCTTTCATCTGGAAAGCAATGGCCAACGCCTGGTTCTAACGGCCGATCTGGCCAATCACTATGTGTGGTCTTTTGCTCGTCCCGAGTGGGAGGTAAAGTTCGACATGGACAAAGCCGCAGCCGCCGCTTCTCGTCGTAATGTGTTGGGGATGCTGGCAGCAGACAAAATCCCGATGATCGGATATCACATGCCCTTCCCCGCAGCCGGTTACGTCGAGACGCGCGGCGATGGGTTCAGGTTTGTCCCGGTCAGCTATCAGATGATGGGTTAACGTCTAATACCCCGGGTCCGGCCGGATTTTCGACCCGTCCGCAAAGCGGGACAGGCGGAAAACGGCCGGATTAACACAGGGGGCATTGCCCGAGACCAGATCAGCCATCAACCGCCCGGCACCGGGCCCGATTCCGAACCCATGACCCGAGAAACCCGTAGCGATGAACAGGCCGGGCCTGTGGTCCACGTGCGAGATGATCGGGATCGCATCCGGCGTTACATCAATCATCCCTGCCCAGCTTTGAACGATTTCAGCCTGCTTTAGCGCGGGAATGCCAGTGATTGCGCTTTTCCAAGCCCGCCGCAACACCCGGCGCGATGGTTCGGGATCCAGAGTGCGGCAAAGTTCGAACGGTGTCACATCCGTGGGCAACCACCTCCGATCTTGTCGCGCCTCTTCGGCCCACCGCTTCGACACCCGAAACCGCAGAGACCGCCACTCCTGACGAAACGCAGGAAGAAATTGCCACGCCAGACGAAGGCTATCCGGCACGATATCAACGGTGTTTTCGTGCCCGGACGCAATCGTATACCCTCCGTCGTCCCGCTTGCGTATTGCAAAATCGTCCGACCACAAGGCGGCCTCAGGACCGGAAACCGGAGAGGTTCGGAATACGGTGTTCAGCACCTTCAGTTGTGGAAAATCAACTCCGGCATTCCCTGCAAACAAGCGCGACCACGCACCGCCCGCCAGTACGACATTGCCGCAGGCCACGCGACCGCGTTCTGTGAACACACCGACGACACGGTCCGCCTCTGTATCCAGACTGCGCACTGCACAGTTGGTCATCAACAGAGCCCCCCGGTCACGCGCAGCTTCGGCGATTGCGGGTGCAGCCCATTGCGGTTCCGCCCTACCGTCTTGCGGCATAAACAATGCGCAATCCAACCCCGTCCGATGGTCTGGCATTAGTTCCGCCAACAGAGCCCCGGACACCATCCTTGCCCCAGTATTCAACCCCTCCACATGGCGAAGCCAGCGTTCAAGATTGCCCTGTTCCCGCTTGCCAGAGGCGCCGAACAGGATACCTGCCTGTGTGAAACCTGTCTTGCGCCCGGTGCGTTGATCGAGCTGCGCCCAGATACGCTGTGATTCCTGCATCAGCGGGATTTCCCGAGGATCGCGCATACCCAAACGCACCCATCCCCAGTTCCGTGAACTCTGCTCGGAGGCAATTTGTCCCTTTTCGCACAGAAGGACAGACATTCCCCGCTCTGACAGTTCGAGGGCGGTTGATGCCCCAATAATTCCTCCACCAATGACAACAACATCAACGGCTTTTGGCAGCTTTAGATCGGGTTCAACAGCATTAGGCTTGGGGCCAGGCATCAACCGCTCATAATTCATTGCACGGACCGCAATGAAGGCGCGGGATCACGACAGACGCAACAGAAGAAACTTTGCGTCAATGACTATTGCTCAGGCCTGTGACCATTCGGCCAACGTGGCAAGCCAGCGCATCTAATTCAGGATTTTGAAAACTTCAGGCCGCGCCGCACAATTCAGCCAGTTTCTGACGCAAAGAGGTAGCGATACCGCCTTCCGGCACCTCGGCTTCTGTTACCAGAAACTGCGCGCCGGGGCCCACCGTCGTGGATTCCTCTTTGGGCACCTCTTCATTCAACAAATTGGCAATGGCAGCATCTACCTTTGCCTCATCCAGAGACCGACCTTCGGATTGCATAGACCGCCATTTTGGCGGTGAATGAAGCGGTTTATCGTATTCATCGTACATAATGGCACCAAATCGTTAACTCAGACATCCAATTTCGGACGCGTCGCTAAAGACCGAAGGGAAAGCTCATTAACACCTATTTCCCACAATGCGTCGCATCCGCCCCACATGGGGCAACAATCAAGCTAAAATGTGGCAAAAAAAAGACCGGGTATCAAGTGGAGCTCGGATACGCCCAAGAGAATCTAAGCCACTGCACTCAAAAATAAAAACAGTTCCAGAAGCAAGCGGTTATTGCCCATAAAATGGAAACAGTTTTCGCGTCAAAATGGTGATTCCTGTAAGGCGTCAGGTCCTGTCGCGCCAACGATTCACGATAGGATACCTGCGATCCAGCCAGAATGCCCGCTTGGTCAAACGTGTCCCCGGGGCGGACTGAAACCGTTTGTATTCGCTGATATAGACCAAATGTTCGATCCGGCGCGCAACGGCTTCTTCGAACCCGGCGGCCACGCAATCCGCGATCGACCCATCCTGATCAACCAATATATCCAGAATGGCGTCCAGAACCGGATAATCCGGCAGGCTGTCACTGTCCTTCTGGTCTTCGCGCAACTCGGCACTAGGAGGTTTGTCGATGACCGAGGGTCGGATGACCTCACCCTCGGGGCCTTTCATCCAGCCGCGATGATTGGCATTGCGCCAGCGACAGGTCTCGAACACGCGGGTTTTGTACAGGTCTTTGATCGGATTATAACCACCGTTCATATCCCCATAGATCGTGGCATATCCAACGGCGACTTCGGATTTGTTGCCTGTGGTCAGCAGCATCTCGCCGAACTTGTTCGACAGGGCCATCAGCAACAGCCCCCGCAGGCGGGACTGGATGTTTTCTTCGGTCAGATCTTCGTCTCGCCCGGCAAACAATGGGGCAAGCGTATCCGTGATCGCCGCGCGCCCCTGTGCGATAGGGACGAAATCATAGTGAACACCCAACGCCTTAGCCACCGCTTCGGCATCATCCAAAGAATCCTGGCTGGTATATTCCGACGGCAACATCACGCAGCGAACATTTTCAGCGCCAATCGCATCAACCGCTATTGCCGCGACAAGGGCTGAATCAACGCCGCCAGACAGACCCAGAACACCCTTTTTGAACCCGGTTTTGGCCATGTAATCACGCAGAGACTGGACCATCGCGCGATAGTCCTGCTCCCAAGCATCTGGCTGCGGCACAATCTCTTCCGGAATTATGCGCCAACCTGCGTCGCCGCGTTCAAGATCCACATGCGCTATCGCTTCGTCGAACACAGGCATACGGAATGCCAGTTCTCCGCCTGGATTCAACCCGAAGGTCGCCCCGTCAAAGACCTGATCGTCCTGCCCTCCGACCATGTTCAGGTAAATCAGCGGCAATCCGGTCTCAACCACGCGCGCCACCATATGGTTCAGGCGCACATCATATTTGTTTCGGAAATAAGGCGAGCCGTTGGGGATCAGCAGAAACTCGGCTCCTGTCTCCTCCAGCGTCTCGGCAACATCCGGATGCCAGCTGTCCTCGCAGATTGGGCTGCCGATCCGAGAGTTGCCAATCGAATAGGGACCGCCCAGCGGGCCGGAATCATACAGGCGCACTTCGTCAAAGACTGTCTCATTCGGCAGGTGATGTTTCAGCACTTTACTGCTGATCCTGCCGTTCTTGAGGATGAGATAGGCGTTATACAGCCGGTCATCTTCGAACCACGGCCCACCGATCGCAATCGCAGGTCCATCGGCGCAACGTTCCGCAAGCGCCTCAACAGCTTTCATTGCGGCTTTGTAGAACGCGGGCTTGATCACAAGGTCCTGCGTATTATAGCCGGTGATGAACATCTCGGGGAAAGCAACAAGTTGGGCACCAGCCTCGCGCGCCTGCTCCCACGCAGAAAAAGCCTTGGCCGCATTGCCTTCCAAATCCCCGACAATGGGATTGAGTTGCGCCAGAGTGATACGGAAACGGTCGGCCATACTGCCCTCTTGCCCTCGTCTGTCCTATTGCCATTTACCAGATCGCACCGCGAGTGAAAGACCAATAAGGCAAAAGCCGTTGCCCTGCCTGCGTCGGTATCCTAGTTTTGCGCAAAAGCACGATGCTCGCGCAGACAGGACCAAACATGAACGTTTTTCGCACTTCAATCGCCGCAGTTGCATTGACCCTGTCAGCGCTGACCGCCTTCGCGCAGAACGATCAGGTAGTCGTGGCCGATGACGAAGTGGGCGGCGTATACGAAGGCACGTTCCTAAATGGCCTGCGGCACGGAACCGGCACCTACCAGTTGCCAGATGGTTTCGAATACGAAGGCGAATGGATCGAAGGCGAAATTCAGGGTCAGGGTATCGCGCGCTATGCTAACGGGTCGATCTATCAGGGCGCCTTTGCCAACGGTCAACCCGAAGGGTTCGGAACGATCATCTATGCTGATGGTGGCAGCTATGAAGGGGAATGGGCCGATGGCTCGTTCAACGGCCAAGGAGTCGCCGTCTATGCCAACGGAGCGAAATACGAAGGTGGGTTCAAGAATGCCCGGCACCACGGCAAAGGCACTCTGACCGACCCGACCGGAGAGGTGTACGAGGGCGACTGGGTCGACGGGGTCAAGCAGGGCAAAGGCAAGATAACCTCAGCCAAAGGCAACGTGTATGAGGGCGATATCAAAGACGGCAAGCGTCATGGCACAGGTAGCCTGACGCGGCCGGAAGGTATGAGTTATACGGGTGACTGGTCCGAAAATCGCATGACCGGAAAAGGCCGTCTACTGCAAGCCAATGGCGATTTGTATGAAGGCGACTTCTTTGATGGGCGCCGACAAGGCAAGGGCAAGGCAACCTATGCCAGTGGCGCCATTTACGAAGGTGACTATCACGATGATCGCCGCCACGGCAAAGGCCGTTTTTTGGGCACGGACGGGTTTGACTATACTGGTGAATGGAAAGACGGCCAGATTGAGGGCCTCGGAGAGCTGACCTATCCTGACGGTTCGACCTATGTCGGTGATTTCAGTGCAGACCTGCCCCATGGCAAAGGAATGCACACCTATCCTGATGGCCTGATTTACGACGGCGACTGGATCGCCGGCGTCTTCGAGGGTCAGGGCAAGGCCACTTACCCGAACGGCGCCATCTACGATGGGCAGTTCAAGAACGGTCTGAACCACGGCACCGGTGTTCTGACATTTGCAAACGGGTACAAATATGAAGGCGATTGGGTCGACGGTGCGCGCCAGGGCGAGGGCACAGCCAGCTTCCCGGACGGAACGACCTACAAGGGCGATTTCAAAGATGGTCAGCGCCACGGGCAAGGATCGATAACCACACCGCGCGGCTTCACCTATACAGGCGGTTGGGTCGAGGGGAAGATCAGCGGCACCGGAACCGCTACCTATGCGACTGGTGACGTGTACGAAGGTGGGTTTTTGGACAACAAACGCCACGGTGACGGCACGATGCGCTATGCAGACGGCAAAGAAGAAACCGGCGTCTGGGAAAACGGTGTTCTGCCGGGTGAAAACACCAGCGAGCCGCAGGAGAGTGCTCCGGCAGACGACAGCGCGACAACGGCAACCAGCCCTGCCTCTGACGGTTAGCGGGTCTCACCACGGCACAGGTTTTCCAGCCCAGTCGAAGAACCCGCCAGTGTCTGCGGGCACAAGCGCCCTGGCGACGCTCAGCAGGTTACGCGCGGCTTCATCCGATTCAACGGTCGGGTGTCGCCCGACATATTTGCGCGTGAATTCTGTACGCACTGTGCCCGGATGCAGGGCCACACAGATCGCCTGTTTGTGGGTGCGGGCCAGCTCAATCGCGGATGTGCGCACAATCTGATTGGCCGCAGCTTTTGAGGCCCGATAGCTGATCCATCCCCCCAGCTGGTTATCTCCGATTGATCCGACGCGGGCGGACAACACCGCCACGACAGATCGCCTGCCCCGTGGTAGCAGCCGCGCAGCGTGTGACAGCACAAGGGCCGGACCAACCGCATTCAGGGCAAACTGGTCCATCATTGCTTGCGCTGAAATTGATCTGATGGACTTCTCTGGCTGTGCACCATTGATTTCCAAAGCACCCGTCGCAATGAAGATCATGTCAAACGGGCATTGCAATGCTTCCAGAGCCGGGCCGACAGCTTCGACATTCGTGAGGTCGAAACCATCAGCAGAACGCGACAAGGTGGTTACGTCTACGGATTGCATGGTCAACAGCCTTTGCAGCGCGGCACCGATACCACCCGAGGCACCTATGATGAGAGCTTTCTCCATTCCGGATCAACTAGCGGTCTTCATTCGGCAATCAACCGTCACGGTTCGTGCAGGTTTTGACGTCTGCATGAAATTCCTACTTTTCATTCCCCGCATGCGCTGTATAAGCTCAACCCCATGATCAACCGCGCAGATATCCTTGTTGCCGACACCGCCCCCTGCGGTGCGTCTCTGCGTGGCCTACTGATCCTAATCCGCCTCTGAGCGTGCCACCCGGCGCGCCCGCTCAGAGGAGGACGCCCGCGCGCCATAGGCTTTAGGACAGAAGAAGAAAGAGAATCCCATGACCAATGTGACCGACCAAGACCGCGTCTTGATCTTTGACACCACTTTGCGCGACGGCGAGCAGAGCCCCGGCGCGACCATGACCCATGCCGAAAAGCTGGAAATCGCGGAACTGCTGGACGAGATGGGTGTCGACATCATCGAGGCCGGTTTCCCGATCGCATCAGAAGGCGACTTCAAAGCCGTCAGCGAGATTGCCGAGCGATCACAAAACAGCCGCATCTGTGGGTTGGCCCGTGCGAATTTCGCTGATATCGACCGCTGCTGGGAGGCGATCAAACACGCTGGCAAGAACCGCATCCACACTTTCATCGGCACCTCGCCGCTGCACCGTGCCATTCCGAACCTGACCATGGACGAGATGGCCGACAAGATCCACGAAACCGTCAGCCACGCCCGCAACCTGTGCGAAAATGTACAGTGGTCGCCGATGGATGCGACCCGGACCGAGTGGGATTATCTGTGCCGTGTGATCGAGATCGCGATCAAGGCCGGTGCCACAACGATCAACATCCCCGACACTGTCGGTTACACGGCACCTGTCGAATCCGCTGACCTGATCAAGCGCCTGATCGAAACGGTTCCGGGCGCGGATGAGGTGGTGTTTGCCACCCATTGCCACAACGATCTTGGCATGGCGACGGCGAACTCACTGGCGGCTGTCGCTGGTGGTGCGCGTCAAATCGAGTGCACCATCAATGGCCTTGGCGAGCGTGCGGGCAATACTGCGCTGGAAGAAGTTGTGATGGCGCTGCGCACCCGCAATGACATCATGCCGTGGCATACCGGCATCGACACCACCAAGATCATGCATATCTCGCGCCGGGTTGCGACGGTTGCGGGCTTCCCGGTTCAGTTCAACAAAGCCATCGTCGGCAAGAATGCCTTTGCGCATGAAAGCGGAATCCATCAGGACGGCATGCTGAAGAACCGAGAGAATTTCGAGATCATGCGCCCTGAAGATATCGGTCTGTCGGGCACCTCTCTGCCGCTTGGCAAACACTCGGGCCGGGCTGCGTTGCGCGACAAGCTGGAAACGCTCGGCTTTGAGGTCGGTGACAATCAGCTCAAGGACATCTTCGTGCGGTTCAAGGATCTGGCCGACCGCAAGAAAGAGGTTTTTGACGACGACCTGATCGCGTTGATGAGCCAGGATGATGAGGCCGACGATCGCCTGCAGTTGGTTTCGATGAAAGTCACCTGCGGCACCGGCGGTCAGGCGGAATCGACGGTCGAGCTGGAAGTGGATGGCAAGGACATTGTCGCGACCGAACATGGCGACGGTCCAGTCGATGCCACCTTCAAAGCCGTTCGCCGAATCTATCCCAACACCGCCCGCCTGCAACTGTATCAGGTCCATGCTGTGACCGAGGGTACTGATGCGCAGGCAACCGTATCGGTTCGGCTGGAAGAGGACGGCATGATCGCCACCGGTCAGTCAGCGAATACCGATACGGTCGTGGCATCCGCCAAGGCCTATATCCACGCACTGAACCGCCTGATCATGCGCCGTGAAAAGGCCGGGCCAGGTGCAGACACGCGTGAAATCAGCTATAAGGACCTGACCTGACCGCCAGATGAAACTCCCAAGGGCTCCCGCACCCGCGGGTGCCCGGCTACACCGGACGCCCTTGCGGCTTTGGGCCCGGCAGCGCGCATGCGGCGCGCTGCCGGGCCCAACACGTTTGACGGCATCTTTAGATGCTGGCAGATGAGGCGGGAGAACCTTGTGGTCCGAAATCAGACTGGCGTCACAGCCCTTTGAACAGCTCTGACAGACGGTCCATTTCATCTTGGATGCCAAAGGGCGCGTTCAGCAGAAACATCCCTGATCCGACCATTCGGTGACCTTCCCGCGCAGGTGCAAACCGGACTTCATGACGGATCGCCTTGGGAAAACCCTGCGCCTTCAACGCGGCAACCATCGGGGCCTGACGTTGATCGGACAGGATCGGATACCACAGCGCGATGACGCCCACATTCCATTTACGGTGCAGTTTTGAGATCACGCCCGGTAGCCGGTCATAATCCGCCTTCACCTCATAGCTGGGATCAATCAACAGCATCCCGCGCCGCGGCGTTGGTGGCAGCAAAGACTGCGCCAGCTCATACCCGTCCTGTTTGTACTCCTTTGCCCCAAAGGGGGACATGGTCATCGACAATGCCGCGTATTCCTGCGGGTGCAGCTCTGCGAAATGCAGACTGTCCTGATCCCTCAGCAGGTTGGCCGCGATCAGCGGTGAACCGGCATAGCTGTTTTCTCCGTGCCGTTCATGGACCTTGGCCAACGCCAGAGACAAAGGATGATCAGATGGAAACCACCCTTCGCGCTGCGCTCGCTTGATACCTACGGCTGCCTCGCCTGTGCGCACGGCTTCTGCTGCGTCTAGCTGGTACAGGCCACGCCCGGAATGGGTTTCCAGATAGGTTATCGGCTTATCTTTTCGCGTCAGATAGTCCAGCACCCATGCCAAAAGAGCGTGCTTTTGAACATCAGCCAGATTCCCGGCGTGGTAAATGTGTTGATAAGAGAGCATGTTGCCTTCTAAAGTCCCTCTCAATAAGGCGGAAAGGTGCTGAGTTACGCGGAATCAGCCCTTTTACCGGGCGAGATGGCACCCTATAAGACATCCGTCCCGGAACCGTCGAGTCGCGGGCAGTAGAAATTCTGACGAACGGGATCAGTACAACATGGGCATCTTTGGCAATCTGGGCGGCTTGTTCTCAGCGGACATGGCGATCGACCTTGGAACAGCAAATACGCTTGTTTATGTCAAAGGGCGCGGTGTGATCCTGTCGGAACCTTCAGTTGTGGCTTACCACGTCAAGGATGGGGTTAAGAAAGTCCTCGCCGTCGGTGAGGATGCCAAGCTGATGCTGGGCCGAACCCCTGGTTCGATCGAAGCGATCCGCCCCATGCGCGAAGGCGTGATTGCGGATTTCGACACCGCTGAAGAAATGATCAAGCACTTTATTCGTAAGGTGCATAAACGCTCCACATTCTCAAAGCCCAAAATCATTGTCTGCGTCCCCCATGGTGCTACGCCTGTTGAAAAACGGGCCATTCGCCAATCGGTTATGTCCGCAGGCGCTCGCCGGGCGGGCCTGATCGCCGAACCCATCGCTGCGGCTATTGGTGCAGGAATGCCCATCACTGACCCGACCGGCAACATGGTCGTAGATATCGGCGGCGGTACCACCGAGGTTGCCGTTCTGTCGCTGGGTGACATTGTCTATGCCCGTTCGGTCCGCGTTGGCGGAGACCGAATGGATGAGGCGATTATCTCATACTTGCGCCGCCAGCAGAACCTGTTGGTGGGTGAATCCACCGCCGAGCGGATCAAGACCACCATCGGAACCGCCCGTATGCCGGATGACGGGCGCGGCCAGTCGATGCATATCCGTGGCCGCGATCTGTTGAATGGCGTGCCCAAAGAAATCGAGATCAGCCAGGCGCAGGTCGCCGAGGCCCTGTCGGAACCGGTTCAGGCAATCTGCGAAGCCGTTATGACCGCACTTGAAACTACGCCGCCTGATCTGGCCGCAGATATCGTGGACCGCGGCGTCATGCTGACCGGTGGCGGTGCTTTGTTGGGCGATTTGGATCTGGCACTGCGTGAACAGACAGGTCTGGCCGTATCGATTGCTGATGAAAGCCTGAACTGTGTGGCTTTGGGCACCGGCAAGGCACTGGAATACGAAAAACAGCTGCGCCACGCGATTGACTACGAAAGCTAAGGCGCGCACCCTCTAAAGGGTACATTCGGGCGCGAGCAGCACGGGAAGGAGTCCTGTGGCAAAGGACCGATCACAGCGCGATGAATACACCACCCCGCTCCGCCGTCTGCTGCTGGGGATCGTGGTTCTGTGCCTTCTGGGCATCTTTCTGGTCTGGCGCATTGACAGCCCTCGCGTCGAAAGGTTTCGGGCGCAGGTTGTCGACAACGTGGTGCCCTCGATGGATTGGGCGATGGTTCCGGTTACCGCTGCGGTCAATCTGGCACGGGATTTTCAGAGCTATCAACGCCTGAGCGAGCAGAACCAGGAATTGCGCAGCGAGTTGCGTCTGATGCGCGCCTGGAAAGAGGCCGCACTGCAACTTGAGCAGGAAAATGCCCGGCTTCTGGATCTAAACAATGTGCGTCTCGATCCGCGCCTGACCTATATTACCGGGGTCGTCATGGCCGATAGCGGTTCTCCGTTCCGGCAGTCGGTGCTGTTGAACGTGGGCGAGCGTGACGGAATTATGGATGGATGGGCCACCATGGACGGGATTGGCGTTGTCGGTCGTATCTCGGGTGTTGGTCCAGATACCGCACGGGTGATCCTGATGACCGACGCATCCAGCGCGATACCTGCCACGATTCAACCGTCGGGGCAGACCGCTCTGATTGCCGGGGACAACACCGCCGCGCCTGTGGTTGAGTTTCTGGAGAACCGCGAACTGGTACGCCCGGGCGACAGGGTTGTGACCTCGGGGGATGGCGGCGTTTTTCCTGGCGGCCTGCTGATCGGTCAGATTACCGCTGATCCGGGTGGCCGCCTGCGGGTGCGGCTGTCTGCAGATTTTGAACGGCTCAAATTTCTAAGAGTGCTGCGCTATCAGTCTGCGCCACTTATTCAGGACCCCGGAGGAATTGTCGGCCCACGCCAGCCCGAGGCGGCACTGACACCGACGGAGACCGGCGATGGATAGTGCCGCGTCCAATCTGTGGCTCAAACGTGGCCTGTATCTGCTGTTGGCGCTGCTGGTCTTGTTCCTGCACCTGCTGCCACTGGACACGCAGCCGGATCGCTGGCCGTTTCCGGATTTCCTGATTGCGTTGACCTTTGCCTGGGTTCTGCGGCGCCCCGAATACGTGCCAACCCTGCTGGTCGCCCTAATCATGCTGGCAGCCGACCTTCTGTTTCAACGTCCCCCCGGCTTGCTGGCCGCGCTTGTTGTGTTGGGTACTGCCTATCTTCGGTCCGCAACTCCCGGGTTGCGCGACGCGGGCTTTTTGGGCGAATGGACCACCGTTGCCGTCGTGATCACAGCTGTTTTTTTCCTGAATCGCGTCATTCTTGCTATTCTGTCCGTGCAACAAGCGGCATTGGGGATGGTCGTGGTGCAAGTGGTTCTGACAATCGGGATCTACCCATTGATCGTTCTGCTCAGTCAGAACGGTTTTGGTGTGCGTCGTGTCGCACCTTCTGACCCTGGCCTGTCGGGAGGGCGGTAATGAAACAGCGCAAACCTAAGTCACAGGGCCTCGCCTATAAACGTTTGCCACGCCGTGCGCTGATCCTTGGAGGCCTGCAAGCCGCTTTTATCGGGGGTCTGGCTGCCCGGATGCGGTTTATGCAGGTAGATCAGGCTGACGAATACCGCCTGTTGGCCGAGGAAAACCGGATTAACATCCGCCTGATCCCGCCCACACGTGGTCGAATATACGATCGCAATGGGCAGATCATCGGGCAAAACTCTCCGTCCTACCGTATCGTCATGGTGCGCGAAGATGCGGGCGATGTTGAAGCCGTCATCTCCAAGCTTTCTGAACTGATCCCGCTGACCGAGGATGAGGTCGAACGCGCCATGACCGAAATGCGCAGATCGGCCCCGTTCCTGCCGGTCACTCTGGCCGATCAAGTCACGTGGGAAGATATCTCGAAAGTTGCCGTCAACGCCCCCGCCCTGCCCGGTGTCACACCCGAGGTCGGGATGACCCGGCAATATCCCAGATATGAGGATTTCGCGCATATCGTCGGCTATGTCGGACCGGTCAGCGATTACGACCTCAGTCAGATAGAAGATCCGGAACCCGTTCTGCGCATTCCCCGTTTTCAGATCGGCAAGGTCGGGCTTGAGGCCAAACAGGAAATCAGTCTGCGTGGCAAAGCAGGCGCCAAACGCGTCGAAGTGAACGCCACCGGCCGCGTGATGCGTGAACTTGACCGTCAAGAAGGTTTGGCCGGGGCCGATTTGCAACTGTCGGTCGATGCCGATCTTCAACAATACGCTCAGGCCCGTTTGGCTGGTGAAAGCGCCGCAGCAGTGGTGATCGATTGTGAGACCGGTGATATCCGCGCCATCAGTTCCGCACCCAGCTTTGATCCCAACCTTTTTGTGCGCGGAATCTCGGTTGCCGATTACCGGGCTCTGACACAAGACAACTATCGCCCGTTGGCCAACAAGACAGTACAGGGCACCTATCCACCCGGCTCGACCTTTAAGATGATCACTGCCATGGCAGCGCTTGAGGCTGGGGTCATCGGTCCTGGAAACACTGTTTACTGCCCCGGCCACTTGAAAGTCGGCAGTCGCCGGTTCCATTGTTGGAAACGCGGCGGGCATGGTACGGTTGATCTTGGTCTGTCTCTGAAACGCAGCTGCGATGTGTATTATTACGACGTTGCCCTGCGCACAGGCATCGACAATATCTCCGACATGGCTCGTATCTTTGGGCTGGGCGTGAAACACGATATCCCGATGTCCGCAGTGGCTGCAGGGCTTGCCCCCAATCAGGCTTGGAAAGAGCGTGTCCACGGCGAAGAATGGCTGGTAGGTGACACTGCCAATGCCTCAATCGGTCAGGGCTTTATGCTGGCCTCACCGCTGCAACTAGCCGTCATGACAGCCCGGATTGCAACTGGGCGTGCGGTCTCGCCACGCCTTGTGCGTTCGGTCAATGGGGTTGAACAACCCTCGGGCGCGGGGGAACCGCTCGCGGTCAATCGGACTAATCTGGAATATGTCCGCAAGGCAATGTTTTCGGTCTCGAACGACCGGCGCGGCACGGCTTATCGCAGCCGTATCATCTCGGATGAGTTCCGTATGGCGGGCAAGACCGGCACCAGCCAAGTCCGCAATATCACCAAGGCAGAACGTGCGGCTGGCGTTATCCGCAACGAAGACCTGCCGTGGGAACGCCGTGACCACGCGCTGTTCGTCAGCTTTGCCCCCTATGACAACCCGAAATACGCCGTAGCCGTCGTGGTGGAACATGGCGGCGGGGGGTCGAAGGCCGCGGCACCGGTTGCACGGGATATCATGCTGCAGGCGCTGTACAACGGTACGCCACCACTCGAAGCCTATCCGGCCGCCGATCGTGAGCGTATCAAGGAACAGCAAAAACGGCTGGAGGGCGACCGCCGCCCCAAAGCGCGTCCGCCCCAGAAGGACCGCGCATGAGCTATCTTGAATATGCCGTCAAATCCACGCCATCGGGGTTCCGCAAGTTCCTGTATATGAACTGGCCCCTGACCCTGCTGCTGATCAGCGTGGCCAGCGCAGGGTTCCTGATGCTGTACTCGGTGGCGGGTGGATCATGGACCCCTTGGGCCGAACCTCAGATGGAACGCTTTGGGTTGGGCTTGATCGCGATGTTCATTGTGGCACTGGTCCCGATCTGGTTCTGGCGAAATATGTCGGTTCTGGCTTATCTGGCCGCGATCGCTCTACTTGTGGTGGTCGAGTTGTTCGGAACGGTTGGCATGGGCGCGCAACGCTGGATCGACCTGGGGTTCATGCGCCTGCAGCCATCAGAGGTGATGAAAGTAGCACTGGTGATGGTGCTTGCGGCCTATTACGACTGGCTCCCATCGCATAAAACGTCACGCCCCCTTTGGGTTCTGATCCCTGTCATCCTGATCCTGATCCCCACCTTCATGGTGTTGCGCCAGCCGGATCTCGGCACCTCGATCCTGCTGCTGGCGGCGGGGGGAGGCCTGATGTTTCTGGCCGGCGTTCACTGGGCCTATTTCGCTGCGGTTATCGCCGCGGGTGTCGGTCTGATCGCCACGGTCTTCAACAGCCGCGGAACCGAGTGGCAGTTGCTCAAGGATTACCAGTTCCGCCGCATCGACACCTTCCTTGATCCCTCCACCGATCCGCTGGGCGCGGGGTATCACATCACCCAATCCAAGATCGCGCTGGGGTCCGGAGGCTGGAACGGGCGCGGGTTCATGCAGGGCACACAATCGCGCCTGAACTTCCTGCCCGAGAAACACACAGATTTCATCTTTACGACGCTGGCCGAAGAATTCGGATTTGTCGGCGGCATCACCCTGCTGGTTCTCTATGGGCTGATCCTGATCTTTTGCCTGGTTACGGCCCTGACAACCAAGGACAGGTTCTCCTCTTTGGTCACGCTGGGTATCGCACTGAACTTCTTCCTATTCTTTGCCGTGAACATGTCGATGGTCATGGGCTTGGCCCCAGTCGTAGGAGTTCCCCTGCCGATGGTCAGCTATGGCGGTTCGGCCATGCTGGTTTTGATGGCAGCTTTCGGCATCGTCCAAAGTGCCCATATTCACCGCCCCCGCTGATCCGAAAGGCCCGTTATGACTGCAAACATCCTGTTCTCGGCACGCCCCGAACTATGGCCCGTGTATCAACCCTTGATGACACAGTACCTGACTAATGCCGGGGTCGCGTTTCAGCTAGGCAC
This sequence comes from Ruegeria sp. CDSA236, assembly GCF_059611285.1. NCBI lineage: Bacteria > Pseudomonadati > Pseudomonadota > Alphaproteobacteria > Rhodobacterales > Roseobacteraceae > Ruegeria > Ruegeria sp. CDSA236. The sequence continues at coordinate 110,497 of NZ_JBXWPG010000005.1, forward strand.
CACGTTTGAACCAGATCAGGTGGATTACGTCGTCTATGCGCCCAATAGCGGCTTACGGGATTTTGCACCTTACACCCGCCTCAAGGCCGTGCTCAGCCTATGGGCTGGGATCGAAAGCATCGTCGAGAATGACACTCTGACTGTGCCGCTGGCGCGAATGGTGGACCACGGGTTGACGCAGGGGATGACCGAATGGGTCGTCGGTCACGTGCTGCGCTATCATCTGGGTATGGACCGACACATCACGGTTCAGGATGGGGTTTGGGCCCCAGATCCACCACCGCTGGCCTCGGACAGAACCGTCTGCATCCTGGGCCTTGGCGCATTGGGAGAGGCCGCAGCCCTCGCGCTGTCTGTACTGAATTTCAACGTTACCGGCTGGAGCCGCTCGGCCAAGGCCATCCCCGGAGTCACCTGCTTTCACGGTGAGGATGGGTTGCGTGCGGCACTGACACAGGCCGAGATCGCGGTTCTATTGCTGCCCGATACACCTGCCACGGAAAACACACTGAACGGCGAAACCCTGTCCCTGATGCCCAAGGGTGCGCATATCATCAACCCGGGCCGAGGGCCGCTGATCGACGATCAAGCCTTGCTGGCAGCTCTGGATACGGGCCAGATCGGTCACGCAACGCTGGATGTTTTCCGGGTCGAGCCGCTGCCTGCGAGCCACCCGTATTGGACGCATCCAAACGTCACGGTGACGCCTCACGTTGCCTCTGAAACCCGCCCCGTTACATCGGCGCAGGTGATCTGTGAAAATATTCGCAGAGGTGAGGCGGGCGAGCCTTTCCTGCACCTCGTTGACCGCGAATTGGGATATTAGGCTGCGATAAGGCCGCGCCCCTTCAGCAGGGCCTCAACCCCCGGCAAACGACCGCGGAAGGCCAGATACAGGTCTTCGGCTTCGCGGGAACCGCCAGTGGACAGGATATTTTCCTCCAGCGCTTTTGCGCGTTCGGAATCAAAGGCGCCCCCCGCCTCTTCGAACGCGGCGAAGGCGTCTGCATCCATGACCTCGGACCACATATAGCTGTAATAGCCTGCGCTATAGCCGTCACCGGCAAACACATGCGCAAAATGCGGCGTGGCATGGCGCATCCGGATTGCCGCGGGCATTCCCAGATCCGCCAGAACTTCTGCCTGTCTCGCCATCGGATCGTCGGGCACAGCGCCCTCATGAAAGGCCAGATCAACCAGCGCCGAGGCCACATATTCTACAGTCTGGAACCCCTGATCGAAATTGGCGGCCTTGAGCACTTTCTTTAGCATCTCCTGCGGCATCGGCGCGCCGGTTTCGGCATGAGTGGCGAATTCGGCCAGAACCTCTGGGACTTTAAGCCAGTGTTCGTATAGCTGGCTGGGAAGCTCGACAAAGTCGCGCGCAACGGAAGTGCCCGAGATGCTTTCATAGGTCACATTCGACAGCATCTGATGCAACGCATGGCCAAATTCATGGAACAAGGTCCGCGCATCGTCATATGACAACAGCGCCGGATCGCCTTTGGCAAAATTACAAACGTTGATCACGACCGGAGCCTGCACCTTGGGAAACTTGGCCTGCCCGCGCATCGCACTGCACCAAGCGCCTGACCGTTTGGAGCCGCGTGCAAAGTAATCCCCGATGAACACCGCGATATGCTGCCCGTTCCGAGTCACGTCCCAGGCCCGGCAGTCCGGATGGTACAACGGCACATCCAGCTGCTTGAACTCCAACCCGAACAGGCGATTTGCGCAGGCAAAAGAGGCCTCGATCATCCGATCCAGCTGTAGATACGGTTTCAGCGCCGCCTCATCCAGATCGTGTTCCGCCTTGCGGCGTTTTTCTGCATAGTAGCGCCAGTCCCATGCCTCCAGAGGGCCATTCACTCCATCATTCTGCATCATCTGCGTCAGGATTTCAGCATCAGCATTGGCACGCGTCTTTGCAGGCTCCCAAACCTGCATCAGCAGATCACGGACGCGGTCGGGCGTGCGGGCCATTTCGGTTTCCAGTTTGAAATCGGCAAAACTTTCATAGCCCAGCAACTTTGCACGTTCCTGACGCAACTGCAGAATTTCGGCGGCAATTTCCCGGTTGTCAGTCTCGCCGCCATTTGCCCCCCGGGCAGTCCATGCACGATAGGCTTTCTGGCGCAAATCCCGGCGCGGTGAAAACTGCAGAAACGGTACGATCAGTGACCGGGACAGGGTGACAACCGGTCCTTTTGCACCCTTTTCCTCACCCGCTGCCCGGGCAGAATTGACCACAAAATCAGGAAGCCCCTGTAGGTCATCTTCGGACAATTCCATGAACCAATCGCGCTCATCGGCAAGAAGGTTCTGGGTGAAGGACGTCCCCAGCGAGGCAAGCCGCGCTTTGATCTCTTGCATCCGCGTGTCTTCGTTTCCCTCAAGCGCCGCACCAGCGCGCACAAACCCGCGATGCGACAGCATCAGAACGCGTGCCTGCTCATCCGTCAGGCCCAGTTCATCCTTGCGCACCCACAGATCGGCAACCCGCTGAAACAACGCCTTGTTGGACGAAATCCCCGAGAAATGCGCGGCCAGCTTGGGTGAAAATTCGCGCTGCAACTCCTCACGCAAGGGATTGCTGTCTGCGCCCGCGACCGTGAAGAATACCGACAGAACCTTGTCCATCATCTCTCCTGCAGCTTCCAGCGCTTCGACCGTGTTGGCAAAAGTCGGGGCCTCCGGGTTAGAGGCAATCGCGCCAATCTCAGCGTTATGGGCCTGCATGGCCGCGTCCAGGGCCGGGGCGAAATCCGTGTCGGATATCGTGTCGAACGGTGCAATTTCGAACGCGCTGGTCCAGGCGGACAGAATCGGGTTGGTCATTGAAGTCTCCTTTGTCCCCTACCTAAGAACGACGGCGCGTTCGATCCAGAGCAGGGGGGTTATCCTTTGCCACAAACGGGGCAATCTGCACGGCGAGGCAGTGTAATCTTGCGGCTTTCGCCATAGAGAGCGTCGTAAATCAGCATCTCACCCCTCAGTGCCAGACCCGCCCCGGTGATCACCTTGATCGCCTCAACAGCCATCATCGAACCGACGACGCCAGGCAAGGGGCCGATCACCCCAGCCTCGGCGCAGGACGGGGCCAGACCTGGAGTCGGAGCCTCGGGGAAAATGCACTGATAACAAGGCGCATCGTTGGCCGGGTCGAAAACGCTGAGCTGGCCTTCCCATTGCGACAGAGCCCCCGAAATCAGCGGCTTGCCCAACGCGACCGCCGTGCGATTGGCCAAATAGCGCGTGTCGAAATTATCAGTTCCGTCCAGGATGACGTCAAAATCGGAAAATAGCTCGGTGGCGACCTCTTCGGTCAGTCGGCGGTGATAGGGCAGAACAACCACATTCGGGTTTTGCGCCAGCATGGCCTGCTGGGCCGAAAAAACCTTGGGCATGCCGATATCCGCATCCTGGTGGATCACCTGACGCTGAAGATTGGCGTTCTCAACCTCATCATCATCAATCACCCCGATCGTGCCGACCCCGGCCGCAGCCAGATACTGCAAAGCGGGCGCCCCAAGCCCCCCGGCGCCGATCACAAGCACGCGGGTCTGCTTCATCTTTTTCTGCCCTGGCCCACCAATTTCGCGCAACACGATATGGCGGGCATAGCGGTCAAGCTCGGTCTCGGAGAATTTGTCTGAGGGCATGGCTGGCTCCTTGTTCGAGGCCGGCGCCGCGCGTTTTCGCAGCGCTTTCAGTCCCCTTCCATAGATCAGAACCAGAACCCCCGTACCAATCAAAATCAACCAGGTCGCAGCAGAACCACCCGTGGCCTGACGCAGGGGGTTGCCAAGGGGCAAAACCAGCTGTGCCGAGATTACCCCCAGCAACAACACCCCAACCGAAATCATCCGTGCATTGCGTGACACGCCAGCCAGATAGCCGAGCCCCCAAAGTGCTGCGGCGATGATCAGGACAAGTAACATCAGCCGCGCCCGGTCGAACCGAACCCGCCTGCACCGCGGTCAGTATCGCTGAGTGTATCCGTGGCCTCGAATGACGCCTGCACCACCGGGGCGACGACCAGTTGGGCGATACGTTCCCCATGGGTGATTTCAAAGCTCTCCTGCCCAGCGTTCAACAGGATCACCCCCAGAGGGCCGCGATAGTCGCTGTCGATCGTACCCGGCGTATTGGGCAGCGTGATCCCGTATTTCAGCGCAAGGCCCGAGCGGGGCCGGACCTGCACCTCATACCCATTTGGGATTTCAATCCGCAGTCCGGTGGGAACCAGAGCCCGCTGACCGGGCAGCAACGTGATCGGTGTCTTGCCCGGGAAGTTTGCACGCACATCCGCGCCTGCCGCTCCGGTGGTTTCATAAGATGGCAAGGGCACCGAAGGGTCGGCCCCGTCCTCACGGATCACACGAATTGCTACCATCGGATATCCTCTTGTCTAACCGGCCAACGCGTCGGAAATCTTGCGTGCCAGTTTTTCGGCCACTGCGTCTTTGCCCATGCGTGGCCATTCCTCGGCCCCATCGTCGGAAATCAGGATCACCGCGTTTTCGGCCCCTCCCATGATCCCGGTCGCAGGGCTGACATCATTGGCAACGATCCAGTCGCACTCTTTGCGCTCGCGTTTGGCGGTCGCATGTTCGATCACGTTGTCGGTTTCCGCAGCAAAGCCAACAACTAGCGCGGGGCGTCCATCGTCCAGCTTGGCGACCCGCTTCAGAATGTCCGGGTTTTCAGCAAAATCCAGCGCCGGAAGACCGTCGCGCGTCTTTTTCAGCTTGCGGTCCGACGCGCTGGCCACCCGCCAATCCGCCACGGCTGCGGCAAATACCCCGGCATCGACAGGCAATGCTGCATCCACCGCGTCTGACATCTGCTGGGCTGTTTCAACCCGCACAACCTCGACCCCATCGGGTGCGGGAACCTCAGCAGGTCCGGTCACAAACACAACCTCTGCACCCAACGCAGACAGAGCACGTGCAATCGCTGTGCCCTGCGCCCCGGATGAGCGGTTCGCGATATAGCGCACCGGGTCAATCGGCTCGTGCGTGGGACCCGAGGTCACAAGAATGCGTTTACCGCTGAGGGGTCCGCTGCCCAGCCACGCCTCAATCGCGGCGACAATCTCAAGCGGTTCCGACATGCGGCCCGGCCCAAATTCGCCACAGGCCATGTCGCCTTCGTTCGGCCCGACAAACCGAATGCTGTCCGCCTGCAACTGTTCAAAATTACGACGCGTCGCCGGGTGATCCCACATACGGACATTCATCGCAGGCGCACACAGAACCGGTGTGTCAGTCGCCATCAATAGGGTCGAGGCCAGATCATTCGCCAACCCACCTGCCATTTTGCCCATTAAATCCGCAGTCGCCGGAGCGACCACGACAAGATCGGCGGAACGGGACAGCTGGATATGCCCCATCTCGGCCTCATCGGTCAGATCGAACAGATCGCGATAGGCTTTCTCACCGGCCAGCGCGGCGACAGACAGAGGGGTCACGAATTCTTCGGCCGCGCGGGTCAGGACCGGGGTCACAGCGGCGCCGCGTTCCTTCAGTCGCCGGATCAGATCCAGCGACTTATAGGCAGCGATACCGCCACCGATGATCAGCAGAATCCGTTTCGATGCCAGCATGTTGTGCCCTTCCCGTCTCGGTCGGCCCCGACATTAGGCAAGCGCGCCCAACAGTTCCAGCGGTTAATTCTGCGGCTGAAAGGCCAGGCAGGGGTCTTCTCGGTCAGCGGTCGGGCTGTCGATGACCGCATCATACTCGCCTTGGATGCTGCCGTCTTCGGACTGACCCAGGACATAGACCTTAAGACCCGGACGCAGGCGCGACAGGAATGTCGGAATACCGCGATCCTTTCGGGCATGGCCATTTCCGGTGATTACCGCAACCGGGCCACCAGTTTCGTCAACGGCACGCAATATGGCCCGTGCCAGCACCGCATCGCGCAACCTTTGGATCGCAACCAGCTGCGGCAGAGCGCTTTCCGGCAGCGCATCGCAATGCGCCGCCATCTGGTCAGCCTCGCGCGCCGCCTGTTCCGCCTTTGACAGAGGAACGGTCAACCCAAACCGCGCTGCGTCAGCGCCCAGCGCAGTTGCAGCGCCACGTTCCATCGCTGTACGCGCTGCCTTACGCGGGACCATTGCGCCATAGACCGGCGCATCCGTGGCCTGAAAGATCGGGTAATACAGGCTGAGAGGGGGCCAGCCGGATTCCGCCCAACGCAGGATGCGTGACAGTTCTTCGGGATCGGACGCCGCTTTTTGCGCCAGGCGCTGCGCGCCTTCCTCGGTGACCATTTCCCAGACCACGGCGGAGGGGTCGATCAATGTAATCGCCCGTTCCTGAACCAGATGATGGCGGGGATTGTCATGGGTTTCGCCCAGCAAAACAACGTCTGCCATTCGCATCGCTGCCGCAACATCGTCAGGGATCAGGTCATCGGCATGACCGGACCCAGCCATAACCATCAGCGTACACATCAGAATCGCAATCTGTTTCATGCGATGAAGTGTTGCACCTCGCGCGATTGAGCTTCAAGGTTCTTACGCATTTTTACAAAAGCCGCGGCTTCAAGCTGACGCACCCTCTCTTTCGACAGGCCCAGTTCCTGACCCAGGCTTTCCAGTGTGCGCACCGGTTCACGCAGCTTGCGTTCGCGCACGATGAAGCGCTCTCGGTCGTTGAGGGCCTGCATCGCCATCACCAACCATTCGCGCAACTGTTCGGTGTCGTGCTTGTTTTCAACGGTTTCAGCGGCCTGTTCCCGGTCATCCTCTAACGCGTCGATCCATTCGCGCCCGTCTTCATCCGTGGATTGCACAGCGTTCAACGAGAAATCCGACCCTGCCAGCCGGCCTTGCATCATCTCAACGTCGCGCAACGGAACACCAATCTCGGCTGCTATCATCTGGTGCAACTGGTGACGGTCCAGCGCCATCCCATCAGTGGCCGCTTCGCGTTCAAGCCGGGCCTGGACGCGACGCATGTTGAAAAACAGGGATTTCTGGGCAGAGGTGGACCCGGTCCGAACCATTGACCAGTTTCGCATTACATAGTCCTGGATACTCGCCTTGATCCACCAGACGGCATAGGTCGAGAACCGAACCCCGCGATCCGGGTCAAATTTGTCAGCGGCCTTCATCAGACCCAATCCGGCCTCTTGGATCAGATCGTTCATCGGCGCGCCATAACGTTTGAACTTGGCCGCCATCGAAATTGCCAGTCGCATATAGGCGGTGATTAACCGGTGCAGCGCCTTTTCATCGCGCTGGTCGCGCCAGGCATAGGCCAGCTTCAACTCGGTTTCTGCATCCAGTAACTCGGCCTTCATCGCCCTGCGCGACATCGAGAAATCATTTGCGCTGTCCAGTGCCATGGAAATCTCCCTTTTTCGCTGGCGCGGCCCGGGCTTGCCTTGCCGACCCATGGTCGATACGCAGAACAACACCAGGTGGATCACTTAAAAGGTAATGATCGTGGGTTCGGATTTAACCTTTGTGCTGGGCGGAGCAGCCTCAGGAAAGTCGGCATTCGCCGAGCAACTTGTTGTTTTATCAGGGAAAAGCCGCGTTTATCTGGCCACATCACAAGTGTTTGATGATGAGATGCGCGATAAGGTTAAGCGCCATGTTTCACAGCGCGGCAGCGGTTGGGACACGATCGAGGCCCCCCTGGACCTTGGCGCAACGCTGGCCGAGCTGACCCCGGATCAGATCTGTCTGATAGATTGTGCTACCATGTGGCTAACCAATCACCTGCTGGCGGAACACGACCTGCAGCAGGCCCAGACAGCACTGCTTGATGCGTTACGAGACTGTCCTGCCCCGGTCGTCATCGTCTCGAACGAGGTTGGCCACGGGATCGTCCCGGGCAACGCCCTGTCTCGCCAATTCCGCGAGGCGCAAGGCCGCCTGAACATCGCGCTCGCCGCGCAGGCAGATCTGGTGGTTCAGGTCACCGTCGGGCTTCCTGTGGTGTTGAAAGGGCAACTGCCATGACGCGCCTGCATCTGGTCAGGCACGGTCCAACCCATGCCAAAACCATGGTCGGCTGGTCCGATCTGCCTGCTGATCTAAGCGACCACGCCGCCATTGGTCGGCTACAAAGCTACCTGCCGGCCAACGGGTTGTTGATCTCATCCGACCTGTGCCGTGCCGCTGACACGGCTTCGGCGGTACAGGGCACCCGACACCGCCTGCCCCACCACCCCGACCTGCGAGAGATCAATTTTGGCAGTTGGGAATTGCGGGGCTTCGAGGAAATCGAGGCCGAAGACCCCGAATTAACCTTCGCCTACTGGGACAATCCCGGTGAAGTTCGCCCGCCAAACGGCGAAAGCTGGAATGAAGTCCGAGCCCGCGTCAACGCGGTTATTGACAGGTTGATTGGCGATCACACCGGCCAGGACCTGATCATTGTTGCCCATTTCGGCGTCATCCTGACACAGGTCCAGCGTGCCATGGATGTGGACGCGCAAGAGGCTTTCGGCCACCGGATCGACAATCTTTCCGTGACGGAGATCACCCATCACGGCGACCGTTGGTCGGTCGGTCGGATCAATCACTGCCCGTGATCAGGCCGCGCACAAATCTCTGTTTTACGGATTGATTAGCCTGAGCCATCCTAGGCCCATGACCTATGATTTGTTTATCGGAGACCGCCTGTTTTCCAGTTGGTCCTTGCGTGGTTGGTTGATGCTGGAAAAGTTCGACCTGCCCTATCGAAACCACATGATCGGCCTTTATTCAGGCACTATGGCCGAGGATATGAAACCCCTGTTCCCGGCGCGTCTGGTGCCTGCTCTGCGCCTGCCAGACGGAACTGTGGTTGGTGAAAGCCTTGCCATGGCCGAGACCTTGGCTGAGCGCCACCCACAGGTCGGATTGTGGCCCTCTGACGCGGCTGCCCGCGCCACTGCACGGTGGCTTTGCACCGAGATGGTGGCCGGGTTTTCAGCCCTGCGCGGGGAATGCGCGATGCAGCTGCTTCATAGTTGGAAGGGGTTCGAACCGGCGGCCGAAACGCTTGCTGACCTGCGCCGGATCGAAACCCTTTGGGATCATGCGCGCCAAGTGTCTGGGGCGAACACCGGACCTTTGTTCGGTACATATTCTTTGGTGGATGTGTTTTACACGCCCGTTGCCGCGCGGATCATCGGTTATGGGCTGCCTGTTTCGGACGCCAACCGGGACTATTGCCTGACCCTCCTGTCGGATCCGGTTGTCAGGCAGTGGCGTGCGATGGGTCTGACAGTCCAGTACGACCCTTTCCCGTATTCGCTGGACCTTCAATCGGATCCCTGGCCAATCGGCGGGGCATCGTCTGCTGTGGCCGCCCAGAGCGGCCCCTCGGTCAACCAGACCTGCCCCTATTCCGGAGAGCCCGTCACAGATTTTCTGGACCTGGACGGTCAGCGCTGGGGATTCTGCAATCGGTTCTGCCGCGACAAAACCCTCGCCGATCCGGAGGCATGGCCGAAATTCACTCAGATGGTCAGCGCCGTTAACGATTCCTAAACCGGCGGCGTGCCAGTAACGACCTGTTAACCAAGCAGGTCGTTCATGGTCGCTCGTTCTCATACAGTCGCCTTTCAAGGTGTCGACGCCCGCCCGGTCGAGGTGCAATGCGCGGTTTCACCGGGGTTGCCTGCCTTTTCCATCGTCGGCCTGCCCGACAAAGCAGTTTCAGAGGCCCGCGATCGCGTCCGAAGCGCGCTAAGTTCGATGGCCATTGCCCTGCCGTCAAAGCGTATCACCATCAACCTGTCCCCCGCTGACCTGCCCAAAGAAGGCAGCCATTTCGACCTGCCCATTGCGGTGGCTCTGCTGTCAGCCCTGGAAATCATTCCCAAGGACGCGGCTGAAGGGGCCGTTTCACTGGGGGAATTGTCACTGGACGGGTCTCTTGTGCCTGTTGTCGGGGCGCTTCCTGCCGCGATGACCGCCGCGGCCGAGGACCGAACCCTGCTGTGCCCTCGGGCCTCCAGCGCCGAGGCGGCTTGGGTTGACGCTACTCAGGTGATCGGCGCTGAATCTTTGGGCGATGTTGTCCGCCACTTCTCGGGCCAAGCCCCTTTGCCCGCTGCCCTGCCCGGCGAGGTCAACCTTTCCCCCAGCACCCGCGACCTGCGCGATGTCAAAGGGCAAGAGCGGGCGAAACGCGCGTTGGAGATTGCCGCCGCAGGGCGGCACCACCTGATGATGATCGGCACGCCGGGGTCCGGGAAATCCATGTTGGCCGCGCGCCTGCCGGGGATCTTACCGCCCCTGACACCGGCCGAGGCGCTTGAAACCTCGATGATCCAATCCCTGTGCGGCCTGCTTGACGAAGGCGGCATCAGCCGCACCAGACCATTTCGCGAGCCGCATCATACGGCATCGATGGCGGCCATTGTTGGTGGAGGGAAAGGAGCCAAACCAGGAGAAATCTCATTGGCCCATAACGGGGTTTTGTTCATGGATGAATTTCCCGAATTCCCACGAACCGTTCTGGAAACCCTGCGCCAACCCATCGAAACCGGAGAGGTCATGATTGCACGTGCCAATGCGCATGTGAAATATCCCTGCCGCTTTATGCTGGTTGCCGCCGCCAACCCCTGCAAATGTGGCTACCTGACGGACCCGGCGCGAGCCTGTTCGCGTGCGCCGGTCTGCGGCGAGGATTATCTGGGACGCATTTCAGGCCCGCTGATAGATCGGTTCGACCTGAGGATCGAGGTGCCTCCGGTCGGGTTCACCGACCTTGACCTGCCTCCATCCGGGGACAGTTCGGCCACGGTAGCCGCGCGTGTCGAGCAGGCGCGTGCGGTTCAAGCGCAAAGATACACTGGAACGTCCGCGCGCCAGAATGCGGATGTTGAGGGCAATGTGCTGGAAGAAATCGCCGCGCCGGATGCCGAAGGAAAAGAGCTGCTGTTGAAAGCGGCTGAGAAATTTGGTTTGTCAGCGCGCGCCTTTCACCGCATCTTGCGGGTCGCGCGCACAATTGCCGATCTGGACGGCGCATCAGATGTCCGAAGACCCCATGTGGCCGAGGCGCTGAGCTTTCGCATCAGCGCCAATATTGCATCTTAAAGCCTGGCTTCGATGGCCTGCCAAATCTTTTCTGCGATGTTCACGCCATCAAACCGTTCCAATTCCTGAATTCCGGTTGGCGAAGTCACGTTAATCTCGGTCAGGTAATCGCCGATTACATCGATACCAACAAAAACCTGCCCTTTTTCCTTCAACAAAGGTCCAATGGCTGCGCAAATCTCAAGATCGCGATCCGTCAGACCAACCTTTTCGGGCCGTCCCCCCACATGCATGTTGGATCGTGTTTCACCTTTGGCGGGAACACGGTTGATTGCACCCACAGCCTGACCGTCCACCAGAATGACCCGTTTGTCGCCATTGCTGACATCGGGCAGGAATTTCTGAACGATCAGAGGTTCGCGCGAAAACCCGGTGAACAATTCGTGCAAAGATGTCAGGTTCCGGTCGTTGCCATCCAACCGGAACACCCCCGCACCGCCATTTCCATAAAGCGGTTTCAGGATAATATCGCCGTGCTTTTCTTTGAACGCCTTAATCGTCTGCAGATCGCGGGCGATGGTTGTCGGTGGCGTCAGATCAGGGAAATCCAGCACCAGGAGTTTTTCGGGATAGTTCCGAACCCAGAATGGATCATTTACCACCAGCGCCTGTCCCTTAAGCCGGTCCAGCAGGTGGGTAGAAGTGATATAGTGCATGTCAAACGGGGGATCCTGACGCAGCCAGACCACGTCGAACTCGGCCAGATCAACCTCGCGCTCGGGCCCCAATTCCGCCGGGTTTCCAGCCACGCGCTGCACCGTCATATCGTGGCCGCGGGCCGTGATCCGGCCCTCCTGATAAGCCAGTTTGTCAGGGCTGTAGAAGAACAGCGTATGCCCGCGCGCCTGTGCCTCTTCGGCCAGACGGAATGAGCTGTCGGCATTGATATCCACGGCCCCGATCGGGTCCATCTGAAAGGCAATTTTCATGGCGTGTCCCTCAGTTTCACGCCAGATACATGGCCCAGCCAGGCCGGGGGTTCAATGGGGTCAGACCTGATCAAAGGCGTTTTCGATGATTTGCACCGCGCCGAATGCATCCACCAAAGCCGCATCAAACCGAACATTTGTCAGCTGGCCGTTGGGTTCCCCTTCCAGAAATTGGGCGGCCGAGGCACAGATACGGTCCATCTGGCGCCGTTTGATCCGGGCAGCAGCCATCTCAAAGCTTGTGCTTTTCTTGACCTCGACGAAAACCAATCCGTCACCGTTGCGGACGATCAGATCAATCTCGCCCCCTGCCCCGCGCCAACGGCGATGTGCTATGGAATATCCCCGCCGCTCGTAATCTGCCGCAACTTGCTGTTCCGCCGCCTGACCCGCATGATAAGAAACCGAACTTCGGACAGTGCGTGAGGTCATCTTACCCTTTCCCGAGTTTCAGCGCCTTCTGATAGATCGGTCGACGCGGCAGTTTATACATCTGCGACACCAAATCCGCCGCATCGCGTACTGAATGAGTTTCCAGGGCGCGTATCAAAGCCTCTTCTATGTCTGAATCGTTAACAGTTTCCGAAGCCCCACGGTCTACCAGCAGAACAATTTCGCCTTTGACCGTCTGACTCGCCAATTCTTCTGCCAGCTCTGCCAGCGACCCGCGCCGAACTTCTTCGAATTTCTTGGTTAATTCGCGGCACATCGCGGCCTGCCTGTTTTCCCCTAGAACCTCGGCCAGATCCGACAGACAGGACGCCACACGTTTCGGAGATTCATAAAATACCAACGTTCCAGGCACATCTCGCAGCGTCTCGATCCGCGTCCGGCGCGCGCCTGAGGCATTGGGCAAAAACCCCGCAAAGAAAAAGGCATCCGTCGGCAAACCGGCCAGCGTCAGCGCCATCAGCGCGGCGGACGGCCCCGGCGCGCAGGTGACAGTGTGCCCCGCCTCGGCCGCCTGTCGTCCCAGATCGTATCCCGGGTCCGCGATCAACGGCATCCCGGCCTCAGACGCATAGGCCACCGATTTCCCCTCAGCCAGCGCGTCCAGGATTTTGCCGCGGGCGCCTGCACCGCTGTGATCGTGATAGGCAAGAATGCGGCGCCCCTCGAGCGGAACGCCGTGAATCTCCATCAACCGGCGCAGGCTGCGCGTGTCTTCGGCGGCGATCATGTCCGCCGACGCCAACACGTCTAGCGCCCTGAGCGTAATGTCGCGCGCCGCCCCGATCGGAGTGGCAACAAAATACAGGCCCGTGCCCAATTTGACTTTTTGAAAATTCAAAGCTGGACCCTCACAGCGTGACGTCTATTATCGCGGCGCAAATAATGGCAGCATCCCAAGCCGCCGGATCAGGGAGTTTTCATTTAGATGTTTACCGTTTGCAAGCCCGTTCGCAAGTTGGCGCGTGCAGCCGCCGTCTTGGCCACCGCGACCATTCTGGCGGCGTGTGACGTCAGCAGTATCGGCGGAGGCCCGTCGATCAACACCTCAAAACCTGTACCGGTTGCTTTGCTGGTTCCGGCCGGATCTGGAAATTCCGGGGATGCTGAACTGGCGCGTAGCCTTGAAAACGCAGCCCGCCTGGCGATGTCCGATCTGCAGAATGTACAGATTGATTTGCGGGTCTACGACACCCGGGGCAATTCGGGTACCGCCGCAACAGTCGCGCAGCAAGCCGTGGCAGACGGTGCAAAGATAATCATCGGTCCGGTCTACGCCCAGGCGGCAAACTCAGCTGGTCTTGCGGTACTGAACAACAAGGTCAATCTGCTGTCGTTTTCGAACAATACCAGCATCGCAGGCGGCAATGTCTTCGTGCTCGGCCCTACTTTTGAAAACACCGCCAACCGGTTGGTCAACTATGCCGGTTCGCGCGGCAAGACCGGAACGGTCATCGTGCATAGCAACGATGCTGCCGGGCGGCTTGGACAATCGGCTATTGCAACCGCGCTGAGCAACAGCCGAGTGGGTAACGCAGGCACGGTCGGCTATGACCGCTCTCAGCAGGGGGTCATCAACTCGGTGCCGACAATCAAGGCTACTGTGGCGTCCTCGGGGGCGGATTCGATCTTTCTGACTTCGACCACTGCAGGGGCGTTGCCGCTGTATTCCCAGCTTCTACCAGAAGCGGGCGTCTCCCCGGCAACCACGCAATATATGGGCCTGACCCGCTGGGACATCCCGGCCCAAACACTGGAACTGCCAGGCGTTCAGGGTGGCTGGTTCGCATTGCCGGACCCATCCAAGGCACAGGCTTATCGTCAGCGGTACAACAACACATATGGCGAGGCACCACATCCGATCAGTGGCCTAGCCTATGATGGCATAGCCGCGATTGCTGCCTTGGTCAGCCAGGGCAAATCCGACGCTCTGACCGCATCTGCCCTAACTCAGAACGCCGGTTTTCAGGGCGTTGGCGGTATCTTCCGTCTGCGACCCAACGGTACGAATGAACGTGGTCTGGCCATTGCCACGATCCAGAACAAACAGGTGGTTGTGATTGACCCTGCCCCACAAAGCTTCTCTGGCGCCGGATTCTGATCGGCTGGCTCTGACACTCATCCCAAGGGGTGACCTGATTTGCCAGCCCGAAGAAATCTTTGACAGCGCAGCCGTTATGACACTGCTGTCAGAGGCCTTCGACAAGACATCTGATAACGCCGAAAGGCGCGGCGAAACCGTGCGGATTTTGCGCAACGTCCAGAAATCCGGTCGTCAGGCAATCGCCGATGCCTTTGTCCGCGATCCATTTGACGCGCGGCGGCTGACCCATTCCTATACCTACCTGACCGACGGGCTGGTCTGCACCGCGATGCAAGTGGCCAGTCGCGAGCTTCACCCGCTGGCCACGCCGACACAGGGTGAAAAAATGGCCGTGCTGGCAGTGGGCGGCTATGGGCGTGGGGAAATGGCCCCGTCCTCGGATGTCGATCTGCTGTTTCTGACCCCCTACAAGATCACTGCCTGGGCCGAGAGTGTGATCGAATCCATGTTGTATATCCTGTGGGATCTGCGGCTGAAGGTCGGGCATTCTTCGCGCACCATCAAGGATTGCCTGCGCCTGGGATCCGAGGATTTCACCATTCGCACCGCGATGTTGGAACAGCGCTATTTGGCTGGCGACGCCGATCTGGCAAATGAGTTGGAAACGCGCCTGAAAGACGATCTGTTCAAAGGCACTGAGCGCCAGTTCATCGAGGCCAAGCTGCAGGAACGCGACGCGCGCCATCTGAAACAGGGCGAGCGGTATATGGTCGAGCCCAACGTAAAAGAGGGCAAAGGCGGATTGCGCGACCTGCAATCGCTCTACTGGATTGCCAAATATATCTACAGCGTTCAGGACGTGGCCGAGTTGGTACCACTGGGTCTGTTCACCCCCGAGGAATTCAGCACTTTTGTGGAAGCCGAAGATTTCCTGTGGGCCGTTCGCTCGCATTTGCATCTGGTGACCGGGCGCGCAACCGAACAACTGTCCTTTGACATGCAGGTCGAGGTTGCTTCCCGTATGGGATACGAAGACCGGGCCGGTCGTCGGGCGGTCGAAGTGTTTATGCAGCGCTATTTCCGCGAGGCCACGAAGGTTGGCGAGCTGACGCGCATCTTCCTGACCAAACTCGAGGCGACGCATATGAAAGGCGCGCCTCTGCTAGAGCGTATTTTCCGCCGCCGCCCCAGGATCAAAGCCGGATATAAAGTCGTCCATGGACGTCTGGATGTAGCCGACCCGAACAAGTTTCTGGCGGACAAGCTGAACCTTCTGCGCCTGTTCGAGGAAGGTCTGCGCACCGGCATGCTGATCCACCCGGACGCGATGCGGCTGGTCAGCGCCAACCTGAACTTGATTGATGACGACATGCGCGAAGACAAAGAGGCGCGGCGCATCTTTCTCGACCTGATGCTGAAACACGGCAACCCGGAACGCGCCCTGCGCCGCATGAACGAACTGGGGGTGCTGTCGGCCTTTCTGCCCGAGTTCGAACACATCGTGGCGATGATGCAGTTCAACATGTACCACAGCTATACGGTGGATGAGCACACCATTCAGTGCATCGTCAATCTGGCCCAGATTGAACGCGGAGAGTTGGGGGAATCCCTGCCGCTTGCGTCTTCAATCCTGGAAGGAGGGGTCAATCGCAAGGTTCTGTATGTTGCTCTGCTGATCCATGACATTGCTAAGGGGCGACCCGAGGATCATTCGATTTTGGGCGCACAGATGGCCCGAAAGATTGCACCTCGGCTGGGTCTGAACAAATCGGATTCAGAAACCGTGGAATGGCTGGTGCGGTATCACTTGTTGATGTCGGACATGGCGCAGAAACGCGATATTTCCGACCCGCGCACGGTGCGCGACTTTGCCAAGGCCGTGAAGACAGTCAAAAGGTTGGACCTACTGACCGTGTTGACCGTCTGCGACATTCGCGGCGTTGGACCCAACACCTGGAACAACTGGAAAGCCACCCTGCTACGCGCGCTGCATGCAGAAACCAAGCGCGCGCTTGAGACCGGGATGGAAGACCTCAACCGTGCCAATCGCGGTGCCGGTGCCAAAAAGGCGTTGCGGGCCGAGCTGGCGGAATGGACCAAAGCCGCCCTCAAAACCGAGACGGGTCGGCACTATGACCCCTATTGGCAGGGCCTGAACCTTTCGACCCATGTAGAATTTGCCGAGATGCTGAAAGAGCTGGACCGCAGCGGTGATGCTGGCGCGATGGAAATCCGTCTGCACCCGGATGAAGACCGCGACGCGACGCGGGCCTGCTTTGCCATGGGTGATCACCCCGGCATTTTTGCCCGTATCGCAGGCGCTTTGGCGCTGGTCGGGGCCAATGTGGTTGATGCCCGCAGTTATACCACCAAAGACGGCTATGTGACCGATGCGTTCTGGATTCAGGACGCCGATGGACACCCGTTCGAGGCCAGCCGTTTGCCGCGCCTGACACAGATGATCCACAAGACCATGAAAGGCGAGGTCGTGGCGCGGGATGCCCTTAAATCGCGCGACAAGATCAAGAAACGCGAACGGGCCTTTAACGTGCCGACCCATATCATCTTCGACAATGACGGGTCCGAGATCTACACAATCATCGAGGTCGATACCCGGGACAGGCCCGGTCTGCTTTATGATCTGACACGAACGCTTGCTGCAGCCAATGTCTATATCGCCAATGCGGTGATCGCGACCTATGGCGAACAGGTGGTGGACACCTTTTACGTCAAGGATATGTTTGGGTTGAAATATCACTCGGAAAGCAAGCAGCGCGGGCTTGAGGCCAAGCTGCGCAAGGCCATCTCCGAAGGCGCCGAGCGCGCGGTCTCATGAAACAGATCCGGCTGTTTTCAGGCCTGTTCACTGTCGGGTTCTGGACCCTGGCCAGCCGTATTCTGGGCTTTCTGCGGGAAATCCTGCTGACCGCATACATCGGGCCCGGGCCAGTAATGGATGCATTCGTCGCCGCCTTTCGCCTGCCCAACATGTTCCGCCGCTTCTTTGCCGAAGGTGCGTTTAACGCAGCCTTTGTGCCGATGTTTTCCAAACGGCTGGAAGGCGGGGAAAACGCGCAAGGCTTTGCACAGGACGCGTTCAACCTGCTGGCCGTGGCGGTGTTGGCGCTGGTCGGGCTGGCGATGGTTTTTATGCCTGGTCTGGTCTGGCTGACGGCTGAGGGCTTTTACGGTGACGACCGCTTCGACCTTGCCGTTGATTATGGATATGTGGTCTTTCCCTACATCTTTTTCATGTCGCTTGCGGCGCTGTTCTCGGGCGTGCTGAACGCAACCGGCCGTTTCGCGGCTGCAGCAGCCGCCCCGATTTTACTGAACATCTTTGCCTGCACAGCACTGATCGCCGGCGCTATATCAGGCGGAGAGGTCATCCGTTGGCTGATCGCCGTCATCCCCATCGCTGGAGTTGCGCAGCTAGCGCTGGTCTGGGTTGCAACCGAACGTGCGGGCATCCGTATCCGCCCGGGCCTGCCGAAACTCAGCCCTGAAATGCGCAACATGGTCCGCATTGCGGTTCCGGCCGCCTTGGCCATGGGAGTTACACAGGTCAATCTGGTGGTGGGCCAGCTGGTTGCTTCGAAAACCGAAAAGGCCGTCAGCTGGTTGTTTGCAGCGGATCGCTTGTACCAGTTGCCATTGGGCGTCGTGGGCATCGCCGTCGGCATCGTCCTGTTACCCGATCTATCTCGCCGCCTGCGCGCTGGGGACAAATCGGGCGCCCGCGATGCGTTTTCTCGCGCAGGTGAGTTTACGTTGCTGTTGACCATCCCGTCGACCGTTGCCTTTGTGCTCATCCCCACCCAGCTGGTCTCGGTTCTGTTCGAGCGCGGACAGTTCACCCCCGAAGACACCGCCGCCACCGCACTTGCCGTGGCGATCTATGGCATCGGCCTGCCCGCGTTCATGCTGCAGAAATTGTTGCAGCCTTTGTATTTCGCGCGTGAAGATACACGCTCGCCTTTTCACTATGCAGTGTTTGCGATGGTCGTGAACGCTGCACTGGCTTTCGGGCTGTATCCGTTGGTGGGATGGTTCGCACCTGCGATTGCCGCCTCGGTGGCCGGATGGGCCATGGTTGGACTGCTGGCCTTGGGCGCGCGAAAAATGGGGGAAGAAGCGCAGTTTGACAACCGGTTCAAGAACAGGGCATGGCGGATCATTGCGGCGTCCCTAGGGATGGGAGCTGTCCTGTATGCCGCTATTGAGCTGTTTGGGTGGGCCTTTGCCCTGGAAGGCTGGCGTTACCTGGCACTGCTCGGTTTGATCATCGTTGCTGCAGTCACGTATTTCCTGCTCGGCCACCTGATTGGTGCATTCAAACTTTCCGAGTTCAGAAAGGCTCTGCGTCGATCCTGATCAGTCGCGCCGAATACGCCTGACGATCCGCGCCCACCCACCCGGAGCAACCAGGAAAGACAGGGCAAAACCAGTGGCGAAACCGCCCAGATCAGCCACCCAGTCCAGCGTTCCGCCAAACAGCAGGCCGAACAACAACTGAATGCCCATCAAAACGGCGATCAGGCTGAAGGCGCGGGATTGGTTTGCGCCCACCAGCGACAGCTTGCGCCATAATATCCACGTAAACGCTCCGATCAGCCCATAGACCGGAGGGAACCCACCCACCAGCGGAAAGCGCGGATCCAGCAACAGTGCATAAGCCAGCGCACCACCCACGCCCGACAGCACAAAGATCACCAGCATCTGAACGCTGCCAAAAACCTCGGCCACCATTTTACCCATGGCCAGCACAAAGACGCAGACAAAGATGGCCTGTGTGAACGTACCGGATACAAACGGATAGGTGACAAAGCGGATCAGATGCTCGAACGGCCAGCGCCCGTTTTCCACCATCCAGTCGAAGATATCCGGCGAAAACGAATAGTGCTGCAAAGCGTCCAGGCGCCAGCCTACAGCAGTTGGCCCCCCAATGATCCCGCGCGTACCTAGAGTAAATGCCAGTTCAACCCCCATGATGAACACACACAAAGCCACCACCACGGGCGGCAGAGGGTTCACGGCGGGTGTATAATGCTCACTGCTCATTGGGCGGGCCTTTCGCGGCTGTTGACGTCCCTTTGCCTCATGGGTAAGCGACGGGGGCTGATTTTTCCAGACGGGAGTTCCCTTCGATGACCGATTCCAAGTTCACGCCGCGCGTGTTTTCCGGCATCCAGCCTTCGGGAAACCTGCACCTAGGCAACTATCTGGGTGCGCTCAAGCGCTTTGTGGATATGCAGGGTGAGGATTACGAGACCATCTATTGCATGGTCGACCTGCACGCGATCACCGTCTGGCAGGACCCCGCCAACCTACGGGAAAAGACCCGCGAGGTCTGTGCCGGCTTCATTGCGGCCGGCCTTAACCCTGAGAAATCGATCCTTTTCAATCAAAGCCAGGTGCCCGAGCACACCCAACTGGCCTGGATTTTCAACTGCATCGCCCGGATGGGCTGGATGCAGCGGATGACCCAGTTCAAGGACAAAGCGGGCAAGAATGCGCAGAACGCCTCGTTGGGGCTGCTTGCCTATCCTGCGCTGATGGCAGCGGATATTCTAACCTATCACGCCACCCATGTACCGGTTGGCGAGGACCAGAAACAGCACCTGGAACTGACCCGCGACATAGCGCTCAAGTTCAATCATGACTATGGCGTGGATTTCTTTCCTCTCACCGAACCGGTGATCGGAGGGCCCGCTCCACGTGTGATGAACCTGCGGGACGGGACGCGCAAAATGTCATCCTCCGACCCCTCTGACATGACCCGGATCAACATGACCGATGATGCCGAGACGATCGCCAAGAAAATCCGAAAGGCCAAGACCGACCCGGACGCTCTGCCTTCGGAAGTCGATGGCTTGGACAACCGCCCCGAGGCCCGCAATCTGGTGAATATCTACGCCGCCCTCAGCGATCAGACGGCGGATCAGGTTCTGGCCGACGTTGGCGGCAAGCAATTTGGCGAGTTCAAACCGATGCTGGCCGATCTGGCGGTTGCCAAACTGTCTCCGATCTCGACCGAAATGGCCCGCCTGATGGGTGAAGAGGCCGAGATTGATCGCATTCTGGCAAATGGTGCCGAAAAAGCGCGCGCGATTGCGGCCCCGATCCTGCAGCAGACCTACGACATCGTCGGCATGGTTGGTGCGAAACGGGGCTGATTGGCTCTGGACGTTGCCTTAACGCCTTCCTAGGTTTGCCTCAAAGCTTGGGAGGGCGTCATGGCAGTCGGCAAGAACATCCGCACCTATTTCAACGGGCAATGGCATGATGGGGATGCACCGATCATGCGCGCTGCGGATCATGGCACGTGGCTGGGATCATCCGTCTTTGACGGCGCGCGGTTCTTCAACGGGCTGACCCCGGATCTGGAGGCCCATTGCGCCCGCGTGAACCGCTCTGCCGAGGCGCTGATGCTGACCCCGACCGTCACCAAAGACCAGATGGTCGAGATCGTGCTGGAAGGGCTTGAAGCCTATGCGCCCGACGCGGCCGTGTATATCCGCCCGATGTATTGGGGCATCGACGGAGATGCGACAGCGATCGTACCGCAGGAAAACAGCACCGGGTTTGCTGTCTGCCTGGAAGAGATTCCGATGGCCCCTGAGACCGCCTCGGACACGCTGGGACTGACCCGATTCCGCCGTCCGGTACTGGAATCAGCAGTGGTGAATGCCAAGGCCGGGTGCCTGTATCCCAACAACGCACGGATGCTGAACGAGGTACGTGCGAACGGGTTTTCGAATGCTTTGGTGGCTGACGCATTGGGCAACGTAGCCGAAACCGCAACCGCCAATATCTTTATGGTCCGCGACGGCGAGGTCTTTACCCCCGTCCCCAACGGCACCTTCCTTGCCGGCATCACCCGTGCACGACATATCAAAAACCTGCGCGCCGACGGCGTGGCTGTGCATGAGGCGGTTCTGAGTTTCGAGGATTTCTACGGGGCCGACGAGGTATTCATGACTGGCAACATGAGCAAGATCACCCCGGTGACCGCGCTGGAGGACACCCGGTTTCAGGTCGGTCCCATCGCCCGGCGTGCACGCGACCTGTATTGGGACTGGGCCGCCAGTGGGCGTTAGGCTCTGGTTGCCAGCACGCACCTAGTCGGGCATGATCCCCGGAAATGAATGAGGACACCCATGCGCAAGTTCCTAGTGGTTCTGGATGACAGTCGCGAATGCCTGAATGCGATGCGATTCGCGGCTATGCGCGCGGCCCATACCGGCGGCGGCGTAACAATCCTGTCGGTAATCCCACCGGACGAATTCAACCATTGGATCGGCGTCGCCACAGTCATGCGTGAAGAAGCGCGCGAGCGTATCCATGCGCATTTTGAAGTTTTCGCAAAATGGATGCGCGACAAGCAAGACGTTGATCCTGAACTGGCCATCCGCGAAGGCGAGCCCGTTGCCCAGATCATCGAGCATGTGCAGTCCGATCCTGATATCGGCGTTCTGGTTCTGGGTGCAGGCACTGACAAAAAGGGACCTGGCCCATTGGTGACTCAACTGACCAAAAACTCAGGCAGCCTGCCGATCCCAATCACTATTGTTCCCGGTGATCTGAGCAAAGAAAAACTCGAAGCGATTACCTGAGGCCACACCGATGCAACGCAGCATTCAATTCTGGTTCGAATTCGCCTCGACCTATTCTTATCTCAGCGCGATGCGTATCGAAGAGGCTGCCACCCGCCAGGGCGTCTCGGTCGAATGGCAGCCTTTTCTGCTGGGGCCAATCTTTGCCGCCCAAGGGTGGGACAATTCTCCGTTCAATCTGTACCCGGCAAAAGGCCGTTACATGTGGCGGGATATGGAACGCCTGACCGCCCAGCGCGGCTTGCCGTTTTCCCGGCCCGATCCTTTTCCGCAGAACGGCCTGAAAGCGGCTAGGTTAACATTGGCGATTGAAGATCAGGGGCAAAAAGCTGCCTTTGTGCGCGCCGTCTATTCTGCCGAATTTGCCCAAGGGCAGAACATCGCGGATGAGGCTGTTTTGGCCGGATGCCTCAGCTCAGCCGGGCTTGCCGCTGATTTACTTTCCCAGACCCAGAATCCGGCGATCAAAGCAGCGCTTATCGCGCAGACAAAAACCGCTCAGGCCAAAGGGCTTTTTGGCGCGCCCAGCTTTCTGGTCGGGGACGAGCTGTTTTGGGGCGATGATCGGCTGGACGACGCGATAAGCTTAGCTGCGGAAATTTAGAATCGTTCCAATTCTTGACTTCCAGCTCGTGGACCCGCATATCAGAGACAACAGATACGGAGCCGCGCCATGTTCATCCAGACCGAATCCACACCGAACCCTGCAACCCTGAAATTCCTGCCCGGCCAGACCGTGCTGGAAGCGGGCACTGCAGATTTCCCATCGGCTGAGGCTGCGG
Source organism: Ruegeria sp. CDSA236 (assembly GCF_059611285.1). NCBI lineage: Bacteria > Pseudomonadati > Pseudomonadota > Alphaproteobacteria > Rhodobacterales > Roseobacteraceae > Ruegeria > Ruegeria sp. CDSA236. Next base: position 133,377 of record NZ_JBXWPG010000005.1, read on the forward strand.
AAAAGTCGCCGCTGGCCAACCGCATTTTCGCTGTGAGTGGCGTGACCGGGGTATTTTTCGGCAATGACTTCGTGACCGTGACCAAAGCGGACGACGTCCAGTGGGATCACATCAAACCCGCCATTCTGGGCGCGGTGATGGAGCATTACCAGTCCGGCCAGCCGATCATGGGTGCGGATGCCAATGCGGGCTCGGGCCATGCTGAACACAGCGGCGAGGACGCCGAAGTGGTCAATCAGATTAAAGACCTGCTGGACAGCCGGGTGCGCCCTGCTGTTGCACAGGACGGCGGCGACATCACGTTCCACGGCTTTGACCGCGGCGTTGTCTACCTGCACATGCAAGGGGCCTGCGCAGGCTGCCCATCCTCGACCCTGACGTTGAAGATGGGGATCGAAAACCTGCTGCGTCACTACATTCCCGAAGTGACCGAGGTGCGCCCTGTTGCCGTCTGAACCACTCATTCTGGCGTTTGACACATCGGCCGCGCATTGCGCGGCCGCTTTGTTGCGCGGTGACCGGATTGTGGCGTCTTGTGTCGAGCCCATGTCGCGGGGACAAGCCGAACGTCTGATGCCGCTGCTCGAAGAGGTGCTGTCATCAGAACAATGCTCATGGCGCGACCTGTCAGCGATCGGCGTTGGAATAGGCCCCGGTAATTTCACCGGAATACGCATCTCGGTCTCGGCCGCGCGGGGTCTGGCCTTAGGTCTGGGGATACCGGCCATTGGCGTATCGGGCTTTGACGCGCTTGCTGTCCTGGACAGCGATGCGTTGCCAGCGATCCGAGCGCCCAGAGATCAGGTCTATGTTTCGCGGCCTGATATGGAACCGGCACTGATCCAGCTTGATCAGGCAAAATCGCTGGGCACACTGATGTTCAACGACAACCCCAGCGCTCAGGTCTGCGCTATTGCCCGAGTGGCTGCAAAAAGAAGGCTGACCAAGGCCGAGGCTCCCGCCCCTCTTTACATACGCCCCGCTGATGCGGCGCCCTCCAAGGACCAACCGCCGATGTTGCTGGACGGATGACACCCGAAGAACTGGCAAATACTCACGCCGCAGCATTCACACAATCGCGCCCCTGGACCGCCACAGAGTTTGCAGAGCTGCTGCAGAATCGCTTTACCCATATCGTGGGTGACACCCAGTCCTTTGCCCTTTTCCAGGCAATCGCAGACGAAGCCGAACTGCTGACGATTGCCACCCATCCCACAGTTCAGCGGCAGGGACTGGCTAGGGAACGTATGGTCGAATGGCACGCGGCTGCCAAAAAACTGGGCGCTATCCGGGCGATTCTGGATGTTTCCATCGCCAACCAGCCCGCGATTACACTTTACAAGCATTGCGGGTATCGTGTGTGCGGCACGCGCAAGAATTACTATACGGTTGAAAATAATCAGAAAATTGATGCCATCGTCATGGAATGCAATTTAACCTGAGACAGGCCGCGAATTTTCTTGGACCAAATGGTCAAAAATCTGTTGACCGCGGCGGTTGCAAACGGCCTTAATTCCCGCCATCACAACGGTTATGCTCGCTAACAGTGGGTAAACGGGGCTATCTTGGCTCTGACCGAAAAAATAACAAACGGGAGTAACAAATGACCCTGATGAAATCCTTGATGGGCGCCGCAGCGGCGGTTGCACTGACAGCGGGTGCCGCACTGGCCGAACCGGCACTGATCTTTGATCTGGGCGGCAAGTTCGACAAATCGTTCAACGAAGCCGCGCATAACGGCGCCTCACGCTGGGCGGAAGAAACGGGCGGCACCTACCGCGAGATCGAAATGCAGTCCGAAGCGCAACGCGAACAGGCCCTGCGCCGCTTTGCCGAAGCAGGCTCGAACCCGATCATCACCATGGGTTTCGGTATGGCTGACCCGCTCAGCGCGGTTGTTGCCGACTATCCGGACACGAAATTCGTTGTTGTCGACGTAACCTGGCTGGACGCGCCCAACCTGCGTCAGGTTGGTTTCGCTGAACACGAAGGCTCGTATCTGGTTGGTATGATGGCTGCGATGGCGTCCGAATCCGGAACCGTTGGCTTCATCGGCGGCATGGATGTTCCGCTGATCCGTCACTTTGGCTGCGGCTATGCTCAGGGTGCCAAGGCGGTGAACCCCGATATCAACGTGGTTGCCAACATGACCGGCACAACGCCTGCGGCATGGAACGACCCGGTTAAGGGCTCGGAACTGACAAAGGCACAAATCAGCCAGGGTGCCGACGTGGTCTATGCCGCAGCTGGCGGCACCGGTGTTGGTGTTCTGCAAACTGCTGCTGACGAAGGCATCCTGTCAATCGGTGTCGACAGCAACCAGAACCACCTGCACCCGGGCAAAGTTCTGACCTCGATGCTGAAGCGCGTGGACGTCGCTGTTTATGAGGCGATGAGCGCAGGCGAGAACGTTGAGACCGGCGTATATATCATGGGTCTGGCCGAAGACGGCGTTGGCTATGCGATCGACGACAACAACGCTCCGCTGGTTTCGGATGATATGAAAGCAGCAGTCGACAAAGCCCGTCAGGACATCATCGACGGCAATGTTTCAGTTGTCAGCTACTACGAGAACGACAGCTGCCCAGCACTGCAGTTCTGATATCGCGCGGGTCGGGGGTGATGCTCCCGGCCCGATTCCACTTTGCTGCACCGGGATGACCGGGCAGTCCTTTCGGCAACTGAGGACAAGACATGACCGTCCCCGCCATTGAGCTCAAAGGGATATCCAAATCCTTTGGGCCGGTTCAGGCCAACAAAGACATTTCCATCAGCGTCGCCCCCGGTACGATCCATGGGATCATCGGTGAAAACGGTGCGGGCAAATCCACGCTGATGAGCATTCTCTACGGCTTTTACAAAGCCGACAAAGGTGAGATTTGGATCAACGGTCAAAAGACCGAAATCCCTGACAGCCAGGCCGCGATCGCCTCGGGCATCGGGATGGTGTTTCAGCATTTCAAACTGGTCGAGAATTTCACCGTTCTGGAAAACATCGTGCTGGGCGCCGAGGATGGCGGGCTATTGGCCCCGTCCCTGACCAAGGCCCGCAAAGAGTTGAAAGAGCTGGAAGAAGAATACGAGCTGTTCGTGGATCCCGACAAACGGATCGACGAGATCGGTGTGGGGATGCAGCAGCGGGTCGAGATCCTCAAGGCGCTGTATCGCAAGGCCGAGATCCTGATTCTGGACGAACCGACGGGTGTTCTAACCCCCTCCGAGGCGGATCAGCTATTCCGCATCCTCGACCGGCTGCGGGCCGAGGGGAAGACGATCATCGTGATCACCCACAAACTGCGCGAGATCATGGAAAACACCGACACCGTGTCGGTCATGCGCCGCGGGCAAATGACGGCCACCGTGAAAACCGCCGAGACCAGCCCCGAAGAACTGGCCGAGCTGATGGTGGGCCGCAAGGTTCTGCTGCAGGTCGACAAGGTTCCGGCGCAGCCCGGTAAGCCCATCCTCGAGATTGAAAACCTGCGTGTTTTCGACAGCGCGGGCGTCGAGCGTGTCAAAGGCATCGACTTGAACGTGCGCGCTGGTGAGATCGTGGGCATCGCAGGCGTCGCCGGCAATGGCCAATCCGAACTGCTAGAGGTTCTGGGCGGGATGCGCCCGGGCCAGGGCCAGATCAAACTGAACGGCACGCCGCTTGCGCTCAGCGGGGTGGGGTCAGATGGCCAGGCGCGGCGCGCGCAGCACATTGCGCATGTGCCCGAAGACCGCCAGCGCGAAGGCCTGATCATGGATTTCCACGCCTGGGAGAACGTGGCCTTCGGCTATCACCGAGACCCGGCTTATAAGCGTGGCCTCTTCATGGATAACGCCGCCCTGCGCGCCGATACCGAAGCCAAGATCGAAAAATTCGATGTGCGCCCGCCGAACCCCTGGCTGTCGGCTAAAAGCTTTTCGGGCGGCAATCAGCAGAAGATCGTCGTCGCGCGTGAAATCGAACGTAATCCGGACCTGCTGTTGGTCGGTCAGCCGACCCGAGGCGTGGATATCGGGGCGATCGAATTCATTCACAAACAGATCGTCGACCTGCGCGACCAGGGCAAGGCGATCCTGCTGGTCTCGGTCGAGCTGGAAGAGATATTCTCGCTGTCGGATCGGATCGCGGTCATGTTTGACGGACATATCATGGGCGAACGCCTGCCCCATGAAACTGATGAAAAAGAACTTGGCCTGTTGATGGCCGGTGTTGCGGGAGAGGCAGCGTAACATGGAAAAAATGCCCAAATGGGCCGATGTCGTTCTGATCCCGGTGATCAGTCTGCTTCTGGCCGCAATCCTGTCGGCGCTGGTGATCCTCGCCATTGGTGAAAACCCGATCGAAGCGGTGAACCTGATGGTCACCGGCGCGCTGGGATCGACCTATGGCTGGGGCTATACGCTGTATTACGCCACGAATTTCATGTTCACCGGACTCGCTGTGGCGGTCGCCTTTCATGCACGGCTGTTCAACATCGGTGGCGAAGGTCAGGCGATGCTGGGCGGGCTTGGCGTGGCCGTGGTGTGCCTTTACATCGACTGGCCGCATTGGAGCATCGCCTTGCTGGCCGCCTGTGCCGCATCGATGGTGTTCGGGGCCGCTTGGGCGGCCATTCCGGCCTATCTGCAGGCCAAACGCGGCAGCCATATCGTGATCACCACGATCATGTTCAACTTCATCGCTGCTGCCTTGCTGAACTATATGCTGGTCAACGTCATGCGCCCGCAGGGCTCGCAAGACCCGGCAACTGCACGCTTCCCCGAGGCGGTGCATCTGCCGACGTTCCAGTCGATGTTCTCGACCGCTGAAAACGTCGTATTCCGTGGCGCACCTGCCAATATCTCATTCTTTGTTGCAGTCCTGGCCTGTGTGATCGTTTGGGCGCTGATCTGGCGCACACGGCTGGGCTATGAGATCCGCGCCTATGGGCATTCGGAAACCGGTGCCGTCTATGCCGGTATTTCTCCGGTTCGGATCACCATCATCGCCATGCTGATCTCGGGCGCGCTGGCTGGTCTGATGGCCACGAACAACGTGATGGGTGAGGCAGAGCGGCTGGTTCTGAACTCGACCGAGGGCGCTGGCTTTATCGGTATCGCCGTGGCGCTGATGGGTCGGTCCCATCCGTTTGGGGTGTTTCTGGCGGCGCTGCTGTTTGGTTTCCTCTATCAGGGCGGGGCCGAGCTGGCGCTATGGACGTCGATCCCGCGCGAGCTGATCGTAGTCATTCAGGCCCTGGTGATCCTGTTCACCGGCGCGCTTGACAACATGGTCCGCATGCCGCTCGAGAAGCTGTTCCTGGCCATGCGGAAGGAGGGCTAAGCGATGGATACTTTCGTTACCCTCATCCAGGTCCTCGATTCGACCGTCCGCTTGGCCACGCCGCTGTTGCTGGCATGTCTGGCCGGTCTGTATTCCGAACGCGCCGGTATTTTCGACATCGGGCTTGAGGGCAAGATGCTGATCGCAGCGTTCTTTTCTGCCGCCGTCGCCGCCGTGACCGGATCGGTCTGGCTGGGATTGCTGGCCGGAATCGCGGCCTCGCTTGTTCTGTCCGCATTGCATGGGGTGGCCTCGATCACCTTTCGGGGCAACCAGCTGATTTCGGGCGTCGCCATCAACTTTCTGGCCTCGGGGCTGACGGTCCTGATCGCGCAAAGCTGGTTCAAGCAGGGCGGGCGTACCCCCTCGCTGTTTGGCGGAGGGCGCTTTGAACCGATCACCTTCCCTTTTGCGGATGCCGTGAGCGATGTCCCTTTTCTTGGGCCAATCTATTCCGAGCTGCTGTCCGGCCATTCAATCCTTGTCTATGTGTCATTCCTTCTGGTCCCGACAACCTGGTGGGTTTTGTACCGCACCCGCTTTGGCCTGCGCCTGCGCGCGGTGGGTGAAAACCCAGCCGCGGTGGATACGGCCGGGGTTTCTGTCGTTGGGCTGCGTTTTGCGGCCGTCGCGATCTGTGGCGTGCTTTGCGGCATTGCCGGTGCCTATCTGGCCACGGCCCTGCAAGCTGGATTCGTCAAGGAAATGACTGCCGGTCGCGGGTTCATCGCGCTGGCGGCGCTGATCTTTGCAAAATGGCGGCCATGGCACGCGATGTGGGCTTGCCTGCTGTTCGGACTGTTGCAAGCCGTTGCGTTGCGGTTCCAGAATATTGACCTAGGTGGCGTGGTGATTCCTGTGCAAGTCATGGATGCGCTGCCATATATCCTGACCGTCGTCATTTTGGCTGGCTTCGTGGGCAAGGCCGTTCCGCCGAAGGCCGGTGGCGAACCCTATGTAAAAGAGCGGTAATAGGTCCAGTTTGAAACACACGTCAGTCCTGTTCGCTGCATGGCGGCATGTAGAGTTGATTTTACATGCCGCAACGGCTCTAAAGGGGCATGGATGTGTTTCCAGTGACAGCTGATTTGAGAGAGTTTCTCGCCGGGGTGCCGGATGCTAGGTCTTGCGCTTGGTCTAAGGGGATACTCCCTGTCAAAACGCCTTCTGCGGATGCACAGTTTCAGACTGGTCCAAGCCGCCAGCCCTGCTTTACCCTGCCTCGCCAAGGGCGTGATTCTGCGCGTCAGATACGAACCCTTTCACAAATTCCAGAAGTCGAATGTGTCACATTGCGCGACGCAGCTGGCCCTAATTACTAGTACCTCATGCAAATTTACCTTCCTATCGCTGAAGTTTCCGTAAACGCCTTTCTGCTGCTGGGGTTGGGCGGCATGGTCGGCATCCTGTCAGGGATGTTCGGGGTCGGCGGCGGGTTTCTGATGACCCCGCTGTTGTTTTTCATTGGCATCCCACCAGCAGTTGCCGTAGCCACCGAAGCGAACCAGATTGTCGCCTCGTCCTTTTCTGGAGTTCTGGCCCATTTCCGCCGAAAGACGGTCGACCTGAAGATGGGCACGGTATTGCTGGTCGGGGGACTGATCGGTGCTGCGTTCGGGGTGGTGATCTTCAATTATCTCAAAAGCCTCGGACAAGTCGATTTGCTCGTAACCCTGTGTTACGTGGTCTTTCTGGGCGTCGTCGGCAGCTTGATGTTCATCGAAAGCCTGAACGCGCTGCGTAAATCCAAAAAGGGCACCGCCGCCCCTGTTGCACGTCGTCAGCGCGGCTGGATTCACGCGATGCCGTTCAAAATGCGGTTCCGTACATCGGGCCTCTATATCTCGGTCATCCCCCCCGTCCTGGTCGGGCTTAGCGTAGGTATCCTTTCTGCGATCATGGGTGTCGGAGGCGGCTTTATCATGGTTCCTGCCATGATTTACCTGCTGGGAATGCCCACCAAAGTCGTTGTCGGCACCTCCCTGTTCCAGATTATTTTCGTAACAGCGTTCACCACGATGCTGCACGCGACAACCAACTACACAGTCGACATTGTTCTGGCTGTGTTGTTGCTGGTCGGCGGCGTGATCGGGGCGCAGATCGGAACGGTGATCGGCGCACGAATGCCTGCCGAGCAGCTGCGCGTATTGCTGGCTGCACTGGTCTTGGTGGTTTGTGGCAAACTGGCGCTGGATCTGCTTCTGGAACCCTCCGAGCTCTATTCGCTCGGCGTTGCAGGGGGGCACTGATCATGCTGAGATGGTTGATCCTGCTACTCGCCCTCTGTGTCACCCCGGCCATCGCCGAGGAGGAACAGGTCGTGCTTGGCCTAAGTCAGGACCGGGTTGCCATCACGGCGAATTTCGATGGCTCGGAAATTCTTATTTTCGGTGCCGTGAAACGTGAAACGCCGATCCCTTCCGGCCCACCGCTTCAAGTTATCGTGGCCGTTGCAGGCCCCTCGAGCCCAGTGACGGTCCGGCGAAAAGAACGCAGGCTGGGTATCTGGGTCAACACCGACAGCGTCCTGGTCGACCTTGCGCCCAGTTTTTATGCGGTTGCCACCAGCGCTCCCCTTACAGAAATCCTGTCAGATACAGAAGACTTGCGGTACAGGATCTCGATTGAACGGGCCATTCGGTCAGTGGGTGCCGCGATGAATATCCGGGGCGCGCAGAATTTTGCCGAGGCCGTCGTTCGCATCCGTGAGGATGAGGGCCTGTATTCTATCCGCGAAAATACGGTTGCGGTGGACGAGCAGACATTGTTCCGAACCTCAATCGACATGCCAGCCGATTTGACCGAAGGCGCCTATTTCGCGCGCATATACCTGACCCGCGGCCGAGAGGTTGTTTCCCAGTTCGAGACCACAATCGACGTGCGGAAGGTCGGGCTGGAACGGTTCCTCTACAACATGTCCCGTCAGCAGCCGGTCTGGTATGGCCTGATGTCTTTGGTCATTGCCATCGCGGCGGGTTGGGGAGCGTCCACAGCCTTCCGACTATTGCGCGAGAACTAAAGCCCTATCCACGCCCGATATAGGGCATCGTAGTGGCCATGACGGTCATGAACTGGACGTTTGCCTCTGCAGGCAAAGACGCCATGTGCAGTACAGAACGTGCGGCATCGTCAACAGCCATCGTCGGGTCGGGCTGCTGCCCTCCCGCGATGGCGTTTTCAACCAGGTTTTGCACCATCTGTGTTCGCGCGTTGCCAATATCGATTTGACCACATGCGATACCAAAGGCGCGCCCGTCCAGTGATAGGCTGCGTGTCAGGCCTGTTATCGCGTGTTTCGTAGCGGTGTAATGGACCGAATTCGGACGCGGTACATGCGCGGCGATCGAACCGTTATTGATGATCCTTCCCCCTTGAGGGGCCTGATGCCGCATAATGCGAAAGGCTTCGCGCGCGCTTAGGAACATCCCGTTCAGGTTCACGCTGACGCTCTGGTACCAATCCTCCAACTGGATTTCGTCTATCGTGCCGCCGGGGGCAAAGATTCCGGCATTATTGAATAATACGTCAAGACGTCCCGCCTCATTCTGGAATGTCTCGAAAGCACCCGAAACAGCGGTGGGATCGGTAACATCGGTCACCAAGGGGATCGCATTCTTGTGCCTTTCAGCCAATTCGTTCAGCACATCCGCGCTGCGCGCCAGCAGCCCAACCGCCCAGCCCTCGGCCAAAAACAACTCGCCAGTTGCCCGTCCGATGCCTGAACTGGCGCCTGTGATGATGATGGATTTCATATCTCTTCCGCCTCCAGGGTCAGCGTCGCCGCCGGAGCCGCGCGCAAATCATCCACGCGCAGCGGATAAGTGGGCTTGGCCAGCCTGTTGCGCACCACCCAAATCAACCTTTCTTGCGCCCGCGTGATCGCAACATAAGCCAGACGTTTCCACAAAGGTTGCCCAGCCTCGGTTCGCCCCATCCGAGCAGCCGCATATATATCCGGCGCAAACACCTGTACCGTGTCCCACTGCGACCCCTGCGCCTTGTGAATGGTCACTGCTGCGCCATGCAAAAAGGTTGCCCCCATACGCGCTGCAAATGGAATAAACGGTTCTTCCTCATCAGGCATTTCGATTTTGACAATCGACGCTGCACTGACCTGAGGATCCTCGGCCCCCATCACATGCAGGCGCGAAAACCCCGGTTTTCGTCCTGGCCCCAGATAGATGACCTGAGCACCCTTGATTAGCCCGCGCGCCTCAAGATCCAGCCTTTTCTTGCGGTGCTTCAGCGGCAGTTCGATTCCATCGCAAATCAGCGGCTCTCCCGCCAGAAGCTCGGTGTCGGGTGCCGCGTGGACATTGCGGAAGGCCTGAATCAAGCGAATTCGGGTGGCATTTCGCCAGACCAGAACCGGGCTGCGGGCCATCAGGTCAACTTCAACACGCTGCCCCCAAACAACACGGTCATCCTGTCGGGCGGTCTGTTCGACGAGCCGTTCAAAATCCTCAAACCCCATCTGAGGGTCGGCCAGCGCATGCGCGAGGTCCAGGATCGGGTTGTCTGCCGTCTGCCTGTGGACCCTGTGCAATACCTGCTTTCGCGGCTCGGGCAGCGTCTCAAATACCATGCTGCCGGACTGATTGACCGGGGCGAGCTGCGCCGGATCGCCAAAAAGCAACAGGGTCGGAAAGATCTCTTTCAGGTCTTCGAACTGCCGGTCATCCAGCATCGAGGCCTCATCTACAAAGCCTATGTCCAGCGGTTCCTCCCGACGCTTCCAGCCGGTGATAAAGTCGGACCCACGCAGGCCCGCAGCGGCCAGCGCGCCGGGGATCGACTTGTTGTTCTGATAAAAAGCGGCCGCCCGGTCCAGCGCTTCGTCAGTCAACCCTTCAACCTCGGGGCGTTCATCGTTGCCCGCCAGCCATTCGGCAATGCGTTCATATTCCGGGTCATATACCGGCGTATAGAGGATGCGGTGGATCGTGGTCGCAGGCACACCCCGCAGGCGCAAAACACTGGCGGCCTTGTTCGTTGGCGCAAGAATGGCCAAGCTGCGTTTCTCGCGCGCTTTGCGGCTTTCGAAATCACCGGAAACAATCTGAAGACCCGCGTCAGCCAATGCTTTGTAAAGCTCTGCCAGCAGTAGCGTTTTCCCTGAACCCGCCTTACCGATCACGGCCATCACCCCGGATTCGCCATTGCCGGGCATTTTCAGCAGGGCGTCATCATCCAAGTCCACACCAGCAGATTTCAGCATCTCGGAAATGCTGTCATAGGCGGCGGCTTGATCGTCAGAAAAGGTTACTGTGGGTATAGACATGGCGCGACCCTACAGGGCCACGCCAGCTATCGCCAGATACGGAATTGGCTTTCACACCCCGTCAGGCGGACATGGCAAACCGGTGTTGCCGGGCGGTGCCAAACGCGGTTCTGAACCACATCCTGGACAGCTCACGCGGGATGCCCGCCCGTTCAGCCACGCGATAGCAATCTTGGGCCGAATAGGGCCACAGCCCGACGGAAATCTTGTCACGACCCGTCCCCTCGGACCCCAAAACGACCGGAGACGATCCGATCAGCCGGTAAATCCGAATCATCCGCGCATCAAAGACGCCCGCAATATGGGTCAGCCCGAAGCCTTCCATGATTTCGCCCCCGCTCAGCATGATGGCACCAGCGGTATGGGCGCTGGCCGTTCGGGACAGGCAAAACCGTGTCACCTCCCAGATCAGCGGGCTGTGGACGGGCTTACCCCCTGTCAGGTGCCCGAACACTTCATTCACCATGACAGGTCCTGTCGTCGGCAAAACCCGCATCGACCCCCCATGGCTGCCATCCTCTTCTTCCCAGATGACATAGAGCGGATTCAGATCATCATATTGATCCCGCTCTTCCCCATTTTCATCAACGTGGACATCCCAGCCCAGCCGGGTTTTGAACTGATCGGCGCGATCCCGGAACATCCCCTCGGCCAGATTCGGAAATTTATGTAGTTCGTCCGCAAACAAATAGCGCAACATGACTTTTCCCCTCGTCTTGTGCAAGAACGAAGGGAGTACAAAGTCGTGGTTAATTTCCCGTTTTTAGAGCGTGCGCTTGTTAAACCACTATTAATCCACGGCTGAGTGCTGTTGCGATGGCATGGGTTGTGTTTTGCGCCCCAAGCTTGGCACGCGCACTTTCAATATAGACACGCAGCGTATGTTCCGAGATTGACAATGAGTGCGCGACTTGTGCCCGGCTGTATCCAAGCGCCAGCAAGGTCATGGCATCCGTCTCACGAGGCGACAGGCCCCGGGTCGTATCCGGCTGCCTGTCGGTTTCGAACTCCAGAGCCTTTCGGTTAAAGTAATGCGCGATCAAAATCAGCTCGCGGCCATGGGCCTCGATGAAGGACTTCCATTTCTCATCATCACATGAGTGATTCACTGTGAATAAGGCAAACTGGCCGTTCGGCCCCCGGATGGGGATCGAATAACCCTGATTGCCAACTCCATGTTCAAGGGCATCTTGCAAAAAGGCTTTCGCCACTTTTCCAGACCAGTCCAGCAATTTCCAGTCAACCGGGTGGAACCGTTGGAAACACCCCAGGATCACCGGATCTATGCGGTGATAATTCCGCTCACGATATCGCTCGGCCCAAGCGTCCGGGTAAGTTGTATAGCCGTATTGATCCCCGGCACCATCAACCCAATGATAGATAAGATGTTCAACCTGCAGCCGGTCGCGCAATCGAACGGCTACATCGCCCAACTCGTCAAGCGTGTTGGTGCTTTCCAAGTCCTCTAGGACCTGACTCATGTCGAGTTGTGTTCCCATTCGCGGGCGCCTGTGCCTTATCCTGCATGGACGCAATCTCGGCCGCTGCGATCAACTTGGTATCATCAAGCTGCTCGGCAAGTGCGGTCAAACCGTTTTCAACAGCGAAGGCGTTGAGGTCCGACAAAACGTCCAGTATCCACTCATTATGCGCCATCTAAAGTCTCTCCGAAACGGTTAACGAAGGGTTAACACAAACATAACATGTGAGGTGCTTTTAAGCCTATTCACTGGTTTCTACTCCCCAAAACTAGCGGGTCACGATTTCGCAACCCACTGTAATTATTGCCTAATACCTAGAAATAGGTACACCCGCGCTCGCTCGATGCGATTCGCGGGTGCTAATATTCTTTTTTTGGGGGCTCAGCCTTTTGCGTCTAGAACCTCTTCAAGCGTGCGCAAGCCCGTCTGCGGCGCCTGAACCAGAACCGACATGTTGCCTGGTTTATGCTCATTCCGCATCATCTTCATATGCGCGTCTGGCAATTCACCCCAGGCGAACACTTCGGACATGCAGGGATCCAGACGGCGTTCGACCATCAGTTGGTTCGCGGCAGCAGCCTGCTTGAGATGCGCAAAATGCGAACCTTGCAGGCGTTTCTGATGCATCCACATATAGCGAACGTCGAAAGTCAGGTTATAGCCGGTGGTACCGGCGCAGATCACAACCATACCACCTTTTTTCACGACAAAGGTCGACACCGGAAATGTGCTTTCGCCGGGATGTTCAAACACCATGTCGACATTTTTGCCTTTCCCGGTGATTTCCCAGATCGCCTTGCCGAATTTGCGCGCCTCTTTGAACCAGTCCGCATATTCCGGTGTGTTTACTGTGGGCAACTGACCCCAGCAGTTAAAGTCTTTGCGATTCAGCACGCCCTTGGCGCCCAGCCCCATAACAAAGTCACGCTTGCTTTCGTCCGAGATCACGCCGATTGCGTTGGCGCCTGCGGTATTGATCAGCTGGATCGCATAAGAGCCCAGGCCGCCCGAGGCACCCCAGACCAGAACGTTCTGGCCCGGCTTCAGATCATGCGGCTCGTGCCCGAACAGCATCCGATACGCGGTCGCCAGCGTCAGAGTATAGCAAGCGCTTTCTTCCCAGGTCAGGTGCTTGGGGCGCGGCATCAACTGCTGGGCTTGAACGTTGGTGAACTGTGCAAAAGACCCATCCGGCGTTTCATAACCCCAGATCCGCTGGCTGTCCGAATACATCGGATCGCCACCATTACAATGTTCGTCGTCGCCATCGTCCTGGTTGCAGTGAATGACAACCTCGTCGCCCACTTTCCAGCGCGTTACTTTCGAACCCACGGCCCATACGATCCCTGAAGCGTCAGAACCGGCGATATGATACGGGGCTTTGTGGCCGTCAAAGGGCGAGATCGGCTTGCCCAGGGATGCCCAGACGCCGTTATAGTTAACGCCCGCCGCCATCACCAGAACCAACACCTCGTGGCTGTCCAGCTCTGGTACGTCCACGACTTCCTGGACCATCGCAGTATCCGGTTCCCCGTGGCGTTCCTTACGGATTGCCCATGCATACATTTTCTTAGGCACAAACCCCATCGGAGGGATTTCACCCATTTCATAGAGGTCTTTTTCCGGCGCGTCGTAAGTTGCGATACCGCTGTCGGTGTCCAGAGCCATGTTGGCCTCCCTATTTCTCATTCCTGTTTGCCGCGATGCAGAAGCGCTTGCGTTGGATGATGAGATATTGGCCTGAAGGAAATAATGCAATAGATTTTGCATCATTTTTGTAATTTTATGACCCAGCACCTGCAGAAACTTCTTTCGCTGCCGCAGCATCAGGCCAGCCGTCGCCAATCGGGGCTGAGGCTGCATAGTAATCGAGCAGATCAACCCTTTGCCCGGATTGAGATATTTTCCCACCTTCTCGTTTCAGAATTTTGCGTTCGACCAGCTGATCCAAGGCAGCTGAAACCGCAGACTCATCCTGATCACCCAAAGTTCCGTCACGTTGCAAAAACCCGGTGATCAAGCTTTTAAGCTCGTCTTCGGGCATTTCTCCTTTGGTGCGAACCAGCCAGCACGCTGCCGGAACAGGCGCCTGCGGAATCGCTTCTTTGATCCGTTGCATGAGTTCGCGCGCGAGATCAGTCATCACATCGTCATGGGCGGTGCGAAATTCCTTCAATGAGATAGGGTGACCATATCGCACCCCAGCAAATCCAAACCGCTGGTAGCGACCGGTCAGACGCCTACCTATCTGTTTCAATATCCACCCAGTTATGACCCCGATCCGGGCACGAAATTGCCTTTGATTGCCAAGTGCGGCCTTGGTCAGGATCGTATCTTCAAGAACCCGGTCATAGTTTAGCGCAACGGGAACAAACACCACATCCGCCCCATCCACCCTGGCACCATCGATTATGTATTTCAAAAGCCCCAGCTTGGGGCGTGCCATGGCCCCCGTCAGGCTCAGCCCGCCTTCAGGGAACATGGCCTGTGTAACACCGGCATCGGTGGCATGCCGGACATAGCAGGCCAATACCTGACGATAGAGTTCGCTGCCGGATTTGCGGCGAATAAAATAGGCCCCCATCGCACGAATCAACCGACTGAGCGGCCAAACACGCGCCCATTCGCCAACAGCATAAGACAAAGCCGATTGCTGGGCCGCCAGATAGGTGACCAGCACATAATCCATGTTGCTGCGGTGGTTCATCACAAAAACAACTGTCGCATTTGGATCAATATCTTTCAGGGCATCTTCATCCTGATAACTAAGCCGTACATCATAAAAGGCGTTGCTCAGAATCCGCGCCAACCGGATGGCGATACTGAAATAGGCAACGGCGGAAAAAGAAGGCACGATCTCGCGCGCATACCGCTGGGCCTGTTCAAAGGCGACCGCTTCGGGGATGCCTTCTTCACGTGCGTGCTGCTGCACGGCCTGCCCTACCTGAGGATCATAGATCAGACGTTGAATCATATCGTGGCGTCGGGCCAGCTTGAACGGCTGTATCGGGCGCTGCAGGCGCGTGTTCAGGCGTTTGACCGCGCGCTCCAACCTACGGCGAAAAAACCACCGCACAGACGGAAACAGAAAATGCGAGGCCAGTGTGACCGCGGCAAATACCAGGATCAACAAAAACAGCCAAAGCGGAAGTTCCACGGTCTGTGTCATAAATGCACCCTGCCACCAATCGCTGCATCCCACAATCGGCACAACCGGAAATGCCGCGACGCAGCGAATTGACATGTCCCGAAAATTGCGCTTTAGAACCCATGAACGTAATTTTCTTGCCCACCCGCAATACGAGGCCCAGTTATGACGCAGACGCAGAAAGATCGCCCCTGGCTCATCCGAACCTATGCCGGTCATTCCACCGCCAAAGCGTCCAACGCGCTGTATCGCGGGAATCTGGCCAAGGGTCAGACGGGTCTGTCAGTGGCCTTCGATCTGCCGACGCAAACCGGCTATGACAGCGATCACACGCTGGCACGCGGCGAGGTTGGTAAAGTGGGTGTACCGATCGGCCATCTGGGCGACATGCGGGTTTTGTTCGACCAGATCCCGTTGGAACAGATGAACACGTCGATGACGATAAACGCCACGGCTCCTTGGTTGCTAGCGCTCTATATAGCGGTTGCCGAGGAACAGGGCGCGGACGTGTCGAAACTGCAGGGCACGGTTCAGAACGATCTGATCAAGGAATACCTGAGCCGCGGCACCTATGTGTGCCCGCCGAAACCGTCGCTGAAGATGATCGCGGATGTGGCCGAGTATTGCTATTCCAATGTGCCGAAATGGAACCCGATGAATGTGTGTTCCTATCACCTGCAAGAGGCCGGCGCGACGCCGGAACAAGAGCTGGCCTATGCGCTGGCCACAGCCATCGCCGTCTTGGATGAGCTGCGCCCGCGCGTCCCAGCCGAGGATTTCCCAGCATTGTGCGGACGGATTTCGTTCTTTGTGAATGCCGGCATCCGCTTTGTCACCGAAATGTGCAAAATGCGCGCCTTTGTGGATCTTTGGGATGAAATCCTGCAACAACGTTATGACGTTGAAAACCCGAAATTCCGCCGCTTCCGCTATGGTGTGCAGGTGAACTCACTGGGCCTAACCGAGCAGCAGCCGGAAAACAACGTCTACCGTATCCTGATCGAAATGCTGGCGGTGACCTTGTCGAAAAAGGCCCGTGCCCGCGCGGTACAACTGCCAGCATGGAACGAGGCCCTTGGCCTGCCCCGCCCGTGGGATCAGCAGTGGTCGATGCGGATGCAACAGATTCTGGCCTATGAAACCGACCTGCTGGAATATGGCGATCTGTTCGACGGCAACCCGGCCGTAGACGCCAAAGTCGAAGAATTGAAAGAGGGCGCGCGGGCCGAACTGGCGAACCTGGATTCGATGGGGGGTGCTGTCGCTTCGATCGAATACATGAAGTCCCGTTTGGTCGATTCCAACGCAGAGCGCCTCAACCGGATCGAGCGCAACGAGACCATTGTGGTCGGCGTGAACAAATGGACCGAGGGCGAGCCCTCACCCCTGGAAACCGAAGACGGCGGCATCATGGTCGTTGATCCGGCAGTGGAGCAGGAACAGATCAACCGCCTGAACGAATGGCGCACCGAACGGGATGGCGCGGCAGTTGCAGCAGCGCTGGCCGCTTTGCGTGAGGCCGCACAATCCGGTGCGAATGTAATGGAGCCGTCAATCGTCGCCGCCAAGGCTGGCGTCACCACCGGCGAATGGGCCGAAGAGATGCGCAAAGTCTATGGCACATATCGCGGCCCAACCGGTGTTTCCGGCTCGGTCTCAAACAAAACCGAAGGGCTGGAGGACTTGCGCTCGGCCGTTGACGCGGTCAGCGACAAGCTGGGGCGTCGCCTGAAGTTCCTGGTCGGCAAGCCCGGCCTGGACGGTCATTCAAACGGCGCCGAACAGATCGCCTTCCGCGCCCGCGATTGCGGCATGGACATCAGCTATGACGGCATCCGTCTGACACCCGAGGAAATTGTGGCCGCCGCAATCGAGGACAAAGCCCATGTGATCGGCCTGTCGATTCTGTCCGGCAGTCACATACCGTTGGTTCAGGACGTTCTGAACCGTCTGCGCGAGGCGGGCCTGAACGATGTTCCTGTTGTTGTCGGTGGCATTATCCCTGATGACGATGCTGAAAAGCTCAAAGCGATGGGTGTGGCCAAAATCTACACACCAAAAAACTTCGAGTTGAATGCAATCATGGGCGACATAGTTTCCTTGGTTGATCCGCAAAACCTGGCCGCTGAATAACCGCCGATTTGCCACCCATTTTCCCCGTATCTATCGCCTTCGCAAAAGGGATAGATAATGGATGCTTTTAGAACTACGGTGACTCTTCGGGGACATTGTAATTCGGTAACATCAGGGGAATGTAAATGGGAATGAATCTCGAAAAGATGACGCGCAATGAACTGTTGGAATTGCGTGCCAATGTAGATGTGGCGCTGAAAGCAGCCGAAAGACGTGATAGGAAAGAGGCTTTGAAAGCCGCTCAGAAAGCCGCAGCGGAATTTGGGTTTTCCCTTTCCGAACTTTCTGATGGGCCCTCGAAATCTCTTAAGATATCGAAAACAAAAGCAAAATACCGAAATCCATCCAACCACGATCAAACCTGGTCGGGACGCGGTCGCAAGCCGCATTGGGTACACGAAGCTTTGAAAGCCGGAGCGGATATTTCGGATATGGAAATCTGAATGGAATTGATAACGAAATGACGATTCATATAGGCGCCGAAAAAGGCGAAATCGCTGAAACAGTTCTTTTACCCGGTGATCCTTACCGGGCAAAATGGGCGGCAGAAACTTTTCTGGATAACGCCAAACTGGTGAATGACGTGCGTGGCATGTTGGGCTTCACCGGAACTTGGAAAGGTAATCCGGTCACGATTCAAGGCAGCGGTATGGGAATGCCCTCGCTGTCAATTTACGTGAATGAATTGATCCGCGATTTTGGCGCCAGAACTTTGATCCGTATAGGGTCATGTGGCGGGATGCAGGACAGTGTGAACATTCGTGATGTCATTTTGGCGATGACTTCGACCACGCTCAGCACTCCGTCTCGGGGGATCATGAAAGAGCTCAACTTTGCACCTTGCGCGGATTGGAGCCTGTTGCAGGCCGCCTTTCAGGCTGCGGCAAACAAAGGAACACCAACTCATGTTGGCGGGATTTATTCCTCGGATGTATTCTACGATGAACGTCCCGATCTGAACGAACAGATGGTGCGTCACGGCATTCTGGGCGTCGAAATGGAAGCCGCCGAACTTTACATCCTGGCCGCGCGCCACAAGTGCCGGGCCCTTGCCGTGCTGACCGTTTCCGACCACTTGCTGACAGGAGAAGCTCTGCCATCGTCCGAACGTGAAAGCAGCTTTGGCGACATGGTTGAGATCGCACTTCAGGCGGCGTTTCCAAAAGCTTAGCAAACGGGTTGGGGCAGGGTCGACCCTGTCCCGCATCGGCTATCTACCGGTCGATCCCTTTAAACACTGCTTGGGGCTTTCCGCCCCATCGGTCTGAGCACCGCAAAACGAACAGACCCATTGCCCTTCTTTTCGGTGCTGGCGCCAGCGGCATTCACGCGTCAGTGACGAAGTGCGGGCGCGCCACAGAAAATAGGCGAATACGGCGGCAGCAAGAAGCAGAAGAATAACAGGCATTCTCCTGCTTTGCTGATCAGTCGGTTGTTTTCAAGCCCTGCAATCGCAGGTCAGGCAGCATTTGCGTATTCGAACAGCTCTGGCATCCGCTCTGAAGTGGGGATTACCGTTTCTGGCGTATAATAGGCCCATGCCAGTTCCAGCAATTCCAGGGCTTCGGCGGCATCAGCGGAGTTGGTTTTGGTTCTCATCGGAGTGATCCCATTGTGACATAATCACTCCTCCCTGAGCCAAACATAGGACAGGCTGCAGGCGTTCACACCACATATTCTTGCAAATGGGAATTGCACCTGCCGCAACACAGCAGACACATGGATCAAGTCCGCCTCACACCGTGCGTTCGACCATCAACTTTTTGATCTCGGCGATTGCCTTTGCAGGGTTCAGACCCTTCGGGCAGGTTTTGGCGCAGTTCATGATCGTGTGGCAACGATACAGCTTGAACGGATCTTCCAACTCATCCAGGCGCTCACCCGTTGCCTCATCTCGGCTGTCAATAATCCAACGATATGCATGCAGCAGAGCCGCCGGGCCAAGATAGCGGTCGCCATTCCACCAATAACTTGGGCACGAGGTCGAGCAGCTGGCACACATCACACATTCATAAAGACCATCCAGCTTTTTGCGGTCTTCAATGGATTGCTTCCACTCTTTCGCAGGCCGGTTGGTCTTGGTTTCTAGCCAGGGCATGATGCTTGCGTGCTGGGCATAGAAATGGGTCAGGTCCGGAATCAGGTCCTTGACCACAGGCATATGGGGCAAAGGATAGATTTTCACATCGCCCTTGATCTCATCCATGCCATAGATACAGGCCAGCGTGTTGATCCCGTCGATATTCATCGCACAGGACCCACAAATGCCCTCGCGGCAAGACCGGCGGAAGGTCAAGGTTGGGTCGATCTCATTCTTGATCTTGATCAGCGCATCCAAAATCATCGGACCGCAGCTGTCCATATCGACGAAATAGGTATCCACCCGGGGATTTTGACCGTCGTCAGGATTCCAGCGATAGATCTGGAACTTGCGCACATTCGTCGCGCCCTCTGGCTTGGGCCATGTCTTTCCGGTGGTAATCCGAGAATTTTTTGGCAGGGTGAGTTGTACCATTTCCGACCTCGCTAAATTCCCGTGTATAGATACACGCTGCAAGTGCGAAAGCCAACCATTTAGCCTTGAAAACAGTCAATAAAGATGGGTGATTTCACCTTTACATTGAGCTTATGTGCATGGAGTCTGCACCCGAGAAAGCAAAAGCTGAGTGCCGTATGCAGACACGAGTATTGAATATTCCCTATGGCACCAAAAACCCCTATCAAAACATGATGTACAGCGCATGCGAGCCAGAGTTTTCTCTAGCTGCAATGAAACAGCTGAACTTTGCAGAGATTGCGAAACCAGAATTTCAGACCGAACACGGAATCCTGCATATCCAATGGGATGACAGGCTGTTTCCGATCATGGATGGTGAAGATCCCGCGAACAACGCTCTGTTTCAAGATGCCGTGTCGGGACTTGAGCTGTATAAATCAAACGGTGGTCGCGTCATCTGGACCATTCACAATCGCGCCGCGCATTCAGCGCGTGAGGGCAACGATGGATTTCACGCGGCGCGACGCAAGTTGGCAGAGCTGGTCGATATGATCCATGTCCATACCCCAAATGCGCGACAACATATGATCGCCCAATATGACGCGGAGCCGAATAAGATTTGCCTGATCCCTCACCCAAGCTATCTAGGCGTTTATGAAAGCGCTGAAATCACGCTTGCGCGCCTGATGCAACCACGCGATCAGACCCATTTTTTGACCTTTGGCGCGATGCGCGGAAACCGCGAGTTGGACCGGCTTCATTTCGCCATCCGGAAGCTAACCAACAGGGGTTTCGACTTTCATATGTCAGTGGTCGGCCGAGTCTTTCGGCCCAGTCGGCGATTGGTACGACGGCTGGACGCCATTTCAAACGTAACCGTGATAGGCGAACGCGTAGAAGATGAGGCTATTCCGAGTGTTTTTTCCCAAGCTCACGCCTATGTTTTGCCATCTACACAAACCTTCACCTCTGGAACCGCAATGCTTGCCATGACCTTCGGCTTGCCAGTTGTCGCCCCGGACATTGAACCCCACCGGCAGACAACCCCGGAAACCTGTCACGATCTATTATATCCGGCACAAAACCCTCGAGGACTGATCCGCATGATGATGAAGGTGATGGAAATGTCCGATTCAGAACTCGCTGAAAAACGTAGGGCGTGCTTCGAATTCGCTCAGGAACGCGCGCCAGAGCGGATCAGCCGCAAGTTGGCCGAAGCGCTTACGGTTCTAAGAAATGGATAATCTTTTCAGCGCCCGCATTTCTGCTTTGTACGATCTTCTGGATTTGACCAGTATTGTACGCATTGCCGATATTGGCGCCAATCCAATGCGCCATGACGCCCCTTACCGAGACCTACTAAAGAACAAATTTTGCAATGTCGTCGGTTTCGAACCTCAGGAAAATACGATGAAAGAGGTCGTCCGCAATAAAGGTGAAAATGAAGAGTATTTCAACTTTGCAGTCGGAGACGGCAAACCGGCCTTGTTGAATATCTACAAGGGCTCGGGTTTGACATCCTTGCTGAAAATAAGGGAAAAAACACTTTTTTACCTGCGCGGCCTACGCAAAGCTGCAAGGCAAATTGGCAGTATGGAGATGCAAACCCAGCGGCTGGATGATATCGCAGGTTTGGGTCCAGTGGATTTTCTGAAAATTGACATTCAGGGCGCCGAACTTTCGGTGTTTACCTCGGCGGAAAACACGCTGAAAAATGTCGCCGCCATACAGACCGAAGTATCGTTTTTTCCATTGTACGAGAATCAGCCAGGTTTTGGCGAGGTTGACACATTTCTCAGAAAATTGGGGTTTTTGCCCCATAGTTTTGCGCATATCGAGAACAGGCTGGTCATATCGAAATGGTCAGGAGTTCTTTCGGACTTTGAATCGACACAAATGCTGGACGGGGACATTATCTATCTCAGAGACTTGTCTGATCCTGCAGAGCTGAACAGCCAGATGCTAAAGCGACTGGCAATTCTAACCGAAGGTGTTTTTGGGTTCACAGATGTCAGCCTGAAAATTCTCGATATATTGGCACAGCGTCAGGAAATCTCTGAAGCCGATGTGAATGAGTACATTGAAACATTCATCTCGCCATAGCCGATTGGCTAAGTACAGATATTACTTACCCATAGAATTTGAGCAGTCCGGTGGTTGGTCGCGGACTGCCCAATCACATCAGAAAGTCCGCGCCTTGGGCGCGATTTTCTTCAGGCTGATTCCGCCTTCTGCTTCGGTGCTCAGCGGATCGACGATCACCGGGCGATAGCTGAGGTTCACCTTATTACCGTCTACGCGGGACACCGTGTGAACGCGCCAGTTTTTGTCGTCGCGTTCGCTGAAATCCTCATGCGCATGGGCACCACGGCTTTCCTTGCGCGCTTCGGCACCGACGATGGTGGCCAGCGCACTTGGCATCAGGTTGGTCAGTTCCAGCGTTTCCATCAGATCGCTGTTCCAGACCAGCGAGCGGTCGGTGACTTTCAGGTCGTCCATTTTGGCGGCAATCGCCGTCATCTTTTCAACGCCTTCGGCCATGGTTTTGGCGGTGCGGAATACGGCCGCGTCAGCCTGCATGGTCTTTTGCATCTCAAGCCGCAGATCGGCGGTCGGGATCGCTCCGCTGGCGTTACGGACGTCGTCAAAACGATCAAAGGCTTTGTCGACCGACCCCTGGTTCAGAACCGGGTTGGCGCTATCGGCATCCACAACCTTGCCGGCCCGGATCGCCGCCGCGCGGCCAAAGACCACCAGATCGATCAGCGAGTTTGAGCCCAGACGGTTCGCCCCATGGACCGAGGCGCAGCCAGCCTCACCCACAGCCATCAGGCCCGGGACCACGGCCGTGGGGTCCTTGGCGGTGGGGTTCAGAACCTCACCCCAATAGTTGGTCGGGATACCGCCCATGTTGTAATGCACGGTTGGCAGAACCGGGATCGGCTCTTTGGTCACATCCACACCGGCAAAGATCTTGGCGCTTTCGGAAATACCGGGCAGACGTTCGGCCAATGCCTCGGCAGGCAAGTGGCTGAGGTTCAGGTGAATGTGGTCGCCCTCTGCACCCACACCACGTCCTTCGCGGATTTCCATGGTCATCGAGCGCGAGACATAGTCGCGCGGTGCCAGGTCTTTGTACTGAGGCGCATAGCGCTCCATGAACCGTTCGCCTTCGGAATTGGTCAGGTACCCGCCCTCACCCCGCGCACCTTCGGTGATCAGACAGCCCGAGCCGTAGATGCCGGTCGGGTGAAATTGAACGAACTCCATATCCTGCAGCGCCAGACCCGCGCGGGCCACCATACCGCCGCCGTCACCGGTACAGGTATGGGCCGAAGTGGCGCTGAAATACGCCCGGCCATAGCCGCCGGTCGCCAGCACCACCATCTTGGCGTTGAACACATGCATGGTGCCATCGTCCAGCTTCCAGCAGACAACGCCCTGACATTGCCCGTCCTCGGACATGATCAGGTCGATGGCGAAATACTCGATGTAGAACTCAGCGTTGTTTTTCAGCGACTGACCATAGAGCGTGTGCAAGATCGCGTGGCCGGTCCGGTCAGCAGCGGCACAGGTCCGCTGTACCGCAGGGCCTTCGCCGAATTCCGTTGTGTGGCCACCAAAGGGACGCTGATAAATCTTGCCTTCCTCGGTCCGGCTGAAGGGCACACCGTAATGCTCTAGCTCATAGACCGCCTTGGGTGCCTCACGTGCGAGGTATTCCATCGCGTCGGTGTCGCCCAGCCAGTCCGAGCCCTTGACCGTGTCGTACATATGCCACTGCCAGTGGTCAGGACCCATATTCGACAGCGACGCCGCGATGCCGCCCTGTGCGGCAACCGTGTGCGAGCGGGTCGGGAACACCTTGGTCACGCATGCCGTACGCAGACCCTGTTCCGCCATACCCAGCGTTGCGCGAAGACCTGCACCACCTGCGCCTACGACAACGACGTCGTATTCGTGGGTTTCGTATTCATATGCTGCTGTCATTGTTCTTATTCCTTACCGCGCATCATCACAGGGCGAGTTTCACCAGGGCAAACAGCCCTGCAACCATCAGCGTGTAGCCAAACGCCCACATCGCAACCAGCGTCACTTTCTCGGCGACACCATGGATATAGTCTTCGATGGCCTCCTGCGCTTCGTACATCAGCTGCAACAGGGCAACGATCAGTGTCAGCGCGCATATGATCGCCGGGAAGGGGCGACTGAAATAAGCCAGAACCTCTTCGTAGGTTCCGCCCAGACCGGCACCAAATGTGAAGATGAAGAGAGGAATCAGAACGGTCAGGATCATGGCCCGGACCATTGTGTTCCAATGTGTTTGGGTTCCGGATTTGCCCGCTCCCAGACCCTCGGCGCGTTTACGGTCAGTCAGGTATCGCATCGAACGTCTCCTTAAACCACAAGAACGGTGATGATGGTCAGGATCGTGGCACCAACGAACATGCCCCATCCCAGCTTTTCAGAGAGATCGACATCCAGGCAGTAGCCGAAATCCCAAAAGACATGACGCAACCGGCCCAATGTGTGGTACCACAGGCCCCAGGCCGCTCCGGTCATGACAAGATCACCGAACCAGCTGCGCAGAAACCCGTCTATGCCTGCAAAGGCCGCCTCAGAGGTTGCCGCCGCCAACAGCCACCACACCACAAGTGCTGCGATTGCGAACACGGCCAATCCAGTCATCCGAACCATGATCGACGACAGAGACGTCATCTGTGGGCGGTAGATGCGGATATGCGGTGAGAGCGGGCGGTTGCCCCGATTTACATCGCTCATGGCGGCTCCTTTTCGGTTGGCTTCCGAAGGTTTTACTGGTTTTTGCGACACTGTCACGTGCTGCAGCTGCAAAAAAGCTCAGAATTCGCGCAAAATGACAGATTAAGCGATAAAGTGATCACACAAAATATTCTTGTGATCACAAATCAAATAAGACGAAACAGATGTTAGCGCCTGCAGCTCCGAATCCCTGCCACACTTATTTCAGACCGGCCGTTTGCTGGGTCACTTCCCGCAACAGTTTCTTTCGGATGCGGGCCGGATAATCCTCGAACCCGGCCGCCGAAACGACAAACGCTCCCTCACCTACAATGACGTTCTCAAAGAAATAGGCCGTCAAGTCGGGTTCGCTTTCCTCGATGGCGATGGCATTTACCGTGACACCTTTCCCACGCAACACATCGTGAATCTCGGACGGTTCAACCCCTTCGTTGGAAACCCCATCACCCGAGATATCAATCAGGTGCCGTTTGCATTCGGTTACCTCGCTGAAACTGGACATTGTGGTCTCAAGCGCCTCACCGATTGCAGTCGAAAAATTGCGCCAGACTCTGGCATCTGCGGCCACCTGGTTGGCGAAACTATCTATGGCTTCAAAGCTATCCATATGTGTCCAGGGGATCGTCACCTTCTGACGAGAGGCTCCGGTCCATTGGACCAGCATCAACCGCGCATTCCCGCGCACCAGCGCCTCGGAGACGATGGGGTCACGCAATCCAGCGGCCAGGCCGTCCATTTGTATGCGGTATTCGTTCGAATCCACCGATCCCGAGACATCAACGGCCAGAGCCAAAGCAAGATCACACGCCTCGGCGGTCGGGGCCAGAAAGAAACAGGCGACGAAAGAGCGAAGCAGAGACATGGTCGCAGCCTAGCACGAATATTGCAGGCTGCGTTCAAATGAATGTGGGGTCAGACTGGCATCAAAGCCCAGTAGTCGAGGTCCAACAGAACATTGGGCAGATATCGGCCATCGTCATTTTTCAACTCGAACAGCTCTCCGCCCTTCGTGGCAACCAGCCGCAACCGGACCGCCCCAACGCCGGGGATGCCGGTTTCGGCTTTGTCCAGCACCTCTGACCAGGCCTTAATGGTATCGCCTGAGAAGCAAGGGTTGGCATGGGCGCCACCGTTCAACCCGACGATCATCTGCGCATTTGCCAATCCATTGAACGACAGGGTCCGCGCCATCGAGATCACGTGCCCGCCATAGATAAGACGGCCTTCGGGACGGAAGGTCAGATCGAAATGAACCTTGGCGGTGTTCTGCCAAAGCCGCGTGGCCAGCATATGCTCGGCTTCTTCCACGGTGACGCCGTCCACATGATCAATCTTTTCACCAATCGCGTAATCGCCCCACCGATGCGCCTCACCGGCCTGAACAAATTCATAGGAGGAAAAGTTCAGCCCTTGTGGCACTACCAGATCCTGTGGCTCCAGCACCTGTTTCAACTCGGGCACCACCGTGTCCGGGGCGGGCGCGTCAGGGTTCGATTTGCGCACCATCACCCAGCGGACATACTCAATAACCACCTCATCGCGCTGGTTCAGGCCACGGGTTCGCACCCACACCACACCGGTTTTTCCGTTCGAGTTCTGCTTGACCCCAATCACTTCGGATTCCGACCGCAGCGTATCGCCGGGATAAACCGGCTTCAGCCAACGCCCCTCAGCATAGCCCAGATTAGCCACAGCATTCAGCGATACATCAGGGACAGTCTTGCCAAACACCACGTGAAACGCCGCCAGATCATCGATCGGGCTTTGCGGCAGGCCACAATTCCGGGCGAACTCATCCGAGGAATACAGAGCATGACGCGCCGGATAGAGCGCATGATACAACGCCCGTTCGCCATCGGTCACGGTGCGAGGCACCGCGTGGTGCAGCACTTGCCCTACAGAATAATCCTCGAAGAAACGGCCCGGATTGGTTTTTGCCATTATTGCTGTCCCAGTTTCATTTCAGGGGAATAGTCGGTCGCAACCTCTTTGGTCACGGCCTGCGCACAACGCATCACGTTGTTTGCAGTGTCAAAGGCATAGGACGGGTCGCCATACAGCTCCCACCCTTTTGCCAGCGCGTCCGACACTTTGTGACAGAAGGCTGCGGTGTCTTCCTCGGTCAGCAGACGATAGAGTGTTGCCATGTTGTCAAACCTTTATGAACCAAACGGCGACGGGCCGACCAACCCGTGAATATAGCCGATAATGCCCAGCAGAACGATCGACGCGACAAAGAACATCGCATCCTTGCCGTAAGTGCCCGGCTCGCCCGGTGTCCAGTCCGGCTCGGATTTGTTGATCACGATCACTTCGACCACCGCCCAGGCCAGCAAGCCGCCGAACAGGACGATTGAGGCCAGATCACCATTGACCAGCAAATGCGCAAAGGCCCAGAGCTTCATGCCGCCCAGCATCGGGTGACGCAGCTTGTTCAGCAGACGACCCTTTTGGCCTGCGGGGCTCATCATATAGATGGCGATCAGCACCAACAGGTTGTTGACGTGGATCAGAAAGGTCGGCGGCGACCAGATTGGGATGAAATCGGTCATGCGATAACCGAAGATCATCAACAGGATTGACGCCAGCAGCGCCAGCGCCACCGCGCCCGCACCGCCTTTGCCCATCGCCGCGCGCTGGTCCGGCATCACGCGTTTGAACAGATGTGCAGCCCACCAGAGCGCCACACCAAGAATCAGAAGAACAAAGCCCATGCTGGCTTACCCCGCTTGCAAAGCTGAAATCGCCTCTGCTTTTGCCAGAATTTCACGGGCGGTTGCAACGTGCAGGTTTTCCACGATCTTGCCATCGACGACCGCGACGCCCTGCCCTTGTGCTTCGGTCTCTTCAAACGCGGTGATCTGGCGGCGGGCCAGATCGATTTCCTCATCCGATGGGGCGAAGGCGTCGTTGGTGACATCGACCTGTGCGGGATGGATCAGGGTCTTGCCGTCAAAGCCCATATCGCGGCCCTGCGCGCATTCGGCCGCCAGGCCTTCGCTGTCCTTGAAGGCGTTATAGACGCCATCGACGATGATCAGCCCCTCGGCTTTTGCGGCTAACAGGCACAGGCCCAGCGACGTCTGCAACGGCAGGCGGTCTCGGCGGAACCGTGTCTGCAATTCCTTGGCCAGATCGTTGGTGCCCATGACGAAGCCCGCCATCTGCGGATGCGCGGCAATTTCGGCGGCGTTCAGCATCCCGCGCGGCGTCTCCATCATGGCCCATATCGGCAGATCACCGGTTATTGCGGCCAATGCATCCACATCTGCGGCAGAATTCACTTTGGGCAGCAGAACCACATCCACGTCCATGTCCCGCACGGCTTGGGCATCGGCCCGGCCCCATTCGGTATCTAGGCCATTGATTCGTACGATCTTGACCCGCGCCCCATAACCGCCAGCAGCCAAGGCAGCCCCGAGCGTTTCACGCGCGTTGTTTTTTTCGTCCGCCGCGACCGCATCTTCGAGGTCAAAAATAACCGCATCAACAGGCAGGTTGCGGGCCTTGTCCAACGCCCGGTCTTTGGAACCGGGAATGTACAATACGGAACGGTAGGGTCGCTGACGGGAGTCCATTGGCTTCGGCCTCTTGAAATAATGTTGCGCAGAATGGGGCATTTTCTGCAGGAAAGTTCAAGCGCAAACTTGCCGCACCGCAGCATTAACGACGCAACGTGCGTTCCTTTAACCGTATTTCGGTCTGCAACGGTCACCGTCTTGGCAGATCGCAATCAAAAGGGTTCACCGATGAGCAAGACGCTGTTCAATATGACAATGGGGCTGGGTATCATGGTTCTGGCCGCCCAGCAGGTGCAGGCTCAAAGCTGCGCCCCCCGCGACGAGGTCATAACTCGACTGGCCGAGACTTATGGCGAAACGCGTAAGAGCATTGGCATCGCCCGACAAGGTGCGGTGATGGAAGTCTTTGCGTCTGATCAAAGCGGAAGCTGGACTATTACGGTGACATTACCGGATGGAATGACCTGCCTTGTGGCTTCGGGCCAGTCCTACGAAGATATGGCCGAAGCACTGCCGCCCAATGTCTAGCTCAGGGCCTCCCAGATCAGCTTTGTTCCGGTCAGCATCAGCAAAACGTAGGCAATACCGAAGAACAAGCGTTCGGATATCATGAAATGCGCGCGCACACCCAGCCATGCACCAAGCACGGCAAATGGAGCCAGCAACAAGTCGGCCAGCGCAGTGTGCCATGTGAACAGACCCAGATAGGCATACGGAATGAATTTAGCGACATTGATGACCCAGAAGACCAGCACAGTGCTCGCCTGAAACTCGGTTTTCGACAGACGCTGCGAGATCAGATAGACGGCGGCGGGTGGGCCGCCCGCATGACTGACAAAGCTGGTGAACCCGGCGACCAACCCCGCAAAAATTCCCGCAAATGGCGGCAGACGATTGGCAAAGCCGCGGATCCAGCCCTTTCTCTGGGCCACATGCCAGATCACGAACCCCACTGAAATTCCTCCGATCAGCAGGCGCAGAAGGTCGTCATTCGTGGCGCGATACAGCCAGGCGCCCACTGCCACACCCGGCACTGCCCCCACGATCAGCAGGCGTGAATCCGACCAGCTCCAGCGTTTCCAATAGGGGCCCAGCGTAGCGACGTCGATTACCATCAGAATTGGCAACATCAGTGCAAGCGCCTGTCCCGGTGTCAGGATCAGTGCCAGAATCGATGATGCGGCAAACGCCACACCCGAGCCAAACCCACCCTTCGAGATGCCGGCGAAGATCACAGCAGGGATCGCCACGGCAAAAAACATCAGGTCCATCTCGAACATGCGGCGTCC
The DNA here is from genome assembly GCF_059611285.1 of Ruegeria sp. CDSA236. Taxonomy (NCBI): domain Bacteria; kingdom Pseudomonadati; phylum Pseudomonadota; class Alphaproteobacteria; order Rhodobacterales; family Roseobacteraceae; genus Ruegeria; species Ruegeria sp. CDSA236. The sequence continues at coordinate 162,826 of NZ_JBXWPG010000005.1, forward strand.
CGTAAATATGCATGAGTCACAGGCGGTTTAGCGCAATCGGTAGGAGACATGCAAACGGTATGCGGTGGCATGCCGCGCCGCAGAAGGCTTGCGCAGCGCCGGTTTTAGGACTAGCAAAACCGCGATTTCAATACCGACCGGAGATTTTCCAAATGGCCAGACCCAAGATCGCGCTGATCGGCGCAGGTCAGATCGGCGGCACGCTCGCCCACCTCGCAGCAATGAAGGAACTCGGTGACGTCGTGCTGTTCGACATCGCCGAAGGCACTCCGGAAGGCAAGGCGCTGGATATCGCAGAATCCGGCCCTTCCGAAGGGTTCGACGCCAAGCTGAAAGGCACCCAGTCCTATGAGGACATCGCAGGCGCCGACGTTTGCATCGTCACCGCAGGTGTCCCACGCAAGCCAGGCATGAGCCGTGATGACCTGCTGGGCATCAACCTGAAAGTCATGAAGTCGGTCGGTGAAGGCATCGCCGCCAACGCGCCCGATGCTTTTGTCATCTGCATCACCAACCCGCTGGACGCGATGGTCTGGGCTCTGCGTGAATTCTCGGGCATGCCGCACAACAAGGTCTGCGGCATGGCGGGCGTTCTGGACTCGGGCCGTTTTGCCCATTTCCTGTCAGAAGAGTTCAACGTGTCCATGCGCGACGTCACTGCCTTTGTTCTAGGTGGCCACGGCGACACCATGGTTCCTTCGGTTCGTTATTCTACGGTTGCGGGCATCCCGCTTCCCGATCTGGTCGAGATGGGCTGGACCACACAAGAGAAACTGGACGCAATCGTGCAGCGTACCCGAGACGGCGGGGCTGAAATCGTTGGCCTGCTGAAAACAGGTTCGGCTTTCTATGCGCCTGCCACATCGGCAATCGAAATGGCCGAAGCCTATCTGAAAGACCAGAAACGCGTCCTGCCCTGCGCCGCTTATTGCGACGGAGAGCTGGGTGTCGAAGGCATGTATGTCGGCGTACCCACCGTGATCGGCGCAGGCGGTATCGAGCGTATCGTCAACATCAAGCTCAACGAAGAAGAGCAGGCCGGTTTCGACAACTCGGTCAACGCCGTGAAGGGTTTGATCGAAGCGTGTAAAGGCATTGACAGCTCTCTGGCCTGATCCGCCTAATACCGTTAAACAGTGCCCGGCTCACCTTTGGTGGGCCGGGTCATTTTTTGGAAGATTGCCATGTCGCCCCAGGGATTTGTGATTGCCGCAAGCGGTAAGGATTACATCGAAACAGCGGTGGCAGCGGCTCGGTCGTTAAAGGTCGCCATGCCGGATGTACCGGTCGACCTGTTCACCGACCTCGAAAACATCCCGGGAACAGAAGTGTTTGACCAAATCCACATGCTGGACAAAAGCTGGTTCCGACCCAAGTTCGAAAGCCTTGTGCGGTCCCGGTTCGAAAAGACGGTCTATTTGGATGCCGATGTGCGCTGTCTGGCAGATATGTCGGATATCTTCACCGTCCTGGAGCAGTTTGATATCGCGATGGTCCATGACCCTTTGCGCAACTCGGCCCATGCGCAACGTATTTGGAAAACTCCCCTGCCCAACGCATTTCCCCATCTCAATGGTGGGCTGGTTGGCATTCGCACTTCGGACGCAGTGCTGGATTTCCTGCGAGATGTACAAGAGACTATCATCTCGGAAAACCTGACCTCAGATCAGGCGCTGATCCGCGAAAAGCTGTTTGCCAGCGCGTTGCGACTGGCAGTTCTGCCACCCGAGTACAACTTCCTCGATTATCGTCAGGCCGAGATGTTTGGTTTTCTGCACAGCGCCCCGCGCCTGCTGCATCACTACAAATTTCACAGCCGTCATGACAAGCGGCTGGACAGCGCTAGAACTGTCGCCGGTTTGGTAGGGCCCGATCTCGAACGTCATATCAACAGCCTTATCGAAGCCGACGCACAGCTCACGCCCGGCGCGTCGAAAAAAGTCCGACCACTGGTCGACAAAGGCTTGTTGGGCAAACTGCGCAAACTGGTGATGTCTGTGAAAAAGGGTATCGTCCGCCTCAGACGCGGATAGGTTAGCGCTAGCTTGAAAACGTCATATTCTATTGGGTGAATTTCCTGCCGAATCAACGCTCAATACCAGCTCAAGTTTTGTGATCACACCCTGAAATGCTGTGATCACAAATAATGAAAATCTTCGTGAAAAACCTACTCAACATCAAAAAAGCCTTTAAACTTACCCCTTAGACACGCCTATATCGGTCAATCGTAGTCAGACGGGACAGTTTCGATGAACATTCACGAATATCAGGCCAAAGCGCTTCTTCGCAGCTATGGCGCCCCGGTTTCCGACGGTCGCGCGGTCCTGCGCGCCGAGGAAGCTAAAACCGCAGCCGGTGAGTTGGACGGACCTCTTTGGGTCGTCAAAGCGCAGATCCACGCGGGCGGCCGCGGCAAGGGGTCTTTCAAGGAATCCGATGCCGGGGAAAAAGGCGGCGTCCGTCTGACCAAATCGGTTGAAGAGGCCGCCGAGGAAGCCAAGAAGATGCTGGGGCGCACGTTGGTCACCCATCAAACCGGCCCCGCAGGCAAACAGGTCAACCGCATCTATATCGAAGCAGGGTCCGGCATCGAAACGGAATTGTACCTGGCCCTGTTGGTAGACCGCCAGACCAGCCGCATCTCATTCGTCTGCTCGACCGAAGGCGGCATGGATATCGAAGAGGTGGCCGCAGCCACGCCTGAGAAAATCTTGTCCTTCTCGGTTGACCCAGCCACCGGTTATCAGGCCTATCACGGCCGCCGCATCGCATTCTCACTGGGTCTGCAGGGCGCACAGGTCAAACAATGCGTCAAACTGATGAGCCAGCTCTATGCCGCCTTCGTCGAGAAGGACATGGAAATGCTGGAGATCAACCCGCTGATCGTCTCCGACAGCGGCGACCTCAAGGTGCTGGACGCTAAGGTCAGTTTTGACGGCAACGCGATGTATCGCCACCCTGATATTTCAGAACTGCGCGACACGACCGAGGAAGACCCCAAGGAACTGGAAGCGTCGAAATACGACCTGAACTATATCGCACTGGATGGTGAGATTGGGTGCATGGTCAACGGTGCCGGTCTGGCCATGGCGACGATGGACATCATCAAGCTGTATGGGGCCGAACCTGCCAACTTCCTCGACGTCGGCGGCGGCGCCACCAAAGAGAAAGTCACCGAAGCGTTCAAGATCATCACCTCGGACCCGCAAGTCAAAGGCATTCTGGTCAACATCTTCGGCGGTATCATGCGCTGTGACGTCATCGCCGAGGGCGTTGTCGCCGCGGTGAAAGAGGTCGGTCTGCAGGTTCCGCTAGTCGTGCGTCTGGAAGGCACGAACGTTGAGAAGGGCAAAGAGATCATCAACACCTCTGGCCTGGACGTAATCGCGGCGGACAACCTGAAAGACGGTGCCGAGAAGATCGTGAAGGCGGTTAAGGGGTAAATTCGTGGGTCTTTTCAGTAAGCCACTGTTGTTTGCAGGCGCACTGCTTATCTTGGCCGCCTGTCAAACAACAACTGAGAGCACGTCGCCGTCGAACCCGCCAGAAATCAAGCGGTCATCAAACGCGGGTCCAGGCGCCAATCCGGTCTCGGCCGGACAAGCTACGGCGTATTTCCGCGCGCTGTGTGGTCAGGCAGAATTGGGACGCAGTGCTTTGGAAGACGCAGCGGCGGCAAATGGATTTGTCCAGAACTCGAAAACAACGACATACTTTCATCAGAAACAAGATCTTTCGGTCAAACTGACCGATACTGCCTGCTCAATTGTGTTTGTGTCCAACGAAAATCCATCAACGGTCAATGGGACTTTTAACGCTTTGCAAAGCGACTTGGGTCCGATCAGCATCCGGGACGTGGGTGTAATCGGCGGCGAACACTACTTCAGCGCACGGATCAAAGTTTGAATGGGCGTGAGCCTACAACCAATACCTTAAGGGTCACCTGACCCATCAATGGTAAAAATAGGAGAACGCCAAATGGCAGTCCTCATCGACGAAAATACCAAAGTGATCTGTCAGGGCTTTACCGGCTCGCAGGGCACATTCCACTCTGAACAGGCCATCGCCTATGGCACCAAGATGGTCGGCGGTGTGACCCCCGGCAAAGGCGGGATGACCCACCTTGACCTGCCCGTGTTCAACTCGGTCCACGAGGCCAAGCATGTGACAGAGGCCAATGCCAGCGTGATCTATGTGCCGCCGCCCTTCGCGGCTGACTCGATCCTCGAAGCGATTGATGCCGAGATGGAAGTGATCGTCTGCATCACCGAAGGCATCCCGGTTCTGGACATGATGAAGGTGAAGCGCGCGCTGGAAGGCTCAAGCTCGCGCCTGATCGGGCCGAACTGCCCCGGTGTGATCACGCCCGACGCCTGCAAGATCGGCATCATGCCCGGCCACATTCACAAACGCGGGAGCGTGGGTGTCGTTTCCCGCTCGGGTACGCTTACTTATGAAGCTGTGAAACAGACAACAGACGTAGGCCTGGGCCAGTCCACCTGTGTGGGCATCGGCGGCGACCCGATCAAAGGGACCGAGCATATCGACGTGCTGGAATGGTTCCTGGCCGATGACGAAACCCATTCGATCATCATGATCGGTGAGATTGGTGGTTCTGCCGAGGAAGAAGCCGCGCAGTTCCTGGCGGATGAGGCCAAGAAAGGCCGCTCGAAACCCACCGCTGGCTTTATCGCAGGCCGCACGGCTCCTCCGGGCCGCCGCATGGGTCACGCGGGCGCGATTGTCGCCGGTGGCAAAGGCGGAGCCGAGGACAAGATCGAAGCCATGCGCTCGGCCGGTATCGTCGTGGCCGAAAGCCCGGCGCAGCTGGGTGAGGCTGTGCTGGAAGCGATTGGGTGAGCTGTGACTCCCTGTTGCCCATATGAGCTGAGGGCGGCGCCCAACCGCGGGTGGGTGCGAAGCACCTGCCCGTCAATTCTTTGGTTTACCTTCGGCAAAACGGGGTGGACGAACGCTGCCCGGCGATGCCGCTGGGCAGGACTCGTTGTAGCGGTCGCCTGCTTAGGTAACCTAGCCAGCGCCGAAGCATCTAGTGAAGCACCGATGGATCAATTCATCGTTCGCGCCATTCCTGGCGTCACAGGTGGCTCGACAAAAACATTGGGCGATGACCGCATCTCATTTACTTATTTGAGCATTCGTGTCGACGATGAAGAGTTGCAAGCAGCTGCCGATTTTTGGTGCTCGCAATTTGAAGGATCCGCTAGACTTGTTTCCGATACTCAGGTCGGCAGCTCACTTCTGCTATTTGAACGCCGCCAGTCAGTTTTCGACTGCGCGGTCCAAAATTAGGGGCAAGGCATGAGTCAACCAACAACCATGACCTTCTCCGACGCCATCCGCACCTGTTTCTCCAAGTTTTTCACCTTCTCGGGCCGTGCCTCGCGGTCTGAATACTGGTTCTTTTTCCTGTTCATCGTGATCTGGAGCATTATTGCCGGGATCATCGACGCGCAGTTCTTCACGCAAGTCGCTGTGACTGAAACCGAGACGTCCAGATCCGTGTCCGTCACGTCTTCGCAGCCTGTGCAGGGTATTGTTGGTCTAATCGTGTTCTTCCCGCATCTGGCCGTCGCATGGCGGCGGATGCATGATACCGGGCGCAGCGGGCTGTATGCGCTGCTGCCAATCCTGCTGTTCTTTGGCGCCGGGGCCGTGATGGTCTTTGGCATCGGCCTCGCCTCGCATTTCAAGCATGGTGGCAATCTGGACATCCTATTCACCCGCGCCACGCTGCTGATCGTCATTCCGACATTTATCGTTCTGTTTGTGTCGCCCCTCCTGGTTCTGTGGTTGCTGGCCCGCCCCAGCCAACCCGGCACCAATCAATACGGCCCTAACCCATCAGAGGTCACCCTATGAACCTGCTGAGCAGAAACTCTCTAAAAGTGGTCCCGGCGGCCAGAGGGGCCATCTGACATGGTTTTGGTTTGCCATGAGCATAAGTTTGTCTACCTCAAGACGACAAAGACAGCGGGAACATCAACCGAGAAGGCGCTTCAACCCTTGTGCGAAGAACCCGGACTTCCTCGGCTTGAAAGTGGACAAACCCGTGTGTCGAAATACGGTATTGTCGGCGCACGTGGGAAAACTGCAAATTTGGCCCGACCAAAATGGCAGTTCTGGCGCAAATACGCATGGCGCAACCACATGCCTGCGAAAGAGGTTAAGGCCAATCTTGGGGCAAAGACCTTTGATACCTATACGAAGATCGCCAATGTACGAAATCCTTTCGATCGCGCTGTATCCGATTACCACTTTCGGAAACATCAGCAAGGATTGCCCTCGGAAGACCAACAGACTGAAATTGCTCAGTTCAAAGAGTTCATTCAGTCAAAGGCCTGGAGCAATGACTGGGGCATAGTCTCGATTGACAACAAGCTGATTGTGGACAGGTTAGTCCGTATGGAATGTCTTCAGTCAGACCTGAACGAGATTTATCGCTCCTTTGGGCTGCCGGAAGACAGCTTTGAATTGCCGCACGAGAAGTCGATGGCCGAACGACGAAAAGGCATTCCGGTGCCCGATTATTTCGACGCAGATACGATAGATATCGTTCGACGAAGAATGACCTGGGTATTCGAGGCCGGAAACTACCCCGAAGATCCGCAAGACTAAACCATACCAAACCCGAAATCGCATTTGAGGTCCTACAATGACCGAACATACGCCCAACTCTGCCTTCCACGCCTCAAGCTTTATGCAGGGGCATAATGCCGAATATCTGGAGCAGCTCTACGCCCAGTATACCAAGAACCCCGGCGCGGTGGATGCCGCCTGGGCCGAGTTCTTCAAGGCCATGGGCGACGCCTCGCCTGATGTCCAGCGCGAGGCCGAGGGGCCTTCGTGGGCGCGGCCCGACTGGCCGCCGATGCCGACGGATGATCTGACCGGTGCGTTGACTGGCGAATGGGCCGAGATCGACGCCAAGGCGGCGGGTAAGAAGATCAAGGAAAAAGCCGCCGACAAAGGTGTTGCCGTCAGCGAAGACCAGATTAAGCGCGCTGTTCTGGACAGTCTGCGGGCGCTGATGCTGATCCGGGCCTATCGTATTCGGGGTCATCTGGCCGCCGATCTGGACCCGTTGGGCATGCGGGCTGCCAGCACGCATCCGGAATTGGACCCCAAGACTTATGGGTTTACCGATGCCGATATGGATCGCCCGATCTTTATCGACAACGTGCTGGGCCTGCAGATGGCCAGCATGCGCCAGATCGTCGAGATCGTGAAACGCACCTATTGCGGCACCTTCGCGCTGCAATACATGCATATTTCGAACCCGGAAGAGGCCGCCTGGCTGAAAGAACGGATCGAAGGCTATGGCAAGGAAATCGCGTTCACCAAAGAGGGCCGCAAGGCCATCCTGAACAAGATGGTCGAGGCCGAAGGGTTCGAAAAGTTCCTGCACGTGAAATACATGGGCACCAAGCGCTTTGGTCTGGACGGCGGCGAAGCACTGATCCCCGCGATGGAACAGATCATCAAACGCGGCGGGGCCCTAGGCCTGAGCGATATTGTCATCGGCATGCCACACCGCGGACGTCTGAACATTCTAGCGAATGTAATGGCCAAGCCATACCGCGCCATCTTTAACGAATTCCAAGGGGGCAGCTTCAAGCCTGAGGACGTGGATGGCTCGGGCGATGTAAAATACCACCTGGGCGCCTCAAGCGACCGCGAATTTGACGGCAACAGCGTACACCTGTCATTGACCGCTAACCCAAGCCACCTTGAGGCGGTGAACCCTGTTGTTCTGGGCAAGGTCCGCGCCAAGCAGGATCAGTTGAACGACACCGACCGGACCAGAGTCATGGCCATTCTACTGCATGGCGATGCGGCCTTTGCCGGTCAGGGTGTCGTTGCCGAAGGATTCGGCCTGTCCGGCCTGCGCGGTCACAGGACCGGCGGCACCATGCATATCGTGGTGAACAACCAGATCGGCTTTACAACCGCACCGCATTTCTCGCGCTCCAGCCCTTATCCCACGGATATCGCACTGATGGTTGAAGCCCCGATCTTCCACGTGAATGGCGACGACCCCGAGGCGGTGGTACACGCAGCCAAGGTTGCGACCGAGTTTCGCCAGAAGTTCCACAAGGACGTGGTTCTGGATATATTCTGCTATCGCCGGTTCGGGCATAACGAGGGCGACGAGCCCATGTTCACCAACCCGATCATGTACAAGAAGATCAAGACCCATAAGACCACGCTATCAATATACACGGAACGGCTGGTCAAGGACGGGTTGATCCCCGAAGGCGAGATCGAAGATATGAAAGCCGCCTTCCAGGCCCATCTGAATGATGAGTTCGAAGCCGGCAAAGACTATAAGCCCAACAAGGCCGACTGGCTGGACGGGCGTTGGGCGCATCTGGATAAGAACAAAGACGAATATGTTCGCGGCGATACTGCGATTGCACCGGAAACCCTGGCCGAGGTTGGCGCATCGCTAACCCGGGCCCCCGAAGGATTTGCGCTCCATAAAACTGTCGGCCGCCTGCTGGATCACAAAAAGCAAATGTTCGAAAGCGGCAAAGGCTTTGACTGGGCCACGGGTGAGGCACTGGCCTTTGGATCATTGCTGACCGAAGGCTATCCAGTTCGCCTGTCGGGACAGGACGCGACGCGCGGTACGTTCAGCCAGCGTCATTCCGGCTTTATCAATCAGGAAACTGAAGAGCGGTACTATCCACTGAACAACATCCGGGCTGGTCAATCACAATATGAGGTGATCGACTCGATGCTGTCGGAATACGCGGTTCTGGGCTTTGAATACGGCTTTTCCCTGGCTGAACCCAACGCTCTGACCCTGTGGGAGGCGCAGTTCGGCGATTTCGCCAACGGTGCGCAGATCATGTTCGATCAGTTCATCAGCTCGGGCGAAAGCAAATGGCTGCGCATGTCCGGTCTGGTGACCCTGCTGCCGCACGGGTTCGAAGGGCAAGGGCCTGAACACTCTTCCTCGCGTCTGGAACGCTTTCTGCAGATGTGTGGTCAGGACAACTGGATCGTGGCCAACTGCACGACGCCTGCGAACTACTTCCACATCCTGCGCCGTCAGTTGCACAGAACCTTCCGCAAGCCTCTGATCCTGGTGACACCGAAATCGCTGCTGCGCCACAAGCTGGCGATCAGCACGGCCGAGGATTTCACCACCGGCTCCAGCTTCCACCGGGTGCTGTGGGACGACGCGCAAAAGGGTAACTCGGACACAACCCTGGTCAAGGATGACAAAATCAAGCGGGTCGTGATGTGTTCCGGCAAGGTCTATTTCGACCTGCTGGAAGAGCGTGACGCGCGCGGCATCGACGATGTCTATCTGATGCGGATCGAACAGTACTATCCGTTCCCCGCGCATTCGCTGATCAATGAACTGGAACGGTTCAAGGGAGCCGAAATCATCTGGTGTCAGGAAGAGCCCAAGAACCAGGGTGCATGGTCCTTTATCGAACCCAATATCGAATGGGTCCTGACCCGGATCGGCGCCAAACATACCCGCCCGGTCTATGTCGGCCGCGCCACCTCGGCCTCACCTGCGACAGGTCTGGCCAGCCAACATAAAGCCCAACAAGAAGCGCTGGTGAACGAAGCGCTGAGCATTGAAGGAAAGTAATGATGTCCATTGAAGTTCGTGTTCCCACGCTGGGCGAATCCGTTACCGAAGCCACCGTCGCCACCTGGTTCAAGAAGCCCGGTGACGCGGTCGCCGTCGATGAAATGCTGTGCGAGCTTGAGACCGATAAGGTCACGGTCGAGGTCCCCTCGCCCGCCGCTGGCGTGATGGGTGAGGTTGTCGCCGCCGAAGGCGAAACCGTTGGTGTTGATGCCCTGCTGGCGACAATCGTCGCCGGAGAAGGTGCCGCCCCGGCCCCAGCCGCCGCACCTGCGCCTGCCGCAGCACCGGCAGCCTCGGGCGGCAGCGTTGATGTGATGGTGCCCACACTGGGCGAATCCGTGACCGAAGCGACGGTCTCGACCTGGTTCAAACAGGTCGGTGACAGCGTCGCTCAGGACGAGATGCTGTGTGAGCTGGAAACCGACAAGGTATCGGTCGAGGTTCCCGCCCCTGCGGCGGGTGTTCTGGCAGAAATCGTTGCCCCTGAAGGCGCAACTGTAGACGCCGCAGCCAAGCTGGCGGTGATCTCGGGTTCAGCAGCAGGGGCAGTAGCCGCTCCGGCAGCACCTGCAGCGGGCAGCAGCGATGGTGGTGGCAAAGACATAGCCAACGCGCCTTCGGCTGAGAAAGCCATGGCCCAGGCTGGCCTGTCCGCCGATCAGGTCACGGGAACCGGACGCGACGGACGTATCATGAAGGAAGATGTGGTCAAGGCAGTCGCGGCCCCAGCGCCCGCTGTTGCGGCACCCGCACCTGCGACCCAGGCACCACGCGCACCCGTTGCTGCACAGGATGCCAGCCGCGAGGAACGTGTGCGCATGACACGCCTGCGCCAGACCATCGCCAAACGCCTGAAAGACAGCCAGAACACCGCCGCCATGCTGACCACCTATAATGAGGTGGACATGACCGAGGTGATGGCCCTGCGCAACCAGTACAAAGACCAGTTCGAGAAGAAGCACGGCGTCCGTCTGGGCTTTATGTCCTTCTTCACCAAGGCCTGCTGTCATGCACTGAAAGAAGTGCCCGAAGTGAATGCCGAGATTGATGGCACCGACATTGTCTATAAGAACTTTGTGCATATGGGTGTCGCCGCAGGCACGCCGACCGGTCTTGTTGTTCCGGTCATCCGTGATGCGGATTCGATGTCATTTGCCGCGATCGAAAAGGCCATCGCCGAAAAGGGCAGGCGCGCCCGTGACGGCAAGCTGAGCATGGAAGAGATGCAGGGCGGCACCTTCACCATCTCGAACGGCGGCGTCTATGGCTCGCTGATGTCCTCGCCGATCCTGAACCCGCCGCAGTCGGGTATTCTTGGTATGCACAAGATTCAGGACCGTCCGATGGCCATCAACGGTGAGGTCAAGATCCGCCCGATGATGTATCTGGCTCTGTCCTATGACCACCGGATCGTGGACGGCAAAGGTGCTGTTACCTTCCTAGTGCGCGTGAAAGAGGCGCTGGAAGACCCACGTCGTCTGCTGATGGATCTATGACCATGGCAACTCATGTACTCTGGCAGGCTGACGTTGCCGATTTCGATGTCTGGTTAAAGGTGTTTCGCGAAGACAAGCCAATGCGGGAGGCCGCGGGTATCCGCGACCTCCACATCTGGAAAGACCCCGATCAGCGTGATCATGCGGTTGCAATGTTTGAGGTGGTTGATCTTGAAAAGGCCCTGAGTTTCTTTGATTCCGAGGAATTGGCCATGCATCACGAACGCGGCGGGATCGCGCATATTCAGGTGAAGCTTCTGACGCCAGTCTAAACCGATTTATCGCATCCGTTCCTAGTGCCGAGGAAACAAGCTGAATGACCACGGAATTGACCGTCTTGTCGCTGGCAGCCCTTCTTTGGGTCGCTCAATTTGTCGCCTATTTGATCTCTGGCCACGGTAAGGTCGACGTGCTGCACGCGTTGGGGCCACGTGATACCCCGTTTGACAAACCTGCTGCAATGGGACGTCTGCACCGGGCGCTTAGCAACCATTCCGAAGGGTTGGTTTTATTCGCTATCGCATCTTTGGTCATTACGACCTCGGGGCAATCCAGCGCTTTTACTGCCGCCTGTAGTTGGGTCTACCTGATCGCACGCGCTTCCTATGTTCCGGCCTATGCATTTGGCTGGACACCATGGCGTACGGTGATCTGGATGATCGGGCTGCTGACGACCACTGCAATGCTGTTGGCAGCTGTGTTTTGATTCGAGCTGCCGCATAGATTATTCAATGGGGGTGCATTGCGCAGACAAGCGTATCCGACCCCACCAAATACAAGGACCGGACAAATGGCAAACTATGACGTCATCGTAATCGGAGCAGGCCCCGGCGGCTATGTCTGCGCCATCCGCTGCGCGCAGCTGGGGTTGAAAACCGCCGTGGTCGAAGGGCGTGAGACGCTGGGCGGCACCTGCCTGAACGTGGGCTGCATCCCGTCTAAGGCGTTGCTGCATGCCAGCCATCAGCTGCACGAGGCCGAGCATAACTTTGCCAAGATGGGCCTCAAGGGCAAAAGCCCTTCGGTCGATTGGAAGCAGATGCAGGCCTATAAGGACGAAGTCATTGACGGCAACACCAAGGGCATCGAATTCCTGTTCAAGAAGAACAAGATCGACTGGCTGAAAGGCTGGGGTTCGATCCCGGCCGCTGGGCAGGTCAAGGTGGGTGACGAGGTGCATGAAGCCAAGAACATCATCATCGCGTCCGGGTCCGAGCCTTCCGCGCTGCCTGGTGTCGAAGTGGATGAAAAGGTCGTCGTGACCTCAACCGGCGCGCTGGCGCTGGGCAAGATTCCGAAAAAGATGGTCGTCATCGGCGCAGGTGTGATCGGGCTTGAACTGGGCTCGGTCTACAGCCGTCTGGGTTCCGAAGTCACGGTGATCGAATTCCTCAAGGAAATCACCCCGGGCATGGACCCTGAGGTTCAGAAAACCTTCCAGCGCATCCTCAAGAAACAGGGCCTGAACTTTGTCATGGGTGCTGCGGTGCAAAAGACCGAAGCCACCAAGACCAAGGCCAAGGTGACTTATAAGCTGCTGAAGGATGACAGCGAGCATGTGATTGACGCCGATACCGTCCTTGTCGCTACTGGGCGCAAACCGTTCTCGGATGGTTTGGGGCTGGACGCTTTGGGTGTTGAAATGACACCCCGCGGTCAGATCAAGGTAGGCGCCGATTGGCAGACTAACGTGCCGGGCGTCTATGCCATCGGCGACGTGACTGAAGGCCCGATGCTGGCGCATAAGGCCGAAGACGAGGGCATGGCCGCCGCCGAACAGGTTGCGGGCAAGCATGGGCATGTGAACTATGGCGTCATTCCGGGCGTGATCTACACCTGGCCCGAGGTCGCCAATGTCGGCGAGACCGAGGCGACGCTCAAGGAACAGGGCCGTGCCTATAAGGTCGGAAAGTTCATGTTCATGGGCAATGGCCGCGCCAAGGCGAACTTTGCCTCGGATGGTTTCGTCAAGATTCTGGCAGACAAGGAAACCGACCGCATTCTGGGCGCGCATATCATTGGCCCGGCTGCGGGTGATTTGATTCACGAGGTCTGCGTGGCGATGGAATTCGGCGCCTCGGCCGAAGATCTGGCGCTGACCTGTCACGCGCATCCGACATATTCCGAAGCGGTGCGTGAGGCGGCCCTGGCCTGCGGTGACGGGCCAATTCACAGCTAACAAAAGGACCCCGGTGACTAGGTCGCCGGGGTCAACCATGCATCGAGATAGACCCTCAACCGGTCGGTAAAACCGGTCGAGGCGTGCAAGGCGCAGAACTTCAGGGACATGGCCTGAATGGCAAAGGCCTGAACACCTTCGGCCAACAGCTCGGTCGGAATGTCCTGCCGGACATCCGCAGCGTCAAGCCACATCATCACCACACGAAAGTAGCGCTCAAAGCAATATGCGATCGGTCCGATATCGGCGATAGCCGCCGCCCCCGAATATCTTATCAACAAGTCAAAGACATACCGTTCGGATGTCATGAAGCTGTGAACCGGCTGCAGGGCGGTCATGATATCATTCACCGATTTGGGCGCGGTCCCAGCCTCGGCCTGATCGAGGCAGGCATTCAGCCGATCTGCGATCAGAAGCTCCATCAAGGCATCCTTGTCGCGAAAATGCGCGAAGAACGTCCCTTTGGCGACGCCAGCGCTCTGGACGACCTCTTCTACCCTCAGCGCTTCGTATCCGCTGTTTTCAATGAGTGCCTCGGCAGCCGCCAAAAGCCGGGCCCGAGTTTTGAGAGTTCGTTTCTGGGGTGGTTTTTGCATATGGTTAGCTCGCATGTTTTTTGACCATGGTCAAATTTTTATTGACCGCGGTCGCTTTTCGATTCTATAAGTGACCACGGTCATTTTCAGGAGAGCCCCATGCAACCGAAGAAAATACTTGTCCTCGACGGACACCCCGCCGATAGCAGCCTGTCGCGGACCTTTGCCGAAACTTATGCCGACGCCGCCCGAGGCAAGGGACATGACGTGCGTCTGGTCCATCTAAGCGAGATGCAATTCGACTTTGATTTTGGTCAGGGCAACTATCACGATTTCAAACCGCTAGAACCGGTTCTTGAGCAGGTATTGCAAGATTTCGAATGGAGCGAGCACCTGGTCTTGACCACGCCAATGTGGTGGGGCGGATTGCCCGCAAAGCTCAAAGGTCTGATCGACCGGATGTTCATCCCCGGACGCACCTTTGACACGCGAAACACCACGAAGATTGGATTGCCCGCCCCGATGCTGAGCGGACGCACCGCGCGCGTCATTCTGACATCAGATACGCCGGGTTGGTTCATGCGCCTGATCTATCGCCAGGCCCTGATCCGCCAGGTACGCGATCAGATATTGGGATTTGTTGGCTTCAAGCCGACCCGGTTCACCTATTTTGCCGGGGCAAGTTATCCCAAACCGGGTCACGTGGACCGCTGGGTCAGCAAGATCGCCAAGATCGGAGCCGCCGCGGCTTGAGGGCGTTTGCGTCACTATGCCCAGCCGAAACCACCGCCAAGGCGTTGCCGGGCACAGGCGATCAGCGGATCACGTCAGGCCGGCAACCACCGCAGATGCTCGCTATTTGACCGAATGGCGACTGGCGGCATCTGCATCGGGCGCTTGGTAAGACGATGGCCGCCGTTTCTTGTTCAGAATACGCCACGCATCTCTGAACGGCAGGAAATAGAGCTTCATGCAGGTGTCCATCTCGTGCCCCTTGTCCTTCTCGGTCACGCCGAATTTCACGTCCCTGTTATCCTCGGGCATGATGTAGGTGCCGAACAACACATCCCAGAACGGAAACATGAAGGCGAAGTTTTTGTCCAGATGGTCCGGGTGGCAACTGTGATGCACGTGGTGATGCGCAGGCGAGGGAAAAACTTTCGACCACACACCCGGCCAACGCAACCAGATATGGGAATGTCGCAGATTATAGCCTCCGACATTGAACAAGAACATCAGCACCGGCACGCCCAGCAATGCCGGCATGTTCGGCTGGTACCCTAACAGTCGAAACGCAAACCCGGTTACTGCGCCAGCACCAAACCCAATCGCAACATTGTAGAGGATATTGTCTATCGGATGTTCGCGAAAATTCGACAACGGGTGCATCACCTCGGCGCTGTGATGAACTTTGTGAAATTGCCACAACAGCGGGACCTTGTGCTGCAGGTAATGGGCTGCGTAGCCGATGAAATCCATAATCAGGAATAGAATGAGCATGTAGGTGAAGGTAGCCAAAGCCCCCAACCAGCCAACCAAGGGCTCTGCCCGGGGTGAGTTATTGGGGTCAAGCCCACCGCTTGCCCATTGATAGGACAAGGCGGCTGATCCGGCCAGCAGACCCAATATCAGGAAATGCCCGATCAGTTTGTGGAAAAAGAAATAGCGGATATCGAGCCATGCCGAAGGGTGGTCCCAGACCTTGCGGGGAAACAGAAACCCCAGAAAGCTGCTCTCACCGTCGACATGTGACGCGTTTCTGCGCTTCACGGCATAGATCGCGAAGGCAATCAGCAGAGAACTGCCGACATAGACATAGAAAATCCGGTTCGTGGGATCCAAAGGAGACGTAAACACATAGCGGGCGTGGTTCAGAAAAGAATCCCAAACTGAACTAAGCTGCTCCATTGACGGCTCCTGTAACCTGTATTTGCCTCACGGTTCTCTACTTACCTACCCGTGTGACGATTCTTTGACCAAACCTTGATAAGTAAACAGGCTACCACATCGTTTTTGCGGCGCGTTGCCCCCAGGCCTCATCATATTGCGTGCCACCTTCCTCGCCGTCTGACGCTTCGGCCAGGATTTCACCCATTGTCGGCAATATGGCGGCTTCGTCCCCGCTGCTCCAAGTCCGCGCACGCATCAGCGCACGGGCACACTGAGTGTAGACCTCGGTAATGTCGATGACGATCACGGTGGCCGGAAGCCTGCCTTGTTTTTCGAACCGGGTTCGAAGGTCTTGGTCCGCTGTCAGTCGGGCCGACCCGTTGACGCGCACAACATTGTTCGACCCTGGGACCATGAACATCAAGGACACACGCGGATCGCGCACGATATTGCGCAAGCTGTCCAGCCGGTTGTTTCCGCGCCAGTCGGGCATCGCCAATGTCTTTGGATCCAGTTCCAGAACCACCGAACCATCATCGCCACGTGGGCTGCCATCGACCCCTTCGGGCCCAACCGTACTGAGTACGCATAGCCGCGAAGCCATGACCCATTGCCGGTACATAGGCGTCAACCGGTGCGCTACTTTACGCAATGATGGGGCGCCCGGTGCGCCGTAATGTCCCTCGAGCGTTTCGATATCGTCAATGAACTGCATCAGGATCAAACCCCACTTCTGTCATCAATGCGTTCGAGCGCGTCTCGATCACATCTTCCAATCGGTCCAGAAAGCGCGCACGTTCGACGCCGGGTTCGATCGGATCAAGGAAATCGACGATTGCAAGGCCGGGTTTGCGCATCACGCCGCTGCGGGGCCAGAATACTCCGGCATTTGTTGCAACAGGTACGCAAGGGATTCCCAAGCCTTCGTACAGGACGGCAGTTCCAACCTTATACGGTTTGTGAACGCCGGGCGCTACACGGGTGCCCTGCGGATAGATCACCAACTGGCCAGGTTCTGTAAATTCCTTCGCCACATCCTGGACCATCTTGGCCACAGCGGCGCCCTTCTTGCCGCGATTGACCGGGATGCACCCCAGGCGGCTTGCGTAAAGCCCAATGACTGGCGTCCACAGCAATTCGCGCTTCATAATGAACTTGCCATGCGGAATCGCGCTAAAGATCATGATGATATCGAGGAAAGACTGGTGTTTGGCCCCGATGACCACCTCGTCCACTGGCACAGTCCCGCGAATCTCGCATCGAATACCAACCATCCAACGTGCCAGCCACATGGTTGTGCGCGCATAGGTCTTGCATGCATGCAGCGCTCCGCGCTTGGTAAACATGGCGTAAGGAGCAAACACGAGGCCAAGGACCAGCATCCACATGTAGATCACGATCATGAAGACCAGTGAGCGGATCCATTGAATTGGAGTGGCCATTACGAAAGCTCCTTCAATTTGCGGTTTGCCGCAGTCCATGTGGCTAGAAAGGCCACCGCAGCACCCAGTACCGGGATGAGGGCTGGCAACAGCCACCCTGCCCCCTGAAAGCCCAGGCCCGTCAGAAAGCCGCCCTCGTCCGACGAAGCCTCGGGCAGCAACAACACACCTGTCATTCCGAACAGCACACCAACCATCGCACCAAAAAATGCGCGGTAGGTGAAGCGGTGAACAAACGCATTGGCAATAAATCGATCCCGGGCCCCGACAAGACGCAGCACTTCGATAATCTGCGCGTTGGCTGCCAGCGACGCATTGGCCGCCAATGTGATCATGGCGGCGGTCGCTCCGCCAATCAGAAGGATTGAGACCCAGCCAAGCCTCCGGAGCGAGCGGGCCGCATCAACCAAAGGTTCGCGCCAGCGCGAGTGGTCGTCCAGAACGGCTCCGGGCACCTCGGCTCCAAGACGCAGGCGCAATCCTGCTGCATCCAGACCTGGCTCACCTTCGACAATTTCGATCAACTGCGGCACGGGCAGCGTGTCCAGTGGCAAATCCGGGCCAAACCAGGGCGACAACAGCGCAATCTGCTCCTCGATAGTCAACGCCCGGGCAGAGGCGACACCGGGTGTTTGCGACAGCACCGTCAGCGCGGCTTCAGTCTGGGCGGCCATCTGGTCGGCTGGGGCATTGATCCGCACCGTGGCAGCACCGGCAAGTTCGCTTGCCCAGCGGTCTGCCACTCGCCCCGACGCCAATGACAGAGCCAGCGCGAACACCGCAAGAAAGCCCATCGCACCGGACACGAACAGTGTGAGATGTGCAGTATAGCCAGTTGGCGGAACAACTCGATCGGCACGACCATCACGTTTCAACAGGTTGCGGAAAGTTTCCACGTTCATAGATCCGCCCCCGCCAGTTGAATTTGGCGCTGCGAGATGCGCAAAACACGCGCCTGCACCTGGCTTTTCGCCGCACGGATCAGGCTAAGATCATGGGTCGCAATCAAGACTGTCTTACCCATCTTGTTCAACTCGACCAGCAGGCGCAAAAGGCGCTGAGACATTTCCCAATCCACATTGCCCGTCGGCTCATCGGCCAGCACGACATCGGGCGACAGCATCACCGCACGGGCCAGCGCCGCACGCTGGCGTTCACCGCCTGACAGCTCTGGTGGCAGCGCGTCAAGACGCGCACCCAGCCCGACCCAGTTTAACAGATCTGACAGATCTGTTTGCTCGGCAATTTCCGCCTTACCGGATACCATCAACGGCAAAGCGACATTCTCGGCCAAAGTCATGTGATCCAGAAACCGGCAATCCTGATGCACCACACCTATCCGGCGGCGCATCAGGGCCATCTGATCGCGGTTAAGGCGGGCGATTTCCTGATCGAACACGCTCAGCCTTCCCGATGTGGGCAGCAATGCGCCATAGCAGAGCTTTAACAGGGTTGTTTTGCCAGCACCGGACGGCCCGGTCAGGAAATGAAACGACCCCGGTTGAAGCTTAAGCGATACGTCGCTCAGCAATTCACCTCCACCATAGGTGTAGCTGACATGGTCCAGCTCGATCACGGGGGCCCCCAATTTTTGTGCCGCTCTTCTTGCCCCAGCGCGGTTCAGGTTTCAATGCCCGTACCGGGTCCAAATGGTGACACTTGGCCCGCGAAACCGAAAACGCGCTTTGCTGTTTGGTTCTAACGGAATATCATTCTTAAAAAAACTATTATCAGGCCAACCCCCGGCCCGGAGGCAGCATGCGTCTTACTTGTCCCAACTGCAGTGCCCAATACGAGGTGCCAGACGAGGTCATTCCAGAGGAAGGCCGCGATGTTCAGTGTTCGAATTGCGAGAAAACGTGGTTCCAGGCCAAACATCCGGCGGATCCAACCGTTGAGCAACCTGCAGATGAAACGACTGCCGAGGATAAGGCTGTTCCACCGGCGGAGCCAGAAACCGCCGACCAGACCGAGCCCGAGCCCGAAGCCCCACCAAAGGATGGTGCGCCGGTCAGCAATGTGGATCCTTCGGTCGCCGATATTCTGAAGGAAGAAGCCGCACGCGAAGCCGAATTGCGGGCCCAGGAAGGCAGCAGTCTTGAAAGCCAGCCTGATCTTGCCCTTGATCCACCTTCCGAGCCGGAACCAGACCCCGAACAGGCGGTCAAGGAACTGACAGCTACAGAAACCGCTAAAGATTCCGGGCAAGGTGACGCCCTGCCCGATGTCGAGACGATCAATTCCGGATTCCGCGGCGACGCCTCTGCAGATGCGCCCGAGGTATCAGCGCCTGCGCCCCGCAAATCCGGCGGCTTTCTGCGTGGGTTCGCTCTGATCTTGATACTTGGTGTGATCCTGTTCCTGATCTACGGCAATGCTCCGCAAATCAGTGAGGCTGTTCCTCAGGCGGATGCAGTTCTCAAACCTTATGTGTCTTTGGTGGATCAAGCCCGGCTTTGGCTGGATACTCAGGCTGGCGCTTCCCAGAACTGATCAGAACCGTTCAAGCAGGCGCTTGAGATATTCCAATTCAATCTCGGGACGTTCGGATTCACCGGTCCGGCGGCGAATTTCGTCCAGCAACTCGCGCGCACGGCGATAAACGTCCTCACCCTGCAGCAGGCTCTCATCGGTTGACATCGACCCGTTTGCCCCAGGGTTGCGGCCCAGTGGATCGCGGTTGTTGGCCTGCATATCACCTTCCTGGCTGCCTTGACCTGGTTGATTCTGCTGGTTCTGGGCCAAGGCCTCACCTAACGAGCGCATCCCTTCCCGCAGCGCATCCATCGCTTCGGACTGGTTGTCGATAGCATCGGCCAGCTCGTCATTCCGCAGAGCTTGCTCAGCCTCATTCATGGCGCGGCCAGCGCGCCCAAGCGCATCACGGGCGGCTTCGCCTTCCGGGGTACCGGCACCGGGCAGGTTTTGTTGCTGGCGGCCCAGCTCATCGCGCAGGGCCTGTTGACGATCGGCCAGCGAACCCTGACCCTGCTGACCTTCATCTGCCTGGTCCGAACCCTGCCCCTGTCCGCCCTGGCCTTCGTGGCTTTGGCCACGGCCCTGACCGCCATTGCGGCCCTGATTACCCTGGTTTTCACCAGTCTGCGCACCGGGATTGAACTGCTCTTGCAGATCGCGGAAAGCCTGATCGCTCAGCCCCTGTTGATCGCGCAATGTCTCTGCCAAACCCTCCATCGCCTGTTGGCCTTCGGATTGCTGACCTTGACCCTGACCTTGCGTGACGCGCATGTTCTCCATCATCTGCTGGAATTCCTCCAGCGCCTGCTGCGCCTCGGCCATACGGCCCTGCTCCATCAGATCCTGAATTCGATCCATCATCCGTTGCAGATCATCCTGCGTCATCTGCAAGGATTCTCCGTCTTGCCCCTGCTGACCTTCTTCACCGTTCTGCTCTGCCAACCGCTGTAACTGTTGCAGATAGTCCTGGGTGGCCTCGCGCAGCTCTTGCATCAGCTCAGCGATCTCTTCGTCGCTTGCCCCGTTCTGCATCGCCTCCGTCAGGCGCTCCTGCGCCCGGCGCATCCGCTCAAGAGCGTCGGCAAGCGTACCGTCCTCGATCAATACGGCCAGCTTCCATAGTGAGGCCGCGATTTCTTCCTGCTGCGTCGGCTTCAACCCGTATTCGGTAAATGTCTCAAGCCGCCGAAGTGTCACCCGCAGGCGTAAATAGGCCGTATCCGAGCGGAACAGGTCCTCGGGCAGATACGATACCGCCCGCAGAATCTGAGATACCCGTTTCGCGTTGTCCCGTGACCACAGCAGATCGCGCCGCTGTTCAACGATCGCAGCCGCCAGCGGATCAAAGAACCGACGCGCCGGAAGTGCTGTTGTATAGGGTTCAGACTGCCCTTGCTGATCGGCAGCATCACGCGCCATCAAAGTGATCTTTACTGGCAGATGCGCCCAGGGATGTTGTGAGAAATCCTCGATCAGATTCTCGGTGAAATCGGCCCGGTCGCCTGTAATGGGCATCGGCAACTCAACCTCGATCATCTCACGCGGTTCTGGAATCGCCATCAGACCATAGCGGCGATCAATTGCATCCAGATCCAGTTCGATCAGGGCAGAGCCTGCTATCACACCGTAATCATCTTTCGCCGCAAAGGGCAGTTTCATCTGGCCGCCTGCTTCGGATTTGGCAACGTCCGACACGGTGATCAGTGGAGACGTATCTGCGATCACTTCCAACGCCCAATCGCGCCCGGAAGGCCCGTCTATCGTCATTTGGCCCGAACGTTCGACGACAAATTCCTGTTCAGGGTCGGTGACCGCTTCCGTGCCCAGCGGTGTCGAGGTTTCGGTCAAGCTGTGCGCACCGACCTCGCCGTAGAATCGCAATGTGATGCGGCTGCCTTGCGGGACCGAAAGTGTCGGGTCGGATTGATCCGCCAGATAGAGCGTTGGCAAGCCGGTATAGCGTGGCGGCTCGACCCAGCCTTCCCAACTTGGTCCCTGCCCGGCAACAGCTGCACCCGGTGTCATCTCTGTCACGGATCCTATGCGCCAAAATGAGCCGAAAAGCACGGCAATCACCAGCGCCAGCAAAGCTATGAACCGCAGAGCATAGGGGTCGCGGTCGGCCAGTCGGAGATCGGGCTTTACCGGCGCAGCCTGTGCGGCACGTTCCGCCATACGCGCCTGATGAGCCCGCCACAGGGCCACAGAATCAGCATCCATCGCGCCGATGGCCTGTTCATCCATCAGAGCCTGGATAGGACGCCCTGGCAGGGTCTCATCCATCCGGATCAACGCTTCGTTTCGTGTCGGGATACGGAACCGCCGCGCGCCGTGGATCAGTGCAACCAACAGCCCAAACAACGCCGCCGACCCCGCGACCCAAACGGTTTCCACCCCGACATGGTCCTGCAGTCCGAGCATCAGAGCAGCCAACAGCGCCATGGAAATTGAGAAAAACGGCCAGAAAGACCGCCAAACCTGCTCGCTTAGCATCCCCACCTGCGTTAGCAGCAAAGACAATCTGGGGATCGGCAAGGTTTCTCTTGCGGTCAAGTCGGGCCTCCGTTCACCGGCCCGCGCGTCTATTGCGTCAGAGCCACTCGGGTATGGTATCGCGGTTTATGATTTCGTCAAAGCTCGGACGTTCACGAATTACGGCAAATTGATCTCCGTGCACCAGAACTTCGGGTATCAGGGGCCGCGTGTTGTATTCGCTGGACATGACCGCGCCATAGGCCCCTGCGCTGCGAAAGGCGACCAGATCACCAGCACCCAGTGGCGGCATCTGCCGTTGCTTGGCAAATGTATCGCCGCTTTCGCAAACCGGACCGACGATATCATAGGGTTGCTGTTCCGTGCCCGGCACGGGTTCGATCACCGGTACGATATCGTGATAAGCTTCGTACATGGCCGGGCGGATCAGGTCGTTCATGGCACCGTCGAGGATCAGGAAATCCCGGCCCTCGCCGGATTTCACATAAATCACTTTGCTGACCATCAAACCAGCATTACCGGCAATTAGGCGGCCCGGCTCTATTTCGATTTCGCATCCCAGATGACCCAGAGTGTCTTTGATCAGCGCACCGTATTCCAAAGGCAGCGGCGGCGCGTCGTTCGAGCGCGCATAAGGAATGCCCAACCCCCCACCCAGATCAAGGCGGCGAATATTGTGACCCTCATTGCGCAGCGTCTCAGTCAGCTCAGCAACCTTCTGATAGGCCAATGCAAAAGGCTCCAGCTCGGTCAGTTGCGAGCCGATATGGACGTCGATGCCAATGACCTCCAGCCCGGGCAGGCTGGCAGCATGGGCATAGACTTCTGACGCGCGGGCGATCGGAATGCCGAATTTATTCTCGGATTTTCCGGTGGCGATTTTGGCGTGGGTCTTGGCGTCCACATCCGGATTTACCCTAACGGTGATCGGAGCAACGACGCCCAAATCAAGCGCAACGGCGTTGATCACCTCCATCTCGGGTTCGGATTCCACGTTGAACTGACGAATGCCACCGGTCAGAGCGGTGCGAATTTCTTCGGCTGTTTTGCCTACGCCCGAAAACACGATCTTATCGCCGGGCACTCCGGCAGCTTTGGCCCGCAGGTATTCCCCACCCGAAACAACGTCCATCCCCGCGCCTGCCTCGGCCAGCGTCTTCAGGATCGCCTGATTGCTGGCGGCCTTCATCGCATAACATACGAGGTGGTCGGTCCCGTCCAACGCCTCATCGAACAGCTGGAAATGACGCAGCAGCGTCGCCGTCGAATAGACGTAAAAGGGTGTCCCAACCGCAGCTGCGATTTCGGAGATCGGGACATCCTCGGCGTAAAGCGCGCCGTCGCGGTAAAGAAAGTGATCCATAAAGACGCGCTTAGACCAAAATGCCCCGGCGGATCAATGGATTCTACGCAAACAGGGGTGTCGCGTCATTCAATATGCGAAACGCCGACCCGCCCATAACCGGATATCGAAATTCCAGATCCGCCGGATTGGGGTTCGGGATCGGGTCGCGGTTTATAGGATGGGTCGCAAGCCGCAAGAATGGCGAAGCCAAAGAACAGGCCTAAAATCTTCATATTCATTTCTTTTTCCAAGGTTTACGGCCGAGCGCCATTGATCGGTCTGAAATGGGAACTGAGTGCTGAAACTGCAACTCGGGAAACACTACCGCCCGAGAAAAACGCTCAGGGGGCCGCGTTGCAGGCCAACGCCGCCCCCGACATAGGCGCCGCTGGTGCCGACGCCGATATTGGCGCTCATCGTTGGTTGGATCGGTTCGCCATCCGCACCGCATCCGGCCAGGGTTACCCCTGCCAGCACCAACAGAGCCGCAGTCAGAATTCGCATTACACCAACGCCTTCCATCGCTTGACCTGAGCCCGCACCTGATCCGGTGCCGTGCCGCCGTAAGACTGGCGCGAGTTTACCGAATTTTGCACCGTAAGGACAGAAAAGACGTCATCGGTGATCTCCGCATGCACTGTTTGCATATCCGCAAGCGTCAGGTCCGGCAGATCGCAGCCCTTGCTCTCGGCCATCGCAACCAGCGATCCGGTGACGTGATGGGCATCGCGGAACGGCAGGCCCAGAACGCGCACCAGCCAGTCGGCCAGATCAGTCGCGGTCGAAAAACCCGACCCTGCAGCCGCAGCCAGGCTTTCGCGGTTGGCGGTCATATCCTTGACCATGCCTTCCATCGCTGCCAGCGCCAGCATCCAGTTATCGGCAGCGTCAAAAACCTGTTCCTTGTCTTCCTGCATGTCCTTGGAATAGGCCAGCGGCAAGCCCTTCATCACCATCATCAGCGCGGTGTTGGCACCATAAATGCGCCCGACCTTGGCACGGATCAGTTCTGCCGCATCCGGGTTCTTCTTTTGCGGCATGATAGACGAGCCAGTCGAAAAACGGTCAGACAGGGTGACAAAGCGGAACTGGGCAGAAGACCAGATCACCAGTTCTTCGGCAAAGCGCGACAGGTGCATTGCACAGATCGAAGCAGTTGACAGAAATTCCAGCGCAAAATCGCGGTCACTGACGGCGTCCAGCGAATTGGCAGCGGGACGGTCAAAGCCCAGCGCCTCGGCGGTCATGACCCGATCAATAGGGAACGAGGTTCCAGCCAGCGCGGCAGCCCCCAGTGGGGATTCGTTCATCCGCGCGCGGGCATCGCGGACGCGGGACAGATCACGCCCGAACATTTCGACATAAGCCATCATGTGATGACCCCAGGTCACAGGCTGGGCGGTTTGCAGATGGGTAAAGCCCGGCATGACCCAGTCCGCCCCGGCCTCTGCCTGCGCCAAAAGCGCGCGGATTAGGGCCAGCAGACCGGCATCGGCGGCATCGAACTGATCACGCACCCACAATTTGAAATCGGTCGCCACCTGGTCATTGCGCGACCGGCCTGTGTGCAAACGGCCCGCAGGTTCGCCAATGATCTCTTTCAGGCGCGCCTCGACGTTCATGTGGATGTCTTCCAGAGCTGTCGAGAACTGAAACGCGCCGTTCTGGATTTCTGACAATACGGTGAGCAGCCCTTCCCGAATAGCTTCAGCATCACTATCAGTTATAACGCCTGTGGCAGCCAACATGGCGGCATGGGCGCGCGAGCCTGCAATGTCCTGGGCTGCCATCCGCTGATCGAACCCGATCGAGGCATTGATTGCCTCCATGATCGCGTCTGGACCGGCGGCAAAGCGGCCGCCCCACATCTGGTTCGAAGATTGATCGGTCATGTAAGAAAACCCGGAGTTGATATGCGCCTATTTCGTCTGATCCCCCTTTATATGGCCCTTGCGCTAGGTGCAAACGCGGCTTTGGCCACAGATGCGGAAACTCTGGGTCCGCTGCGCGAAGGCACCCTGAAGCGGTTGATCCTGCACAAAGAGCCCAAACCGCACACCTTGGTCGAATTTCAGTTGGAAGATGACGGTGGCACCGCAACGCTTGCCGACTATCAGGGCAAATACGTTCTGCTGAACTTTTGGGCCACATGGTGCGCACCGTGCCGCAAGGAAATGCCTCAGATCGCCGAGTTGCAGGCGGAATTCGGGGGTGACAAATTCGAAGTCCTGACATTGGCCACCGGGCGCAACTCACCCGCGGGGATCAAGAAGTTTTTCGAGGAAAACAACATCGAGAACCTACCGCGCCATCAAGATCCGGGCTCGGCCGTGGCACGTGAGTTCGGTGTCATTGCCCTGCCAATCACGGTCATTCTTGACCCCGATGGCAATGAAGTCGCCCGCCTGATCGGGGATGCCGAGTGGAATTCAGACAGTGCCAAGGCGATCATTGCGGCACTGGTAGCGGAAGAAAGCTAAGGTCGTTTTCCTGAAGTCCTGAATTTATGATAGCCTCCCCGTCGTTGTAACGAGGAGGCTTTCTTTATGAAGAACGTATTCACTCTGGCCATTGCTGCCTGTCTGATTTTGGGCTCGGCATTGGTCGCCGAGGCCAAAGACATCAAGAAAGAACAAGATTTTCTGAATGCTGTCGCCGGTAAGAAACTGGTGGATGGCGGCACCTGGGTGCTTATTTCACCCGACGGGAAGATTTCCGGGCAAACCAGCGACAAGGTCATATTCTCGGGCGCATGGGCCTGGAACAAAAGGTTTTGGTGCCGAACGCTTGTTGTTGGCGGAAATCAGATCCCGCAGGATTGCCAGAAAGTAACGATAGAAGGGAACCAGGTGACCTTTACCCGCAACAAGGGCAAGGGTGATTCCGGGGGGACCTATACGATTACCAACTGACCTCTTTGCACGGGTAGCGTGATCCCCAACCGGTGCTTCAGGTCGAATTTCAGCTTACGCGACGCCACCTTTGACAGCCAAGCCTCCGCTTTGCAGTTTGTGGGTCAGGAGGAAGTCATGCCGCTGGAGATATTGTTGGTTCTGGTCGTTGGGGGGATCGGCGGAATTACTATTCTGCTGCATCTGACGGGCCGTTCGCGGCAGTTCGCCCTGACGCCTGATCTGGCCCGTGCGCAATGGTCGCGCCATTTCCCCGATGACGTGATCGCAGATGTAACCGTAGCGCATGACCAACGTTCCGCGCTGATCCGAACCACAACCGGTTCTGGCCTTTTGTGGTCGTTCGGCGCGGATACCGTGGCCCGCCACCTGCAGGATTATGACTGGATCGAGCATCCGGACGGATTCGAAGTTCAGTTTCATGATTTCGGAACCCCCTCAACCCGCATCCACCTCGATGACATCGAACGCGCCCACTGGCGACACTTGATGGAGCCCACATGACCGACCAGATTTCCTTTCCCGATGCCGTGCAATGGGCAGTCCCGTTCTTTATCGCCGCAATTCTGGCCGAGTTCGTCTGGATCGCTTTCAAAGGCCGGGGCGGGCGCTATGAAACGCGGGATGCGGTCACCTCGCTGATCATGGGCGCGGGCAATATTGCCTCGGGGTTTCTGCTGGGTTTCATCGCCTACGGGTTCTTTATGTGGTTGTGGCAGATTACTCCGCTGAACCTGGGCACCTCGATCCCGGTGATTATCCTGTGCTTTTTGCTGGACGATTTGCGTTACTATTGGGTGCATCGGTTCGGGCATCGCATCCGTTGGGTCTGGGCCAGCCATGTGAACCATCATAGCTCTCAGCATTACAACCTGACCACGGCGTTGCGTCAGACCTGGACTTATACATTCACCTTCATGATGGTCGTGCGCGCGCCGCTGATCCTACTGGGGTTTCATCCGGCAATGGTTCTGTTTGTCGGCGGTCTGAACCTGATCTATCAGTTCTGGATTCACACCGAGGCCATCGGCAAGATGCCCCGCTGGTTCGAGGCGGTTATGAACACCCCCAGCCACCACCGCGCCCATCATGGCCGCAACGCGCGCTATCTGGATTGCAACTATGCCGGCGTGTTCATCA
This sequence comes from Ruegeria sp. CDSA236, assembly GCF_059611285.1. Lineage (NCBI taxonomy): Bacteria > Pseudomonadati > Pseudomonadota > Alphaproteobacteria > Rhodobacterales > Roseobacteraceae > Ruegeria > Ruegeria sp. CDSA236. The sequence goes on from NZ_JBXWPG010000005.1 coordinate 190,374, forward strand.
TCTGGGACAAAATGTTCGGCACCTTTGTGCCAGAGCAGATCGATGACAAAGTCGACTATGGGTTGGTTCACAATATCGGAACCTTCAACCCGTTGCGCGTCGCCTTTCACGAATGGGTCGGAATCTGGCAGGATGCCACGCAATCGGGGCTAACTTTGCGCCAGCGGTTGGCCTATTGCTTTGCCCCACCCGGTTACAGCCATGACGGCAGCCGGGATAGCTCGGAGCAGATCAAAGCCAAGCATATCTCGCGCAACCCCAGGGATCGAGGGACGCCCGGATTTGAGCATTTTGAGACCGAAACGCACAAATCCGAAGCAAAACAAGCTTGAATCCGCCTGTCACGTGCTGATTTTCTTGAAAATTAGCTCAGCCTGCACATATCCAAACGATGTGCATTACGAGTGACCGGAGATTATCATGACCCGTTGGACAACATTTTCCACAGTTTTAGGACTGATAGGCCTGCTTGTCGCAATGCTGACAGCGCTGGCCGCCGGGACCGCAACGCTGATCGCGTTTGGACTGGCCATGATGGTGCTGGGATTTACGGGCGCAGTTATTGGTGCCGCTAGATCTCTGGGACGTGTTCTGGACGCAGCCCGCTGACATTTTCATTTCCATTAACCGCAGATTCACATCTTTGCCCTGAAATTGGATCCTGACCGACGACGGTAGGGAAGCGATTTCGATCATGCGGGACAGGAAACTGGCAGATTTACCCGAAGGATCAGACAGCCCGTTAAACGCGGCCGTGCTGTCGCGCGACAACTCAACGATCCAGATGGCTACGGATGCTGTCAAACACAAACAGTGCAAACTGGCCTTTCAACCGGTCATGCAGGCTAACGCGCCACATGGTATCGCCTTCTACGAGGGCTTCATCCGGGTGCTGGATGAAACCGGTCGTGTCATCCCGGCACGCGAATTTATGCCTCAGCTTGAAAACACCCCGATTGGCCGCGAATTGGACTGCATCGCGCTTGAGATGGGCCTGCGCACATTGGCGCGCACCCCGGACATCCGCATGTCGATCAATATGTCCGCACGGTCGATCGGATATGGACGTTGGTCGCGTGTTCTTGACCGGTTCATGAAAAAAGATGCCAGTATCGGTGAAAGGCTGATCCTTGAAATTTCCGAAAGTTCGGCCATGACCGTGCCGGAACTCGTGGTCGATTTCATGGACCGGTTGCAACCACGTGGCGTTGCATTTGCGCTGGATGATTTTGGTGCCAGCAATTTCTGCTTCCGCCATTTCCGCGAGTTTCTTTTTGATGCCGCCAAGATTGATGGCCAGTTCATCCGCGGCATCAGTGAAAACCCGGATAATCAGGCGCTGGTTCGTGCCCTGATCGCAGTTGCAAGGGAATTTGAGTTTCTGGTCACGGCCGAATCGGTCGAAACCAAAGCGGATGCTGAGTTTTTGGTGGCCAATGGTGTCGATTGTCTGCAAGGATTTCTGTTCGGCGCACCTACGGTTTCTGCGCCCTGGAAAACGGAAAACGAACAGAAATCGGCGGGTTAACCCCAAAAAACCAGGGACCTTGGGTCCTGAGACAAGCTGCCCGTTGCTGCAAATGCAGCATTGCGCTATTGCAGTGATACTTGAGCGGGGGATTACGGGGCGCTCTTGTTGCGGGGGGAACCTCTCGACTTGCGCCGTCAGACATTCCGCCGGACCATGTCGGTAAAGGACTGATCATAATGACCAATGTAGTTATCGCATCCGCCGCACGTACAGGCGTCGGCAGCTTTGGTGGTTCGTTTGCGAACACCGCAGCCCATGATTTGGGCACAGCCGTTCTTGAAGCCGTAGTCGAACGCGCCGGAATCGAAAAAGGCGAAGTCAGCGAGACAATTTTGGGTCAGGTTCTGACCGCAGCCCAGGGTCAGAACCCGGCGCGTCAGGCGCATATCAACGCCGGTCTGCCGCAGGAAAGCGCGGCCTGGGGCATCAACCAGGTCTGCGGATCCGGCCTGCGCGCCGTGGCACTGGGCGCACAGCATATCCAACTGGGCGATGCTGATATCGTCGCTGCTGGCGGGCAAGAGAACATGACCCTGTCGCCCCATGCCGCCGCTCTGCGCGCCGGCCAAAAGATGGGCGACATGAAGTATATCGACACAATGATCCGCGATGGACTGTGGGATGCGTTCAACGGGTATCACATGGGTCAAACCGCCGAAAACGTTGCTGAAAAGTGGCAGATCAGCCGCGATATGCAGGATGAATTCGCCGTCGCAAGCCAGAACAAGGCCGAAGCTGCGCAGAAGGCAGGCAAATTCGCCGATGAGATCACCCCCTTTACCATCAAGACCCGCAAGGGTGACATCGTGATGGACAAAGACGAATACATCCGCTACGGCGCAACCATGGAAGCCATGGCCAAACTGCGCCCGGCTTTTGCTAAAGACGGATCGGTCACCGCCGCCAATGCCTCGGGCCTGAACGACGGCGCGGCTGCGACCCTGCTGATGTCGGCGGCAAATGCCGAAAAGCGCGGGATTGAGCCTCTGGCGCGGATTGCATCTTATGCTACCGCTGGTCTGGACCCGTCGATTATGGGCGTCGGCCCGATCTATGCCTCGCGCAAGGCGCTGGAAAAGGCGGGCTGGTCGGTTGACGATCTGGATCTGATCGAAGCCAACGAAGCCTTTGCCGCACAAGCTTGTGCCGTGAACAAAGACATGGGCTGGGACCCGTCCATCGTGAACGTCAATGGCGGCGCCATTGCCATCGGTCACCCGATCGGCGCTTCGGGCTGCCGCGTTCTGAACACTCTGTTGTTCGAAATGAAGCGGCGGGACGCGAAAAAAGGTCTGGCGACTCTGTGCATCGGTGGCGGCATGGGCGTTGCCCTATGTGTCGAGCGCGACTGATCTAACAATGCCTTCTCGGCCCACTCTTATTTCGGCCCTTGTGATTTGCTTAGCAGGGGTCGCAGACGCACAGAACCGTCAACCGCTTTCGACCAGCCTGACGGAGTGCGGCATCATCTTTACAGAGCTGGCCGAGCTGAGAGCACGCCGGAACAAGGACCAAACAACCACAGACGCCGCGCTTGCCAGCGCGGCGTTATTCGTTGTGGAAGCTCGTGATCAGGCCGCAATGGAAGGCATTAAGAACCCCTACAAACACATCCAGTCCGCGCAGGTTCGATTGTCCGAGACATGGCACGTTCGCTTTGGCAATTTGGCTCTGCTGAACGAAAATAAGGACTGGATCGACTATTGCCGTGCATTGGGTAAAGATCGTGGCCTCACACTACCCTGAGGCGAAACCAAAAACCCCAGCGCTGCGGCAACTTGCCTGCGCAATATTGTTGCGCTGGTTGGTTCGGAATAGTAACAGCATTACCAAGACGACTTAAATTGGAGGATTCCTAAATGGCACGAACAGCACTCGTCACCGGCGGTTCCCGCGGCATTGGCGCAGCAATTTCCAAGGCGCTTAAGGCCGAAGGGTACAATGTTGCAGCCACCTACGCGGGGAACGACGAAGCCGCCGCGAATTTCACCGACGAGACCGGAATCGCCACCTACAAATGGAACGTTGCGGATTATGACGAATCCAAAGCGGGCATCGAAAAGGTCGAAGCCGAGATTGGCCCGATCGACATCGTTGTTGCCAATGCCGGCATCACCAAGGACGCCCCATTCCACAAAATGACACCCGAGCAGTGGCATCAGGTGATCGACACCAACCTGACCGGCGTATTCAACACCGTTCACCCGGTTTGGCCTGGCATGCGTGAGCGCAAGTTTGGCCGTGTCATCGTCATCAGCTCGATCAACGGTCAAAAGGGTCAGTTCGCTCAGGTGAACTATGCCGCAACCAAGGCGGGTGATCTGGGAATCGTGAAGTCGCTGGCGCAGGAAGGCGCGCGCGCGGGCATCACCGCCAACGCTATCTGCCCTGGCTATATCGCAACCGAAATGGTCATGGCTGTCCCCGAGAAGGTTCGTGATTCCATTATCAGCCAGATTCCGGCGGGCCGACTGGGCGAACCGGAAGAGATCGCACGCTGCGTTGCTTTCCTGGCCTCTGAAGACTCGCAATTCATCAACGGATCGACCATCTCGGCCAATGGTGCTCAGTTCTTCGCCTAAGTTGGCTGCCAAAATGCAAGCGGGCCGGTTCTAAGCAGAACCGGCCCTTCTTTTATCCCGTAAGACCGCGCGCGCTGCGATCAGCGGGAACCGAAAATCCACTTCAACACATTCAGAACCGCTTTGCCCCGCGCCTCATGCGCGCGCAGAATCGCCGATTGTGCAGCTGGATTTGTTGTCATCTCAATCATGGCAGCCTCTCAGTTCAAAACAGTTTTCCTTGACTTATGAGCAATATGAACTCTAGTTGGCAAAGCCGCAAACGAGCTTTTTTGAACATTCAGTTAAGAATTTCTATACTATGAGCGACTACCTGCCGCCCTTGACCGCTTTGCGTGCCTTTGATGCCGCCGCCCGGCACATGTCTTTTGCCAAAGCCGCGGCAGAGCTGCATGTAACGCCTGCGGCCCTGTCCTTTCAGATCAAATCCCTTGAGGAGCATTTGGGCCACCCTCTGTTTCACCGCCTGAACCGCGCGGTGGAGCTGACAGAGGCTGGGCGCACCCTGGCCCCGGGCGCCGCGGATGGATTTGCCACGTTACAAGCCGCATGGCGCGCCGTGAGCAGACAGGGTGACGACACTAGCCTGACCGTCACAGCGGGCCCTGCCCTGACGGCCAAATGGCTGGCGCCCCGCCTGTACGAATTTGCCCGCGCACATCCCGAAATAGATCTGAAATTCTCGGCCACGTTACGCATCATCGACCTTGAACGGGATGATGTGGATGTGGCCATCCGATTTGGCGAAGGTGCGGATAAGGGGCTGTATTCCGTGCCAGTGCGCCGGGAATGGCTGACGCCGGTCATGACGCCCGAGCTCGCCCGCCAGTTCACCACGCCGGAAAGCCTGCGGGATGCACCGTTGATCCATGACGCCTCGATCCGCTTTCTGACCCCACCCAGTGATTGGCCCGCCTGGTTCAGGGCCGTGGGCATCGCACATACCCCGACCCATGGTGCCGAGTTTTCGAACGCCGATCACGCAATTGACGCGGCTGTTGCGGGCGTTGGCGTCGCGCTTGGCCGCCGGGCCATGATCCTGAAAGATCTGACCGAAGGCACGCTGGTCGCACCTTTCAAGACCGCCATCGAAACAAAGGGGCGCTTTCGCTTCCTGTGCCTCTCGGGGGCCGAGAACCGCCCTCAGATTGCGGCGTTTCGGGATTGGTTTCTGGCCGAGATTGAAAAGACCGCACATATATCCGATGAGTTCGACATCATTCCAGTCGAGGACCTGTCAGCCGCATGACCCGAAACCGCGCCACTACTATCGGTTTTGTCGCCGTTTTACTCTGGTCCCTTCTGGCCCTGTTCACCGTCGGTTCAGCACCGGTTCCTGCGCTGTTGCTGAATACGATCTGCTTCTCGATCGGGGGTACGCTGGGGCTGGTCTGGGCCTGGGCCAATGGCGGGCTGGGGCAGTTGCGGTCCGTGCGTTGGACCACCTATCTGTTTGGCACCATCGGGTTGTTTGGCTATCACGCACTCTACTTCTCGGCCCTGCGCATGGCCCCTGCAGCCGAGGCCGGGCTGATTGCCTATCTCTGGCCCCTGTTGATTGTGCTGTTCTCAGGTTTGCTACCGGGCGAGCATCTGCGTGCAGGGCACCTGATCGGAGCCTGCCTGGGCTTTGCTGGGGCCGCTGTGATCATCGCCAGGGGTGGTGGCGCAGGATTTCAGGCCAGCCACCTACCCGGTTACGGGCTGGCGCTGCTGTGTGCTCTGACCTGGTCGGGCTATTCCGTTATGTCCCGTCGTCTTGGGGATACGCCCACAAGCTCTGTCGCTGTGTTCTGCATCTTTACCGCCATCGCCTCGGGTGGTCTGCATCTAGCCATCGAAGAAACCGTTTGGCCGGGCACGGCCTTTGGCTGGGCTTCGATCGCGGCACTTGGGCTGGGGCCTGTTGGTCTGGCGTTCTATGTCTGGGACATCGGGGTCAAACAAGGCGACATTCAGATTCTTGGCACCGCGTCTTATGCAGCGCCCCTGTTGTCTACCGTCGTTTTGGTGGTTGCCGGGATCGCAGCCCCATCCTGGGGTCTGGCAATCGCAGCCATCCTGGTCACCGGCGGCGCGGCCATAGCCGCGCGCGCCAGCCTTAAAAGTTAACTGGAAAGTCGCTCTATCTCTTCCTTAAGCCTTAGCTTCTGTTTCTTGAGTTGAGCGATATGGAGATCGTCGATGCCTGGCGCGCGCTGGGCTTGTTCTACTTCGAGACCGAGAGTTTCGTGCTTCTTCTTCAGTTCCGTCAGATGTGCGCTCACGCTCATGGCGATACTCCTTCATTGGTGTCTCTGAATAACGTAGGAAGTTGAGCACATCGTTTCCAGCCTGTCACGCTGCAGACGCACAGATTCTATAATAAATCTGACAAATTCGGCTGGTTGGCGCCTATTGATCCGAAAACCCGTTCAGCGCAGCAGCGTCGCGCAAAACGGACGATATCTGAGAGGTATAGCTTTCGCCGTCTTTTTCGTGGCGCACACCCTTGTGCAAAATCAGCGGGGCATGCAGTTGAAACGCAGTCCGACCGCCTTTTCTGGCCCTAAGGATCATCAATTGAGCCTTCCGACCAGCCCGCGCGGCCAGAGGCAGAACCTCGACTGAGCCAAGCCGCCCCGCACAGGCTGACAGCATGTCTGGCAACCGATCGGCCTTTTGGATCATGTGCAGATAGCCCCGCGGTGCAAGGCGCTTTGCCGCACAATCGAACCAATCGCGCAACGGTGTATCCTCGCCCAAGGCAATTCCGCGACCCGAGTCCGCCGCAGGGCTGTGGGCACCGGCCAAGTAATAGGGCGGATTCGCAATCACATGATCGAACTGCTGTTGTTTCAGTTCAGCGGGCAGTTTGCTCAGATCGGCCTGCACCACTGTCAGCGCCTGCGCATTCTGATCCGCGTTGCGGGTGGCCAGATCGGCATAGGGCGATTGCAGCTCAACACCCGTGGCGTTCAATCCCGGCACGCGCGCCATCAGGCACAAGATGGCGGCACCAGCGCCACATCCCAGCTCCAGCACGGATTGCCCAGCCTTGGCCGGTACCGCTGCCGCCAGCAACACAGGATCGACCCCGGCGCGATAGCCGGACAGGGGCTGCCAAAGCCGAACGCGCCCATTCAGAAAGTCGTTCAAACTTAGCTCTGGGTCAGTGAATTGCGTCATCGGCCCAGCGGGATCTCGTTGTCGCGCATCACCCGTTCAGCGCGGATCAAATCATCTGCCCGCACCATAAGGCGACGCGGGAAAATACCGATGCCGCCTTCTAGGATGCTCATATTTACGTCCATCTGAAAGCAGTCTATATCCTCGCCCTGAAGTAGGGCGGATGCAAAGGCCAGGATCGTCGGATCAGTGCTGCGCAAAAGTTCTTTCATGGGGATGGATGTAAGGGCAAGGTGAGGCGGAAGTCGAGCCTTGTATCAGGAGTGTGATGAACATCAGCACAGTCTCAAAACCGCATGAGCGGCTGGCCGAGATTCTTTCGGGTGAAATGGACGCGGTCAATGACCTGATACGCACGCGCATGGCCTCAGAACACGCGCCCCGCATTCCCGAAGTCACCGCACATTTGGTCGAAGCGGGTGGCAAGCGCCTGCGTCCGATGCTGACACTGGCCGCGGCGCGGCTGTTCGACTATGCCGGGGACCATCATTTGCGTCTGGCGGCAACGGTTGAGTTCATCCACACCGCGACCCTGTTGCATGACGATGTTGTCGACGAAAGCGCACAAAGGCGCGGACGGCCAACAGCGAATCTGCTTTGGGACAACAAATCCAGCGTTCTGGTTGGGGATTACCTGTTCTCACGCAGCTTCCAGCTTATGGTCGAGACCGGGTCTCTTAGGGTTCTGGACATCCTTGCCAATGCGTCTGCAACAATCGCCGAGGGCGAAGTGCTACAGATGACTGCTGCAACCGATCTGGGCACGGATGAGGCCATCTATCTTCAGGTTGTGCGCGGCAAGACCGCAGCCTTGTTCTCAGCCGCAACCGAGGTGGGCGGGGTCATCGCCCAAGCGTCAGAGGCCCAGGTCAAGGCGCTCTTCGATTATGGCGATGCGCTGGGGATTGCCTTCCAGATCGCTGATGACCTGCTGGATTATCAGGGTGACAGCAAAGCGACCGGCAAGAATGTCGGCGACGACTTTCGCGAGCGTAAGCTGACGCTGCCAGTGATCAAGGCGGTGGCGCAGGCCACCCCCGAAGAACGCGCCTTCTGGCAGCGCACCATCGGTAAGGGTCGTCAGGAAAGCGGTGATCTCGAAACCGCTCTTGGCCTTATGGGCAAATACGGCACGCTTGCGGCGACGCGAAAAGATGCGCTTGGCTGGGCCAACAAGGCTAAGGCGTCGCTAGGCATCCTGCCCGACCATGAGATCCGCACCCTGCTGAGCGATTTGGCAGACTTCGTTGTCGCGCGCCTTAGTTAAGCTGAACCGCACGGCACCACCAGTCGGGATGGGCTGCTCCAATCTCATAGGCGGCGAAATGGGCAGCTTTCATCGTCGGATACAGCGCGAAACAGGTCGATCCTGACCCCGACATGCGCGCCAACAACGCCGCTTTTGTATCGCTCAGCGCATCCAGCACCTGCGCGACTTCGGGGGCCAGCAATGTGGTTGGACCTTCCAGGTCGTTTCGCTGTTTCCCCAGCCATTCGGCACAATCCTGAGGCCCCTCAAATACCGGGATATCCTCTGCCATGGGCGGGTTTTCCCTGCATTCCAAAGCCGCGAATATCGCAGGCGTTGGAACCTCTACACCCGGGTTGACCAGCAAGGCTGGTAGATGTGGGAGGGTGACCGGGTTCAGACACTCTCCGATCCCGCGCATACGGCTTGATCTGGCTGCCAAGCAGGCAGGGACATCCGCACCCAGGCGCAGTGCTGTTTCTGGCGGGACGTGCCCACCCTCATCTTCTATCATCCGCAAGGTTGCGGCGGCATCGGAAGAACCGCCGCCGATCCCGCCCCCATGCGGCAGCACTTTGTTCAGGTCAATATGCCCAGTCCAGCCTGCAGCCTCGGCGGCTTTCCACACCAGATTGCGACTATCGCTTGGCACACCCGCCGCATGTTCGCCGGTGACAGAGATCGACAGCGCCTCACCTGCGGTGAAATGCAGCGTATCGCCCAGATCGGCAAACACCACGAGCGAATCCAACAGGTGATAGCCGTCCACGCGCTGGCCGGTGACGTGCAAGGTAAGGTTGATCTTGGCGGGCGCGAAAGCCTTAGCCTTCATTGGCGACCTTCAGCGGCGCGGCACCTTCTTCGATCAGAACCTCGTCCAGCCCGACCTCGATCTTGCGGCGAATACGCTCGGGGTCGGCCTCACCATCGGCGTCTTCGAGGTCAATGAAAGACAATGCCCGCTTCCACTGGAACTCGGCTTCGCGTGCGCGGCCCACGGCCCAGTAAACGTCACCCAGGTGATCATTCACCACTGGGTCTACCGGCATCAGCTCGACGGCACGCTCCATATGCTCGACCGCCTCTTCATAGCGGCCCAGTCGAAACAGAACCCATCCCAAGCTGTCGACGATATAGCCGCTACCAGGGCGTGCGGCGACGGCGCGTTCGATCATGCCAAGCGCTTCGTCCAGATTTTCGCGCCGTTCTACAAGCGAATAACCCAGATAATTCAGGACCTGCGGTTGGTCGGGGTTAAGTTCTAGCGCACGGCGGAAATCGGCCTCAGCATTGTCCCACTGCTTTAGTCGCTCGTACGAGATACCACGGGCGTAGTGCAGGAACCAGTTACCGCCACCATCAGCATCAATCAATTCAATCGCTGTGCTATAGGTTTCGACAGCCGCAGCATAGTTTTCTTCACGTCTTTGCAAATCAGCCAGCGCCACGTGAACACTTGGCAGATCCGGTCTCTGCGTCGCAAGGGTCTGCAAGACTTCTTCCGCCGCATCGGTTTTGCCTGCCGTGACAAGCACCTCGGCCCGGCCCAGTTCAGCAGCGTGATAGTCACTGCTGCTCGCGGGCACTTTGCGATAGGCCTCGACGGCAAGATCGTATTGCTCCAACTCGTCCAAAAGTTCGGCACTCAACAAGATTGCGTCCACGTGATCCGGGCGCAGAAAGGCTGCGACCTGCGCATAAAGCAGGACGTAATTCTCAGCCGCCTCACTGCTGAGCGCGGCTCCCACGGAAAAGAACACTTCTGCGATACCGTCCTGCGATGTGCGGACATGAGTAAAGGGCAGCGTTTCGCCAGCGCTCAGACGCGCTTCGTACCCTTCAATCGAGGGATCAGAGCCCGACTCGAACACGTCATCCAGAAACTGCAGCGCATCCTCATTGCGGTCCAGCTGCGATAGAACCTCGGTCCGTGCCAGCGCTGCGCGGCGGGTAAATCGCGCCACAACACCGTTATCGGCCGCAAAGACTGCCTCGGCGCCTTCAAAGTCTCCGACTGAGGCCAGTGCCAAAGCTTTGTGGTAAAGCGCGAACTCGCGCAGACCTTCCTGCGCTGCAACTTGGTCAAACTGCTCCAGCGCGCTGGTCATCGCGCCCTGGCCCATATGGGCCCAGCCCAATATTAACCCGTCAACCAGCGGCCCGACGCCTTGCGTTTCGGGGTCGCGGGCCAGCAGTTCATCCAGCTTGCCTTCAGCCACCAGATTAGCGGCAATCGCCATTTTCGCGGGCTGGTTGGGCAGGCCCAACTCTTCGATGGTTTGGGCAATCGGCAAAGCGCGCTTAACCTCGCCCAGCGACAAGCGCGCAACGACGACATTCTCCAGCAACCGGTCGTTTTGAGGATCTGCGCGCAATGCTTGCGCAAAGTATTTCTCAGCCGCCGTATAGTCGTCCTGAAAAATCGCCTGACGCCCGGCAAGATACGCACCGAACCCAGTGTCGGCATAAGCCGGAATGGCGAATGACGTGGTAAACAGCACAGCTAGCGCTGTGCGACGAATGAGAAAAGTCACCAAATTCCTGCCTTGCGATTGTCGGTTGCGCAATAAGCTAGGGCTTTGACCAGAAAGAGGCAATGGCAGAGCCTTCACGACGCCGCCATTGCCCATTTTTCGCTTACATATTGGGATAGTTCGGACCATCCCCTCCCTGTGGCGTGGTCCAGGTGATATTCTGGCTGGGATCTTTGATGTCGCAGGTCTTGCAGTGAACGCAGTTCTGAAAGTTGATCACGAATCGCGGACCATTTTCATCCTCGACCATCTCATACACGCCCGCCGGGCAATAGCGCTGCGCCGGTTCGTCGAATTCGGGCAGATTGACACTGACCGGAATCGCCGGGTCCGACAGTTTTAGATGGCAAGGCTGACTTTCCTCGTGGTTCGTCATCGCGAACGAGACGTTGGTCAGGCGGTCGAAGGACAGCGTGCCATCCGGCTTTGGATAGTCGATCGGTTTATGTTTACTGGCTTCTTCAGTCGATTCCGCGTCGTTCTTGCCGTGGCCCAGAGTGCCAAACAGCGAAAAGCCCAGAGTGTTTGTCCACATGTCCAAACCGCCCAGCGCCAGCGAGGGCATCAGACCCCACTTTGACCACATCGGTTTGACATTGCGCACTTTCTTGAGGTCTTTTCCGATGGCACCTTCGCGAACATCTGCTTCATAGACAGTCAATTCATCGCCCGAACGCTCGGCTTTGATGGCATCAAATGCCGCCTCGGCCGCAGCTTTGCCGGACAGCATCGCGTTGTGGTTGCCCTTGATGCGCGGCACATTGACCATGCCCGCCGAACAGCCCAGCAGCGCCACGCCTGGCGCGACCAGCTTGGGCATCGATTGATATCCACCCTCAGTAATCGCACGAGCGCCATAAGCCACGCGTTTGCCGCCTTTCAGCAGCTCGGCCACCATCGGATGATGCTTAAAGCGCTGGAATTCCATATAGGGGTACAGGTGCGGGTTCTTGTAATTCAGGTGAACCACAAACCCGACATAGACCTGATTGTTTTCCAGGTGATAGATGAAAGACCCGCCGCCCGCGTTGCTGCCCAGGGGCCAGCCCATCGTATGGGTGACGGTGCCTTCCTTGTGCTTGGCCGGGTCGATCTCCCAGATCTCTTTCATGCCGACGCCGTATTTCTGGACTTCTTTTCCGGCTTGCAGATCGTATTTCGCGATCACTTCCTTGGACAGCGACCCGCGCACACCTTCGGACAAGAAGACATATTTGCCGTGCAGCTCCATGCCCGGCTCGGTGTTCGGGCCGTAGGAGCCATCGGCCTCAAGGCCGAAGACACCGGCAACAACGCCTTTGACTTCGCCATTGTCGCCATAGACCAGCTCGGAACAGGCCATGCCGGGGAAGATTTCCACGCCCAGCTCTTCGGCCTGTTCAGCCATCCAGCGGCAGACATTGCCCATCGACACGATATAGTTGCCGTGGTTGTTCATCAGCGGCGGCATCGGGAAGTTCGGAATGCGGATTTTTCCGGCCTCACCCAGCATATAGAAGTTATCTTCGGTAACCGGCGTGTTCAGCGGCGCACCTTTTTCCTTCCAGTCCGGTATCAGCGCATCCAGGCCGCACGGGTCCAGCACCGCACCTGACAAGATATGCGCACCGACCTCCGAGCCCTTTTCCAGAACGACGACGTTCAGATCGGCATCCAGCTGTTTCAGACGGATGGCCGCCGACAGTCCCGCGGGGCCGGCGCCCACGATCACCACGTCATATTCCATCGCTTCGCGTTCAATCTCGGCCATTGCGGGCTCCTTCGCTAACTTTCCGAATTGGCGCATCTAACGCACGGTCGGCGCAATTTTGTTTCACGGCTGATTACATGCTGGGAAAGCCACAGGTCAATCGAAACACGGCGTAACTATGCCGCTATGCGGCAGATCACGTGTCCGGAGTGTCACCCATCAGGTATCTGGGGCCACTTCCCTTGGATTTGGCACGGTCATCAGGATTGTAAAGAGCACATTTGGGCAAACTAAGGCACCCACAGCCAATGCATCCGTCCAGATTGTCACGTAGGCGCATCAACGTATCGATTCGCTGATCCAGATGCGACCGCAGATCCTTGCTGATGTTTTTCCAATCCTGCGGCGTTGGTGTGCGATTTCCGGGCAAGCCGGACAGGACTTCTCGGATTTCGGGCAGGGTTAATCCGAATTGCTGCGCTATCATCACAAAACTCAACCGTCTTATGTCGGCGCGCTGATATCGCCGCTGCCCACCCGCATTGCGCCATGGGGCAATCAGACCCTGCGCCTCGTAATATCGGATCGCTGAAACCGCCAGCCCGGTGCGCTGGGCCAAAGCGCCTATTGCCAGCCCCTCTGAAATCGCCATCTCGCCCTCAAAAAATTCCTTGACCTAAAGTTAGGTTTAGAAATTACGGTGGGTCGGGACAAGCCTCAAATTGAATAGGAGATCCCATGATGGCGACACTTGAACACACCAATTTCACCGTCCGCGACCCGCAGGCTTCAGCCAAATGGATGCAGGACGTCTTCGGTTGGAAAACCCGCTGGGAAGGCCCTGCAATCGCGGGTGGCTATACCGTGCATGTCGGTAGCGCACATACCTACTTGGCGCTTTATGCACCCAGCGATCCCAGACCATCGGGTGAAAGCAGCTATGACATCATCGGGGGGCTGAATCATGTCGGCGTTCTGGTCGAAGACATCGACGCAACCGAAGACAAGGTGGTCAAAGCAGGTTTCACCCCCAAGTCGCATGCAGATTACGAGCCCGGCAGGCGGTTCTATTTCGATGATGAGAACGGCATCGAGTTTGAGGTGGTGCAATATGCTTGAAACACTCTGGATGGCCTCAACCACCTGGAAATGGCAGCGCGGTCAGCTGTTTGGACAGCGTAACAGGTGCCCACGGCGCCCAATTCAACGGCGTTAAGTCGCAAATCCAGCTTGCTGTCTTCTTTGACCTCTTGCATTTCACGCATCATTTGGGTCAGGTATTTGCCAACCCATCAAATCGCCCCGACGCTGGTTCCATGCGGCGGGGCGTTACAATTTCAGCGTGGACGACAAGAATATGGAAAAAATTCCCATGACGCCTGCGGGCAATGCTGCGCTTCAGGCCGAACTCAAGAACCTAAAATCCGTCGAGCGGCCAGCTATTATCGAAGCCATCGCCTCGGCCAGGGAACTGGGTGACCTGAAAGAAAACGCCGAATATCATTCGGCCCGGGAAAAGCAGGGTTTTATCGAAGGTCGCATCAAAGAGTTGGAAGGCATCCTTTCACTGACCGATGTGATCGACCCTGCCAAACTGTCCGGTGCTATCAAATTTGGCGCCAAGGTCACGCTTGTTGACGAAGACACTGACGAGGAAAAGACCTGGCAGATTGTAGGGGAATATGAGGCCAATATCGAAGCCGGCCTGCTGAACATCAAATCCCCTATTGCCCGCGCCCTGATTGGAAAGGACGAAGGCGACAGTGTCGAGGTACGCACACCTGGCGGCGTACGTTCTTATGAAGTCCTGAGCATCACCTACGCCTGAGCCCCGGAGCGTTCCCAATGTCCGAGCCCACGCCAGAGCAGGAAGCCAATCGGCCAACCTCACTGGGTATATATGATAGGCCAACCAAGCCTTCGATAACCGAGATCGAAATTGCAGCCGTCGCCCTCAGCGTGATCTGGCTGATCGTCTCGGTTGTTTTTCTGGTGCTGCCCGACGAGGTCGACGGCGGAGGCTTTGTCGTGACCTTGCTGGCGGTCTTTATGCCGGTGGCGATGATCTGGGTCGCAGCAATGGCCATGCGCGCCAGCCGGATCATGCGCGAGGAAAGCGCACGACTACAAACCTCGATTGACGCCATCCGAAACGCATATATCGCTCAGCAACAGCGATCTTCCAGCACCTATGAGCCAGCCGTATCCAAAAAGCTGGATCAGATCGCGGAAACGGCCAAGAAAGCCGAAAGCGCGCTGGCCACGTTTTCAACCAAGCGCAGGGAACCCGCACAGCAACCGACAGCCGTGGGGAACGGCGATCAGACTTCGCTGGAACTGGGTACACAAGCTGGGGATATCGTGCCCCCGCTTGGCACCGACATCTTTATCCGTGCGCTGAATTTTCCGGAAACACAGGAAGATACCGAAGGCTTTGATGCCCTACGGCTGGCGCTCAAGGACCGCAAGACAGCCAAGCTTGTACAGGCCTCTCAGGACGTGCTGACCCTGCTCAGCCAAGAGGGCATCTATATGGATGACCTGCGCCCTGACATGGCCCGCCCCGAGATCTGGCGGCAATTTGCGCAGGGTGGGCGCGGACGGGCTGTCGCGGCCTTGGGCGGCATTCGCGACCGCTCCTCGCTGGCGCTGACTTCGGCCCGGATGAAGCAGGATCCCATTTTCCGGGACGCCGCCCATCACTTTCTACGCCGGTTCGATCACATGATCATCGAGTTTGAACCCCGTGCCAGCGATGCAGAGCTGACCGCTTTGGGTGATACAAGAACCGCGCGGGCCTTCATGTTGCTGGGGCGTGTGGCCGGAACCTTCGACTAGATTCCGAAACTTCCATAGGGGATGAACCGGACAAGATCACCCGGTTGGATGTGGCGCGCGCCGTCTTCGATCTCGACCAGCCCTTCGGCCCAGCTTAGCCCGCTGATCCGCCCGGACCCTTCCGAGTTGAAAACTTCGGCTTTTCCGTCTCGGATACGGGCCCGCAGATATTCCCGCCGCCCGGGTTTCTTGCGCTTATCAAAGGCGGCAGGCAGATCGAACCCCCGCGGGTCCCGCCAGCCCTCGCCAGCCATCAGGCCCAGCGCCGGGCGGGCAAAGATTAGGGTGCAGACCAATGCCGCTACTGGATTGCCGGGCAGTCCGAAAACCGGCACTCCATCCCAAATCCCCAAAGCCAGAGGTCGCCCCGGTTTCAGGGCAATACGCCATTCCTGCATCGCTCCGGCCTGCCGCAACAGAGCGGAGACATGATCTTCGTCCCCTGCCGACGCGCCGCCGCTAGTCAGAACAACATCCGCCTCTTTCGCAGCTTCGTTCAGCCGCTCGCGCAGGGTTTCACGATCATCGGCAACGCGGCCCATATCCAGTGGCTGGAATCCCATCCGCTGGATCAGAGCCAGCAACATTGGGCGATTGGCATCGTAGATTTGCCCTGGCTCAGCAACCTCGCCGGCCTCGACCAGCTCATCCCCCGTTGACAGGACGGCCACCCGCAGAGCTTTGCGAACCAGCAGATCACCAGCACCCGTCGCGGAGAGAAGGGCCAGATCGGCAGGTGTCAACCGGCGTCCAGCGGGCAAAGCCAGATCACCTCCAACCACATCTTCGCCCGCATTGCGGGTATTGGCACCCTGTTTCAGGGGGCCGCGAAAGGCGATATACCCATCCTGAACTGTCACGTCCTCTTCCAGAATAACGGTGTCCACCCCATCGGGCAGGGCCGCACCAGTCAGAATCCGTATGGCGTGGCCGGGCGCAAGCTGACCATCAAAGGGAACACCAGCCGCCGCACGCCCGTCTTGCAGCGGCATCACCTGCGGCCCATCCGGAACCGGACCGGCAAAGCCATAGCCATCTACCGCCGTATTTGCCTGCGGCGGGTTCGATCGTTGGGCATATACATCGGCGGCCAAAATCCGACCTGCGGCTTGTGCCAACGGAACGGTTTCAGCCCCCATCACGACCGAAAGGCGGTCGCGCAGCAGGGCCAACGCCTCGTCAACCGGAGTCCAGCTCACGCCCGCAGGCAAGGCAAAACAATCGTTGCGCAGGGGCGGTGGGGCAATGTCCGGTTTGCTCATAATCCTACCTCTTGCAGAATGAACCCTGCGATGGCTGCGGTGTCGTCCAGATCAAAAACCGGACGGTCGAAGTTCAGCTCTGTGTCACTGGCAACCGCGCGCACAGTTTCGTTCTCGGCCGCGATCAACGGATTTCCAGCGGCCACCCGATACGCCTCGACCTTGGGGTGGGCTTCGCGTTTGAACCCCTCGATCAGCACAAGATCAACCGGAGCCAAGCGTGCCAGCAGATCAGAGAGAGGCGGCTCGGGTGCGCCGCGCAGTTCCTGCATCATCGCAATGCGCTTGCCGGACGCCAACAGCACCTCGGACGCACCGGCTTCTCGATGGCGGAAACTGTCCGTGCCGGGCTGGTCGACATCGGCGGCGTGATGGGCATGTTTGACGGTCGAAACCGAAAAGCCGCGCGCGGTGATCTCGGCCACCAAACGCTCCATCAGGCCGGTCTTGCCCGCGTTTTTCCAGCCGGTGACGCCATAGACCTTCATGCCTGCTCCAGCAGCTTTTGCGCCCGCGCCAGATCGTCGGGCGTGTTGACATTGAAGAAGGGGTCAAACGGCTCCGCCGGAAACAGCGCCTCACGGCCATCATGTTTATCTGTCCACAGCACAACCTTGCGTAGCCCGTCATTCAAGGCGTCCCGCAAATCATCTCGCAACGCGACAG
Organism: Ruegeria sp. CDSA236; assembly: GCF_059611285.1. Classification (NCBI taxonomy): domain Bacteria; kingdom Pseudomonadati; phylum Pseudomonadota; class Alphaproteobacteria; order Rhodobacterales; family Roseobacteraceae; genus Ruegeria; species Ruegeria sp. CDSA236. The sequence goes on from NZ_JBXWPG010000005.1 coordinate 207,894, forward strand.
GCCAGAGGCCAAATGTCGGATGCCGGTTGACCCGTTTACCGCCGCCGGATTTCAGTGCTTCATCCCCGGTTCGAGGCGTAGTCGCCAGCACCAGCGGATGGGTTTGCCCTTGAGCAGCATCCGTTAGGCGCGCCACAAGATCGCGCGGAAAAAACGGCGTGTCGGCAGCGGCGGTGACGATACTGTCGGCGCCCTGTTCTGCTGCCCAATCGAGCCCCGCCAGCACACCCGCCAGAGGCCCGGCGAAACCTTCAATCGTGTCGGGAAGAACCGGCAGGTTCAGGTCGGCGAACCGTTCGGGATCACCATTGGCATTCAGCGCCAGACCGACCACCTGCGGGCCAAACCGGTCAATGACATGAGACAGCAGGCTCTGCCCACCGACTGTCAGCAAGCCTTTGTCGCCACCACCCATCCGAGTGGCAAGGCCTCCTGCGAGGATGATGCCGAGAGGGCGGGTCATTTGATCTCCTCAAGCGCGGGCCATTTCCTGAATTTCTGGGTGGGCAGGAAAAGCAATGGACAGACGGCCAATCCGAATGCTGTAAACCAAATAATTGCAGGCCACCCCGTCAATTCGGCCGCCTTGTAACTCAGGCTATAGTGGGCTGGCAAAAACACTAAGACGGCCCCAACAGCAAAGATAAGACCAAAACAGCACCGATACGTGCGCACCGCCTTTCTGACCTCATCTGGTATCCCGGCAAACTCTGGCAGACCGTGCATCAAAACCCGCTGAAGCACGAGTGCTTGTTTTTGAGACAACTCCCCCCATGCCTGCCAACCAAGCCGAAAGGGGGCAGCGATGTTCCAAATGCTGATGTATTCCTCTGGCGCCCACCCCAGACGGTTACGCAGGTTGACGTCCAATTGCGCCATACCCTCAATGATCGCGCGTTTCGACCGCTCAAGGAGCCAGAACACATAGACCATCAATGGCAGCAAGCCCAATGTCGCGACGAATAAAATAAATAAACCAAAGACTTCCAAAATCATTCCGCACTCTTCCGTCTATGCTTTTTATCTTCGACCGCCACTGTCGACGGGTCGACGTCGCGCACCAACCGGTCCTCGCCCGCAAGACACACGAACCGCTGCCCCCGCATGCGGCCGATCAGGGTCAGGCCAACCTCACGCGCGATTTCGACACCCCAGGCGGTGAAGCCTGACCGTGACGCCAGCACCGGGATGCCCATCATCGCGGTCTTGATCACCATTTCCGAGGTCAAACGACCTGTGGTGTAGAGAATCTTGTCCTCGGCCCCCACGTTTTCGGACAGCATCCAGCCGGCGATCTTGTCGACCGCGTTGTGGCGTCCCACGTCCTCCATGTAGACCAACGGTCGGTTTTCCCGACACAGGACCGTGCCGTGAATTGCACCAGCCTCAAGATACAATGAAGGGGTTCGGTTGATCTTGGCCGCCAGATCATACAGCCACGATGTGCGGACCTGAACCTGCGGCAGGCGCACGTCCTCCAGCCCCTCCATCATGTCACCAAACACAGTGCCTACCGCACAACCGCTGGTCCGGGTCTTTTTCTTCAGCTTGTCCTCATATGAGGTTTCGCGCGCGGTGCGCACCACCACGGTTTCCAGATCGTCATCGTAATCCACGCCGGTAATGTCATCATCGGCCAACAGCATCCCCTGATTGCGCAGGAACCCCAGCGCCAGATATTCAGGGTAATCGCCGATTGTCATTGCAGTCACGATTTCCTGCGCGTTGAGGAAAATCGTCAGGGGGCGTTCCTCAACGACCGAGATCCGGCTGACCGCGCCATTCTGGTCGATGCCTTCAACCGCACGGGTCAGGCGAACCGCGCCGGGATCAGGGGCGATGATGTAGTCGGTGGCATCCGGTTTCGTGGCCAATTGCAACCCTTTCCCAAGATCGCTACTGCTGTTGGCGATACCATAGGAATTTGCCATGGCTTACACCACATCCAAGTCATACTTCTGGAAGGGTTTTCGTGATGGAGCGCCGTTTATCTTTGTGGCAATTCCGTTCGGCACCCTTTTCGGCGTATTTGCGACCGAGGCTGGGCTGGATATTATCCAGACAATCGCCTTTTCGGCGGCTGTCTTTGCCGGGGCGGCCCAGTTCACCGCCCTGCAGCTGTTGCAGGACAACACACCCAGCCTGATCGTTCTGGCATCGGCCCTGGCGGTTAACCTACGCGTGGCAATGTATTCGGCCTCACTGACGCCTTATCTTGGGGCGGCCCCCCTGTGGCAACGGGCCTGCGCCGCCTATCTGACGGTCGATCAGTCCTATGCCTGCTCCATTGTACAGTTCGAAAAAAAGCCCGATATGACCGTGCCGCAGCGCATGGCCTATTTCTTTGGCTCGGTCACGCCGATCACGCCGCTTTGGATTTTGGCAACTTATCTGGGCGCAGTTTTGGGCGCACAGATTCCAGAAAGCTGGGCGCTGGATTTTGCACTTCCGATCACATTCCTGGCAATGATCGGGCCGATGATGAGGACGCTTGCCCATGTCATCGCCGCCTTAGTCGCCATAACCGTTGCTCTGTTGACCGTAGGCGTGCCGTTCAACCTGGGCCTGCTGATCGCCGGGACCGCCGGGATGATCGCAGGGGCGCAGGCCGAATTGATGTTAGAGCGGAATAGGCCATGACACAGATTGATCCGGTGACCATGTGGAGCATTATCGTTGGCTTGGCGATTGGCAGCTTTGCCCTACGCTTTACCTTTATCGGCATAGTCGGAGACCGCCCGATGCCACCCTGGTTGTTACGCCACCTGCGCTATACCGCCGTTGCCATCGTCCCGGCCCTGATTGCGCCGCTGGTGGTCTGGCCAACCGCGACGGGTGGTCAGCCCGACGTGCCGCGCATGGCCGCCGCAGCGGTTGCTTTGTCGGTTGGTGTCATCACAAAAAACGTGGTCATTGCCATCTTTGCCGGGGCGGGCACGCTCTATGGCTTGCTGTACCTATTGGGTTGAGGCCGCTTCCAACTGGTTCAGGCGCGCATTGTTCGAGGCCAAGCCGGCCTGCAGGTCAGCATCGTCATTCTCGCGGTATTCGGTGGTCACGACGCCGGGGAGTTCACCGAACTGATCGGACAGCTTGACCGGGTAGAAGGTCGTATTGATCTGCTCGAAACCCGGCACCTGCTGCAATAGCTGCGAGGTTGAGTTGGCGCAAAACGCTTCGGATACAGGGCCCATCTGCTTGGCCAGTTGCAGGGCAATTTCGGCCTGCTGTGGTGTCACCTGAATCGTCTGGATACGCGCATAATGCGTTTCGCGCGCGTGGCTGCTGCGATAAGCGCGTTCGACATTCGGCGTGATGCCATACAGAACATCGTTTCGGATCGGCACTACATCGGCGCGAAACGATCCGGCGGGGTCAAAGATCACCCTCTCGCTGCCGCTTATCATCAGCGAGGTATGCGCCCCCGAACCGGTCCGGGTGCTGATCATGGTATAGAGCGTCAGTGTTGATGGTCCCGGATCACGATAGGAACGGGCCACAACTTCGGTCTGATCGGCCTGCGGACGCTGCGAACCGGCACAGCCAGCCACTGTTGCTGCCAGCAGGCAGGCAATCACAAATCTGATCACGGCGGTCAGCCTCGCCCGGGATTAAGCGGCGAAAACCGCCAGAAACAGGCAAAGGAAAGCAATCGCCACCACGCACCATGTGGTCGCTTTTACGAAACCGTTGAAGGTTTTGGTTTGAACGGTGATGTCCATTTCGCCGTGCTTATGTTCAGCCATGATTTTCAGAATCCTAATTCGCGTGTTTGATACGTTGGATAATCGAAAATCCTGGGCCTGTCACCACGTCATTCGGGCGCAGGTGACACGGAATCAAAGACCGAACACCCGCGATATCCGAACCCCCACCGCCAGGGCAGGCCCGAACAGGGCGCCCCGCCCAATCGCACCGCGCCATACATGGCCTCGGCGGTTATGGCATGGGCGGATCGTATCTGATCCGAAGTCATGTCATAGCGTTCGGCGTAAATTTCGGCGTTCTCATCCCCGTGTTGCCGCACGCAGGCTCTCAGGCTGTCATCGGCTGACAGGCGCGCGTCATAACTGTCTTCGGGGCGCAGGCCTCCGCCCGCGTGGTGATAGGCCCGGTCATGGCTGACACAGCAACTCTCCCATGGGGGATGCGCCTCGAACAGGGCCTGAAAGCTGGGAAACGTGTCGGCCACAAAGCGCCAACTGGCTGACAACCCGCCCGAGCAGCCATCCGTTTCAAATGGCGTCAATTCCGCAGCGCCCCGCTGTGCGATCAGCGCGCGATGGGCGGGCATCTCAAGACTGCGCATAAAGTCCTGCGCCCCGACTGGCGCCGCGATCAGCGCCAGAGAAACGGCCAGATTACGGGCTTTCATCGCGCATCGCATCGGTATCAACGGCCATGCCGAGCACCGTTGCCAGCCACAGCATCAGACGTTCTGCCGGCCCCATTTCAGCGCGGATACGCAAAACTTCTTTGGCCATTGCCGGTCGGTCCGTGATCAGCCCATCCACCCCCATCGAGGCCATGGCCGACATCTGCAAAGGGTCATTCACCGTCCAGACATAGATATCCTTGTCCGCGGCCTGCACCGAACGTACCAGCCCCGGCGTGGCCATAGCGGCGTTGACAGCCACAAAATCCCCTTCGAGACCCGACAGATCGCCCACAGCGGTTGCCGCCAAAACCCCCGCTCGCCATTCAGGGCGCAGTGCCTTCATCTTTTGCACAGCTGGATATTTCAACGACATGGTGGCGATGTCATCCTCCATGCCGAATTCCTCGACCAAGGCCGCAACGCGGTTTTCCAGATCGACGTCATGACCGTAATATTTCAACTCGATGATCACCTTGGCCCTATCTTTGGCCGCAGCCAGCACGTCGCGCAGCGTTGGCGTGCGTTCATCGGCATATTCCGGGCCATACCAACTGCCGATATCGATCTCGGCCACGTCTTCCATCGTGGCATCCCAGACCTTCAGGTTCACCCCGGCCAGCTTCATGAAATCGCTATCATGGGCGACGATTATCTCATCATCCGCCGTTTCCTGCACGTCGATTTCAACCCAGTCCGCCCCGTCCTCAATCGCCTTCAGAACCGAGGCCATGGTGTTTTCCGGCCGTAACGCAGCGGCACCACGGTGGCCGATCACCTCGGCCCTGTCAGGGGCCTGAACGCGTTCCAGCAGGGATTGACCGAACCAGAGCCCGACCAATACCGCCACCGCCGCAATGCCAACAGCACTCAGCAGACCAATGCGCAGATTGCCTGGCGCGGGATGTGGTGGTTCAGAGGTCCGGATCTCGAAAAAACCGTCCAGCAAAACCGCCAGTGCTCCCAGCGCGGTGGCTGCCAAAACCAGCCCGGCCAACGACCAGAGCCCGGCGACCAGAAGGCTGTAAACTAGCGCCAGCCGCAGATGCTCTGCCCCCTGCAGGGGCACCAATGCGAATAATGATCCCGCGCCCCAAGCGATCAGCGCGGCAAGAACTGCCCTCAGCCCCAGCCAGAACACCAGTGCGATCTTGAGCCGCCCGCGCTTGCCCTCCATCCGATCCGCGCTGACCTGGAAAGCATCAGCCGGTGGCAGGTTTTCGAACAGAACCAGATGCAGTCCCAGCGCCCATGCGGACAGCTTGCGGATCAGCACCCATGCCATGACCAGCACCACAGCTCCGATCAGCGCAACGGCGATCCAGAAAGACGGCGGATGGAAGGTCAGGTAATAGTTGATGTCATACTCGGTCAGCGTCCACCAGGCGATCAGAGCAGCGATAGCGGCGAAAGGCAGGATCAACAGGATGATCCGCAGAACCAGGCGTGCAGCAAATCCAAACAGCGCAGGCAGGCGCGACAGGATCAACTTGATCGCCGCGCTCCCCGCGCGCCACGGATCGCTTTCGCCCATCCTCAGCGACCCGGCCATGACCGAGAAGACAAAGACCTCGGCCAGCAGGAACAGGCTGAGCATTGCGATTGCGACCGCAAACCCCAGCGGAGACAGGATGAACGCGGCAATATCCTGATCCGTCAGGGCGGTCTGGCTGGAGAGCGAAACTGCTAGGTTCACCGCAATCGCCACGCCCGGCGCAATCAGCGCAATCAGCAACAGGCGCACGGCGACATAGATCGGCACAAAGACCCGGCGGCGTGCCCACGCGCCCTTGTATGCTTTTGTAACGGCAGAGAAAGTGGCCACGTTGCGCCCCCCAAATGATTGATTCATTCAAGGCTGCGCGGACGTGAATTGCAAGTCAGGCTATCAGTTTTCTTCGAGATCAGCCGCCAGCCGGAATCCGATGCGATTGGCGGGCTTATCCTCGACCGATTTGGGCAGCGCTCGCAGCATTACATTCAACTGGCTGACATGCTGCACGAGTTGGGTTCGCGCCCCGGACCCATCTGCGCCGTAAAAAGTGATGATATCAGGGTCGAAATAGCCCATTCCTTCGATCCGCATTACCCCGGCATCACCGCCAGTAAATCCCATGGCGACCTCATGATCCGCATCCAGCGTATTCTCGAAATTCTGGATATACAGGATCAACCGTTCATAGGCCCATTGCGCCGAGCTTTTGGTGGCTACGGGCTTTTGCAACTGGCCGGGCAGGTCCTTGGCGCCGGATTTCGCATCCGGGTTGGCATGCACCTCGTAACATCGGGGCAATGCTGCTGATTCCGCTGCCTCGGCTGAGGTTTCGATCTTGTCCATGCCTTCTACCCTTTGCGCTGAAACTCCCACGCCCCGTCCGCGCGCCGCGTTCGGGTAACAGCACCAATGTGGTAGAGATGGTTCAGATGTGCAACTGCTTCGACCAGAGCAAGCCCATACTCTCCTTCACCGATCTGGCGTTTGAACAAGGGCACAAAGCACTCAGCAGCGGTTTTGGGCTGGTCCAGATAATTCTGCAGACGGTCCAGCGCGCTGTGGTGATTGTCGATCAACTGCCTCATCCTGACCGGCAGGCCGGTAAAGGGCAGTTTGTGCCCGCCCAGCGCCATATGATCCGGGCGCGCCAGGTCTTGCAGGCGCTCGCAGGCTTCCATCCACTCCGCCACGGGATCCGCCATGGGCTCGGTAACATAGACGCCCAGATTGGGGCTGATCGAGCTGAGAACCTGGTCGCCCGTGATCACCAGATTATCGTCACGGCTCCAAAAAGTTGCATGTTCGGGAGCGTGGCCATTGCCCATATGAACATCCCAGTCGCGCCCACCCATACGAATGACGCTGCCCTGTTTGATCCGGGTAAAGCCCAGCGGCATCGGATAGACCGTGTCGCAGAAATTGAAGGGCCGTTCTGTCATCCTTTTGGCAAGGAAATCGGCATCCATCCCGGCGCTTCGGTAGTAATCCAGCGTTTCCTGCGGCCAGTTTTCCTGCACATCCAGCGTCAGCATCCGTGCAAACAGCCATGCGGTACGCGACGTGACCAGCTCGGCCCCGTGTTCAGATTGAAACCAACCAGCATTGCCAACGTGATCGGGATGGTGATGTGTCACCACCACGCGCGTCACGGGTTTGCCCCCCAACGGTCCCGCCATCAGGTCCGCCCAAATACGGCGCGTCTTGTTCGAGGACATGCCAGTGTCGATCACCGTCCATCCGTCACCATCATCCAGCGCATAGATATTGACGTGATCCAGCGCCATAGGCAGCGGCAACCGCATCCAAAGCACGCCTTCGGCAATTTCAACGGCCTCGCCCAGGGCCGGAGCCTCGGGCCAAGGATAGCGGATCGTCAAATGTGTATCACCGTCCATCAGGCAGCTACCATTTCCTCGGCGCTGAGAGCAAAGACGTCATCCGCACCGTTCTGCGCCTGAACCAAAAGCCCCGAAAACTCAGGCAACAGCGCATTGATATAAAAGCGTGCCAGCTTGAAACGGGTGCCGTTTGGCTCGGCCAGGGCCGCCTTGAGGTGATAGTGACCGCCCAGAACGCGGGCGAATGCCTTCAGATAGGGCACGGCGCCGGCAAATCGCGTGTTCATGTCGGACTGCGATATCAGCCACTCGGTCGTTTCACGCAGGCTTTCCGTGGCCTCCCAGACAGGACCCGCCAGTTCCGGCATCGACCCACGCGCGCGTTCGGCGTGATCCTCGATTTCGTCCAGCAAACGGGACGCCGCTTCGCCGCCATCCATCATCTTGCGTGCGACAAGGTCCATGGCCTGAATGCCGTTGGTGCCCTCGTATATCGCGGTCACACGGACGTCGCGATAGAACTGTGCCGCGCCGGTCTCCTCGATAAAGCCCATACCGCCATGGACCTGCACGCCTTCTTCCGAAACCCGCATACCGGTTTCGGTACCGAAGGCCTTGTTTATCGGCGTCAACAAGGCCGCGCGCGAAACCCAGTCCGCGTCGCCTGTTGCATTGGCCATATCAATCGCGGCTGCGTTTGCAAGCATGATCGCGCGCGCAGCAAAAGTATCCGCACGCATACTCATTAGCATCCGGCGTACATCGGCGTGATCGAGGATTGTGCCCGAAGGTGTCTTGCCTTGCTTCCGCTCAAGCGCATATTCCAGGGCCTGCTGATAGGCGCCTTCGGCGGCACCGATACCCTGTCCGCCGACGCCTAGTCGCGCGTTGTTCATCATGGTGAACATCGCAGCCATTCCGCCATGTTCCTTACCCACAAGCCAGCCTTTGGCACCATCATACTGCATCACGCAAGTTGGCGAACCATGCAGGCCCATCTTGTGCTCGAGCGAAACCACTTTCAGGTCATTTGCCACACCCGGATTGCCATTCTCGTCCGGCAAGTATTTGGGCACCAGAAACAGCGATATTCCCTTGGTTCCGGGAACAGCATCGGGCAGGCGTGCCAACACCAGATGGCACACGTTTTCAGCAAAATCGTTATCACCCCAGGAAATGAAGATCTTCTGACCAGACACCGAATAGGTGCCATCTCCATTCGGTTCTGCCTTCGACGTCAGCGCACCCACATCCGATCCCGCCTGCGGCTCGGTCAGGTTCATCGTGCCCGACCATTCACCAGCGATCATTTTGGGCAGGTACAGGTTTTTCAGCTCATCACTTGCGTGGTGCTCTAGTGCTTCGATCTGGCCCTGCGTCATGAGCGGCGCCAGTTGCAGTGACAGGCAGGCCGCAGACATCATCTCGTTGACGGCAGTGGTCAAGGTCATCGGCAGCCCCATACCGCCATACTCGGGATCGGCACTCATGCCGATCCAGCCCCCCTCGGCAATAGCGTTCCAACCGTCGCTAAATCCTGGCGAGGTACGCAACACGCCGTTTTCCAGACGCGCGGGCTCCAGGTCTCCGTTTCGCTGAAGCGGCGCCATAACCTCTTCGCAGAGCTTTCCAGCCTCGGTCAGGATCGCGCTTACGACGTCTTCGCTTGCTTCCGCGAACTTGTCGGTCGCTGCAATACGATCAAAATCAACCGCATGACGGAACAGAAATTCGTAATCTGCAACTGGTGCGCGATAGGGCATAATATTACCTCGGGGCTGTCTTGAACGGTCCGCGACGCCGGGGTTGGAAATCCGCTGACTCGCCGTTATTCATCTGGGTTTGAACGATTACGTACCCATCCTTATGCTACAAGCAATCAAAACGCGGCGTCACTCACAATGATCTCTAACGGTACACTCGAACTGTCAGCCGACCCGGCGGGAATTGCTCAGGCTGCGGATCTTTTGAGGCAGGGACAGCTGGTCGCTTTCCCGACTGAAACGGTCTATGGGCTGGGTGGGGATGCCCGCAACGGAGAGGCTGTCGCCAGCATCTATGCCGCCAAGGGCCGACCCAGTTTCAACCCTCTGATTGCGCATGTCGCATCGGTAGAGTCCGCGCGCAAGTTTGTTGAATGGTCAGATCAGGCCGAGGCGTTGGCACAGGCGTTCTGGCCCGGCCCGCTGACTCTGGTTCTGCCGCTGCGGGAAGGGCACGGTGTATCGTCGCTTGTCACTGCCGGGCTGGATACATTGGCGGTTCGGGTGCCTGCGCATCCTTCTGCCCGGGCTATTCTCGAGATGTTCGACGGGCCGGTCGCTGCGCCCTCGGCCAACCCTTCGGGACAGATCAGCCCGACAACAGCCGCGCATGTCCGCGCCGGTCTGGACGGGCGCATCGCTGCCATTCTGGATGATGGTCCCTGTGGTGTCGGGCTGGAATCCACCATTGTCGGCCTCGCTGGAGAACCTGCACTGCTACGCCCCGGCGGGGTGGCTTTGGACCAGATCGAAGCAGCTCTCGGCTCGGCATTGCATCTACACCAATCCGGCGACACGCTAACAGCACCCGGACAGATGCTGTCGCATTACGCGCCGGACGAGGCGGTCCGGTTGCACGCGCAGACTACATATGGTGACGAGATTCTCTTGGGATTTGGGCCGGTCGAATGCGACCTGAACCTGTCCGCTGATGGCAACCTGACCGAGGCGGCGGCCAATCTGTTTGCGGCTTTGCACAAGCTCAACAGCACCGGACGCCCGATTGCCGTGTCCCCTATTCCGGACCACGGATTGGGTGCCGCTATCAACGACCGGTTGCGCCGGGCCGCAGCGCCACGTGACAGTTGATCAGGCGCGCCCTGCGCTGGCCGACAAAGTCAGAGGATCGACACCCAGCGTTGCCAGCGCCGCCTCCCATTTCTGATCATCGGGGACATCGAACACCAGCTTCGAATCCGCCTCGGTTGTGAGCCATCCGTTCATCGCGATCTCATCCTCAAGCTGCCCGGGTCCCCAGCCTGAATACCCTAGCGTCAGCATAGAATTCAGCGGCCCTTGCCCCGAGGCCAGGTCTTCAAGCACGTCCAACGTTGCAGTCATGCTGAAATCGTCCGAAATCTGCAGGGAATGGAGGTTCGCGTCATAATCGGCGCTGTGCAGGACGAATCCGCGCGACATCTCGACCGGGCCGCCGAAATGCACCAGACGCTCACCCACGATCGGGATACGGCAAGCGATATTCAACTGACCCAGCAGCGTCTTTATGCGTAAATCCGAAGGTTTGTTGATGATCAGACCCATCGCGCCATCGTCGCCATGGCTGCAAATATAGACAACCGAATGATCGAAACGCGGATCGCCCATCCCAGGCATCGCAATCAACAGTTTACCGGTCAGATCCATAAGACGACATCTCTTGCTGAGCTCCCATCAACAATGCCCCCGCAGTCCCGGTATTGGCAAGGGACGAGCGGCGATTTCGCTAGATTTCATTCGAGTGACCCGAACGTGACTTGGAATTCGCCTCGAGACCACGCATTTATAGGGTATGAGCATTCACAAGACATTTCTGGCAGCCGCCCTTGCCGTGACCGTTGGCGCGATTGGACCGGCATCTGCACAAGTGGTCGGCTCGGTGGCCGAATTGGATATCCTGGACGGCGGGCGCACAGCAAATGGAGCCTATCTTGGGGCGCTGCGGGTGACCCTGCAGGACGGCTGGAAGACCTATTGGCGGGCGCCGGGCGATGCAGGTATTCCGCCACAGTTCGACTGGAATAGATCAACCAATGTCGGCAGCGTGTCGATCACATGGCCCGCGCCGGATGTCTTTGATCAGAATGGCCTGCAGTCGATTGGATACCAAAATCAAATGGTCCTCCCTGTCGAAATTTTGCCGAAGAACCCGGCCAAACCCGTGCGGCTGAAAGGCACGGTGGATCTGGGGGTCTGCAAAGACGTCTGCATCCCGGAACGTTTGGGCTTCGATCATACCCTGAACGCCGAAGCAGAGCGCAACCCGACGATCGCGGCGGCACTGGCCAAGCGTCCCTATTCCGCCAAAGAAGCCCGGGTCGCCAACGCGCGGTGCCACCTGACCCCGACGTCTGACGGAATGCAGATCGAGGCGCGCGTCACCATGCCTTCCGCCGGTGGCCTCGAGGTTGCCGTGATCGAGCCCGGCAACCCCGAGCTGTGGGCCTCGCAAACCGACGCCAAACGGCAGGGCGGTACTCTGGTCGCCACATCCGAGGTGATCAACGCCTCGGGCGGTCCGTTTGCGCTGGATCGCTCAAAGATCCGGATCACTGTTCTGGGTGCCAATCACGCGGTGGACATTCTGGGGTGCAGCGCTGGCTGACCCCATGATGCAAACTCCGAAAATCGGTGCGCTTGCGGTCGTCATTCATGACGGGCACGTCCTTCTGGTTCAGCGTAGCAAGCAACCGGATAAGGGGCTATGGGGCTTTCCCGGCGGCCATGTGGAATGGGGCGAAACCGTCCTGCAGGCAGCACAGCGGGAACTGCGCGAAGAAACCTCGGTGATTGCCGAGCCGTTGCGGTATCTGGACAATCTGGACCTGTTGCGCCGCGACGCTCATGGCGCGGTTCTGTCTCATTACCTGTTGGTTGGCGTGGCCTGCCAGTATCAGACCGGGCAACCGGTTGCGGGGGATGACGCAATGGATGCACGCTGGTTCCCACTGGACTTGATCCGACAAGGCGCACTGCCCATGAGTGACCGGGTCACAAACCTGTTGGAAACCGCACTACGTCAGGGCTAGGCGGTGCGTCCTTTGAGACGGGCGTACAACAGGCCCGACAAAACAATGCTCACCACCAGAATCACCGTGGCGCCGGCAGTAAAAGCTCCAAACCCCATCCGCAGGATTGAGGGGCCCTCTGGCCCGGCATAAAGCCCCGAAACAAGGCCCGGTGGAGACCCGGTCACCGCAGGCCAGATCATCGTCAACGCAAACCAGAGCATCAAGGCAAACCCGGTGACAACAAGCGCCCCCTGCACCACACGATCCGGCGCCCGAATTGCGCGACGCATGGCCGTCATTGGCCGCGACAGATCGTTCAGGATCCCCAGCAGGGCAGGAACGAGTAGCAATACCAGCACCATCCCAAACGCCAACCCATAGACCAGCGTGATCACAGTCGGTTTGAGGAACTGTGCCTGCTGCGATCCTTCGTACAACAGTGGGGTCAGGCCCAGAACCGTGGTCAGCGTCGTCAGCATTACTGGCCGCAATCTGTCCGATGTCCCCTCGACGATGGAGGGCATCAGCCCACGAGTCTGCTGATACTCGTCAATCGTCGTCACCAGAACAATCGAGTCGTTGATGATGATTCCGGTCATCCCAAGCAGGCCAACGACCGTGAACATGCTGAGCGGAACCTCCCAGATATAATGACCCCAAATGGTTCCGACCAAACCAAACGGAATGATCGCCATCACCACCAATGGTCGGGTCCAACTGGCAAAGACCCAGGCCAGCACCAGATAGATGCCCGTCAGGCACAGGATCAGACCGGTACGGGCTTCGGACAGAAACTCTTCTTCCTGCTCGCTCAGACCTGCCATAGTCCACTCGACCTGACGTGTGGCTGCGATATTGGGCAGAATTTCCTCGCTCATCGCACGGGCGATCTCGGCCGCGCGTGTTGGATCATCCTCGGAGATATCGCCATAGACCGAAATCACCCGCAGCCCGTTTTCACGCCGCACGGTCGAGAATCCGGATTTACGCTGAACCGAAACGATATCGGCCAACGGGACATAGACTCCATCGGGCGTGCGCATCAGTGTGCGTTCCAGGAAATCGGCGGTCAGTTCTCCTTCAGGCAATTCAACCCGGATCTCGGCACTGCGCGGGCCATCAGGAAAGGTCGCGGCCTCGATCCCGTTCAGACGGTCCCGCAGCACCCGGCCCAATGTTTCGATCCGAAAGCCCAGCGCCTGTCCCTGCGCGGTCAGATCCAAAATGTATTCTTCCTTGTCATAGGCCAGATTGTCTTCCAGCGCTGAAACCTCAGGGTATTTCGAAAGCGCGACCTGCAAGTCCTCGGAAGCCGTTTTAAGCGTGTTCACATCGGCGCCGTAGAGCTGCACGTCAATCGCATCTCCTCCCGGACCAGACCGCCAGCCCCTGAAGCTGAGCAGCTCAAGTTTGGGATGGCTTGGCGCCATTTCCTGCAACTCTCCGACAAACTCGAAGCTCGAATAGGGGCGCAGGTCGGCATCTATCAACTCGATCGAAATCCCGCCCAGCAAATCCGTGTCCTTGCCATCCGCTGCCGAAAGTGCACGGCCCGCGGATCCCCCGATCTCGGCCAGCACGTAATCAATGGGGTTGCGCCCGTGCCGCTCTTCATAGCGTTGGCCAAGCGCCTCTACCGAGGTCTGTAGTTGGTGCATCATGGCCAACGTATCCGCGCGGCCTGCGCCCTCGGCCATGATAAAATTGCCTGTAACCGATCCACGCTCGGGCGCATTGAAGAACCGCCAGTTCACGTCCCCGCGGATGAACAGGGAAATCTGGCTGGCCAGAATGACGATCATCGCCGACACCACCACATAGCGTGCCCAGATTACCCAGGCGATCAGCGGTCGGAACAGCGTATCGCGCACCCAGCGAAACCCCTTGTTCACCACACGGTTCGGCAGGTCATACCAATGTTCCTTGGCAGAGTGCGCAATCGCGTGGGCCATATGGTTGGGCAGGATCAGAAAGCATTCGATCAGCGAAGCGATCAATACCGCTATCACCGTGAAGGGGATATCGCGGATTAACTCTCCGAAACGTCCACCAATCGCAGTCAGGCCAAAAAAGGCAATAACCGTGGTCAGCGTCGCAGCAAAGACCGGCATCGCCATGCGACGTGCGGCGCGTTCGGCGGCCACCATTGGTGGCTCACCCAGCCGTCGCGCGCGAAAATCGGCATGTTCACCCACAACGATGGCGTCATCCACGACAATACCCAGAGTGATAATCAAGCCGAACAACGACACCATGTTGATCGACAGGCCACCAATATACATGAACGCAATCGCCGCCGACATTGCCACCGGAATACCCGCGGCAACCCAAAAGGCAATCCGCGCATTCAGAAACAGAAACAGAAGGCAGACCACAAGACCCAGCCCAACCAGCCCGTTATCGACCAGAATATCCAGCCGGTCGGTGATCGCTTGCGCCCGTGTCCGGATCAGCTCGGCCTTTACGCCCTCGGGCAGGCTGGCTTGCATCTGCGAGACGACATCTTCGACCGTGTGTTGAATTTCAATCGCGTCCCCCAGATTTGACCGGTCCACACGGACGGACATTGCCGGGTTCTTGCCAACAAAATAGCTGCGGTTTCGGGTAACCCCCTCGATCCGGATCTGCGCCACATCACCGATCAACAGCTTTGAGCCATCGGTGAAATTGCGCAGCGTAATCCCTTCGATCTCTTCCGGGCTGCGCTTTTCGGTGCCCGTGCGAATGCGCGCATTGGCCCCTGTCACATCCCCTGCCGGATTGGCGTTGACCTCGGCAGCGATGGCTAAGGCGATCTCGGATAGGGTGATGTCGTTGGCGATCAGCTGTGCTGTGGGCACCTCGACTACAACGCGCGGCGCGGCGAGGCCCCGGATCGTGGTGCGGGTCACGCCAACAGCGAACAAACGGTTGATCAGCTCATCGGTGAACTTGGCCAGCTGTTCAGGATCGACAGGGCCAGTGACGACAACATCCGTGACGCGATCGCGCCAGGCGCCGCGTCGGATGGTCGGCTCATCAGCGTCGTCTGGCAGGTTGGTGACACTGTCGACCGCTGTTCTGACCTCTTCGACCGCGCGCGACATATCCCAGTTCGGCTCGAACTCCATCCGGATCTGGGCTGTGCCCTCGCGCGAAGTCGAAGAGGTGCTGGACACGCCTTCAACGGCCAGAAGGGCCGGCTCCAACAACTGAACGATGCCATTATCGACATCTTCAGGGCCAGCTCCATCCCAGCTAACGCTGACATCCACCCGTTCAAGGATCACATCGGGAAAGAACTGCGCCCGCATATTCGGGATGGCAGCCGCGCCCAGCACCAGCATAACTAGCAGCAGCAGGTTGGCGACCGTCCTGTGGCGCGTGAAATAGCTGAGTATCCCCCCAGCCGCGCCGGGAATTTCGCGCATCATCGCGCCTAACCTCCGGCTCGGTTTTCGATGCTGCGCACCAACGACGCGGGAACCTTGGCTTCGCCCAGTTGGCCCAGCACGCGGGCTTTGACATCTTGAGGCAATGCATCACTGGCTTCGACCTGCGCCACCAGCTGGGCACGCTGTTCCTCGGACAGCTCGACCATATCCGTCTGGCCCCCTGCATTGGCCTCATCCCGCAGCGGTCTGACCCGGACACCGGCCCCAAGCAGAGGCGTTCGACCAATGACAACCTCGCGACTTTCCAACCCCCGCCCGCGCAGCAGCACCTCATCACCCTGACGGCGGATTAACTGCACTGGTAGAACCTCAAGCCGGTCATCCTTGCCCAGAATCAGAACCGTCCCTGCTGAATCCAGAACCGAGGACGGCAGGCGCACCACGTTCTCAAGCGGCTGTTCCTGAACCGAGACTGTCACGAAATCACCGGGCTTGAATCCCGAAGTATCCTCGAGCAAGGCATAAAGCAGGCGACCGGTTTGCCCTTCTCCGGCCGAGCCGCTATCGCGGCTTATGCGGCCCTGTGCCGCAAGATCTGCTCCTGTGACCTCTAGCGATACAGTGACCGGGGAATTGATCAGATCCCCTTCAGCATCCAGCAGGCGCACGAATTGCGCGGTCGAGACGCGAAAGGCCACCTCAAGTGCTTTAGGATCAACCAATTCGGCCAGTTTTTCGTTGGCTGACACCAGGCGACCCTCGACCAAAGTTACGTCGGTCAATGTGCCCCCGAACCGGGCATGGATGGTCATGTCTTCCAAATCACGTTCGGCGGCGGCCAGTGCGATACGGGCACGCGACAGCAACGTCGTCGCCTGATCGACGCGCGATTCCGCCTGTGCCAGCGCGATCCTCCGGGCCAAAACAGATTGCTGTGCCGATGCCTCGGCCAGTTCCGCCTCTTCCACGGATGCCGCCGCGCCTACTCCCCGGCTTTTCAAGTCTTTTTGACGCTGTAGGGCACGGCCCCGCAATTCGGCCTGCGCCTCGGCCGAGTTCAGCTCATCCTGCGCCAGCAGCAGCGACCGTTCGGCATCGCGTTCCTCAAACTGAGCATCCAGCAGGTCCGACTTGGCGCGGTCCAGCGCCGATTGTGCATCCGCCGGATCAAGCTCGACCAGAACCTCTCCTGCAGTGACAGCACCGCCATCTTCGAAATCTTCGGACAAGGTTATCACACGGCCACCAAGCGCTGCACGCAGTTCCAGGCGGCGTCGGCTTTGCACCTCACCAAATGCTTCAAGATAAGGCGTTACGGTTTCCACTTCGGCATGCCGGACAGTAACCGCAAAAATCCGCTCCCGCGCCTGCGGAGCGGCATCCTCGCGCGTCAGAACATCCTGCACTGCACCCGCGATCATCTGAACCGCCACAAACAAGAGTGCCAACGTCAAGGACGTCAGGAAAACTCCGGCAAGGCTCTGCCTCAGAAAGCGCATTTACTATCACCCCGTTCGCATCAGGCTAGCATTTCAGAAGGTAGCTTTGCCCCGAAAAATGCCAAGCCACAAAGCGGTAATACACATTTGAACGTGTAA
Source organism: Ruegeria sp. CDSA236 (assembly GCF_059611285.1). Taxonomy (NCBI): domain Bacteria; kingdom Pseudomonadati; phylum Pseudomonadota; class Alphaproteobacteria; order Rhodobacterales; family Roseobacteraceae; genus Ruegeria; species Ruegeria sp. CDSA236. Next base: position 225,345 of record NZ_JBXWPG010000005.1, read on the forward strand.
CCAGCTTACTTCCGTCGCAGATGTTCGTCCAATCTGGGCATAATTTCCACGAAATTGCAGGGCCGGTGACGATAATCGAACTGTTTTAGCAATATTCCATCCCAGGCATCCTTGCAGGCACCGGGGCTGCCGGGCAATGCAAACAGATAGGTGCCCCCGGCGACGCCACCTGTGGCGCGCGACTGGACGGCAGAGGTGCCGATCTTTTGCAACGACAGGATTGTAAAAACCGTGCCGAACGCGTCGATTTCCTTCTCGTAGACATCCCGATGCGCCTCGACTGTAACGTCGCGCCCTGTCAGGCCGGTACCCCCGGTCGAGATGACGGCATCTATTTCAGGATCTGCGATCCACACGCGCAGCTGTTCTGAAATCTGGGCGCGCTCATCCGGAAGGATCTTGCGGTCCGCGACCAAATGGCCCGCCGCCTGAATCCGATCCACCAAAGTCTGTCCCGATCGGTCCTCGGGCAGCGTCCGCGTATCCGAGACAGTGAGGACGGCGATCCGAACTGGAATGAATTTTTTGCTTTCGTCGATGCGTGACATATGACGTCAGGCCCTTTCCATAATCGCAAGCCGAATGGCGAGCGCCGTAAAAATCCCTCCGGTCACCCAGCCCATGAAACGCGAGGCACGCGGGTTCGAGACCAAGACTCGGCCCGCGCCACCGGCAAACATGCCGACCATCCCGTTCACCACAAAGCCGCCCACCGCGATGATGAGGCCAAGGGTCAGGAACTGCGGCAAGATTGGCCCCAAGGTCGGGTCCACAAATTGCGGGATGAAGGCCAGCACGAACAGGATGACCTTTGGATTGGTGAGATTGACCAGCAGCCCATCACGAAACGCAAGTTTCCCGCTATGTGCCGGTGCCTCGGCCGGCACGGCACCGTTTTGGATCGAACGCCAGGCCAGATACAGCAGATAGGCCACCCCCAACCAACGGATCACATCAAACAGCCAGGGCAGCGTCGATACCACCGCGCCAAACCCAAGCCCAGCCAGCAGGACATGCACCATCGACCCTGCAGAAATACCGGCGCTGGCCGCAAGCGCGGGCCGTGCGCCTTTGCGCAGGCCCTGCCCAAAGCAGAACATCATATCAGCTCCGGGTGTGAGGTTCAGAGCGAGCGCAGCCGGGATAAACGCCAGAAGGGTCACAGTTTCGATCATCAATGCAGCTCAAACCAATTTGGTCTGGGCCCCAGATTGGCCACCTGGGTGCGCCCGATTGCCCCGCGATACCCCCAGCTGTCATGGATATGGCCATGCAGAGAAAGCTGCGGCTGCACCCGCTCGATCGCGTCGCGCACCGCGACCGAACCGACAGCGCCACCCATCGACGTGACATCGCCATGCCCTTTGGGCGGAGAATGCGTAATCAGAATATCGGCAGCGTCGCACCGATCCAGCAACTCGGCGGCCTCGGCCTCGGTCAGATCGCAGGACCAACCGCCAAAAGGCGTCACGGGCACACCATATCCCAGACCAAACAGGCGCACCCCGTCCACAGTCATCCCGGTGCCATGCAGCACGTGGACACCTTCGGGCACAGCCGCTGTCAGCTCTTGGACGCTTTCGGCATTGCCGGGGGTTAGGACCAGAGGGGCCAAAATGCCCGCAAGCATCTCCATCGCCTGATCCAGCCCTTGCCGCATATTGCAGAAATCACCAGCACCGATCACCAGATCCGCCTCGGCGCTGGCGGCAACCAATTCTACCGCCCGACTGCGCGCCATATGCAGGTCGGAAAAGGCCAGGATGCGCATCACTTGCCCTCCAGCCGGGCCTTCAACTCCAACAGATCTGCCCAGGCCTGCCGTTTCATTGGCGGTTGCCGCAGCAAGTAAGCAGGGTGAAACATCGGGATGACCGGCAGCCCCCAAGCCTGATCCCACTGGCCGCGCAACCGAGTTATACCGCGTTTGCCCAGCACCGCCTGACAGCTGATATTGCCCATCACGACCAGAACCTCGGGCTTGGCCAATGCGACGTGGCGCTCCAGAAACGGCTTCATCATGCCGATCTCTTCGGGTTTGGGATCCCGGTTCTGCGGGGGCCGCCAGGGCAGAACATTGGTGATATAGACGTTTTCGGCACGGTTCAGCTCAATCGCGGACAACATCCTGTCCAGCAACTGCCCGGCCCGGCCAACAAAAGGCTTGCCCTCACGGTCTTCATCCCGGCCCGGAGCCTCGCCTATAATCATCACCCGAGCACCCGGCGTCCCGTCGGCAAACACCAACTGGCGCGCGCCACGTTTCAACTCGCAATGATCAAACGCATCCATCGCAGCGCGCAACTGGTCAAGCGATCCAGCAGTCTTGGCAACTGAATCGGCAATCGCCAACGCATCGACCGGCTTGGGCTTTTCCGGCGCCGTTTGTACCGCTGTGGGCTTTTTGGATTTGGGCGCAGTGTCGGGCAACGTGTAGCGGTCCACCGGGGCATCCCCGATCGCATCCGTCGCGCCCAGTTCAATCTGCCAATCCAGCAGAGCCCGCGCTGTGTGAAAGTCCAAAGCCGATTCCATGACACTCAATCTAACCTCCTTTTGACCGAGGGAAAGCGAATTGGCCTTGATTGCGCGCTCGGTCGCACTGACCATTGGGGCAATCATGCTGATCCTGTTTCGATTCCTTTCAATTTGGGCGCTACTGGCCTTGGTCAGCGGGCCTGTCTCGGCGCAGTTGTTTGACCGAAACGATCAGTGCCGGGCGGGGCAGTTCGCCTGTGGCAGTCGGTGCTGTTCCGGTGGGCAAAGATGTAGTTTCGACAATCATTGCATCCCGCTGGGCGGCACCTATTGCGGCGGCGGCCGCAGCTGCGGGCCGTTCGAGCGCTGCGTGGCAGGCGGTCTACGCTGCGCACCCAAAGGGGCCAACGCATGCACCACGCGTCTGGACTGCCCCGGCGACAGCTTTTGCAACGCGCGCGGGGAATGCCAGCGAAACACCCCTGAATTCGACCCGAATTCAGCAACCGACGGCAGCCCCATCACCTGTGAGGACGGGCTGACCTGTGCGGCCGGATCATCCTGCCTGCCAGGCGGAGGATGCGCACAGCCCGGTTGGTTCTTGTGCGAGAAAACCGGATCACAATGCCGCCCCGGATTCAAATGTTCGAACCATCAAGGATGTGTGCCGGTTAAGGCGATCGACTGCGGCTATGGCAAATGGTGCAAACCCGGCGAACAGTGCTTGCCCGAGGGGGGGTGCGAGAAACTGCCCTAACGCCTTGATCCCAAGGTTGCCTTGCGCGGCGCGGCTTTCTATAAGCGGGCCGATTGTCAGACAGGAGTCCGCCCATGCGTTTCGCCCATCGTCACCTTCTTGGCATCGAGCACCTATCCCAATCCGATATTACCGCCATTCTTGATCTGGCCGAGACCTATGTCGACATGAACCGGCAACCGAACAAGCACTCAGATGTGCTGGCCGGGCTGACGCAAATCAACATGTTCTTTGAGAACTCGACCCGTACTCAGGCCAGTTTCGAACTGGCGGGCAAGCGGCTGGGTGCGGATGTGATGAATATGGCGATGCAAGCCAGCTCGATCAAAAAGGGCGAGACGCTGATCGACACGGCGATGACACTGAACGCTATGCATCCTGACCTTTTGGTGGTGCGTCACCCGCATTCAGGCGCGGTTGATCTGTTGGCGCAGAAGGTGAATTGCGCCGTGCTGAACGCAGGCGACGGGCGGCATGAACACCCGACGCAGGCGCTGCTGGATGCGCTGACCATTCGTCGCGCCAAGGGCCGCCTGCACCGGCTGAACATCGCGATCTGCGGCGATGTCGCCCATTCCCGCGTGGCGCGGTCGAACTTGATCCTGCTCGGCAAGATGGAAAACCGCATTCGCCTGATTGGCCCGCCAACGCTGGTCCCCAGCCAATTTGCCGAGTTTGGAGCCGAGATCTATGACGATATGAACGAAGGCCTTCAAGACGTCGATGTCGTGATGATGCTGCGCCTTCAGAGAGAGCGGATGGATGGCGGGTTCATCCCCACGGAACGTGAATACTATCATCGCTACGGGCTGGATGCCGCCAAACTGGCGCAGGCCAAACCCGATGCCATTGTAATGCATCCCGGCCCAATGAACCGCGGGGTCGAGATTGACGGAACGCTAGCCGATGATATCAACCGCTCGGTCATTCAGGAGCAAGTTGAGATGGGTGTCGCCGTCCGCATGGCTGCGATGGAACTGCTGGCCCGCAATCTGCGCGAGGCCGCATGAGCGATCTGGTCGTCGCATCCCCTGAACACGGCGTTATCCGCCTGTTCGCACTCGACATGCGCCCGGAAGAGGCCAAGTTTCTGCGCGAACCCGGAGCCGCCGATCAGATTCTAGGGGTAGCGGGGCTGGATCCCGAACAGGTTGACGTCTTTCCCGTCTCGGACCTCGAAGACCTTGGCCTCTATGGCTATCTGACCGAGGGCTGCGACGTGTCCGCAGATCAGCTGGACCACACAGCGCTGGATGCGATTGACGGCTGGGTTCTGGTGGTCCGCAGCGCCGCATTTCGCGGTCGTGCAGCCGCTTTGCGCCCCGACCGCAGGCTGCGCCTGATCGGCCTCTACACCGAAGAAGCAACAAGCTGGACAGGTGGCCGGATTGAGACGGAAAGCGCGAAACCGTATTCGGCGCCGCAATCCGCACCGCAAAATGACAGGCCGCGTCGCATGGGCTCTGCGGTTCTGGTGCTGCTGATCCTTCTGGTTATCGGAGGTGCCCTATGGCTGATCCTGTGACTTTCCCACCCGACAAAGGGGCCTATATCCGCACCAACACGTGGATGGCAGCCGCGGCTATGGCAGGGGCCATGATCATCCTTTGGCTGATCGGTAATCCCTATGTGTGGACCGGCGCGCCAGCGGGCCTTGCTGCAATCGGCATTCGTGCGTGGTATCTGGCCTCAGAAGAGCTGACGGCCGCGTGGGAAATGACAGACACTACTCTGACCGGCCCTGGCCCGCGCAAAGTGGCGCTGAACCAGATCGAGGCTGTTAAAACCATGGGTAGCTTTGTTCAAATCGTCACAAAAGGCGGGGACAAGCACCTGATCAAGTATCAGGCAGATCCCGCCGCTACCAAAGCCGCTATTGAAAGGGCCATGGCATGAGCAATCTGATCTTCACCAACGCCCGCCTGATCGACCCCGAAACTGGCGCGGACGCACCGGGATGGGTGCATGCGGCTGATGGCCGTATCGTGGCCAAGGGCGAAGGTGCGGCCCCGTCGATTGACGCGCAGGTCATAGACTGCGGCGGGCATTGCCTGGCACCGGGCATCGTCGATCTCGGCGTCAAGGTTTGCGAGCCGGGCGAGCGGCACAAGGAAAGCTATAAATCCGCAGGCCTGGCGGCGGCGGCAGGGGGTGTGACGACGATCGTGACGCGCCCCGATACCTTACCCGCCGTGGACACGCCGGAAACGCTGGAATTTGCGACCCGGCGCGCACAGGCGGATGCCCCGGTCAACGTGCTGCCCATGGCGGCCCTGACCAAAGGGCGCGAAGGGCGCGAGATGACCGAGATCGGATTTCTGCTGGATGCCGGTGCCGTCGCCTTTACCGACTGTGATCATGTCATTGCAGATACCAAAGTGTTCACCCGCGCGCTGACCTATGCGAAATCCTGCGGTGCGCTGGTAATCGCCCACCCTCAGGAACCGGGGCTGAGCGCTGGCGCCGCCGCCACCAGCGGCAAATTCGCCGCCTTGCGCGGATTGCCCGCCGTTTCCCCAATGGCCGAGCGTATGGGGCTGGACCGCGACATTGCGTTGCTGGAAATGACCGGTGCGGCCTATCACGCCGATCAGATTACCACCGCCCGCGCCCTGCCCGCGTTGGACCGGGCCAAGCGGAACGGGCTGGACATCACAGCTGGAACCTCGATCCACCATCTGACGCTGAATGAGCTGGACGTGGCCGACTATCGCACCTTCTTCAAGGTCAAACCTCCGCTGCGGTCGGAAGATGACCGGCAGGCTGTCATCGAAGCGGTGCGGGCAGGTCTGATCGACACGATCAGTTCCATGCACACGCCACAGGACGAAGAAAGCAAACGCCTCCCGTTTGAAGAGGCGGCCTCGGGCGCGGTGGCGCTGGAGACATTGCTGCCTGCGGCTTTGCGCCTGTACCATGCTGATCAACTGGACTTGCCGACTCTGTTCCGCGCGATGGCTCTGAACCCGGCTAAACGACTGGGTCTGGACAGCGGTCGCCTGTCTGAGGGCGCGCCGGCCGACCTGGTTCTGTTCGACCCGGATGTGCCCTTTGTGCTGGACCGGTTCACGCTTAGATCCAAATCGCAGAATACGCCATTTGACGGCCAGAGGATGCAAGGTAAGGTCACCGCAACCTATGTGGCAGGCCAAGAAGTTTACCGGAGACCCTGATGCCCCTGATCGACAGTACGATGACCCAGCTGATCCTCTGGGCCGCGATTGGATACCTGATGGGGTCGATCCCCTTTGGTATGATCATCGCCAAGGTGATGGGACTGGGAAATCTGCGCGATATCGGGTCGGGCAATATTGGGGCGACCAATGTACTTCGCACCGGCAACAAGGCCGCCGCCGCGCTGACTCTGATCTTTGACGCCGGGAAAGGGGCCGCTGCCGTCTTGCTCGCCCGTGCCATGGCCGGGGAAGACGCCGTACAGGTCGCCGCATTGGCCGCGTTTCTGGGCCACTGTTTTCCAGTCTGGTTGGGCTTCAAAGGTGGCAAGGGTGTCGCGACCTTTCTGGGCCTCTGGCTAGCGCTTGACTGGGGCGTGGGCATTGCCTGCTGCATAACTTGGCTGGTGGCCGCTGCCATCTGGCGGATTTCGTCGCTTGGGGCCCTTGCAGCAGCGTCCCTGTCTACAACCTGGGTCATGGTTTTGAGTGACGGGTCGACGTTTATTCTGGGAATCGTCCTGACATTGCTTGTGTACTGGCGCCATGCCGCCAATATCTCGCGCATCAAAGCTGGCACCGAACCCAGGATCGGGTCCAAGACCTGATATCCGCCTGAGTTAATTGGCTCTTGATCGAATCATTTCCATCTGTAATTTCTGTCATTACAGAAATTACTGGATACAATCATGCACCTTACTGAATCCATGCGCGGCTTTATCCTCCATTGGGGGGAAATGGGTACCAAGTGGGGTGTGAGCCGCTCGGTCGCGCAAATCCACGCGCTATTGCACATCTCGCCCGAACCGATGACTGCAGATGAGATCTGTGAAACGCTCGGGCTGGCCCGCTCGAACGTCTCGACCGGGCTGAAGGAACTGCAAGGCTGGAAGCTGATCAAAGCCAGCCGAAACCTGGGTGACCGGCGCGATCACTTTCATTCGATCCGGGACATGTTTGACCTGACCAAAGCTGTGGTTGAAGGCCGCCGCGAACGTGAATATGCGCCCACTCTGGCCGCGCTGCGTATCGTTGCCCAAGAGGCTCAGAATGACGGCACCTCGCCCAAAGTGCGCCAGCGGATTGATGAGACGCTAGAGACCATGCAAATGTTCGACGACTGGTATGTCGATGTGAACCGTCTACCTCGCCGCGTTCAACTGGCAATCGTCAAACTTGGCGGACGCATCGCCCGGCTGCTGCCAAAGGGACAAGGAGACAAGTCGCCCTAAAAATTTTGCCTCCAAATTTCTCTCGATACAGAAATCTCAGAATATGACGTAAGAAGGAGCATGACATGATCCAGCCCAAACGCCCGCCCGAACGCGCCCCGAAAGGCATCCAATGGGCCGACCTGGTTCCCCTGAACCGCTGGGACAAGATCAAGGAACTGATGCTACCGCTGCCTTGGCTGCTGCTTTCTCTGACGCTCTACAGTACTGCCCTCTGGCCACTTGGTGCTATGGCCAGCTTTCTGTTCTTTCTGTGCGCCCTGCGCCTGAACCACGAAGCGATCCATGGCAATCTCGGGCTGTCGCGGCGGCAGGATTCCTTGGTGATGCATGTGCTCAGCGCGCTTATGTTGGGTTCTAATCACGCTTTCTGCCAATGCCACCTGCTGCATCACAAACACGCCATGGGTCCGGGCGATTGCGAGGGGAATTGCGGGCACATGACCCTGGCGCAGGTCTTGGTATACGGACCCCGGTTTCCCTTCGACATCAACCGTGCGGCCTGGCGGGTCGCCAACGCCAAGGCCCGTCGCCGCATCCTGATCGACTGGGGGCTGGTGCTTGCCGTGATCGCCACTGCTGTGCTGAGCGGATCGCAAACCCTGCTACTGCACGTGGCTGCGATGAGCACAGCCCAATGCCTTGCCGCCCTGTTTGCGGTCTGGATAACCCATCAGGGCACGCATGACAGTGGCGTTGCCGCGCGCAGTCAGCGCGGGGTGCTGGCGCGGCTGGCCTATCTGATGTTCTACCACCGCGAACACCATCTGTTCCCGAAGGTTCCTGTCAGCCGGTTGCCCGTTCTTGCGGATCGGCTGGAACGTTCGGTTGCAGGATATGCCGCAAGTCGCAAGCCGGTCATCGGCTGGCTGGAACCCCGCCGGTTCCGGGTTGAACCCTAATCCTTACTGATACGCGCACCCAAGGATCCTGAGCGGAAACGCACAGGATCCGTTTGCCAGCACACAATCACCTTTAGTTGTTTTGAACGTGATCAATACGCTGCCCACTTCGGGGTCGTGGCGGCCAATTACCGACCGCACGGAACAAAACAATCAGGGTTGCCCAGACTCAATTACGGAATCCCCCGGCAGCTCGATTCACGAAAGGTGAAAACAATGAACAAGATCAAATCCCTTATCGGCGGCGTCGCGCTGTCTGTTGCCATCGCAAGCTCAACCCTGGCTGCAGGCGTCGAACTGAACGCAAGTTCGACCGGTCTGGCGCTGCAGGGCTATGACCCGGTCGCTTACTTCACCGCTGGCGAAGCCACCAAGGGCGATTACCGCATCACTGCGCTGCACAACGAAGCCTTGTACCGCTTTGCCTCGGAAGAAAACAAAGTCGCGTTTGAAGAAAACCCCGATGCCTACCTGCCTGCATATGGTGGCTATTGCGCATTCGGCACCGCGATGGGCTTCAAGTTTGACGGCGACCCGAACTACTGGAGAATCGTCGACAACAAGCTGTACCTGAATCTGTCCGCAGATATTCAGGAACGTTGGGAAGGCGACATCCCCGGCTTTAACGAGCGCGCCGACACCAACTGGAAAGATATCGCCGACAAGAGCCCTTCGGAATTGCAGGCGCAATAATCCGCCCAAGAAAAACACCGGATCGGCGGCAGTTCACCCTGCCGCCGATTACCATTTGAAACCGCCATTTTTCACCCTAGTTGTTCAAGCAGGAACGAGCCCAAAAAACGTGGGCCAGTGCCCCGAAGCGGCGGCACAGAGATCAGGTACGGAAACAGCCAAAAAACAGCGATCCGGTCGTCAGACCGGGCCCTGGCAATACCACGTACAAATGAGCAGCACAGGTTTGCTGAAGACCAATTCGAAAGAAAGGTTAACAGAATGACAGGTAGATTTTTTATTGCGGCCTTTATCGCCTCTATTGCGGCCGGAGGCGCCTCGGCGCAATCCTCGGGCAACTGGACGGGCTTTTACGGCGGCCTTCAGGTCGGCTATGCCGATATCGACACCAATGTTTCGGGCGTCGACGGTGATGGCGCGATTGGCGGTATCGTGTTGGGATATGATTATGATCTGGGGGATTGGGTTGTCGGTGGCGGTTTTGACTATGACTGGACCAGCATTGAACTGACCCCCGGCGTCGAGGTCGAAGACGTTTGGCGCCTGAAAGCACGCGCCGGATACAAAGTGACTCCGGTGGGGCTGCTATATGGTATCGGGGGCTATGCCGAGGCGAGTACGGACAATCTTGGCAGTGACGATGGTTGGTTCATCGGCGCTGGGTATGAACAAATTGTCGCCCCCAATGTCAGCGTTGGAGGCGAAATCCTGTATCACGAATTCAACGATTTCGATTCGACCGGAATTGATGTGGACGCGACCACAATCCAGGCCCGCGCCACCTACCGGTTCTAAGAAAACAGTGACGGAACCCGGCACAAACGCCGGGTTCCTTTCATTTACAGCTCAAGAACAGTGCTGCCTGTGGTTTGGCGCGCCTCAAGTGCGCGATGGGCCTCGGCCACCTGATCCAGCGGGAACCTCTGATCAATGTGGATTTTGACCTCGCCGCCTTCGACCTTGTTGAACAGGCGCCGCGCCATGGCCTGACAGACCGCGTGGTCCGAAATATGTGTGAAGAGCGTTGGCCGCGTTATCTTGAGCGATCCTTTCTTGGCCAGAATGCCAATGTCGATCAGAGGCACCGGGCCAGAGGCATTGCCGAACGAGATCATCATGCCAAGCGGTTTCAGGCTGTCGAGCGATCCGTCAAACGTGTCCGACCCGATGGAATCCATCACCGCGTCTACGCCTTTGCCTTTGGTGATCTGCGCGACGCGCTCGGCAAAGTTCTCGGTCCGGTAATTGATGCAATGCGCGGCACCGTTGAACTGCGCCAGACTGCATTTTTCATCGGTTCCGGCAGTACCGATCAACGTGATCCCCTCGGATTTGGCCCATTGGCAGGCAATCAAGCCAACACCCCCGGCAGCTGCATGAAACAGCACGGTATCCCCGCGTTTCAGCGGTGTGGTTCGATGAAACAGATATTCGACTGTCATCCCCTTGAGCATCATCGCCGCCGCCGCATCAAAAGAAATTCCATCCGGAAGCGGGCACACCTGTGCGGCGGGCATGACCCGTGCCTCGCAATAGGCACCGGGCGGAGAGGCAGCATAGGCCGCGCGCTGCCCGGGTTCCAGATGCGTTACACCTTCCCCGACGGCATCGATCACGCCAGCGGCCTCCATGCCCAAAGCCTGAGGCAGATCCAGCGGATACAGCCCAGTGCGCTGATATACATCAATGAAATTCAGCCCGCAGGCATGATGACGAATACGAACCTCACCGGGGCCGGGTTCACCAAGTGGGCGATCTTCGATCTTCAGAACCTCCGGGCCGCCGTGTTCATGGATGACGACGGTTCGTGCCGTTTTCTGCATGTTGTCCTCCTCTAGCCTCAGGCCAAGCTAACATGCCTGTGACGCAGGGCAATCGACACGATTACGCGAGGCGCAACCCAAACGCGAAAAATTGTGCTATACTATGCCCAAGGCGTTGCTGGCTGGTCCGGCCAAAAGCAACAAGTCGCCGGATTGACCCCGCTGCGCAACATCGCAAAGCAGGAGGGGACGGCAATGGACAAAACGATTGGCAATCCGATCACCTGGGCGGCACGGAACATAGGTGCAACCGGGGATCACCTAGCTGAAAATATCAGCCATATCGGCAGCGCGGATACACGGCACCTGCCAGTGGTTCGTACGCTGACGATGGATGATCTTTGGGCCTGCCTGAGGGCAGGATACAGCGATTTTCTGGATACAAGGGCCGATGCGATATTCGTGGTGCTCATCTATCCGATCGCAGGTTTTCTGATGTTCGGAATTGGGCTGAACACAAACATGGTTCCACTGCTGGCACCGCTGGTTGGTGGTTTTGCGCTTGTGGGTCCGGTAGCCGCCCTTGGCCTGTACGAAATCAGCCGCAAACGAGAACAAGGTGGCGAGGCTGGATGGCTGGATGCGTTTGGCGTGTTCCGGTCCCCTTCCCTGGGTGCAATTCTGGCTTTGGCGTTTTACATGGTCATGCTGTTTCTGGTCTGGCTGATGGTCGCGCAGAGCATCTATGTTCAGACACTCGGCCCTGACCTGCCCGCGTCGCTGGGTGCCTTTCTAACCCAAGTGTTCACCACCGCCGCTGGATGGACCATGATCTTGTTCGGGAACGCTGTTGGGTTTCTGTTTGCCCTCGTCGCTCTGGCAATCAGCGTCGTCAGCTTTCCGCTGCTGCTGGACCGCAAAGTGGGCGTTCCGGTCGCCGTGGTGACATCCGTACGGGTGTTGCGTCGCAATCCGGGCGTCATCCTGAGCTGGGGATTCATCGTTGCCGCGCTGCTGGTCATCGGAGCGATCCCGATGTTGCTGGGCCTGATCGTCGTGATGCCGGTACTGGGCCACGCCACCTGGCATCTCTATCGGCGTGCTGTGGCCTGAAACATAGCTTTATCCCGCAACTTTCAGAACAATCTTGCCAATATGGCCAGAGCTTTCCATCCGGGCATGGGCCGCCGCCGCATCAGCCAGATCAAACTCACTATCCATGACAGGGGCAACTTTTCCCGCCTCAAGCAATGGCCAGACCGCTTCGTGCAGATCCGAAGCAATTTTTGCCTTGGCCAGATCGCTTTGCGGGCGCAGGGTACTGCCAGTCAAGGTCAGCCGTTTGACCATCATAAGCGCAAAATTCAGCTCGACCACGGGCCCCTGAAGGAAGGCTATCTGCACCAGCCGTCCATCCTCGGCCAGCGCCTTGACGTTGCGTGGGATATAGTCGCCGCCCACCATGTCCAGTATCAGGTTCGCCCCGCCCTCGGCCCGCATCGCGGCTACGAAATCCGCGTCACGGTAGTTGATCGCCTGTTCGGCACCCAGCTTTTCACAGGCCTCACATTTTTCAGCCGAGCCTGCAGTAGCAAAAACCCGCGCTCCAAAGGCGTTCGCCAGCTGAATCGCCGTTGTGCCGATACCACTGGAACCACCATGCACCAGAAACCGCTCACCGGCCTTCAGGCTGCCGCGCATAAAGACATTGGACCAGACGGTAAAGAAGGTCTCGGGCAGGCAGGCGGCTTCTTTCAGGCCCATCCCCGCTGGCACCGGCAAACAATGCGCCGCAGGTGTGGCCACATATTCGGCATAGCCGCCGCCCGGCAGCAAGGCACAGACCTGATCGCCAACGGATAGGTCTTCGACCCCCGCCCCGACGGCCACGACCTCGCCCGCGGCCTCAAGACCCGGCAGATCACTGGCACCCGGAGGTGGATTATAGGCACCGGCGCGCTGCAGAGCGTCCGGGCGGTTCACCCCCGCATAGGCGACTTTGAGGATCACTTGACCGGCCAAAGCTTGGGGCATCGGGCGTTCTGTCAGTTGCAGAACATCCGGACCGCCGGGTTCGGTGATTTCAATGGCGCGCATCATCTGAGTCATGGGTAGATCTCCTTTGGCCAATGCCTAGCAGGCTGAAACGTCAAGGCCCAGTAGCAAGAGGACTACTTGCGCGGTGTCAGGAATCCGGGAAGCGTGCCGTGGGTTTTAGTCGGAGCCTTCACCTGCCCGGCCAGCCAATTCGGAACAGCAAGAAACGGTCTGAACAGAGGATTGTCCCTCACCTGCCCCTTAAGCTTTTCGAACTGCATGACATTGTCGATACGACGGTCCAGAAACTCCCACGTTTTCTGATTCCCGGGCGAATCGTCCCCCAACCAGAACAACAGGGTCGAGGAATAGACCCCCGACAATGTCGCCCGCTTGGTGTACCAGTTCACATCTTCCGAGGTATCCCCCAGCGTGTCCCAGATCAGATCACAGGTTTGCCATACTGCCCTTGCGCCATCAGCCGCGTGGCTTGGCAGCGAAAACATGGTCATACCCCGGCGCACGAGTTCCTTATCCGGCACGGCCTGCAGCCGGAACCGGACGGCAGCAGCGATCCGGTCACGGAATTTGATATCGCCCAAATCCTCAGTTTTAAGGCGATCTGCCATCACCGCGTCCCCGCGCGCATGAAATGCCAACGCCAGGTCAACGGCACCACGCGGACAAATCGCCCGCACCAGAACGTCATCCATTCCACATTCTTCAATCGCCGCGCGAAAGCTGGTATCCGACCAGCCATCGAAGGGAACATGTGTCAGCATCGCATCCAAAAGCTGCTGCTTGGCGTCTTCATAGGTGGTGGTCATGGCGGTTCTCCGGTTATCAGGACCAGTACTAGACAAGATAGAGGCGCTTTGCTATACGGCCAATTCCTGCAATTTCCTTGCAACTCTATCTAGAAAGGTGGTGACAACCACATGCAGGTTAGTGTTCGCGACAATAACGTCGATCAGGCGCTTCGTGCCCTGAAGAAAAAGCTGCAGCGCGAAGGCGTGTTCCGCGAGATGAAGCTTAAGCAACATTTCGAGAAACCGTCCGAGAAAAAAGCGCGCGAGAAAGCTGAAGCGATCCGCCGTGCCCGTAAACTGGCACGTAAGAAAGCACAGCGCGAAGGTTTGCTCTAAGCACCTTCCTCGTCCAGTTTTGGATGACACTATTTGACGACCCCCGAGGCATCGCCCGGGGGTTTGTCGTTTTCAGGGTGACGTTGCGCGCTTTTTCGCGACTGGCTGACGCAACCCAGCGTCAATGCGCGATAAATCGCGAACTCAGATTCAACTTCCGGTGGCGATCTGCCCACCAACCGCGAGCGGCACGATTGTGTCTTCTCGTCGCCAAGTTCTCGCCACTAATGTCCCGCCAAAATAACGCAATCTATTGGAGGCAGAATCATGTCAACGGCCAGCGATCTAGAACGGCAGATGCTCGCATTGATCAATGCAGAGCGGGCGAAGGCGGGCTTACAACCGGTCAAGCTTGAGCTTCGGCTGAACGCAGCGGCGGAAGATCACAGCGAGTGGATGCTGAACGTCGATAAGTTCAGCCATACCGGCGCCGGAGGGTCGCGACCATCGGACAGAATGGAAGATGCGGGCTTCGAATTCTCCGGAAGCTGGCGTGCAACTGAAAACATCGCATGGCAGAGTGTCCGCGGTGCGCCGGGGCTGTCGGATGACGTTCAGGATCTGCACAACAGCCTGATGAACAGTTCCGGCCATCGCGCGAATATTCTGGACGCCAACGTGACCGTTATCGGAATTGGGATTGAGGTCGGAAACTATGACGGCTGGAACGCCATCATGGTGACCCAGAACTTTGCACGGACCTCTGCGCCTTTGCAGCTTGATACCAGCAGTTCGGGTGGTTCCGGTGGTTCCACACCTCCACCGCCCTCGGGGCAGTTGGACGTCAGGGCTGGCAAGATCGGCACTGCTGCGGATGACTGGTTCGTTTTGAAATCCGGACAGTCTGGCCTTTTGGATGGGCGCGGTGGTGATGATACCCTGGTTGGTGGCGGCGGCCGAGATAAGCTGCTTGGCCGCTCCGGCGACGACACCCTGAACGGCGAAGGCGGAAATGACACTCTGGTTGGCGGTGCTGATAATGACGACCTGAATGGGGGGGATGGCAAAGACCTTCTGAAAGGCGGCTATGGCATTGACCAGCTGGACGGTGGCGGCGGAAAAGATGTGCTTAAAGGCGGAGGAGGCAACGACATTCTTGTCGGCGGCGCGGGCAACGACAAACTGATTGGCGGCAATGGCGCAGATGTCATGACCGGTGGCACCGGAGTGGATCAATTCTACTTCACCAAGGGCGCGGATACTGTAACGGATTTCACTGACGAGGATATCGTCAACCTCCGGCAGGCCAAGTCTATCGTTGGGTATAACGATCTGATGAAGAACCACATTTCGCAATCCGGAAATGACGTCATCATCGATGCCGGTAACGGCCACACCCTGACACTAGAAGATACCTTGTTATCAGACCTGGCCAGAGACGACTTTGTGTTCTGAAGGCCGGACAAGCGAAAACTAAAGCCACGCCCCCGGAATCCGGGGGCGTTTATCGTGATCAGTAAATCTTGGGCACGTACAGCTCGTCCGGCAAAACACGCCGTTCGTATTCCGGATTATACTTGCGATCCGGGAGGTCGACTTTTTCCTGCGGTACATCCGTATAGGGGATCTTGGTCAGAAGATGCTCAATACAGTTCAGGCGCTCACGCTTTTTGTCGTTGCCTTCGACGATGTACCAGGGCGCCTCTCGGATGTTGGTACGGAACAGCATGTCCTCTTTGGCTTTGGTATAGGCCTCCCAGCGGATACGGGATTCCAGATCCATGGGGGACAGTTTCCACTGTTTCATAGGATCGTGAATCCGCATAAGGAATCGCAGCTGCTGTTCCTCATCCGTGATCGAGAACCAGTATTTCAGCAAGATGATCCCGGATCGAACCAACATCCGTTCGAATTCGGGAACGTCCTGAAAGAACTGATCAACCTGATCTTTGCTGGCAAACCCCATCACCCTTTCGACCCCGGCACGGTTATACCAGGACCGATCGAACAGAACGATCTCACCGGCGGCGGGCAGATGCGGAACGTAACGCTGGAAATACCACTGGCTCTGCTCACGACGACTGGGCGCCGGCAGAGCTACCACCCGGGCAACACGCGGATTCAGACGCTGCGTAATCCGCTTAATCACCCCACCCTTGCCAGCACTGTCCCGGCCTTCAAACAAGATACAGACCTTGGCACCGGTATGTTGCACCCAGTCCTGCACCTTGATCAGTTCAGCCTGAAGTCGCAGCAAGTTACGGAAATAGACCTTGCGATCCAGCATGTCGGGATGCTGATCCTTGTAGATCTTCCGCACTTCCACCGACAGCATGGGCTCGCTGAATTCGATCTCAAAATCTTCGTCCAGCGCGTCTTCCAACTCGGCTTCGAGCCAGTCTTTTGGTGCATGGTTAAACTCGTCGGTCAAGGTCTGCTCCTTATCAATTGTCGGGTCAGGACCCTATCAGGCGCGTGTAACCGCCTGATGTCATCACAGAGGTAGATGAAAGCCTTTTTCTAAGCTTATCTGCCGGGGTCAGCAAGATCACTGCCCTAGGAATTCGGAAACTTGGCATTTCCGCTCGGCTGGATCATTCAATCGCCAGAGCCACTCCTACTTCAGTTTGTATGAAACCTGTTAACACGACTTGCCAGCCCGAGTGTTCTGAGGGCATCAAAGCACAGGTCATTTCAGAGAGGGGCCGTGGCGCATTTCATATCTGTTCTGCCGGTTGTTTGGCCCTGGTTTATCCTGATCGCCGCGCAGATATGCGCTGTTTCGGGGAAATGGTCTTTGGGGATCGTTCTGCTGACCTGTTTTGGCCTGATTGCCCTGACCTTGGGTCTGGTCACGCCCTTTGCCGCAGCTATTTCGTCAGCAGGTCTTGCCGGGGCGTTGATGCTACGCGGTTTGAACGGTGCGTTTTCCTTTGTTGGACATATCGCCTTGATCCTGTGGTGCTTGGCCATGGGCGCACATCTGGTTCCGGGCTTTCATAACCTTCTGGTACTGGACCGGGTTCATTCCGGTCCGGGCAGCACCGATTTCACAATGTACCTGAACCTGGACAAGCCTCTGATCCTGTTCGCCGTCCTTCTGGCGTGGCCACGCATGAATGATGGGGTAGCGTATATACGCAAATCGCCGCTGGCGGTCGGGCTGGTCGCATTGCCGGCCCTGTTTCTACTGGGCCTCTCAGTTGGTGCCATCCGGCCAGAGTTCACCCTTCCCCATTGGTGGATGATCTTTGCACTTTCCAACCTGTTTCTGACCTGCCTCACGGAAGAGGTCTTTTTCCGTGGCTATCTGCAATCAGCACTTTCCAAACGCCTGGGGGCTGCTGCGGGGATTGCTGCGGCCAGCCTGCTTTTCGGGCTTGCACATTTTGCAGGTGGACCTGCATTGGTTTTCTTTGCAGCCCTTCTTGGCGCGGCATGTGGCCTGGGATATTACGCGACAGGACGTCTTTGGGTTCCGGTTCTGATGCATTTCGCCTTTAACGCGGCGCATCTGGTGATTTTCACCTATCCCGGCCCAGCCTAGGTTAAACCGGCAACGCCGTCGTCTTGAACACAGTCCGAAGCGCGAATGAACTTTGCATCTGCGCCACGCCTGGAAGTCGAGACAGATATTGGCGGTGGATGCGGGCGAAATCCTCGGTGTTTTCGGCAACGACCTTCAGGATGTAGTCCGCAGTTCCTGCCATCAGGTGGCATTCCAAAACATCCGGGATCCGCGCAACGGCTTTCTCAAAAGCCTCCAGTACTTCCTCGGCCTGGCCCTGCAAGGTGATCTCGACAAACACCGTTGTTGGCACATTCATCTTGCGCGCGTCCAACAAGGCAACGTAGTTGCGGATATAGCCATCGGCCTCAAGCCTCTGTACCCGCCTGTGGCAGGCCGAAGGCGACAAATTCACCTGCTCGGACAATTCGGCATTCGACATACGACCATTCCGCTGCAAGGCGGCCAGAATCTTTCTATCTGTCGTATCAAGGCTCATCCACGCAATTCCTTTGCGGGTTTTACCCATTGTAGCGAAGATTTTCCCGAAGAAAAGCCGGAATGCGGGCAGAGTTTCACAGAAATTGCACCCGAAACCGCCCATTATTTAGGCAGTTTAGGAACGGAGAGACCTAATGAAAATCGGTTGCCCCAAAGAAATCAAGCCGCAGGAATTCCGTGTCGGCATGACGCCCAACGCCGCACAAGAGGCGGTGTCTCGTGGCCATGACGTGATAATCGAAAACGGAGCTGGCATTGGCGCCGGGTTTGATAACGATGATTACGTCGCCGCAGGTGCCCGCATCGTGGACAGTGCAGAAGAAGTTTTTGCCACCGCAGATATGATTGTCAAAGTCAAAGAACCCCAGGCGGGCGAACGCAAGATGCTGCGTGAAGGGCAGCTTTTGTTCACCTACCTGCATCTGGCCCCGGATCCGGATCAGACCAATGACCTGCTGGAATCGGGCTGTACGGCTATCGCCTATGAGACAGTGACCGATGCAAATGGAGGTCTGCCCCTGCTTGCACCCATGTCCGAGGTTGCGGGCCGTCTGGCACCACAGGTCGGATCTTGGACGCTGCAAAAGGCCAATGGCGGCCGCGGAGTTCTGATGGGTGGCGTCCCCGGCGTTGGTCCAGCAAAAGTTGTGGTTATCGGTGGAGGCGTCGTCGGCACCCATGCCGCCAAGATCGCCGCAGGTATGGGCGCGGATGTGACGGTACTGGACCGGTCCCTGCCCCGGTTGCGTTATCTGGACGACGTGTTCGGCGGTCAGTTCAAGAACCAGTATTCAACTGCAGGTGCGACCGCGGAGCTGATCCAGACCGCCGACATGGTGATTGGCGCTGTGCTGATCCCGGGTGCGGCAGCACCGAAACTGGTGACGCGCACGCAGCTGTCCACCATGAAGCCCGGCGCGGTTCTGGTGGATGTTGCCATCGACCAGGGCGGCTGTTTTGAAACCTCAAGGGCCACAACCCATGCGGACCCGATCTATGAAGTTGACGGCGTCATGCATTACTGCGTGGCCAACATGCCCGGCGCGGTTGCAAGAACGTCAACAATAGCACTGGGCAACGCCACAATGCCGTTCATGCTGGCGCTGGCGGATAAAGGATGGAAACAGGCCTGTCAGGATGATCCGCACCTGCTGGCTGGCTTGAACGTTCACGCCGGCCAACTCACCTATTATGCGGTTGGCAAAGCGCTTGGGATTGACGTGGTATCCCCCAACGTCGTCATCAAATCCTGACGAAAGCCTCCAGCCCCTGAAGCGCCCTCACCCGAGGGCGTTTGCAGCGTTGGGCATAGCGCCGCCTTTTCGAAGCGGCGTGACCTGTTTACAGCGTTGAACGGGGCACCAAAAACAACGACGCCGCGCGATTAGCGCGGCGCCGGGCCCAACCGGAGGAGGGTATTTCAATGCCCGAGCGACGGGCGGGAGCATCATCCCTGTTTCTGGATCTCGACCGAATGCGGGTATGGAATCGAAACGCCTTTTGCATCAAACGCTTCTTTGACTGCTTTGGTCATTTCAAATTTGACATCCCAATAATCGACAGCGGCACACCACAAGCGCGCCGTCAGATCGACCGAGCTGTCCCCCAGATTTGTGACCCGCACCCAGGGCTCGGGATCGCCGTGGATGCGCTCGTCAGCCATTGCGAGGTCCAGAATGATTTTCATCGCCTCATCCGCGCTATCGCCATAGTCGATACCAAACACCAAATCTACACGACGCGTCTCGTGTGCCGAGTAGTTGGTGATAACTGACCCCCAAGCCTGGCCATTGGGTACAATGATCTGCACATTGTCGGGGGTCACGAGTTCGGTCGTGAACAGATTCAGATCTTTGACAGTTCCGGCTGTTCCGCCGATGTCGACATATTGACCAAGCTTATACGGCCGGAAGACAACCAACATCACGCCTGCCGCCAGATCACTAAGTGTACCCTGCAGCGCCAGGCCTATGGCCAGCGAAGCAGCGCCCAAAATGGCAACGATACTGGTTGCTTCGATCCCGAAGATGCCCAGAACAGCCACAATTACCATGGCCAGAATGGCCCATTTGATCATGCTGGCGGCAAAATTGCCCAGCGTCGGATCAATATGGGGCGTTTTGTTGATACGGCGGCGAACAACCCCAGCGATCATACCTGCCGCAATCCAGCCCAATATCAGAACAATCAGAGCCTTGCCCGCACTCATCAAGATTGGCACATAGCCGTTTGCCATATCCATGGCTTGATTTGCCATTTCCATCGTCTGCTCCAATTCGGGTTTCCTTCTGCTTTCAGATCGTTAATTGAATCCCACCTATCTGGTGGGCTCCTCTTCTGCCGTAACTGCAGGAGTCACTTTTTCAGTGCGTCGCGGATTTCCATCAGGATGTCCAGCTCGCTTGGCCCGGCTGGCGCTTCTTCTTCCGCCGGTGCTTCCTCTTCTGCCGCCTCTTTGACCCGGTTCACCATTTTGACCAGCATGAAAACCACCCAGGCGATGATCAGAAAGTTGATGATCGCCATGATGAACGCACCATATGCAAAAACAGAAGCACCGGTTTCCCGCGCCGCTTCCAGGCTCGCCCCTTCGGCGACATCACCGGCCAGAACGGAGTAGTTGTTGGTGAAATCAACCCCACCCGTGAACAGGCCAATCAATGGATTGATCAGATCGCCAACAAGAGACGTAACAATTGCGGTAAATGCGGCTCCAATGATGATACCCACCGCCATATCCATAACATTGCCTTTGGCAATGAATGTCTTGAACTCCTGGAACATAACTTCCCTCTTTCCCTGTTGTCATTTTTATGCGCCTAAACGCACGGCAACTGTGCGCTAATTGCACTATAAAATGTATGTTTTTATGGGAAATCGTGACTATTTTTCCCCAATCGGCTTATTCAGGAGACCCCATGACACATTTTGCGTCTTATTCCATTACAGACAAATGGCCCGCCAAAGACCCTTCGGTCATTCAGCTCTATTCTTATCCGACGCCTAATGGCGTCAAAGCCTCGATCATGCTTGAGGAAACCGGCCTGCCCTACGAGGCGCATCTGGTCACGCTTGCGGATGCGGATGTCAAAAGCTCCGAGTTCCTGTCGCTGAACCCAAACAACAAAATCCCTGCAATCATTGACCCGAACGGTCCTGATGGACATCCCCTGGGCCTGTTCGAAAGCGGTGCGATCCTGTTGTATCTGGCCGAGAAGTCAGGGAAATTCATGGGCCAGACACAAAGCGACAGACATCGCATTACCCAATGGCTCATGTTCCAGATGGGTGGAATTGGTCCCATGCTTGGGCAACTTGGCTTTTTCCACAAATTCGCCGGGAAAGAGATCGAAGATCCGCGCCCCCGTGAGCGTTATCTCAACGAGGCAAAGCGGCTTTTGAATGTCGTGAACAATCAACTTGATGGCCAGGAATGGATCTCCGGGGATTACTCGATCGCCGACATTGCAATCGTCCCCTGGCTGCGCGGGTTGGATTTTTATGGTGCCCGAGACATTGTTGGCTGGGATGAGTACGCAAATCTCCAACCTTATCTTGATCGGTTTCTTGCGCGTCCCGCCGTTCAGCGCGGGCTGCAGATTCCTTCCCCAGGTTAACACGTGTGGGGTGAGGCAATACCTCACCCCATCCATTTAACTTGGAAGCTTGCCCGTCAGAACATACCGCAACACATCCACCACCTGCGAGGGATGTTCAGCAACAGCCAGGGCGGCTGCATCCACCTCTTTCAACGCGTGCTGATGATCTGGCCCGTGCACTACGATGATCGACTTGCCCAAAGCCGCCGCATATCCCGCGTCAAAGGCTGCGTTCCATTGCTTGTATTGATCGCCAAAGCGGACGACCACGACATCCGCGTCTGAAATGCCCTTGCGGGTTCGGATCGCATTGACCATCGCACCCTTGTGGTCATGCCAATACTTGTTTGGCTCGGACCCCAAAATTGCAACGCCGCAATCGTCGCTAGCTTCGTGAACCGTGACAGGGCTGTTGAACGAAATGTCCAACCCTTTCGCCCTGTCAATGATCTGCTCGCGCCAGTCGGTGTGTATCTCTCCGGACAGGTAGACGTTCAGGCCCATTGATTTCTCCTTTGATTTTATTGGCGACCCTAAAGACAAAATGGACCTGACCCAAGGGGGGCTCAGAAAGCTAGCCTCCAAAACACCGGCTGCCCGTTGGGAACTGCCCTACGGGCCGCGCTGCGCTGCTTGCTTCCCAGAAACCCCGGCATCTCGGATGTTGGCTCGAACCCGAAACTGCGGGGTAAACGGGTATAGATCGACCGCGGCGGCAACCGCCCCCAGGTGATCCCTTTCAGCTGCGCGCCCGGTTCTGGCTGGTGCATCCAGACTTCGCGAATGGCGAATTCGTCGCGCAGCAGCACCAACACTGCCAACATCATGACCTCGGCCCATATTTTCGCGTATTTCTGCTGCAGCGCCTGCTCGTATTCACGCGTCAAACGCAACTCACGCGACCGGGGCGCCCGGCATTGCAGTCGACGCCGGGCATGGCCGACAAAGCGCAACCAGTCGGACTGAATTTCTTCAATCAGACAATAGCCACTTGTTAAATCTATATCCAAGCGGCACCAGGCCAGAGTCGGACGGCCATGCGTGCGTACCGGGTGCCAACAGCTTTGGAACGCACCTACCGCCGCGCGCTGTTCGAATTTCCACAACAGCTCGGCATGCTCGGTCGGGAAGCCCAACTGCACCACAAGATTATGCGCCTTGCGCGTGGTTTGTTCACCAGACCAGCGCTCAAAGCTCAGGCAGAAATCCAGCCATTCGGACTGATAGACCGCTTCTAAACCATGGAACGCCGCAGGGCTTAGCCCCTTCAGACGCACGGCGCGATCCGCATGGGCCACGGCCAGCACATCGTGCCGCCGCAAAACCCCGCCGCACCGCGCGATCATGGGTTTCAGCAAAGGACGCGCCAGCAAACGGGACAGCCCCGATTGCTTTAGATCCGAAACCGACATTTCGGCCTCCATCGACTGGCACAGCAACCAGGGGCTTTGCCGGTCGGTATAATAGTAGAATGGCATCTCTTCCGGCAGAATCTGCCGGATCATCGAGATGTCTTGGCGTTTCATGACAACTCTCCAACGGGAAAAAGGCCCGCCGGTCAGTTGGCGGGCAATCAGGGTTTGGGCATTGCTTTTGCGAGGCTGGGATCTGGCATTGGGCCGACTCCGGATTGTAATTGCATCAGGGGGCTGGGCTTACGGCCAGGGGGTGATTCCACTCAACCCCTGGATTTTCAGGACGCAGGGACGTTGCAGCACGGCAACACTGGCGTCTGAGAAACGAGAAAAGCGCGCCGAAGGGCGCGCTTTGCATTTGGATTACTATGGCGTTAGCCGCGCAAAACGCCGCCTGTTGCCTTGGACACCTTGGCGATGATCTTTTCAGCCACCGCTTCGATATCTTTTTCCTTCAGCGTCGCATCTGTCGGCTGCAGCCGAACGGTGATGGCCAGAGATTTCTTGCCCTCACCCAGGCTGCCGCCAATGAATTCATCAAAGACGCGCACATCTTCGATCAGCGCCTTGTCGGCCCCGGCAGCGGCATTCACCAGCGTCAGTGCCTCGACGCCTTCATCGACGACAAAGGCAAAGTCACGCTCGACCGCCTGCAGATCGCGCAGTTCCAGCGCCGCGCGGGTCGCCCCGGATTTACGCGGCAGAGGCACCTCATCCGGCCAGATAGTGAAAGCCACCGCCGGGCCCTTGATGTCCATCGCCTGCAACACACGCGGATGCAACTCGCCGAAAACGCCCAGTACCTTTTTCGGACCCAGACAAATTTTGCCGTGCCGACCCGGATGCCACCAGGCGTCGCCCTCGCGTAGGATCTGAACCTTGGCGGGTGCGCCGATGGCGGCCAAAACGGCCTCGGCATCTGCCTTGGCGTCGAACACATCCGCCGGGCGTGTGGCGCTATGCACATCCTTGGGGCCGTCGCGACCGACCAGCAGGCCGGTAATCTGGATTTTCTGATCGCCTGGCTCGCCGTCGTGAAAAACTGGGCCAACTTCAAACAGCGCCACATCCGCATAGCCGCGTGCCTGATTGCGGGCGGCAGCTTGCAGCAGACCGGGCAACAGATCGGGGCGCATATGGCTCATCTCGGACGAAATCGGGTTTTCCAGCTGCGTCGCCTCATCGCCACCGCCAAACAGCGCAGCGGCGGCCTGATCAATGAAGGTATAGCTGACGCATTCGTTATAACCCAATGCGGCACAGGTGCGGCGCGCCATCGACTGGCGGCGCTGAGTGGGAGTCATAACCGGTTTCGGAATGCCATCAGTGACCCTCGGCAGCGGCTTGCCCTGAAGCTTGGTCAGGGAGGCAATTCGTGCGACCTCTTCCACCAGATCAGCCTCGCCCATGACATCTGGGCGCCAGCTGGGGACATGGGCCATCTCGCCTTCAAGGCGGAAACCCAGACGGGTCAGGGTCTGGCGCTGCTCGCTTTCGGGAATGACCATCCCGACCAGCGATTGCACCCGGGCCGAGTCCAACTTGTAGGATCGCGCATGGTTTGGCGCTTTGCCTGCCTCAACCACTTTAGAGACCTCGCCACCGCAGATATCCAGGATCATCTGCGTTGCATGTTCCAATCCTTCCAGCGTGTATTCCGGGTCGACGCCGCGCTCGAATCGGTACCGCGCATCCGAGTTGATTTTCAACGCCCGGCCTGTCAGTGCAATTTGCACATGATCCCAAAACGCGCTTTCGAGGAAGACGTTCACGGTACCCTCGGTACAGCCGGTTTCTTCGCCGCCCATGATCCCTGCAATGGATTCCGGGCCGTTGTCGTCCGAAATCACCATCATGCCCGGTTGCAGCGTGTATTCCTTTTCGTCCAACGCCACCAGCTTTTCGCCGCCCTTGGCCCTATGTACGCGCAGGTTGCCCTGAACCTTGTCCGCATCAAAGACATGCAGCGGACGGTTCTGGTCGAAGGTCATATAGTTGGTGATATCCACCAAGGCCGAGATCGGACGCAGGCCGATCGCCTTCAACTGATCCTGCAGCCACTGCGGGCTGGGGCCGTTCTTGACACCCTTGATCAGACGCCCGGTGAAATGCGGTGCTCCGTCCAGCGTGTCATCATCAATCGTCACCTTGATCGGGCTGACGAAATCGCCCGGCACCGGCACATAGTCGCGCTCTTTCAGCGTGCCGACCCCGCGTGCCGCCAGATCGCGCGCGATCCCGGCGACGCCCAGCGCATCGGGGCGGTTCGGGGTGATCGCAATCTCGATCATCGGATCGACCTTTGCGGGATCATTCTCGGCCAGCCAGTCAACGAACTGATCGCCGACCTCACCCGAGGGCAGCTCGATGATGCCGTCATGCTCTTCCGACAGCTCCAGCTCGCGCTCCGAGGCCATCATGCCAAAGCTTTCGACACCGCGGATCTTGCCGACGCTGATGGTGATGTCCAGGCCCGGAATATACATGCCCGGTTTGCAGACCACGACAGTGATACCTTCGCGCGCATTGGGCGCGCCGCAGATGATCTGCAGATCACCCTCATCCGTCGCAACCGTACAGACCCGCAGCTTGTCGGCATCAGGGTGCTGTTCGGCATGGGTCACTTTTCCCAGCGTAAAGCCCGCCAGTCGGTCCGCCGGATTGACGATCTCTTCGACTTCGAGCCCCAGATCGGTCAGCGTTTCGGCGATCTCATCGACCGACGCGTCAGTGTCCAGGTGATCCTTGAGCCAGGAAAGGGTGAATTTCATCGGTCGTATTCCGCATAATCTTGGGTCAGCCCGCGTGTAACGGATATTCAGACAAGGGGAAAGAGGCCGTGTGCCACATGATCACCTACTGTTCGGCAACTGTGTTGGCGACGCTATCCGATCCGGCAAACACCGCCAAAATCCGCGCGATGCTTTCGCCTGTATTCGCCCCCACATGCGGGGATCGGAACGCTTCGACAAAGGCATCACCGGTTTTGTAGGTCTTTACCCCCGCCGCGCCGTAATCGACAGTGATTTCCCCTTCCAGCACATAGGCCATCAGCGGAGCATTATGCCGGTGACTACCGGTCACCTGACCCGGCTGCATGGTGATGATGGCCATGGTGATCTGCGGCGTCCCGTCCGGGTATTCCAGCGCCTCTCCGATCACGGATTTGTCCGTTTGCAGCAACACATCAACAGGCGGATAGGCATCACGCGCCAGGGCAGAGGTTGCGGTCAGGATCGCGGCGGTCACCAGCAGGGGTTTCATCGGGCAAGGCTCCTTGGTCAGATGGCCTGCGCAGATGACCCCGGATGTAGGGGGCTGTCAAACGGGTCAGGGATAGGCTGGTGTGCGCCCGGCCAGCTCATCCAACTGCCAGCCGATCCAGCCATGCGGGATGAAATGCCCGCCCGGATGCGTGTCCAACGTAACTTGCCCCAGCGCGCAATCGGTCCACTCCACGCGGCTGAGGGTCAGGAAAGGCTTCACGCTCCAATCGCCACGCGGGGTTGCACCGTTGCAGTCGAACTTCGCCTTCCACAACGCCACCGGATAGGTCGTGTCCCCGCCCGGACCCAAGGGAAAACCCATCACCGTGTCGTCCAACCCATGCACATGGCGCACCTGGCGCGGGGCCTGCGGGCAGTCCTCGGTCTGGCGAATGCTGCCAGCCACCGCCAGCAGGGCCGCAACGTCATCGCCGGACTGACAGGCATAGCGCCACGCCATCGCACCGCCATAGGAATAGCCCGAGACATAGATGCGATCCGGGTCGATGGGATAGCGCGTCGCCACATCCTCTAGCACCCGATCGGCAAAGGGGACATCGCGCGTGTCCGAGGTCCAGAAATCCCAGCTATTGCCGCGCCCGTTCGGGGCCACCAACAGCACGCCGCGCAGTTTCGTGGCCCCGGCGATCCTTTCGTGGTTGACCACCACATCCCCCTGCCGCGCCCATCCGTGGAAATGCAGCAATACCGGCAGAGTCGTTTCGCCATCCCAGCCATCGGGTTCAAGCACATGATAGGAACGGTCGCCCAGCGGGCAGGCTGTGTCGCCGTGGCAGCCATTTGCTACAGCTTGGAGCGGGATCAGGAAAAACAGGCAGGTCAGAATCCGAAACATAACTCGGAGCCTACCCGGCCAGCGCACGAAGTCACGTCACAACCCCGTGGGAGGTTGTAACAAGCAGCGCCATTTTCAATTAGAAAGACAACAATTAGCTGTTCGCCTCAATCATTAATTCTCTAATTCTGTCTGCAATTTCGTCAGAGGAAAATTCAGAAGTGATTTCGGTTCCGAGGTGCATGTCTTGGCGCATTCTATCAATACATTGAATGAACATGCGTTCTGTTTCCGCATTAGCCTTAACAATGCGGTTTTTATCCTTGGAAGCATGTGCCTCCATAAAACGCATTACTTCTGATCTGGTTGCATTTACGACTTCGATTACATCATCCACGCCCGAAACGAGGACCTTCGCATAACTCATTTCGAATTGACGAAACAGTAAGCCGATTTCCTGAGCTACTGCATTGTATCGAAGAGCTAGAATTACATCTCTTAGTGCGACCACCGTTTCTTGATAGACTTCTAGGCGGCGCGCTCTCAATGACTCTGAACGATCACTTTTCCTCTGTAAGAAAAACAATACGATACCGCCGAGAAACGCTATCGCTGGGCCGAAGTTATTAATCCACTCACCTACGTGACTTAGGAAAGTGAAGTCACGGCAGATATTCTCGCATGCCGTGATTACTTCGACTTCACTCACCGCGACAAACCACCATGCAGGTTCGGCATATCCAGCGCTGCAAACCCGTAGTGGCGCAGCCACCGCAGATCGCTGTCAAAGAACGCCCGCAGATCCGGAATGCCGTATTTCAGCATCGCCAGACGGTCGATGCCAATCCCAAAGGCAAAGCCCTGATAGACCTCGGGATCAATGCCACCGGCGGCGATCACTTTGGGGTGGACCATGCCGGAACCCAGAATCTCCATCCAGTCGTCGCCCTCGCCGATCTTCAGCTGGCCGTTGTCCCAGGAACAGCGGATATCGACCTCGGCCGAGGGCTCAGTGAAGGGGAAGTGCGAGGCGCGGAAGCGCAGTTCGACATCGTCGACCTCAAAGAACGCCTTCACGAACTCTTCCAGAACCCATTTCAAGTTTGCCATCGAGATGTCTTTGTCGATGGCCAGCCCTTCGACCTGATGGAACATCGGCGTGTGGGTCTGGTCATAATCAGCGCGGTACACACCACCCGGACAAATGATGCGGATCGGCGCGCCCTGCAGCTCCATCGAGCGGATCTGGACCGGCGAAGTATGGGTGCGCAGCACATGCGGCGGGCGCTCGTCGCCCTCGGCACGGTGCATATAGAACGTGTCCATCTCGGCGCGCGCGGGGTGGTGGCCGGGGATGTTCAGGGCGTCGAAATTGTGCCAGTCGGTCTCGATCCGCGGCCCTTCAGCCACCGAGAAACCCAGTTCGGCAAAGATCGCAGTCAGTTCCTCGGTCGCCTGGCTGACCGGGTGGATCGAGCCTTGGCGGCGCGCGCGCGTCGGCAGGGTAACGTCCAGCCATTCGGTGCGTAGACGTTCGTCCAGCGCGGCATCGGCAAGACCGGCTTTCTTGGCGGCCAGGGCCGAGTTGATCTCATCCTTCAGGGCGTTCAGCGCGGGGCCAGCGACCTGACGTTCCTCGGGGGTCATCTTGCCCAGCTCGCGCATCTTCAGCGCGACCTCGCCCTTTTTGCCCACGGCGGCGACGCGGATCGCCTCAAGCGCGTTCTCATCGCCCGCCTCGGCGATCTGCCCCAGATATTTTGCCTTAAGATCGTCCATGACGCCCTCTGAATTTGGTCGCCAACCTGCTATCGGCCCCGCCCCGCGAATGCAAGCGGGACGCGGTGGGTCAATAGCTGTATTCGGGATAAATTCGAGTCAGATCGCCGTTCCAGTCGCCATTGTAGTGTTCCAGCAACTCATCCGCCGGAACCTTGCCGGTATCGAGGCTTTCCTTCAGAGCGTTCAGGAAATGCGTCTCATCGGGAACCAGACCACCTGCGCCGGGATAGGCCCGGGCCTTGAGACCACTTTCCGAGATCGCAACCACTTCGCGGGCAAGATCATGCATGTTGATGTCGCCAACCTGCGCCTGCAGGCCATTGACGGCCGCCTGAACGCGCAGTTCCTCGCGCGTTTCGGCATCCCAGCCCTTGACCAGATCCCAGGCCGCATCCAGCGCGCCCTGATCATAGGTCAGGCCAACCCAGAAGGCAGGCAGCGCGCACAGACGCCGCCACGGGCCACCATCCGCGCCGCGCATCTCCATGAATTTCTTGATCCGCGCCTCGGGGAAGGCGGTGGTCAGGTGATCGGCCCAATCAGACAGGGTAGGTGTTTCACCCGGCAGCGCGGGCAGTTTGCCCTGCAGGAAATCGCGGAAGGACATGCCCAGCGCGTTGATATACTGGCCATCGCGATAGACAAAGTACATCGGCACATCCAACGCGTATTGCACGTAGCGCTCGAACCCAAAGCCCTCTTCGAACACGAAGGGCAGCATGCCGGTGCGCGCATCGTCCAGGTGCCGCCAGATATGGCTGCGCCAGCTTTTCTGGCCGTTGGGCTTGCCCTCAAAGAAGGGCGAATTGGCGAACAGCGCGGTGGCCACCGGCTGCAAAGCCAGCGCCACGCGCAGTTTCTGCACCATGTCGGCCTCGGACCCAAAGTCGATATTGACCTGAACCGTGCAAGTGCGCCGCATCATGGCGCGGCCCATGGAGCCTACTTTTTCCATGTAATCGTTCATCAGCCGATAACGGCCTTTGGGCATCAGAGGCATCTGCTCATGGGTCCAGATCGGAGCCGCGCCCAGACCGATAAAGCCCACGCCGATTTCATCAGCGATATCCTTAACCTCGCGCAGGTGGGTGTTCACCTCGTCGCAGGTCTCGTGGATCGTCTCCAACGGCGCACCCGACAGCTCTAGTGCACCGCCCGGTTCAAGGCTGACATTGGCCCCGTCTTTTTCCAGACCGATCAGGTGGCCCGCTTCGCGCACCTCGGCCCAGCCGTGCCGGTCACGCAGCCCTTCAAGCACCGCCACAATCGACCGCGTGCCTTCGAATGGCAGCGGTTTCAGTGAGTCTTTACAATAGCCGAACTTTTCATGTTCGGTTCCGATACGCCAATCGGCTTTGGGCTTGCAGCCCGCTTCCAGATATTCGGCAAGTTGCTCGTGGCGTTCGATCGGTCCGCCGCCGGACTGGGGGATGGACATGAACCGTGCTCCGATCCTGATGTGTCTGTCTTGTTGGTCAGTCGTGGTCGCAAACGACAGCGGTGTCAATGCAACCGCATATGCGCAGGGCGCATCGGCTGACGCTCCCAAATTACTACGGGATGTACGGCCCCACCGTTCAATTCCGACAACATGTGTTCTGTTTTCAACCCCGGCAGCGCCGAGAACACGTCAAACAGCGCTTCGGCCCCTTCGGCATTCACAGGAATGTGAAGCGTCGGCTGGCCAGGCTGTTCCAACACCCAATGCGCCGGGTTCGAGGATGGGTCCAACGCCAACCGCTCGATTTCCCGTGTCGCGACCATGCCACCGTCCAGCGGGCCAAAATAGGATATCTGGCCTTCGTCGATGGTCACAACTCCGGGGCCACCGACGCCGGTGCGAAACCTGGCGCGCTGAACCCCGATCACGGCCAGTGCAAGCGACACCGCCACCAAAACCCAGCCCAACCAGCCCAGCAACCCACCCGGGCCGCTGATCCAGCTGAAGCCAACCAACAGAATGACACCGGCAACCAGCACTTCGCGCCAGCGCCACAGGGCCAGTTTCGCTTCGGGTCGGATGAAACTCATGCGGTATCCTCTGGGTTTATGAACAGGATGAGCGAGTACTGCCCCGCGGATTGAAAACCGATACCGATATAAGCACGCGCAGCGGAATCGGAAGCCGCAAACAAAACCGCGCGTTTCGCACCCGTACGGCGCGCCTCCTCCAGATGCAGCGCGACGGCCAGACGCGCATATCCACGGCCGCGCATTTCACGAGGTGTAAAGACCCCACCAATCTGCACAACTTCGTGCAAGCGCGCGTTAAAACCAGTCATGGCGACAGGCCGATCGTTGACTAGCAACACACGATGAGAATCGCGTTCGATATAGGCGTCGTAATCCAAGCCAGCCTGTTTTTGCGCTCGTGACGAATTGAATTCCATTGCTTCGATCAGGTAGTCAGACCGCCACCTTTCGACGATTTCACGATCAAACGCACCCAAAGGCACCAATTCTGCGCTTGTAGCATCCGGAATAGTAAGCTGTTCCAAATCCAGCGTGAAACCCGGTTCATCGCTGTTCAGCGTTGCCGGCCGATCCTCCCACCCCGCAAGACGCATGATCCGGCGGGCCTGTGTTGCCTCAGCCGCCATTCCAAACAAGGCACGCCCCCGGATCAGATCAATCGCAGCGGCCAGTTCTTCATCTGTGCAATCGGGACATTGCGGTAAAACCATGCCCTCATTCGTGATGGAGAACGCCGCACGGGGATCGTCGCCCAACACCCAGATATTAACGGCACGTCGGTCCGTGCCCCGCAATCCAAAATCACGCAGATTGGCCAAGGGGAACATCGACGTCTGAATGTGGCGCATTAGAAACTGGTCGATCTTCGGTACATCCGCCTCCTGCGCGAGACGCCAAATCATGACCAGTCCCCCAACGCCTGCTGCCACATGGTCAGAGCCGCAACGGCTGCAGTATCCGCGCGCAGGATACGCGGGCCAAGACTGACGACATGGGCATAGGGTAAGGCGGTCAGCCGGGCACGTTCACGTTGGGAAAAGCCGCCCTCGGGTCCGATAAGGATCGCCCATGGCAACCCCTTTTCATTCGCCGCCAGGCGCAGGGCCGAGCCGACCTCGGCCTCGTTACAAAACATCAGTTGACGCCCCTCGGGCCAGCCATCCAGAACTCGGTCCAGCCGCTGCAGATCGGCGACCTCGGGCACAAAGGTACCTCCGCATTGCTCGGCGGCCTCGACCGCGTGGGCTTGCAAGCGGTCCTGGCGGATACGTTCGGAATTGGTGAATTCTGTCTGCACCGGCATGATCCGCGCCGCACCCATTTCCGCCGCCTTTTCAACGATGAAATCGGTGCGTGCCTTTTTGATTGGGGCGAACAGGAACCACAGGTCGGGTGGCCGTTGCAGCGGTTTGGTCTGTTCGACACAGGTCAGTACACCGCCACGCTTTCCCGCTTCGGCCACTTTGGCCTGCCATTCTCCGTCCTGTCCGTTAAACAAGGCAACCTGCCCCCCCAAAGCCAGGCGCATGACACCGAACAGGTAATGTGCCTGCTCGCGCGTCAATTCTACCGATTGCCCCGGACCCAAAGGGTGCTCTACATACAGTCTGATCTTTGCACTCATGAGACCTTACATATGCAAGGCAATGCGCCAACACCAGACGGTCAGGTCGCTGATGCGGTCAGCGGCAACTGGGTCGACACCTATGCGCCGGAATTCTCGCGCCCTTACCTGCGGCTGAGCCGGGCCGATCGGCCTATCGGCACATGGCTGCTGCTGATCCCCTGCTGGTGGGGGCTGGCGCTGGCCATCCTCAGCGACGGCACCCCGCGGTGGGAGGACCTCTGGATCGCCATCGGTTGTGCCATCGGTGCCTTTTTGATGCGCGGCGCGGGCTGCACTTGGAATGACATTTCGGACCGCGACTTTGATGCAAAAGTGGAACGGACCCGGTCGCGCCCGATCCCTTCCGGGCAGGTCAGTGTTCGGCAGGCCGCGATCTGGATGGTGCTGCAATGCCTGCTGGCACTGTTGGTTCTGCTGAGCTTCAACCAGGCCGCCATCGCCATGGGCGTGCTGTCCCTGTTGCCCGTCGCTGTCTACCCCTTCGCCAAAAGGTTCACCTGGTGGCCACAGGTATTTCTAGGACTGGCCTTCAACTGGGGCATCCTGCTGACCTGGGCCGCGCATACTGGAACGGTCGGCGGCCCGGCTATCACTCTGTACCTGGCCGGCATCGCCTGGACGCTGTTCTACGACACGATCTATGCGCATCAGGACGCCGAGGATGACGAGCTGATCGGTATCAAATCCACCGCCCGCCTGTTCGGGACAAATACTGCGCATTGGTTAAAGTATTTCCTGGTCGCCACTGTATCCCTAATGGCGCTGGCCATTATCGACGCCATGACAGGGCAGGAGCCGATTACAGCCATGTTCGTGGCACTTGCCGGACCTTGGGCGATGGGATGGCACATGACGTGGCAACTGCGTGGGCTGGACACTGAAGACAACGCCAAATTACTGCAACTTTTCCGCGCCAATCGTGACACCGGCCTTATTCCGCTGATCTTCCTTTGCATTGCTGTGCTGCTCTGATTGCACCTCGGCGCGGGCCTCTGTAAGAGTCCTGCTCAATAACTTCAGGAGTCGTCTGCCCGCACATGCGCCTGCCCTATTTCCTAGCTGCCTCCCTGATATTCCTCGTTTCGGCCAGCCTTTCGCTCGTGGCCGCAGGATATGCGGTAACCAAAGTCGAAGAAGCGTCGGAACTCGCCGTGCGGCGTGCGCTTGACCTAAAAGGGCATGACTGGGCCGAAGTCGAATCCGATGGCCTGCGCGTTGTCCTGACCGGCACAGCCATTGACGAAGCAACGCGGTTCAATGCGCTGACCGCAGCCGGGACCGAGGTTGATACCTCACGCGTTATTGATGACATGCAGGTCGCCCCCACCCGGCAACTGGCAGCACCGCGCTTTTCCGCTGAAATTTTGCGAAACGACAGCGGTATTTCGATTATTGGTCTGATACCCGCAAGCCAAGACCGCAGCGAGCTGATCGAAAGGTTGCGCCGGATGGACGGCGACACCGTTTCGGACCTGATGGAAACGGCGGATTACCCTATACCCGAAGGCTGGGACGACGCGTTGAACTATGCGCTCGAAGCGTTGACCCGCCTGCCGCGCGCCAAAATATCGGCCAGCCCCGGTTTGGTGAAAATCACCGCCATTGCAGACAGCCTGCGGGAAAAAGAACGACTGGAACAGAGCCTGACCCGCGCAGCACCTCCCAGTTTGCGAATCGGGTTGTCGATCTCGGCTCCGCGCCCCGTAATCACCCCCTTTACACTGCGCTACCTGATTGATGCCAACGGCGGCCAGTTCGATGCCTGCTCGGCCCAGAATGAAAAAGCGCGGGATGCCATCGTCGCTGCTGCCAAAGAGGCAGGCCTTGCTGGCCCGTTTAACTGTACAATCGGTTTGGGCGTGCCCTCACCCCGTTGGCCCGAAGCGGCAACGCTCAGCATTCGTGCCCTGTCCAAGATTGGTCAGGGTTCGGTCACGATTTCGGATGCGGATATCACGCTGGTGGCGGCGCAGGGAACAGAGGCTGGGGTCTTTGACCGTGTGGTAGGCGAGCTGGAAAATGCGCTGCCCGAGGTTTTCGCCCTGCACGCCGTCCTGCCCGAACCCGAAACCGACGACTCCACCGGCCCCCCCGAGTTCTCGACCACGCGCAGCCCCGAAGGGCTGGTCCAAATGCGCGGTCGTCTGAGCAATGAGACATCGCGCGACATGGCCGACAGTTTTGCCCGCGCGGCATTTGGATCGGAACAGGTTTATACCGCCACCCGCATCGCCTCCGACTTACCCGCAGACTGGCCGGTGCGCGTTCTGGCGGGGCTGGAAGCGTTGTCTCTGCTGCATAACGGCGCTCTGACTGTTACCCCTGACGACGTTTCTCTCAGCGGGGTCAGCTACGACCCGGACGCCAAAGCCCGTATCGCCGGATTGCTGTCGGAAAAGCTGGGGGATGCCAAAGGTTTCACCCTTTCGATCACCTATCAAGAGCCGCCGAAACCCGCAGACAGCCTGCCCGACCCAGAGCTGTGCGAAGACCAGCTTGCTGAGGTTCAGGCCAGCAGCAAAATCGCATTCGAACCGGGATCGGCCACGGTTGCAGCGGATTCGCGCGATACCGTCAATCAGATCGCCGAGATTCTGCGCGAATGCGGCCCCATCCGGATTGAAATTCAGGGCCATACAGATAGTCAGGGCCGCGAAGAGATGAACCAGCAACTCAGCCAGGCGCGGGCTCAGTCGATCCTGAATGAGTTGCGCGGACGCCGCATCCCAACGTCAAGCTACTCGGCCGTGGGATATGGTGAAACGCAACCGATCGCAGACAACGATACCGAGGCAGGCCGAGAAGAAAACCGTCGCATTGAATTCCGCCTGATCCGGCCCGAGCCCATTGCCAATTCCGAGACCGGGCTTGAGGCGCTGGAGGCCGAGACAGAGACGCCAGAAGACGCCGTAGATACCGGCGCAGAGGATCAGTAAGTTGAACAGAATAGAATTCATCATTGCCACCGCCATCATCCTGTTCGCAGCCTTCTGCATGGGGTGGTTCGCCAACTGGCTGGCCCATCGTCTGTCTCGTGTTCGCCAAAGCGACGTCGCCGATCTGGATCGCATGAGCCAGGAATTGCATGAGGCCGAAGAAACCCGCGATCAGGCCATCACCTATCTGCAACAGCGTGAGGCCGAGCTAACCAATCAGCTCACCCAGACCGAGGCGGAACTGGGCGCTGCCATGGACGGGTTGCGCGCCGCGCGGCAGGAGGCCGAAGAATTACGCGGCCGGATCAACAACGCGGACTAAGAGAACCAGAGGAATCGGCAACTTGCGACACCCGCAAATATAGGGCGCCGTTGTGTGTTTCAGACACCTGCCAAACCGGGCCCGAAAATCCCCTCAGCTTGATGAAGCTTGGGCACAGCTCAATTCATGATCATGTCTCAGAGGTTGTCTCTGCCTCGTCCAGAACCTTGCGCGCGACACGAAAGCATTCCAGCGCCTGCGGCACCCCACAATAGATGCCGATCACGTGAATAATGGCCCGGATTTCTTCTTTGCTGACGCCGTTGCTGATGGCGCCGCGACAGTGGAGTTCCCATTCGTGCATCTTGCCCAGCGCGCCGATCATGGACAGGTTCATCATTGACCGGGTCTTGGCGTCAATCACATCGTCGCCCCAGCCGAAACCCCAGCACCAAGCGGTCATTGCCTCTTGAAACGGCCGGGTAAAATCGTCGGCGGCAGCCAGGTTTTTCTCAACATATTCCGCGCCCAGGGTGCTTTTGCGTTGCTCCAGCCCTCTGAGGAACAGATCTTCGTCGAAAGTCTCGGCCATTTTGGTCTCCGGTAATCGTCACAATGAAGCGGTGCGCTGATGCACTCTACGCCTCTTACAGGTACTATCAACGCTTGCACTTTACGCCGGATAAGAAAATGCGACGGATTTTCTAGCCCCTTGGCACGAGGATCATTCCACTGCCCCGCGCATCCAGTCTTGAAGACAGGCAATTATATGTACTGACATCGCTTCACCAGCGGGCTGCGATTGTGCAAGCGGTTCAAGACGTCGCGGCTATTTGAGACACCCAAAAGTAAACGGGCCGCCGTCTTAATGAGACAGCGGCCCTTACTGACTGAATGTCGGGGTTTGGTCTCGCCCCCTCGAATACCACTTAAAAATGGACAGACTAACAAAAACTTTCGACTTCTTCGAGACCAACCCGATTTCTCAATCGGTGTGCATCCTTAATGCCTGATCTTTGAGAGCGCGACAGTGAACTAGTTCACATTAAATAAATTTATCTTCAATTCATCCAATCAAAGAACCCGGGGCCGGCCTTTGTCAGTAGTTTTTCGGCCATTGCGCGCGCCATTTCTGCACCATCACCAATCACGCCAGTGGCGTCTTCGGCGATAGAATCAGACCCGTCCGGGCGCAGGACTTCTCCGCGCAGGCGCAGAATGCCACCGCTGATATCAGCCAGCCCGGCAATCGGAGTCTCGCAGGACCCGTCAAGCGCGGCCAGCAAGGCGCGCTCGGCCAAAAGTCGATACCCGGTTTCGCTATGATGAATTGCCTCCAACATCCCTGCAGCACGGGGATCGTCACTGCGACGTTCGATACCGATTGTACCTTGTGCAATGGCGGGCAGCATATCCTCGGGCGAGATAGCAGTTGCGGGAACGTCGTCCATATTCAGGCGCCGGATACCTGCCATCGCCAGAAACGTGCAATCCGCTACGCCATCGGTCAGTTTCTTCAGGCGCGTTTGCACGTTGCCACGGAACTCGACCACATTCAGGTCAGGGCGCCGGTTCAACAGCTGAGCCCGGCGGCGCAAAGACGAGGTGCCGACCACTGCGCCATACGGCAGGTCATGAATAGAATTCAGGCTGGGCGAAATAAAAGCGTCGCGCACATCTTCGCGCGGCAGGAACGTGTCCAACACAAGACCCGCGGGCTGTTCGACCGGCATGTCCTTGGTCGAATGCACAGCAATGTCGATATCACCTCGCAGCATCGCTTCTTCGATTTCCTTGGTGAACAGGCCTTTGTTGCCGATCTCCTTCAGCGGGCGGTCGGCGTCGATCATCGCGCGATTGTCGCCGGTGGTCTTGATCACCACGATTTCGAATGCATCTTCGGGCAGATCAAAGGCTGTGCCTAACCGCTGCCGGGTTTCATAGGCTTGCGCCAGCGCCAGAGGCGATCCACGGGTGCCAATTTTCAGCGGTGAGTCGGGGGAAGGCAGGGTCAGTGTCATGGACACAGCTTTAGTCGCGTCACATTGCCCTGACAATGGGGGCACACCTTGACAAATTGCCGCCGAAGGATGACCCGTTGCGACAAACCAGACGATTGGGGACAAACATGGCCGAGACAAAGAAGCTGCTGCGGGCGCTGGCGGGTGAGGTGCAAGATGTGCCGCCGATCTGGATGATGCGCCAGGCCGGGCGGTATCTGCCAGAATATCGTGCAACGCGCGCGCAGGCCGGGGATTTCCTGTCGCTGTGCTACAATCCCGAGCTTGCGGCCGAGGTCACATTGCAGCCGATCCGTCGCTATGGGTTCGATGCAGCTATCATGTTTGCGGATATCCTGCTGGTACCACAGGCGCTGGGTGCGGATCTTTGGTTTGTCACCGGTGAAGGCCCGCGTTTGTCGACTATCACGCAACAATCCGAGTTTGATGCGCTGAAATCGGTCGAGGATATCCACGAAACACTCTCGCCAGTCTATGAGACAGTGCGCATCCTGTCACGGGAATTGCCATCCGAGACAACCTTGATCGGTTTTGCTGGCGCCCCGTGGACAGTGGCGACCTACATGATCGCCGGACGCGGCACCCCGGATCAAGGCCCCGCCCATGCGCTGCGCGAGGGGAATACTGCGCTGTTCGAAGCGTTGCTGGACCGGATCTCGCTGGCCACGATCGAATATCTTTCAGCCCAGATCGAGGCCGGGGCCGAGGTAGTCAAGATATTCGACAGCTGGGCCGGATCGCTGAAGGGTGAGGCGTTCCGCAAATATGCGGTCGAGCCGTGCCGCGTAATCACCCAGGCCATCAAGGAACGTCACCCCGGCATCCCGGTGATCGGATTCCCGCGAGAGGCTGGAGATGGCTATATCGGGTTCGCCAAAACCACGGGGGTTGATTGCGTCGCGCTGGACAATTCGGTCTCGCCGGAATGGGGCGCCGAGCATGTCCAGGTGGATGGTTGCGTACAGGGCAATCTGGCGTCGTCGCATATGGTGACCGGCGGTCAAGCGCTGGTGGACGAGACCCGGCGGATTGTCGATGCATTCTCCAAAGGGCCGCATATCTTCAATCTGGGTCATGGCATCACGCCCGATGCCGATCCCGACAACGTTCAGCGTATGATCGACGCAGTGCGCAACCGCTAGGCTTTGGGTCGGGCGTCCAGCTCGGCCAGTATGTCTTGTGTATGATCTCCGCGGCGCGGGCTGGGTCTGGGCTTCCACTCCCGCTCGGAAAACCGCGGCGCGGCGGCGGCCTGTAGCATACCGTCGGGGGCAAGCCAGGTCTGGCGTGCTGTGTTCATGGCATGGTTCTGCGCCTCGGACGGGTTGAGCACCGGTGCAACACAGGCGTCACTTGCTGCAAACAGCGCCGCCCAATGATCACGTGGATTGCCAGCAAAGATTTCAGCCAGCCGCCGGGTCAGCGCGGGCCAGGTGGAAGCATCATATTGCTGCCGAAATTCGGGATCGCCAGACAGGTCCAATATCTGCAGGAACTCGGCATAAAATTTCGGCTCCAGGCACTGCACCGCCACAAATCCACCATCAGAGCAGGCATAGGTTCGGCTCCAATGGGGACCGTCCAGAAGGCTGTGTCCGCGAGTATCTGACAGGTTTCCGGTTTGGCGCAGGCTCATCAGCAGGTTCATCATATGGGCCGAGCCATCATAGATGGCGGCGTCCACGACCGAGCCCTTTCCTGTGCGTGCCGCATTCAGCAATCCGGCCAGAATGCCCGCGACCAGATACATGGCACCGCCACCGATATCACCCACCAAAGTGGCCGGGGTTTGCGGCGGTTGGTCCGGTTGCGACGCATACCAAAGCGCCCCGGACAGTGCGATGTAGTTCAGATCGTGCCCGGCATTCTTGGACAAGGGGCTGTTCTGTCCCCAACCCGTCATACGGCCATAAATCAGCTTTGGGTTCAGATCGCGACAGATATCAGGGCCAAGGCCCAGCTTTTCCATCACACCGGGTCGAAACCCTTCGATCAGTGCATCAGCCGTGGCGATCAGGCGCCGGGCCACATCCAGATCGGCCGGGTCTTTGAGGTTCAGGCTGATCGACCGCTTGCCCCGATCCAGAACTGACTGTTCGGGCATGCCCGGAGTCGCGGCCTGACCCTTGCGGTGGATGGTGATCACATCTGCACCAAGATCGGCCAACAGCATGGCGGCAAAGGGACCGGGGCCCAAGCCCTCGATTTCGATGATCCGAATTCCACTTAACATACCAGTCCTCCTGCCCGCGCAGGGTTTCGGGGCCAGCCAGGAAATGCAAGCCCGGACTGGAAAGGCCAATTGGAAAGCTGAGCAAAATGTGTGAATTGGGCCTGTTCTGTGGCTAACTCGCAGGGTAGTGTCGCCGCCAGAACGGGGGAGGCGCATGACAACAATTCTGTCCATCAGGGATTTGCGAAAGTCCTATGCCGGAGGTTTTGAGGCGCTAAAGGGCGTGTCTCTGGACATTGAGCAGGGAGAAATCCTGGCTCTTCTGGGTCCCAACGGTGCAGGCAAGACCACGCTGATTTCGACGGTGTGTGGAATAACGACGCCAACCTCAGGAAGCGTGACCGTCGGCGGCCACGATATCCAGACTGATTTTCGCGCAGCACGCCGGATGATCGGTTTGGTTCCGCAGGAGATCGCGCTCGAACCCTTTGAAAAGGTCTGGAACACTGTGCGATTGTCGCGCGGGCTGTTCGGGCTTGGGCAGAACAACGCACGTATCGAAGAAATTCTGCGCAAATTGTCTTTGTGGGAAAAACGCAAAAACGCGATCAAAGAACTATCGGGCGGTATGAAACGTCGGGTTCTGATCGCAAAAGCGCTGGCACACGAGCCGCGTGTTCTGTTTCTGGACGAGCCGACCGCAGGTGTTGATGTCGAACTGCGCAAAGACATGTGGGAAATCGTGGCCGAGTTGAAGCAGGCCGGTGTCACCATCATTCTAACCACCCACTATATCGAAGAGGCCGAGGCCATTGCCGACCGTGTCGGCGTCATCGACAAGGGTGAACTGCTACTGGTTCAGGACAAAGACACTTTGATGGCGCAGATGGGAAAGAAGCAGATCGAAGTCATGCTGACCCAGCCCATTCAAACCGTCCCCGACAGTCTGGCCGCACACAATCTCAAACTGAATGGCAAGGGTGACGCGCTGGTTTATACCTACGACACAAACGCCGACCGCACTGGCATCACCACCCTGTTGAACGATGTGGCCGAGGCCGGACTGATTTTACGCGATGTACAAACGCGTCAGTCCAGCCTTGAAGAGATCTTTGTCAATATGGTGTCGGGAGAAGCCACATGAACTGGTCCGCCATTACTGCCATCTACCGGTTCGAAATGGCCCGGTTCTTCCGCACCCTTGCGCAAAGCTTCATATCTCCGGTCCTGTCGACATCGCTGTATTTCGTTGTCTTTGGCACGGCGATTGGCAGCCGCATACAAGAGGTCGAAGGCGTATCCTATGGGGCGTTCATCGTTCCGGGGCTGGTCATGTTATCTGTTGTGACGCTGTCGATCTCGAACGCCTCTTTCGGGATCTATTTCCCAAAGTTTCTGGGAACGATATATGAGCTTCTTTCGGCGCCGGTGAATTTCATCGAGATCGTCATCGGCTATGTCGGAGCGGCAGCGACAAAATCGCTGTTTGTGGGTGTCGTGATCCTTGTGACCTCTGCATTCTTTGTGGATTTGCGTATTGAACACCCGCTTGCCATGGCGACATTTCTAGTCCTGACCTGCCTCAGCTTTTCCTTGCTGGGCTTCATCATCGGCATCTGGGCCAGCAATTTCGAGCAGATGTCTTTGGTTCCGCAACTCGTGGTGACACCGCTGATCTTTCTGGGCGGTACCTTTTATTCGATTTCGATGCTGCCCCCGCTGTGGCAGACCATCACCCTGTTCAACCCGGTCGTCTATCTGATCTCAGGCTTTCGCTGGTCGTTTTACGGCCTGGCCGATGTGCCGATCATGTTCAGCCTTTTGGCCATACTGGCGTTTACCGGCGTGTGTCTGGGCATCATCGGATGGATCTTCAAAACTGGCTGGCGCATCCGGAGTTAGGCCATGGACGGCGTTGCATTTTTGCCCATCACCTTCAGTAAATACGTTCACGCGACCGATAACGGTCAGCCGCTCCCTTGTTTACCGCGTGGGCGCACTCTACATCGGCACCCATGAAGGTCAGCCTGCCGTTTCTCAAAAAACAGCCAACCGTTTCGGTCGTGCGCTTGTCGGGTGCAATCGGCATGTCCGGGCGCGGGTCGATGTCTGACACAACTCTGGCACCGGTTCTCGAAAAAGCATTTCGCAAAGGCAAACCTGCCGCCGTCGCGCTTGAGGTCAACTCGCCCGGCGGATCCCCGGTCCAAAGTTCATTGATCGGTGCGCGCATTCAGCGTCTTTCGAAAGAACTGGATGTTCCCGTCTTCGCATTTGTCGAGGATGTGGCAGCTTCGGGTGGCTATTGGTTGGCAGCGGCAGCTGATGAGATTTACGCCGATGACAGTTCGGTACTGGGTTCGATTGGCGTGATCTCTTCGGGGTTCGGCGCACATCTTTTCCTTGAGAGGCAAGGTTTCGAACGGCGAGTGCACACGGCGGGTCATTCGAAATCCATGTTGGATCCCTTTGCCCCGGAAAAACCCGAAGATGTCGCAAGGCTTGAAGGCCTGCTACGCGATATCCACGAAAACTTCACTGCTCATGTCAAAGCACGACGCGGGGCAAAGCTTGAAACGGGTGCTGATCTGTTCACTGGCGAAGTCTGGCTGGCACGCCGCGCGCATGAACTTGGCCTGATCGACGGCATCGCGCATCTCAAACCCAAAATGCAGGACCGGTTTGGCGATAAAGTGAAATTCCGCCGTTACGGGCTGCGCAAGCCATTCTGGTCACGGTTCGGCGCCTCCTTGGCACAGGACGCGGTTGCCGGACTTGAGGAGCGTGCCGCATACGCACGTTTCGGTTTGTAACGTGATTATCAAGATCGTGACCCTCTTTTTGATTGCCATGGGCGTCCTGGCAATGTTCGGCAAACTGCGGTTCCCGGGGCAGAAAAAACTGCAATCCGCAAGATGCCCGCGCTGTCATCGGTTCAGGATCGGTAAAGGTCCCTGTGCCTGCGAAAAAGGAGGCCGCGCATGACGGCATGGCTGTTATCCGGTCTCGGTTTGTTGATCCTGTTGCTGGCGGGTGATGCGCTGGTACGCGGTGCCGTGAACCTCAGCCTGCGGATTGGAGTACCGGCGTTGATCGTTAGTTTGACGATCGTGGCATTCGGCACCTCGGCGCCAGAACTTCTGATTGCAATCAGTGCAATTAAGGAAAACGCACCGGGCATCGCCCTGGGTAACGTTGTGGGGTCGAACACGGCCAATATCCTGCTGGTGCTGGGCCTGCCTGCGCTGCTTGCCACGCTGCACACCAGCGAATGCGACAGCCGCAAGAACTATGTGTTCATGTTGCTGGCAACCGTTCTGTTCATCGGCCTTGCCTTCTGCGGCGTGTTCAACCTGTTCAGCGGCGCGATTTTGCTGGCTGCTCTCAGCTTTGTTCTATGGACCGCCTTCCGAGAAGCCCATGCCCATCGTAAGGCCTGTGGCAAAGCCTGCGCCGAGGATGACGATTTTGATGGCCTCGAAGAAGCCGATCCAGACATGCCCTATTGGAAGATTTCAGTCTACCTGGTGCTCGGACTGATAGGCCTGCCGATGGGCGCACATCTTCTGGTCGACAACGCTACAATCATTGCCCGCACTTACGGCGTCAGCGAGACTGTAATCGGATTGACACTTATAGCGGTGGGAACTTCTCTGCCGGAACTGGCGACCACTGTTATGGCTGCACTGCGCCGACAAGCCGATGTCGCATTGGGCAATGTTATCGGGTCCAACATGTTCAATCTGTTGGCCATCGTCGGCATTGCAACCCTGTTTGGGCGCATTCCTGTTGATCCAGAATTCCTGCGATTTGATCTTTGGGTCATGCTGGGCGCATCACTCCTTTTGGTCCCCTTTGTATTTTTCAAACGGGATATCACCCGCGGATGGGGAATTCTGTTGACAAGCCTTTACGCGGTTTACGTTATTTCCTTGTTGGTGTGACACAAAGAGAGGCCGCATGACCCGAGCCCTAGTTACCGGTGCCGGAATTCGCCTTGGTAGGGCAATGGCCCTTTATCTGGCCGGGCGTGGGTACGACGTGGCGGTCCATTACGCCTCCTCTGAACAAG
This sequence comes from Ruegeria sp. CDSA236, assembly GCF_059611285.1. Classification (NCBI taxonomy): domain Bacteria; kingdom Pseudomonadati; phylum Pseudomonadota; class Alphaproteobacteria; order Rhodobacterales; family Roseobacteraceae; genus Ruegeria; species Ruegeria sp. CDSA236. The sequence continues at coordinate 269,397 of NZ_JBXWPG010000005.1, forward strand.
AGGCATCTAAGGTTGTCGCTGAAATCAGGGCCCTAGGCCGCAATGCGGTAGCTCTGCAGGCCGACCTGTTAGAAGAAGCAAGCGTGGCTGCCCTGCTGCCACGCGCATCCGAGGCGCTGGGCGGACCCATTACCTGCCTGGTCAACAACGCTTCGATATTTGAATACGACAACATCCACACGGCCACCCGGCAAAGCTGGGACCGCCACATGAACAGCAACCTGCGGGCGCCATTCGTTTTGACTCAGGCGATGGCTGAACAGGGTCTGGAACCTGAAACCGATGATACGGGCGAGCCGCTGGCAACGGGCCTGATTGTAAATATGGTCGACATGCGGGTCCGCAAACTGACGCCCGAATTCATGTCCTACACCGTCGCCAAAATGGGGCTATGGGCGTTGACCCGTACTGCAGCTCAGGCGCTAACCCCGGCGATCCGCGTCAATGCCATCGGACCGGGACCGACGATGCAGGGTCACAGGCAATCCGAAGATCACTTCAAAGCACAGCGCGCCAACACCATTCTGGAACGTGGGTCAAACCCCTCTGACATCACCGCTGCACTTGGGTATTTCCTGGATGCTCATGCGGTCACCGGCCAGATTCTCTGCGTGGATGGCGGACAGCATTTGGGATGGCAGACACCGGATGTTCTGGGCGTGGAATAACGTTTGGTGCTGGAAGTTTTGCACCGCTCTCATTTCTGTTATCAATCCGTTACAAAAATGTCTTTTTTTTCATACACTTGCCATGTGTAGAAATTTTTACTGTTTAAATTCAATAGATTACATATGTGCCTATTTTTTAAGCAAATCAAGGAATCCTTAATGAAACAAGGGAAAATTCAAGCCCCACAAAAGTTATCTGCACAGTTATCCACAGAATACGTGGATTTGTTTTCCCTTGATCTGAAGCGCTCAAGATTGCAGCCATGGTCAAAGAATCACATATTTTGGCCATGACCTCTCAAGACGACACCAACAGCTCTCAGAATGACGCCCAGTCGACAGGATACGCCTGCATCCAGCGATATGCGAAAACGCTCGACAGTTCACCTGGCGTGTACAGGATGCTGGATGCGGACAGCCGGGTTCTTTACATCGGCAAGGCGCGCAATCTGAAGGCACGGGTGTCGAACTATACAAGACCGGGACACTCTGGCCGGATCGAGCGGATGATTGCGGCCACGGCCTCGATGATGTTCCTGACGACCCGGACCGAGACCGAGGCGCTGCTGCTTGAACAGAACCTGATCAAGCAGCTCAAACCGAAATACAACGTGCTGCTGCGCGACGACAAAAGCTTTCCCAATATTCTGGTGGCAAAGGACCATGTCTTTCCACAGATCAAAAAGCATCGGGGAGCAAAAAAGGAAAAGGGCGCGTATTTCGGCCCCTTCGCCAGCGCGGGTGCCGTGAACCGAACCCTGAACCAACTGCAAAAGGCCTTCCTGCTGCGCAACTGTTCTGACTCGATGTTCGAAAGCCGCACCCGTCCCTGCCTGCTCTATCAGATCAAGCGGTGTTCTGGGCCTTGTGTCGGGTTGATCTCGGATCAGGATTACCGTGAAAGCGTCAAGGATGCGGAACGATTCCTGTCAGGCCGGTCGACCAAAGTGCAAGAGGAGCTGGCCGAACAGATGATGGCCGCGTCTGAGGCGATGGAGTTTGAACGCGCCGCTGGCCTGCGCGATCGCATCCGGGCGCTGACGCAGGTGCAGACCTCGCAAGGCATTAACCCGCGCGGTGTGGCCGAGGCGGACGTGATCGGCCTGTATATGGACAGTGGGCAGGCTTGCGTTCAGGTGTTCTTCATCCGCGCCAATCAGAACTGGGGCAACAAGGACTTCTATCCCCGCGTCGGGGCAGATGTGTCAGCCGCCGAGGTGATGGAGGCGTTTCTGGGTCAGTTCTACGACAACAAGGAACCACCCCGTCAGTTGATCCTGTCAGATTCCATTGAAAACGCCGATCTGATGCAAGAGGCGCTGACCGAAAAAGCCGGTCGCAAGGTAGAAATCCTTGTGCCCCAGCGTGGTGAGAAACAAGAACTTGTCGCAGGGGCCATACGCAACGCGCGTGAATCCCTGGCCCGGCGGATGTCGGAAAGTGCCACGCAGGCCAAACTGTTGCGCGGGATCGCCGAGGCATTTAATCTGGATGCCCCGCCAAACCGGATCGAAGTCTACGACAACTCCCATATTCAAGGCACCAATGCCGTGGGCGGCATGATCGTGGCCGGCCCCGAAGGTTTCATGAAAAATGCCTATCGCAAGTTCAACATTCGTGGAGATGACCTGACCCCCGGTGACGACTTTGGCATGATGAAAGAGGTGCTGACCCGCCGCTTTACCCGCCTGCAAAAAGAAGATCCCGACCGTGACAAGGGAATGTGGCCCGATCTGCTGCTGATTGACGGTGGCGCCGGGCAAGTGAGCGCCGTCCATGAGATTATGGCGCAGCACGGGGTCGAGGAGATTCCCATGATAGGTGTCGCCAAAGGCGTTGACCGCGACCATGGTAAGGAAGAATTTCACCGCACCGGCCAAAGGCCCTTTGCGCTGAAACGCAACGACCCGGTGCTCTATTTCATTCAGCGCCTAAGAGACGAGGCCCACCGGTTTGCCATCGGCACCCATCGAGCCAAGCGTGCCAAGGCCGTGGGGGCCACACCGCTGGATGAAATCCCCGGCGTGGGGGCCGCGCGCAAACGTGCCCTGTTGGCTCATTTCGGCAGCGCCAAAGCAGTTGGCCGGGCCAACCTGGCCGATCTGAAAGCGGTCGAAGGGATTTCGGCCGGCTTGGCGCAAAAGGTCTATGATTTCTTCCACGACAAGGGCTAGGCCCGCCGCCCGCGCCACAGGATGTACAGCCCCGAGGCCACAATCAGCGCGCTGCCGATCCACATGGTCTGGTCTAGTTGCTCGCCGAACAGGAACACGCCCAGACCGATACCGAACAGCAGACGCGTATAGCGGAACGGCGTCACGGCCGAGACCTCTCCGATCCGCATCGCCTTCATAAGCGAGGCATAGGCCATCACACCCATAAGCACCGCACCGGTCAGAAACAGACCGTTGTACAGATCGAGCGGGACGATTGGCACGCCCTCCCACAGGCGATAGGCCAAACCGGCAACGATGATGCTGAGGAAGCCGTAAAAGCCCAAAACCTCAGTCCCCAGTGTCGCCGGGGCTGCGCGGCTGGCCAGATCGCGACCGGCAAAGCCCAACATGCCCAGCACCGCCAGAATGGACAGCGCCGAAAAGCTGTCTCCGGTCGGTTGCAGGATGACTACAACGCCAATCAGACCGATCAGAATCGCGCCCCACCGTCGCCAGCCAACTGTTTCGCCAAAGATCAGCGCAGCGCCAGCGACCACGACCAACGGAGTCGCCTGCAAAATCACAGTAGCTGAGGACAAAGGCGTCAGCACAATGGCTAAGACATAGAATAACCGTCCGAATACCTCGAAGAGCACGCGCACTTTCATCGGGCGCGACAGGACATCCGGCTGAAACAGTTGCGTGCCGCGCGCCAGTGCAACCGCCGCAAAGACCAGCGCCCCACCCACCCCGAACAGAACCATCACCTGCCAGATCGGTACGGCACCCGAAGCCGCTTTCAACAGCGCGTCTTCCAGCGCAAACCCCGCCATTGCAGCGATCATCCACAGGCTGCCGGTCAGATTTGACCGGGCATCGGTTTGTATATGAGCTGTCATGATGTGCCTTCTGTCCCGGAAACGTGCGGTGAACCTGACCGCAAAAAGAACAAACTCCAAGGGGCATGGACGCACCACGCCCTGCCTGCGGCGCTTTGACCAAGTTCATGGGACAAGTACGGTTTTTTGACTGTCTATCTTTTCTGTTGGATTTTAGCGATGTAGGGTCCGCTGCATGAAGTGGAACCTACCCAATATTCTGACCGTCCTGCGTCTGCTGGCAGCCCCGGGGCTGGCCGTGATGTTTTTGTATTTCACCCGGCCCTATGCCGACTGGTTCGCGTTGATCCTGTTCCTGACAGCCGCCTTAACCGACTGGTTCGATGGCTATCTGGCACGAGCGTGGAAGCAGGAAACAAAAATTGGCGCCATGTTGGACCCGATTGCCGACAAGGCGATGGTGGTGATCGCGCTGATGATCTTGGTCGGGTATTCGGCCGAACACTGGACGCCGTGGCTGGTCCTGCCTGCCACTGTGATCCTGTTCCGAGAGGTCTTTGTGTCAGGCCTGCGCGAATATCTGGGTGATACGGCTGGAACGCTGAAAGTTACCAAACTTGCCAAATGGAAAACCACGGCTCAGATGGTGGCGATAGCCGTCTTGTTTTCACAGGGCATCTTCGAGCATTACTTTGTGATGGCCAGCTTCGGCATGGACCCAACGCTGATCGACCAGATTCTGACCGGGCAGGAAGACGACCTGAACGGCCTGCGCTGGCATCTTGAAGGGATGTTCTGGTCCAGTCGGATCGGCCTGTGGCTGCTGTGGATCGCAGCAGCGCTGACATTGATCACCGGCTGTGACTACCTACGTAAAGCCATGCCACACCTGAAGGAGAACTAAGGGATGGATGTGCTGTATTTCGCATGGGTCCGCGAACGGATTGGCCTGCCGAAAGAACGGGTTGAAACCGAGGCCGCCACCGTATCCGATCTGGTCGCAGAACTTAGCGCGCGCGAGGATCGCTATGCAGCGGCCTTTGCGGATCTGTCGGCCTTACGTGTTGCGCTGGATCAGGAGCTGTCGGATTTTGACGCCCCGTTGGCGGGCGTTCGTGAGGTTGCCTTTTTCCCACCAATGACAGGTGGCTGAGGTCATGCGCATCGTGGTGCAGGAAGACCCGTTTGACCTAGGTACCGAGGCAAATGACTTTGCGGCGGGCGATGCTGCAAATGGCGCAATCGTGACCTTTACCGGTGTTGTGCGTGATCTGGCCACGGGCGATTTGGACGTGATGGAGATTGAGCATTATCCGGGCATGACGGAACGGGCCTTGACCCAGATTGCGCAAGAAGCAATAGACCGCTGGTCGCTGGGCAATGTGCTGGTGATCCATCGGCATGGCAGGCTCGCTCCGGGGGATCGGATCATGATGGTGGCCACTGCCGCACCGCATCGTAAGGATGCGTTCGAGGCGGCCGAATATCTGATGGACTACTTAAAATCCCGCGCCCCCTTCTGGAAGAAAGAAATCACCACCGCTGGTGCGGTGTGGGTTTCGGCCAAGGACGAAGACGAAGATGCGCTGACCCGGTGGTAAACACGGGTCCCTGGATATAAGCCTTTGCACCATGCTGTTCGTATTCGGCGCTCACATGCTTATCATCGCTTGCTGCATATTTGGATCCGCCAATACTATGCTGGATAAAGGTGTTGGTTTCAGGCAGCCGCTCAGCTTCGGTCAACTCTAGAACCGTAAGCAAAACATCCCGCATGTGGGCAAAGATGTTGAGACAATCTTCCTCCGCCGAAGCCGCAAAAGAAATGACTATCGACAGGAAAGCGGTAATTAGCTCTGTCAGAATGCCGGTTCCAATTAGATAGTCGTTGAACGGATTTTTGACATCGTAGAAGCCCCTAAAGGTTAGAGTTTCCCATTCGATTTCAACCTTAAGTACAGACGGAAGATGCCGACTGGAACTTGACGGCATATCACCTCAGCTGCGTGGACCCAGCAAGCATCAAAACCAGCTTGTTTTGAAGTTCTGGATTACCTGACGTTGCACAAGGCCCTTATCCGCAAACAAGGAATCGTGTTCACGGGATCGATGCGCATGTCCTAGCCTGAATAAAGAAGCACGTTCTCGGGGCTCTTTGGCGCACCCGGCAAAGCACCGGCCAATAAATTCGGTCACTTTTCGGAGGGGTCACTTTCTGCATAGTCTCTCAGTACTTGAATGTCCGAGAGCAGGGCATGTGTCCGGTCAATTTTAACGCCAAACGGCTTTAGCCGGGAAAAAGCGCGGCTCAGGCTTTCGGGCTTCATGCCCAGCCGCCCGGCAATCAACATCTTGTCATAGGGCAGCTCGACAACGCAGTCCCCCATCTCGGCTTCGCAGAGAGTCAGAAGAAATTCTGCCACCCGCTGTGCGCCGGTCTGGGCCTTAAGCTGCTCAAGCTGGGCGACCAGAGAATGCAGATGGGTAAAGGTAGCTGCCAGAATTGACACCCCAATTTCCGGGTCCTCTCGCATAAGGGACAAAAGGACCGGACTTGGAATGTGCATGATCTCACAGGCCGAAACTGCCTCGGCCGAAACCGGATAGGGAACGTTACGCAAGGCGACCGCTTCGCCAAAGCTTTCGCCGCGGGTGAAAACGCTGACAACTGCTTCGGCACCGGTAGGGGACATGCGAAACAGCTTTACCCAGCCCGACAGAACCACATGAATGGCCTGGGCTTTTTCTTCCTGTAGAAAAATCGTCTCTCCGCGATCATATTTCCGCCAGATCGCGTGACTTAACAGCGTGTCGATATGATGCTCGGGAAAGCTCTTGAGCAATAGTGACTGCTTGGCGATCGCTTTAAGTGCCTCATGCGCCACGAAGCTTTCCCCTCTTTTCTAGTTGCGTACCCGATCAGTACGTCCGTCCTCTTAAGGCTATGCCAAACCTTCGGCTTCCAAGCCAGCCTTTCCTTTCTGCGGCTTGACATTTGTCATGTTGCGTAGCGGGCCCGGCACATAGTCTTGCTGGAAAGCCAGTATTCCCGGGAGTGTTCGAGATGGACTACGAGCGTTTTTTCAGCCAAAGCCTTGAGCATCTGCGCGACGAAGGCAACTACCGCATCTTCATTGATCTACAGCGCCGCTGTGGCGCGTTCCCGAATGCACGCCAGACGGACGGCGCTTTACAGCGCGACGTACGAATTTGGTGTTCCAACGACTATCTGGGAATGGGCCAGCATCCTGATGTAGTCGGGGCAATACACAAGGCACTCGACCGTTGCGGCGCGGGCGCAGGGGGCACACGCAATATCTCGGGCACGACACATGACCACGTTTTGCTGGAACAGGAACTGGCCGACCTCCACGGGAAAGAAGCCGCCCTTCTGTTCACCTCTGGCTATGTGTCGAACTGGGCGGCACTTGGGACGCTGGCTGCGAAGATCCCAGGTCTGATCGTATTCTCGGACGCTTTGAACCATGCCTCCATGATTGAAGGCATCCGCCATTCGCGGGCACAAAAAGTGATCTGGAAGCACAATGATCTGGCGGACCTCGAGGCAAAGCTGGCCGCAGCCGATCCAGATGCGCCCAAGATGATCGCCTTCGAATCTGTCTATTCGATGGATGGGGATATCGCTCCGATCAAAGAGATTTGCGACCTGGCGGATAGATATGGTGCGATGACCTATCTGGACGAGGTCCACGCCGTTGGCCTTTATGGCTCGCGCGGTGGTGGCATCGCCGAACGCGAAGGGTTGATGGATCGCCTGACTGTCATCGAAGGGACGCTGGGCAAGGCCTTCGGCGTGGTTGGCGGTTACATCGCGGCATCCGCTGCCTTGTGTGACTTTGTCCGCAGCTTTGCCAGCGGGTTCATATTTACCACCGCCCTCCCGCCCGCAATAGCAGCAGGCGCTGCCGCCTCGATCCGACACCTCAAGCAATCCAATACCGAGCGCGATCTGCAGAAAACCCGCGTTGCGCAGGTGCGCGCCAAACTGGACGCCGAAGGCATCCCGCATTTGCCCAATCCCAGCCACATCATCCCGGTGATGGTAGGTGACCCGGTGAAATGCAAATTCATCTCGGATACGCTGCTGGAAGAATTCGGGATCTATATTCAGCCGATCAACTATCCGACCGTTCCCAAAGGCACCGAACGCCTGAGAATTACCCCTTCTCCGGTTCATACGAACGAAGATATCGACCATCTGGTCGGTGCCTTATCGGCCCTGTGGCAACGGTGTCAGATCGCGCGAATGCCGATGGCCGCACAATAACTGAGGCGTCCCTGCGCTTGGAGAACTGCCGCCCCACGGGGGCGGCTTTTTTCATGTCAAAACAGTGAGAGGCCGAAGATCACCATCGCAAATCCGGTCAGTACATTGGTGAAACCGCTAAGCCAGGCCGGGCTGTGCGTCAGGTCCAGATATCGTGCAAGGATAATGCGGGCTTTGGACAGGGCCAGGATCAAAATGCCTGCGCTCAACACCGGTGAGGACAGGGGGAGTATCGTCAGCAGGGCCGAAGCGGTGCTCAGAACCAACAGGCTGAGCCATGCGCGGGTGAGCGGGTTTGAGAGCATCCAGCGGGAGCTTTTTGGATCCGATGAGGTTTGGGTCATGTCCGTCATCCCAACAGGTAGATCACGGGGAACAGCATGATCCAGACGAGATCGACCATGTGCCAAAACTGGGCGCCGGCCTCGATGTTGCGGGGATTGTCCCGCCAGGCGACCAGCAGCAGGATAACAACCCCAGCCAACACATGTGCCGCGTGGAAGCCGGTGAGCAGATAGTAGAACAGGAAGAACGGATGGGTCTCGTAGGTAATTCCTTGTGCAGCCTTGTCCGCGTATTCCATGCCTTTGATAATCAGGAATACAACGCCCAGCGCGGCAGCTGCGATTAACGCCAGGCGGGCAGCAGTCCGACGCGCAATCTGCCGCCAATGCAAGGCTTGCGCGGCCAGATAGCCGGAGGTGACCAGAACCGCAGTGTTCAGCGCGGCTCCGGTGCGGTGCAGATGCGATTGCGCCTCGGCAAAGCCCGCCGGATCGGTCAGGCGCACGCCCATGAAAGCGATCAGGCCCGCACCAAAGACCAGCAGCTCCGAAATGATCAGAACCCACATCAGTAATTCGCCGGGCAACTCGTCGATAAGGGACGCGTCGCTCATGCGCCGACCAGTTGGCGGTAGATTTGCGGCAGCGCCATAGTCAGGCGATGCGGGTCCGGGATGACGGCAAAGCCGCCCTGCCCGAACATCCGCGGGAACCAGCTTTTACCTGTCTTGTCGATGGTGACGCCAAAGACCGATTGCCCGGCTCGGCGCGCCTCGCGCACGGCCATGTGGGTGTCTTCGATTCCGTGGCGGCCTTCGTAGTGGTCAAGATCATTGGGTTTGCCATCGGTGATCACCAGTAACAACCGGCGCTTACGCGTTTGGGTGGCCAGATCGGCCGAGCAATGGCGGATCGCGGCACCCAGCCTTGTATAGTGCCCCGGGCGTAACGATGCGATGCGCTGTTCAACCTGGCTGCCCATCACCTCATCAAACCGTTTGCAGCGTTGCACATAGACCCGCTGTCGTTTCAGTGAACTGAAGGCGTGAATGGCGAAATCGTCACCACAGGCGTTCAGGCCCCAGGCCAGCGCTGCCAGCGCCTCGCGTTCGATGTCGATCACGGCGCGGCCAGTCACGGCACTTTCGGTCGAGCGGCTGACATCCAGCAGGATAGATACCGCCAGATCGCGTGCCTCGGGGCGGGATTGTTGCCAGATGCGTTCGGTACCTTCACCGTTTGCACAGCGGTCAACCTGCGCCCGAACGGCGGCTTCTATGTCAAGTTGATCGCCGTCCAGATGGCCTCGGGTCATCACGCGGCCCGGGCGCAGCGCTTCGAACTGGCGTTTGACGGCGCGGATACGGCGGGCGGTGGCGGGGTCTTTTCCAAACTCGGCGGCATCCTCACGAATATCGGCGTCCGAGGTTAGAACGTTGACGTGATCGGGCAGGTATTGCCCGGTGCGCACGTCCCATTCCGGATAGAGAATACGGCCCGACAGACGTTCGCGATTCACATCCTCGGGTGCCAGGTCCAGATGCAATTTCAGCTTGGTCGGTGGCGCCTTGGAAATCTGGCCCAAACCGATCTCATCCTGATCATCGGCGGCCTTTTTGGCATTGTCGAGATCATCGTCATCAATGCGACGGTTGATGTTCAGAAACTCGGCCCAGCTGAGGATCGCCTCGAATTTATGAAGGATAAAACTGTCACTGCGTTCAGCCTGATCGGATTTGCGCCGCCGGGCACGGTGGGTTTTCTCACCCGATTCCTCGGGCGGGCCTTCGGTATCGGGGTTTTCGACATCGTTATGCTCTGAAAAACCAACAGCGCGTAATTCCGGCCACAGAGGGACAGGGCGGAAATGTTGATATCCGCGTGGGGCAGTCAGGTCATCGTCAAATGACATGAATTGCCTAGCCTTCGGGGATAAAGGCGCGGGGTCGCCCAGCCGATGGCGGATCAGTTCTTCAACCGCTGTTTCCACAGGCGGGAGGCCGGATTTGTTGCGGTCATGCAGAACACCTTTGCAAAGCTCGGTGTAAAGCGGTCGCAAGCCGGGGGCGTTGTCCAAGGTTGCATTAACCATGGTTTGTGCAGCGCTCAGCGCGTGCAGATCGGCGCGCAACGGATCACCTTCGACGATCCGGGTTCCCGCATGGGCCGCTGCGGCGGCCAGCCAAACATACAGCGCTCCGTTCGCCTCGCGCGCGGGAAACACCGCCAGACGGTCCGGGAGGCGCAGCACTTCGCCATCGAACGAAGCGCGCGGCATCAGTTCAACTTCGGTACCCAACCGACGGCGCCAGCTTAGGCGATGGTGTGAAACCTCGGGCGAGACCGGGCGCAATTCAACGCCCGGGCTGCCCCCAAGCCCGCGAAAAAGGACTGCCAGCCGCCCCGCGACCTCAGAAAGGTCGACCGCGGCTCCAACATGCACCTGGGGTGCATCGAGACGGCTGGCAAGGGAGTGCCACAGTTTCCCGATCGTTTCTTCGGGTTCCCATGGCTCAAAATCGATCCTGACCATCGGCCGGCCTCACCCAAAGACAGCCGTGACAAGATCGAGGAGCCCGCGTTTGATGTCCTCGTCATCTGTCAGAGGTTCGATCATGGCGGCAAGGATCGCGCGGTCGGTGGACATGCCCTGCGCGATCAGCGTGGCGGCATAGACGACCAGACGGGTGGAAACGCCCTCTTCAAGATCCTGCCCCCTGAGCCCGCGCAGTTTACCTGCCAAGCGGATCAGCGGCTTGCAGCGTTCCAGCGCCAGCCCGCTTTCCTTAGCGACGACCTTTGCCTCCATCTCGGGCGACGGAAAGTCGAACTCCAGTGAGATGAACCGCTGCCGGGTCGAGGGTTTCAGGGTTTTCAGGATATTCTGATATCCCGGGTTATATGAGGCGACCAGCATGAAACCGGGCGCGGCCACAAGCTCCTCACCGGTGCGGTCGATCGGCAGGATGCGCCTGTCGTCAGTCAGCGGGTGCAGCACGACGGTCACGTCCTTGCGCGCCTCGACCACTTCATCCAGATAGCAGATCGCGCCTTCGCGCACCGCGCGGGTCAGGGGGCCATCGACCCAGATCGTTTCCCCGCCTTTCAGCAGGTAGCGCCCGATCAGGTCCGCAGCGGCAAGGTCATCGTGACAGGCCACCGTGTAAAGCGGGCGGCCAAGGCTGGCGGCCATATGCGCCACAAACCGGGTCTTGCCGCAACCTGTCGGGCCTTTCAGCAGGACCGGCAGGTTGTTGGTATAGGCAGCAGCGAACACGTCACATTCATCACCCTGTGGCAGGTAGAAGGGGGCGTCAGCCGCCCCCGTTCTCAGTTTCATGGAGCCATCCATATCCATCACTCCGCTGGGGTTTCGGCCGCGCCGGCTTCAATGATCTCTTTCCGGGGAACCCAGATCGAGTAGATGAACAGCAGCGCACCCAAGACCACGACGATGCCAGAGCCAAGGCGCATCCAATAGAAGATCGCGACCTGATCCTGCACATCCATGAAGTAGTCTCCGACCACCCGCTGCATGTGCGTCTGCACTGTTCCAGCGAAGGTCAGCACAAAGGTCATGAAAACCATACCGCTGGACATCAGCCAGAAGCTGCCCATGTTCAGAACCTGATTATAAGGATCGCGGTTCTTCAGGATCGGCATTGCATAGCTGAAGATTGCCAGGTTGAGGCAGACATACGCTCCATAGAAGGCCAGGTGTCCGTGAGCCGCAGTGATCTGCGTACCGTGGGTATAGTAGTTCACCCCATGCAGCGTGTGCAGGAAGCCCCAGACACCGGCACCGAAAAAGGCCAATGTGGCACAGCCCAGCGACCACAGCAGCGCCGCTTTGTTCGGGTGGTCCCGACGGCCCTTCCAGACCATCACAAAGGCAAAGGCCATCATCGCAAAGAAGGGGATCACTTCGAGGCTTGAGAAGATCGAGCCGATCCACTGCCAGTACCCTGGTGTGCCTATCCAATAGTAGTGGTGACCTGTACCAAGGATACCCGAAAACAACGCGGCGGCGACAATGACATAGAGCCATTTCTCGACAACCTCACGGTCTACCCCGGTCAGCTTCAGCATCAGATAGGCCAGGATCGAGGCCATGATCAGTTCCCAGACACCTTCGACCCACAGGTGGACAACATACCACCAGTATTGCTTATCCAAGGACAGGTTGCCCGGGTTGTAAAAGGCAAACAGGAACAGCAGCGCCAGACCCCAAAGACCCAGCAACAAGATGTTGGTGATCGCGGTCTTCTTGCCTTTCAGAACGGTCATCGACACGTTGTACAGGAAGATCAGTGCGGCCACGACGATGCCGGCCTTGACCCATTTGGGTTGCTCTAGGAACTCGCGCCCTTCTTTACCCAGCAGCCAGTTTCCTTCAAACAGGTTGAACGTATAGGTCAAGACCACGCCCAGTGTACCGACCACCAGAATGATCAGCTGCAGATAGGCCAGCATGGGCGAATGGATCTCACGCTCGGCCTCTTCCGGGATCAGAAAATAGGCCGCACCAAAGAACCCGAGGATCAGCCACACGATCAGCGAGTTGGTGTGCAGCATCCGCACGATGTTGAACGGCAAAAGCTCGCTCAGGAAATTGGGTGATACATAGATAAAGCCGGCCAGAAGGCCGCCTAGAACCTGTATCGCGAACAGGGCCATTGCCACCGCAAAGTAGGCATAGGCGATTTTTTGGGATTCGTATTTCATTGCTCCGTTCCCTTCTCAGCCCGCCTCGTTGGGCGGCCAGTCCTGAGCGTCGATATTGTCCGTCCAGATCAAAAAGTTGGTCAGATCACGGATGTCTTCGTCGCTGAGGTTGAAATTGGGCATCTGACGACGACCGGGAATGTCTGTCGGCTGCGCCTCCATCCAGCCTTTGAGGGCTTCAAAGGCCGATTCCGGGTCGTCCAGCACGCCCCAACGTGTCATCACATTGCCAACCTCTGGTGCAAAGTATGCACCTTCGCCAAGGATGGTATGACAGTTGATGCAGGCGTGTTTTTCCCAGACGTGCTTGCCCCTGATAACACTTTCATCGAGCTTTGCTGCGTTCTCAGAGTTCACGATATACCAGTGAGAATGGGCCGACAGAGCCAGAAAGATGAGGATAAAGAACAGTGACCCGCCATAGAATATATTGCGTGCCATGCTCTTGGTCATGACTTCTCGCATTGCGCTCTCCTTTGCGCAGATTAGCTAGTCTGGCTAAAATGACGGGATGGGCACGGTATATCCTTAACGAAAGTCAAGACTTGCAAAAGGAAATCAAATCACGCTGACCGTTGCACCTTGGGACCCGTCAGCGCGGGCCACATCGCGATCAGGAAAAGCGCAAATGCGCTGACCCACAACCCGTCCGACAGCAGCATCGCAACCATGTAACCTGCATTCAGATCTGCCCCAATCCACCGCGACAGGGCCGCCACCGCCATCAGACCATAGGCCACCGCCATTGGGCCGGGTGCCACCAGCGCGCGACCACTGTGGCCAAGCGCGGCGCGGCTCATGACCGCTAGGGTCATGCCGCCGACGCATCCGATGCCCAGGATGTGAAGGGCAGCGATCTCGTTTCCGAAACCCAGCACTGACAGCCCCCAGAGGATCAGTCCCAGCGCCAGCATTGCAAGCCCAAGATACAGTGCCAATAGGATCGGCTCCCGCGCAGCCCAGCCCGCGCGCCAGCGGGCCATGCGCGAAACCTGCGCCACCCCTAGAACCAGCGCCATCGATCCAGCCACAGCACCTGATCCCAGCACCAGAACGATTGGTGGCAGGGTCAGGGCAACCGCCATCGCTGATTTGTCCAGAATTGGCACAGATATTGGCCAGTTCGCCTCGGGAACGCCCGCGCGTCTCATGGCGTTTCGGGTAAAGGCCGGGGTGATCCGTCCGCCAAGAATGGCAATCATCGCGCAGAGCGCCAGCAACCCCGCGCGCAGCCCGGTATGCAATGTGTCATCTGTTATCCTCGTCCATTCAAGATGCGAGAACAGATCAGCAATCCAGATAAAGCTGAGCAACAGCAGAAAGAGCATGTTCTGAGGTTTCGGCCTCCGGATGAGCTGGGTTGCAATCTTGGCCGCCAGAATCGGTACAAAGGCCAGGTCGACCACCGCCACAAGCGCCGCAGGCAGCATCCCTGAAAACCACATCGCCATCCGACCAGCCAACCACAATCCGGCGGCCAACGTTATGAACTGCGCACGCGCATCTGGTGCGCCGGTCCAATTTGGCACCGCGGTCAGAAAGAACCCGCCCAGCGCGGCTGTTGCATAGCCGAAGATCATCTCATGCGCGTGCCACATGGGCGGGGCCATGCCATAATCCGGCACTGCATATGGCACCGTCAGCCACAGCCCCCAAACCACTCCGACAAAGAGGCCATAGAGGCCGGCGGACAGAAAGAATACACGAAACCCTTCACCAAACACGCGGGTGATGATTGCGGGCATGGCTGCTCTCCTTGGTGTTTTCCAAGCCCTAGCAAGCCGCCCGGCTGCGCGACTTAACAAAAATCAAACCGGCCGAAAAAGTGTGCCAAAGATACAGATTTTCCCAGCCGGAAAATTGACGTTTTTCCCTGCCCGCCACCTGAATTGCGCGACTGGTGTTGACTTTCGTCAAGGAGCACCCTTGCGCGATGCCCCACGCTTGGACCGCCTCACCAGCAAATGGAGAGTGATCATGTCACTTGGAATCAGCTATACCAAAACGGGCCGCGTCTTCGGGGTCGGTTTCGCGATGTTGCTGGGCAGTGTCGCTGCACCAGCTTTCGCCGAAGAGCCAACTTTGAACGAAGAAGCGTTTGAAGCGTCCAAACAACTTTACTTTGAACAATGCGCGGGGTGCCACGGTGTCTTGCGTAAAGGCGCCACTGGCAAGAACCTTGAACCGCATTGGAAGAAAACCGCAGCTGACGGCGCCGTGACCGAAGGCGGTACACTTGCGCTTGGGCAAGAGCGGCTTGAGAAGATCATCGCCTGGGGCACCGAAGGCGGGATGAACAACTTCTCGGACATCATGTCCGAGCAGGAAATCAAAGACATGGCGACTTACATCATGATGGAGCCGCCCAAACCACCTGAAATGTCGCTGGACCAGATGATGGCGACCCGCAAGATATATGTTGAAGAAGAGGACTACCCAACCGAGCCGATGCATGGCCGCAACTGGGAAAACTTCTTTGTTGTTATCGAGCGCGACGTCGGCAAAGTCGCTGTTATCGATGGCGACACCAAAGAGGTGCTGACACATATTCCGACCGGCTATGCGGTGCACGTTCTGAAAGCATCCGAACACCATTCGCTGGAAGAGCCGGAACAGCCCGGTCGCTTCTGGTACACCATGGGCCGCGACGGCAAGATGACCAAGATCGACCTCTGGCAGACGCCGGACAAGATGTTGGTGTCTGAGGTAAAGATTGCCTATGACGCCCGCGACGTTGCTGTTTCCGGCGATGGCAAATACGTCATCGGTGGGGGCTATTGGCCGCCGCACTTTGCAATCGTTGACGCCCAAACGATGGAGCCGGTCAAGGTTGTATCGACCCGCGGCGTGAACGTGGACGGGGACTATGTGGAAGAGGCTCGCGTGGCCGCTATCTACACAACTCCGAATGAGCCGACCTGGATCGTTGCCGTCAAAGAGCTGGGGCAACTGTGGCAAGTAGATTATACTGATCTAGACAATCTGCGGATCGACAAGATCGACAGCGCCAAGTTCCTGCATGACGGATTCTTCGATCCGACGGGCCGGTATTTCCAGATCGCTGCAAACGCATCGAACAAGATGGTGGTTGTGGATACCGAGACCCACAAGCTTGAGGCGATGATCGACACGGCCGCGTTGCCGCATCCCGGTCCGGGCGCTAACTGGATTGACCCGAATTGCGGGCCGGTAGCTGGCACAACCCACCTCGGGGTTGGCACCGTGACGGTCTGGGGCAACGACCCCGAAAACCGCCCCGATGACGCCTGGAAGATCTGCTACGAAGTGGAAACAGACGGCCCGGGCCTGTTCGTCCGTACGCATCCGGAATCGGACTATATCTGGGCTGACCAGACCAAACACCCGGAACCGGAAGTGCAGCAATCTGTGCAGGTCATCTCGAAAGAGACCGGCGAGATCGTGAAAACCATCCAGATCACCGAAGACGAAGGCAGCGCCGCTGTTCACTTTGAATTCAACGCGGATGGAACCGAGGTCTGGGTGTCCAAGTGGAACCTGTCGGATTCAAAAGAACCCAACGGTCAGATCGTGATCTTTGACGCCAAGACTTTGGAAGAGATCGGTCGCATCGAAGGGCTGTACGCCCCGACCGGCAAGTTCAACGTCTACAACCGGTCGAACCACGTCACCTGACGGGTTTCGATCAACTCGGAGCAGGGCGGGCCCCTCGCCCGCCCTGTCCTTGTTTCATCCATCAGCCGAATGCGCAGGCCTGACACGCCGCGCCAGTCAACACAGCCAAAACGGAGCCCGGACATGACCTCCGATCCAGATAAGAAACCACCGATCTGGCGTCGGTATTTCCTGTGGGGAATGCCTGTGGCCGGAATTGCCGCTGCCTTTGCCGCCGGGATCGTCTTTTGGGGTGGGTTCAACACCGCCATGGAAGCCACCAACACCAAAGAGTTCTGTATCTCGTGCCATGAGATGCGCGATTTCGTCTATGAAGAATACACCGGGACCATCCACGATGTGAACCGATCGGGGGTCGGGGCGGTCTGTTCCGACTGTCACGTACCTAAGGACTGGACCCACAAGATGATCCGCAAGATCAAGGCGTCCAAAGAACTGTATGGCAAGGTGGTTGGCTCGATCAGTACACCCGAGAAGTTCGAAGCTAAGCGTATCCATCTGGCGATGAATGAATGGGAAAGGATGAAGGCCACAGATTCGCGCGAGTGCCGCAACTGCCACGACTTTGAATCGATGATGCCCGAGTTCCAGCGCCCCCGCGCGCGCCAGCAACATTTGAACGCAATGGAGACAGGCCAGACCTGTATCGACTGCCACAAAGGGATTGCGCATTCGAACATCCGCGACAGGGCCACAGATGAATATCTGGAACAGATTGAAGCCCCGAATCCTGATTTCATCCGTGCAATTCCGCCAGAATACCTGGCCAGTCTCGACCGTGTAGAAGCCAAGGAGGCGGCTGAGGCCGAAGCCGAAAAATCGGCCAAGACAGCACAACAAGAGGCGGTGCAAGCCCAGATCGCAGCCGCTGTGGACGCTGCAGTCGCCGAAGAGCGCGCCAAATCAAGCGGTGAAGAATCTACAGCCCCGGCAGGCGGTGGCAGCGATATCGGAGGCGATATCGACTGGACCAGCATCGCAAGCGCGGATCTGAAGTTGTTTTATCCCGGTCAGGCTTCGTTTGAATGGGTTCAGAATGGCAAGTTCCACGGCGGCGCCCGGCCACTGACAAAAGGTGGCGACCAATGTTCGACTTGTCATGCCAAGGAATTGGACATGATTGGAAACAAGATCGTCGCAGGCGGCGAGCTGGAACCAACCCCGATCCCTGGAAAACGTGGTGTGATCGACGCAACTGTTCAGGCGGCCCATGATGCCGAAAACCTCTATATCCGCTTGCAATGGCCGGATGCAGGCCACAATCCTGCACCATTTGTGGATGGCGGTAAGATGGACCCGGACAACCAGATCAAGGTCGCCATGATGATCACCGGAACCGGGATCGAAATGGGGGATCAGGTGGGCTGCTGGGCCTCGTGCCACGCGGACAACACCTATATGCCGTTTGATCCGGGTGCAGATGCGATTGTCGCCAATGGCGATGTTGCAGGCCGCCTGGCCGCTCAGGACACTGTGACCAAATATATCAGCGAAAGCCGCACCGAGGTCGAAGTCAAAGGCCGGCGTGGGAAAGCTCTGGGTGGCTGGGACAAATTGCAGGCCGAAGCGCAGATCGCGCAATATCTGGATGACGGCACCTATCTGGATCTGATGCGCGTCTATGCCGATGGCAGCGCCAGCAACGGCTATCTTCTGGAACAGCGCATAGTCAATGATGGCGAAATCGCCGCCTCGGCCAACTTGTCGGGTGGTATTTGGACCGTCACGTTCTCGCGGCCCTTAAACTCGGGCGCACCGGGTGATGTGCCATTGGAACCGGGCAAGACCTATACGGTCGGCTTTGCAATCCACGATGACTTTGCCGCGGCACGATTCCACCACGTGACGCTGAACACAAGCTTCGCGCTGGACGACGACAGTGCCAATATCAACGTGGTCGGACAATGACTGATGGGGCCGGGTAAACCGGCCCCAATGTATTTGGTATGGAGACTTGGACGATGAAGATCCGCCTACTTCTTCCTGCATTTCTGGCTTTGGCGTCACCTGCGGTGGCCGCTGACGAAGACACAGCTGAGATCTGCGCTGAGGCAGAAACCCGCTACGTGGATCTGTTCGGTCAGCCGTCTTCAGATGTGGAAGATGCAGAGGTTGTGCTGATGTACAAATACAATTTCTGCCCAGCCCAACTGACGGTCAAAGCGGGGACCACAGTGCGTTGGGTGAACGTAGACAAACGCACCAGCCATAGCGTCCTGCTGAAAGATGGCAGCAAAGCCGAGAGTGACCGCCTGTTCCCCGAGGAATTTGTTGATCTGACATTTCTTGTTCCCGGCGCCCAGGATTACCTGTGCGGACCACATTGGGAGACACAGAACATGTTCGGAATGGTCACCGTAGAGCCCTGATAAGCGGCAGGCTGAAAGATGCGCGGGCGCAATTCCCGTGCTCCTTAACTTAAGTCAAGGAGGTCGGTTTACCTGTGCGCCAACTTGTTTCCATGACACGCCCGGTTCCCCAGCAACGTCCCATATTCGCGCATGGAAACGACCAAAACACCGGGTTCCGAAGACATTCAGAACAAGCGAGTTTGCACATGAGCGGTAAGGTTTTTCTGATTGGTGCCGGCCCTGGTGATCCCGAACTGATCACCATGCGCGCCCTGCGTATGCTGCAGGAGGCGGACGTGGTGGTCTATGACCGCCTTGTTTCGGATGAAATTCTGGCCATGCACACCGAGGGCGCGCGGCTGATCGCCGTCGGCAAGGCCCCCAAGTGCCACACTGTTCCTCAGGATCGCATCAACGAAATCCTGCTGGAACACGCACGCGCAGGTCACGTTGTGGCCCGGCTGAAAGGCGGGGATCCGATGATCTTTGGTCGCGGCTCGGAAGAGGCCGCTTTTCTGATGGCACACGGTGTTACGGTCGAATACGCACCGGGCATCACGGCGGCACAAGGCGCATCCTGTTCGACCGGCGTGCCCCTGACCCATCGCGGACTGGCGACCTCGGTTCAATATGTCACCGGGCACAGGCAGTCCGACAAGGTTCTTGATCTGGATTGGAAACGGCTGGCGGACCCGGATACAACGCTGGTCGTCTATATGGGCGTGGCCAATATCGGCCAGATCGCCATCGGCTTGATGACCGAGAACCTACCCGGATCCACCCCGGTCCTGGCTGTTGGGCAGGCCACCAGTGCCTCTGAACGCCGCCTTGTATCCCGACTGGACCAGATTGCCGCGGATGTGCGCAAGGCGGATCTGAAGGCCCCTACCTTATTCATTATCGGAAAGGTCGTTTCGCTTTATGCCAATCAGGCCCTGACCGAGATTTTGGAGCGGGCGCATGGGTAGCCTGGCGAATATGGACCGCAAGCAGCCGGGCTGGGCCGCGCATACTGTTCTGACTGCCGTCGTTCTGGTTGCCACTTCCGCTCTGGCAGCTGACGCCATCGACCCAACCGCCCTGAAACGGTTGGTCCACCAGGATTGCGGCTCGTGCCACGGATTGTCCCTGAAAGGCGGGCTTGGTCCTGATCTGCGACCGGAAACTCTGGAACATTACGAGGCAGACGTCCTGACGGGGGTCATACTAGACGGCATCCCCGACACGGCTATGCCCCCCTGGCGCCCCCTGATCAGCGAAGAAGAGGCCGAATGGATCGCCCGATACCTGCTGGAACAGGAGGCAAAATGAAACAACTTGCCCTTGGCATCGTTGCCCTAATGATGATGACACCTGCCAATGCAGACCCCACCGCCACCGGAGATCTGGGCCTTGTGATCGAACGGGCAAAAGGGTCGGTCTTATTGGTGGACCAGTCGGACCGGGCCGCGTTGGCACGGATCGAAGGGTTGGGCGATCTGTCCCACGCCTCCCTGGTCTATTCACCCGACGAACGCTTTGCCTATGTTTTTGGCCGCGATGGCGGGCTGACCAAGGTTGATATAGTGACCCGTCAGATTGCAAATCGGGTCGTGCAGGCTGGCAATTCCATTGGGGGCGCAATTTCGGATGACGGCCAACTGGTTGCGGTGTCGAACTATGAGCCGGGTGGCGTACGCGTGTTCGACGCGGATACGCTGGAACTGGTTGCCGACATTCCCACCGACAGCAAAACCATAGGTCTTGTCGATGCGCCGGGCCGTCGGTTCGTGTTTTCCATGTGGGACACGGGCGAGACCTGGATTGCTGATTTCGCAAATGGCGCGCCCGAGATCACAAAGATCACCGATATGGGTAAGAACCCCTATGACGCGCTGATCACCGCCAATGGTCGCACTTATATCACCGGTCTGTTTGGCGAGGACGGGCTGACCGCACTGGACCTATGGGCAGACAATCCAAAACCGATCCGCGTGCTGCCGGGCTATGGGCGCGGACAGGAAGAGATGCCGGTATACAAGATGCCTCATCTTGAGGGCTGGGCACTGACGGATCGCGAATTTGTCCTGCCCGCGGTCGGCCACCATGAGGTTCTTTGGATTGACGCCGAAACCTTGACAGAAACAGGCCGCACCCAAACCCATGGTCAGCCGGTCTTTGCCATGGCGCGCCCGGATGGGCGACAGGTCTGGGTGAACTTTGCCCATCCATTGAACGATACAATTCAGGTCATCGACAGCGTCAGCAAACAGGTCATCCACGAATTCTCTCCGGGCCCTGCCGTCCTGCATATGGAGTTCACGGCACGCGGGCATGAGGTCTGGATCAGTGTCCGCGACGCCAACAAGGTCGTGGTCTACGACACGCATAGCTTTGAAAAGCTGCGCGAGATCGCGGCGGACAGCCCCTCGGGTATCTTTTTCACCGCCCGCGCGCACAGAACAGGGTTGTAACCCATGCAACATATCACTGACCCGATCGACCGTCGCCTGCTGGACGATTTTCAGCGCGAATTTCCGATTGTCGACCGCCCGTTTCAGCCAGTGGCCAAGGCGCTGGGGCTGGACGAAGCTGAAGTGCTGAACCGTCTGGCGCGAATGCGTT
The DNA here is from genome assembly GCF_059611285.1 of Ruegeria sp. CDSA236. Classification (NCBI taxonomy): domain Bacteria; kingdom Pseudomonadati; phylum Pseudomonadota; class Alphaproteobacteria; order Rhodobacterales; family Roseobacteraceae; genus Ruegeria; species Ruegeria sp. CDSA236. Next base: position 290,966 of record NZ_JBXWPG010000005.1, read on the forward strand.
CGACCGGCCGGATCACCCGGGTCGGGGCCACGATCACTCCGGGCGCGGTGACGGCCAGCACTCTGGCCGCGGTGGCCGCACCCGAGGAGCATCTGGAGGACATTGCCGCCCTGATCGACGCAGAGCCCGGTGTGAACCACAATTATCAACGCGAGGACAAATGGAACCTCTGGTTTGTAGCGACCGGCCCTGATCGCGCGCATGTGGACGCCACTCTGGCCCGGATTGGCCTGCAAACCGGTTTGCAGGTTTTGGACTTGCGTCTGGTTCGGCCGTTCAATGTTGATTTGGGCTTTCGAATGACAGGCAAGCAACGCAACGTACCAGCACCGCGCAAGGTGGACTGTTCCGTTCTGCAAAAGGGTGATCGCTCGTTGATGCAGGCGCTTAGTTCCGGCTTACCGCTGGTTTGCGAACCTTACGCAGCACTGGCCGCCTCTTTGGACCGTAAACCAGAGGACGCCATGACGCGGATCCGGATCTTACACGAGGCTGGAATTGTCTCGCGTCTTGGCGTGATCGTAAGACACCGGGCACTGGGCTGGTCGGCCAATGCGATGGTGGTCTGGGATATGCCAACTGATCAGGTCGATCGTGCCGGACCTGCGCTGGCAAAATACCCTGGCGTGACACTGTGTTATGAGCGTCGACCCGTTGAAAACATCTGGCCCTACCGCCTGTATTCCATGATCCACGCCCGCTCGCGCAGCGAAGCGCGAAACGTCCTGGCCGGGGCTGCGGCATTGCCTGAGCTGTTTGGCGCGCAGCACAAGGTGTTGTTTTCGACGCGCTGTTTCAAACAGACCGGCGCGCTGATCCAACCCAAGGAGACGGCGGCATGACCCTGGACGAAACTGATCGGGCAATCCTGAACCGAATGCAGGACGACTTACCTCTGACCTCACAACCCTATGCGATGGTGGCCCAAGAACTGGGGATTTCGGAACTGGATCTGTTGGTTCGCTTATCACGGATGAAGGATGACCGGGTCATCACGCGCTTTGGCCCGTTCTTTGACGCGGCCGCGATGGGCGGGGCTTTTTGCCTATGTGCCATGGCCATACCGACAGAGGCATTTGAATCCGTCCTGACCAAAGTCAATGCGCATCCCGAAGTTGCCCATAATTATGAACGTACGCACCGGCTGAACATGTGGTTCGTGTTGGCCACCGAAACGCCCCAAGGGATTGAGGCCTGCGCCGATGCGATCGAACAAGAGACGGGGATCGAAGTTCTCAGATTTCCCAAGTTGCAGGAATTCTTCATCGGCTTCCGGGTGGCGGCATGATCGACGCAAAAGACAGACTGATTATCGAGGTTCTGCAGGGCGGATTGCCCCTGGTGCCTTCGCCCTACGCTCGGGTCGCTGAAAGCCTTGGGATGGACGAACAAGCGCTGCTGTATCGCCTCGCAGAACTTAAGGCGCGCGGCGTTATACGTCGTATCGCCGCAGCCCCGAACCACTACAAACTGGGCATGACTTCGAACGGCATGACAGTCTGGGACGTCGATGACAGTCAAATCGCTGATTTGGGGGCACATATTGGCGGTCTGCCTTTTGTCACCCATTGCTATGAACGTCCACGTGCCCTGCCCGACTGGCCTTACAACCTGTTCGCCATGGTCCATGGCAAAGACAGGGGTGAAGTCGAAGAAAAACGGGCCGAGATTGCCGGTATTCTGGGCAGTGCCTGCCGGGCCAAGGACATCCTGTATTCAACGCGCATCCTGAAAAAGACCGGGCTGCGCCTGAAACCGAAAGGCCAAACGCCATGTTCCGCCTGACTGAATACATGCAGCAACTGGTCACCCCGACCCCCGTGCGCAAGCGCCGCCCCGGCCCGGTTAAGCCGGTGGTCATCTGGAATCTGACCCGGCGCTGCAACCTGAAATGCCGCCATTGCTATACTGTTTCGGCGGATGTCGCGTTCCCGGGTGAGCTCAGCCACGAGCAAGCCATGGTAACCCTTGAGGATCTCGGCCAATTTCGCGTCCCGGCCCTGATCCTCTCGGGGGGGGAACCGCTGGATCGGTTCGATTTCTTTGATATCGCCAACCGGGCGCGCAAGTTGGTGCCGATGCTGGCGCTGTCGACGAATGGCACGCGGATTTACGATGAAACCGCCGATATGATCGCTGATGTCGGCTTTAACTATGTCGGCATATCACTTGACGGAATCGGGGCCACAAACGACTGGTTCCGAGGTGTCGAGGGCGCCTTTTCAGATGCACTGCGCGGCGTGCGCGAGTGCAAGAAACGCGGCATCAAGGTCGGTTTGCGATTCTGTTTGACCGAGGGCACGCAGCACCATCTGCCCGATCTCCTGCAGTTGTGTGATGATGAGGGGGTCGACAAATTCTACCTGTCTCATCTGGTTTACGCCGGTCGCGGCGACAAGAACAGGGGCGAAGATGCCGAACACCTGCGCACGCGCAAAGGTCTGGATCTGTTATTGGACCGTGCGTGGGAGGCAGCCTCGGGCGGGCGCCCGCTGGATATCGTCACCGGCAATAACGATGCCGACGCCGGATATTTTCTGAACTGGGTCAGGACGCATTTTGATGCCGAAAAGACCTCGCATATACGTGCGCATTTGGCGGCCTGGGGCGGGAACTCCAGCGGGTTGGGGGTGGCCAATATCGACAATCTTGGTCGGGTCCATCCCGACACCTACTGGTCAGATTACACGGTCGGGAATGTGAAAACGACGCCGTTTTCCGAGTTGTGGACCGGGGACGACAAGATGCTGGCCATGCTGCGCACTCGCCCGCGTCCGTTGAAAGGGCGCTGTGGAGTTTGTCAGCTCAGGGATGTTTGCGGTGGCAACACGCGCATCCGGGCCCTGCAACTGACGGGCGATCCCTGGGCCGAGGACCCGGCCTGTTACCTGTCAAACGATGAAATTGGCGTGGATAAAGCGGGCAAACGCCTGCAGGTCACACCTTTCCGGGGGAAAAGCCATGATCCGGCGCATCAGTTCTTTTAGGGCTCGGACGCTTGGAACACTGTGTGCGCTTCTGCTGAACAGCGCCGCATGGGCCGACGCCCAGTCCGACTATGCCGAACATTGTGCGTCCTGCCATGGTGACACCCGGCTGGGCGGTGTTGGTCCGGCCTTGATACCCGAAACGCTAAAACGCATGCGCGGGCCGCGGGTTGCCGCCGTGATCGCCGAAGGGCGCACCGCCACCCAGATGCCAGCCTTTGCGCATAATCTGAACGCCCTGCAGATTGAGGAGTTGGCAGGTTGGCTGAAATCCCCGCTCGAGACCGCCCCGGACTGGGCCGAGGCAGACATCATGGCCAGCCGTACGCTGGACGCAGACTATGTCGAGATTGATGCGCCCGTTTGGTCCAGTGATCCGATGAACATCACGTTGGTGGTGGAAACCGGAGACCACCATGTCAGCGTTCTGGACGGTGACACATTTGAGGTTTTGGACAGATTTGAAACTCCTTTTGCCGTTCATGGCGGCCCAAAGTTCAGCCCCGATGGGCGTTACGTGTTCATCATGTCCCGCGATGGCTGGGTCCAGAAATATGACATCTGGGCGTTGCGACAGGTGGGTCGCGTGCGGGCGGGACTAAACAGCCGCAACATTGCCATGTCAGGCGATGGCAAATGGCTGGCGGTGGCGAATTACCTACCCAACAGCCTGACCCTTTTGTCCACCCGGGATCTTTCGGTGGCAAAAGTGATCGAGATTAAAAGCAGGAAAGGTAATCCCAGCCGCGTTTCGGCCGTTTATCAAGCTCCGCCACGGGAAAGCTTTGTGCTGGCCTTGAAGGATGTGCCAGAGATTTGGGAGGTCTTCTATGGCGCCAATCCACCCCAATCCGGGCTGGGACACGATTTTCGTATCGAAGGGCAGTTCAAGAACCCTAACCCTTTCCCAGTACGCAAGATCACTACGCCCGACTATCTGGACGATTTCTTTTTCGACCAGACTTATGAATACGTCATGGGCGCATCTCGCGACGGGAACGGCGGTCAGGTGATTGATCTGGTCATTGGCCAAAAAGTGGCTGACCTGGATCTGCCCGGCATGCCGCATCTGGGTTCCGGGATTACCTGGCGGCGCGGCGATACAACTGTGATGGCAACGCCGCACCTGACTGATGGCACCGTCTCGGTGATCGACATGGAGACATGGGAAACGGTCAAGCGGATCAAGACCGAAGGGCCGGGGTTTTTCATGCGCAGCCATGAAAACTCGCCATATGTCTGGGCCGATGTTTTCTTTGGGCCCAACAAGGATGTGATGCATGTGATCGACAAGCAAAGCCTTGAGATCGTGCGGACCCTGCGCCCAGCGCCGGGCAAAACCGTGGCCCATGTGGAATTCACCAAGGACGGAAGCCATGCGTTGGTTTCGATCTGGGAAGATGACGGCGCGGTGATCATCTATGATGCAAAAACACTGGAAGAGGTCCGCCGTCTGCCGATGCGCAAACCTTCGGGAAAGTACAATGTCTGGAACAAAATCACCTTCTCGGAAGGAACCAGCCACTGAGGGCAAATGGCCGGTGTGGAAACTGGCCATATTGCTGTATCCAGCGTCTGCGCTGACCGTGGCCATAAACCTTTTTCTGGCTGGCCTGATCGCCAACAGCGCCGGATTCGGAGTGATTGAGCCTGTCACCGCCATCCTGTGGTCAATCCCATTGGGTGTACCTGCCTGCTGGTTTGCAGGGCGCTGGGTACGCAGTTTGATGGACGAAGCAGACGGCTAGGTCGGATTCTCCAAAGGCCTAACCGAAGTCAAGTATCTGCTTTCGGGAATCTCTTAGGACTTGGGAAAGATCACCGAGTTGGATTCTCCATGCCCGCCCATAATCCTTTGCACATTTCAGCTGTTTGCGCGTCCCGCGCAGCTTGTGCGGTGGCAGGTATAATCCTTCTGCTTTTGCAGCTGCTTAGCCCGGCGCTGGCGAGTCCCGGGCAAAGCATGTGGGTTGAGATCTGCTCGGAGGGCGGCGCGGTCTGGGTCGAGGTTGATCTTGAAAAAGGCGATGCAGACCCGACCGCACCTTGCCCCAAATGCGCCGATTGCGCGCTGTGCGCCGTGACCGGTGCCGCACCTCTGCCCATGCCGCTGGAAGTGACGCAACGAGGAAGGGTTCAATTCTTATCTTGCCAAAACAACAGGTCCTTCGAGCTAAATGGCTCTGACCGGCTGTGGCCAGAAACCCGGGGTCCTCCCCCTGCACCAGAATTTAAAACCGAACGCGCCCCGCGCGCGTCCATGGCGTCCACCCCAATCATTGGAGGTGCGCCGTGGTCGTAAGTCGCGCAATCCATTTCCTGCTGGCCTTTTTTCTGTCCTGCCTGATGGCGATCAGCGCACATGCCGACAGCCTTGCCAGCTTTTTGCCAGAACTTGAGCCCGCGGACCTGATCCCCGGCGCCGAGGCATTTGGCCCGATCAGAAAAGACATTCCGGTTGCGCCGATCCTGAAAGGGGGCAAAACGATTGCCTGGGCCTTTCTGACCTCGGATTTCGTAGGCACCACAGGCTATTCCGGCAAACCCATTCACGTCGTTGCAGCGATCGACAATGATGCGGTGCTTACTGGCGTTAAGTTGGTCAAGCATTCGGAACCCATCGTACTGATCGGGATTCCGAACGCGCGCATGGTCGAACTGACCGAAGGCTACGCCGGCCTGGACCTTAGGGTTGAGGCTGAAACAGGCGGTGAGGGCCATGACCTCGACATTATCTCGGGCGCGACTGTCACAATCATGGTGATCGACGACAGTCTCGTGCGTGGCGGCATCAAGGTAGCGCGGGCGCTGGGGCTGGGTGGCTTGTCACCGCTGCAGGCCGACGGGCCGAAGCGCGAAGTCGATATGGCACAAGACGCCACTTATGACTGGACAACGCTTTCGGGTGACGGCTCGGTCCGACGCCTGACACTGGATGTCGGTCAGGTCAACGCTGCGTTCGAGGCCACCGGCGACCAGCGCGCCATCAGGCGCCGTGAACGGGGCGCGCCCGACGACACCTTCATCGACATGCATCTGGCGTTGGTTTCGGTCCCGTCGATCGGCAAGTCACTGCTGGGCGAGGCCGAGTATCAAAACCTGACCGAGTGGCTGGGCGAGGGCGAGCAAGCCATCCTGGTGCTGGGTCGTGGCGCCTATAGCTTCAAGGGGTCAGGCTATGTACGTGGCGGGATTTTCGACCGTATTCAGCTGATTCAAGGTGATAATTCGGTACGCTTCTTTGATAAACAGCAAGAGCGTCTGGGCAGAGTTGCGGCCGCCGATGCGCCCAGTTTCACCGAGCTGGATATCTTCAAAATCCCCGCTGAGGCAGAGTTTGATCCGGCCGAACCGTTCCGCCTGCAACTGTTGGTGCAACGCGCCGTCGGTGCGGTTGAAAAGACGTTCCTGACCTTCGATTTGGGCTACAAACTGCCTGAGCAGTACCTGTTGCCAGTCGTAGCCCCCACCGTTGTGGATGACGCCACAGGTGAAGCCGCCGCCAAAGCCGCTCTTTGGAAACGTATCTGGAAGGATCGCACAGTCGAGATTGCCGGTCTGGGCGTCATGCTGCTGATACTGACGGCGACCTTCTTTTTCCAGTTCCATGCCACGATGAACGCGCGGGTCTTTTACTGGTTCCGCATCGGCTATCTGACAATGACCCTGTTCTTCATCGGCTGGTACGCGAATGCCCAGTTGAGCGTGGTGAACCTGATGGCACTGGCGGGCAGTTTGCGCACGGGTTTCTCATGGGATGCCTTCCTACTGGACCCGCTGGTGTTCATCCAATGGTTCGCCGTGGCAGCCGCCCTGTTGTTCTGGGGACGCGGTGCCTATTGCGGCTGGCTGTGCCCGTTTGGTGCGCTGCAAGAACTGACCAACAAGATCGCGCGGGCTTTTCGCGTGCCGCAATGGACCCTGCCCTGGGGCCTGAATGAACGGCTGTGGCCCGCGAAATACATGATCTTCTTGGGTCTCTTCGGCCTCAGCTTTGTCTCCATCCCGCTGGCCGAGAAGTATGCCGAGATCGAGCCTTTCAAGACCGCGATCATTCTGAAATTCATGCGCGACTGGCCGTTTGTGGTTTTTGCGCTGGCCCTGTTGGGGATCGGCCTGTTCGTTGAGCGGTTCTACTGCCGCTATCTCTGCCCGTTGGGCGGAGCACTGGCGATCCCGGCCCGCATGCGCATGTTCGACTGGCTACGCCGTTACAAGGACTGCGGCACGCCTTGTCAGACCTGTGCCAATGAATGCCCCGTTCAGGCGATCCACCCCACAGGTGAGATCAATCCGAACGAGTGCGTCACCTGCCTGCATTGTCAGGTGCTCTACCAGTCCGAGGACAAATGTCCCGTCGTTATCCGTCAACTGAAACGGCGGGCCAAGACAGGGTCGGTCGATCTCAAGACCCCACTCGGACAACCACCGGCGAACCATCCAAACGCCAAACCGAAAACCGTTTCCTAAAAGGAGGAACGATCATGTCGGAACATGACAACAAACTAACCGTCACACGCCGCGGTATGCTGGGGGCGACCGCCACTGGCGCCGTGCTGGCCGGAACCGGTCTGGGATCAACCCTGATGACCGCAAAACAGGCCAGCGCCGCGGCCAATGCCAATCTCGAACCTGGTGAGTTGGACGAATACTACGGTTTCTGGTCCTCGGGTCAGACCGGTGAGCTGCGCATTCTGGGCTTCCCGTCCATGCGCGAGCTGATGCGGGTGCCGGTGTTCAACCGCTGTTCGGCCACCGGTTGGGGTCAGACCAATGAATCGCTGAAGATCATGACCGATGGCCTGCTGCCGGAAACCAAGGAATTCCTCGCCAAGCGCGGCATGAAAACCTACGATAACGGTGACCTGCACCACCCGCATATGTCGTTCACCGACGGCACCTACGATGGCCGTTACCTGTTCATGAACGACAAGGCCAACACGCGCGTTGCTCGCGTACGCTGCGACGTGATGAAATGCGACAAGATCACCGAAATCCCGAACGCCAAGGCGATCCATGGTCTGCGTCCGCAGAAATTCCCGCGCACTGGTTATGTCTTTGCCAATGGCGAAGATGAAACTCCATTGGTCAATGACGGCACTGTGCTGGACGATCCGTCGCAATACGTGAACATCTTCACCGCGCTGGACGGCGACACCATGGAAGTGGCATGGCAGGTGATCGTGTCGGGCAACCTCGACAACACCGACTGCGACTATCAGGGCAAATACGCCTATTCGACCTCGTACAACTCGGAAATGGGTATGAACCTGGCCGAGATGACCGAGAACGAGATGGACCATGTTGTTGTCTTCAACCTCGCCGAAATCGAAGCAGGTATCGAAGCAGGTGACTATCAGGAGCTGAAAGGCGTCAAGGTTCTGGACGGCCGTAAGGGTCAGAACAAGAAATACACCCGTTACATCCCGATCCCGAACTCACCGCACGGCATCAACACTGCGCCTGACGGCAAGCATGTCTGCATCAACGGTAAACTGTCGCCGACCGTATCGATCATGGATGTCACCAAACTGGACGCTCTGTTCGAAAGTGATGCCGATCCACGGTCCTGCATCGTGGGTGAGCCGCAGCTGGGTCTTGGCCCGCTTCACACTGCTTATGACGGCCAGGGCAACGCGTTCACCACGCTATTCCTGGACAGTCAGATCGTGAAGTGGAACCTCGACAAGGCAATCGAGGCTTACGGCGGCGCCGATGTAGATCCGATCATCTCGAAGGTCGATGTGCATTATCAGCCGGGCCATAACTCGACCACCATGGGTGAAACCAAGGAGGCTGATGGCAAGTGGCTGATTTCGATGAACAAGTTCTCGAAAGACAGGTTCTTGAACACGGGTCCACTTAAGCCTGAGAACGAGCAGCTGATCGATATCTCAACCAACGAGATGAAGGTGGTTCACGACGGACCGACCTTTGCCGAGCCGCATGACTCGATCATGGTGCGCGCCGACATCGTCAACCCGGTCAACGTCTGGGACCGTAACGACATCACCTGGGAGGACGCCCGCAAACAGGCTGAGGCCGATGGCATCGATCTGGAAGATGGTGCCGAGGAACCGATCCGGGACGGCAACAAGGTGCGGGTCTATATGACCTCGCAGGCCCCGACCTTCAGCCTTGAGAAGTTCACCGTCAAACAAGGGGATGAGGTAACAGTCTACATCACCAACCTGGATGACGTGGACGATGTGACCCACGGCTTCTGTCTTGGCAACTACGGCATCGCGATGGAAGTTGCGCCGATGGCGACCGCTTCGGTCACCTTCACCGCCGACCGTCCGGGCGTGCACTGGTTCTATTGCCAGTGGTTCTGCCACGCGCTGCACATGGAAATGCGCGGCCGGATGCTGGTCGAACCGGCGGGGGCATAACCCATGCGTTGGCCCCTGCTCATACCGCTCCTGCTCGGCTCGCCCCTTTGGGCGGCGGATTGGGACGTGCCCAATCGGGCGGGGGCCATCAATGAAACACTGGCACAGGCGGCGGATGGAGACACCCTTCGCCTGAGCCCCGGCGTTTATTCGGAAACACTGGTTCTGGACCGGCCCGTCACAATTGATGGGCTGGGGCAGGCCACCATTGACGGACAAGGCGTCGGCAGCGTCATCACCGTGACCGGACCGGGCGTGACCGTGCGCGGTCTGACCGTGATTGGTTCGGGCTCGAGCCATGATGGGATCGACAGTGGCATTCAGCTGGTCAAAACGGCCCATGCGCCGGTGATCGAAGGCAATGTGTTGCTGGGCAATCTCTATGGCATCGACATCCACGGCGCCAAGGACAGCGTCGTGCGCGGCAACCGGATCGAAGGGCGTCAGGACAAGCGGATGAATGACCGCGGCAACGGCGTCTATGTCTGGAACGCACCGGGTGCGCGGGTCGAAGACAATGATATCCGGTACGGGCGCGATGGGATCTTTGTGAACTCGTCCAAGAAGAACACCTTTACTGGAAACCTGTTCCGCGACCTGCGGTTCGCGGTGCACTACATGTATGCCGACGACTCGGTGGTCAGCGATAACGTCTCGATCGGCAATGATCTGGGCTATGCGGTGATGTTCACGACCAATGTCAAAATCACCGGCAATGTGTCGATTGATGATCGCGAACATGGTGTGATGCTGAACTACGCCAACAAGAGCGTGATTTCCGGGAACGTCGTTAAGGGTGCAAAGGAGAAATGCACCTTCCTGTATAACTCGAACAAGAACGAATTCACCGACAACTGGTTCGAGGGTTGCGGCATCGGCATTCACTTCACTGCTGGGTCAGAACGTAACCGTATCGTCGGCAACGCCTTTGTCGGAAACCGGACTCAGGTGAAATACGTTTCGACCAAGTGGGTCGAGTGGTCTGAAGACGGGCGCGGCAATTACTGGTCCGATTTCGCCGCCTATGATGTGGATGGCAACGGCGTCGCTGATGCCCCTTATCGCCCCAATGACTCGATGGACCATGTGCTGTGGACCCAACCCGCAGCCAAGCTGCTGCTCGGCTCCCCTGCCGTGCAGCTGGTGCGCTGGTCGCAATCAGCCTTCCCGGCACTATTGCCGGGGGGTGTGATGGACAGCAATCCATTGATGCGAGCCCCTGAACCCTCAGCTATGAAAAAGGTGCCTCATGACGGATAAGGCCCTGACGATAAACAACGTCTGTAAGGACCGAGGCAAAACCCGCGTTCTTGACGATATCACCCTGTCCCTTGCCCCCGGTCAGCGCGTGGCGCTGCTGGGCCATAACGGCGCGGGCAAGTCGACACTGATCAAATCAATCCTTGGCCTGATCCCGATTGAGGGCGGAGCCATTCGAATCGGAGACGCCACACCCGGCAGCGCACAGGCGCGGCGGGATACGGCGTACTTGCCCGAGGCGGTGTCCTTCCACCCGGCGCTTACGGGCCGGGAACAGCTGACGCTGTTCGCGCAGCTCTCGGGGTCCAAGGCCGATGTACCCGGTTTGCTGGAACGTGTTGGCCTCAGCGACGCGCTGGACCGACGGATCGGGACCTACTCCAAGGGGATGCGGCAACGTCTGGGATTGGCGCAAGTGCTGCTGGGGCAGCCGAAAGTGGCATTGCTGGACGAGCCGACGAGCGGACTGGACCCGATTTCTCGGCAGGATCTGTACGCCATCATCGACGAACTGGCCGCAAAAGGCACCGCCGTCCTGATCGCATCGCATGCCCTGACTGAGGTCGAGGCCCGCACAGACCGGATCGCAATCATGCGCGGGGGTCGGATGGTGGCCGATGACACGTTAAACAACCTTTCGGCACTGGCGGGTCTGCCAATCCGCCTGAAGGTGCGCGCCAGCTCTAACCCTGACGCCTTGGCCGCCAAACTGGGCGGCAGCCGGATCAATGGCGCGTCCGTTGAGTTGCTCTGCACCGTCGACGACAAGATGGAGGCCTTGCGCCGGATCGCCGGATTGGGCGATGCGGTGGCAGATGTGGAAATGACACCGCCCAAGCTGGAAGATCTCTATCGCTACTATGCACAGGAGAAGAGGCCATGATCCGCTTCCTCGCCATCACCCGCACTGAAATGTTGATCCTGCGCCGCAACCGCTGGCTGCTGATGGCGACACTGATCATGGTGTTATTCGCGCTGGCACTTACCTTTGCAGGCAGTGCACCCACAGGCACGCTTGGCGTAGATATGCTGACTGTCTCGGTTGCCTCGATGACGACGCTGTCGGTCTATCTTGCCCCCCTACTGGCACTGATGATTGCCTTTGACGCCATCGCAGGCGATGTGGACCGGGGCAGCTTATCGCTGCTCTTGTCCTATCCCGCCGGGCGCGGAGAAATCCTGTTGGGAAAATTCACCGCCCATTTGTCGGCGCTTGCCTTTGCGATGACCATAGGTTTTGGCACGGCTGGCGCGGTGGCAGCATGGTTCGGTGGCGCCGGTCCAGAAAGCCTGTTGGCTCTGGTCCGTCTTATCCTCACTTCGATCGTGCTGGGCGCCGTGTTTCTGGCATTGGGATACTTGCTGTCCGCCCTGGCAAAGGGGGCCACGGCGGCAGCAGGTCTGTCGGCCGGGCTCTGGCTGGTTTTTGTCGTCCTCTATGATCTGGGCCTGTTGGGGGCCGTCGTCATGGACAAGGGCGGCACCTTCACTCAATCCGTCTTTCCATGGGTGATGGTGGCCAACCCAGCCGACGCTTTCCGTCTGTGGAATATCGCCGCAACCGAGGGCGTCGCGATGGCATCCGGCATGACCGGCGCTGCGCAGGCTCTGCCCGTCTGGGCCGCCCCGTTGTCTTTGCTGATCTGGCCCCTGCTAGGCCTTGCACTTGCCCGGCTCGCGTTCCGAAGGGTCGAGCCATGAAGCGTCTTTTCCTGATTGCTCTACTCGCCCTGACTGCCTGTAAGGAAGAACAGATTGCCGCGCCTGACCCGGTCGATCTGACACCAGACGCACTCAGCTTTTTTTGCCAGATGAATATAGCTGAACATGGCGGTCCAAAAGGACAGATTCACCTCGACGGCTATCCCACACCGCTGTTTTTTGCGCAGGTTCGCGACATGGTTGCCTATCTCAAAAGCCCCGAACGCGAGGCAGCCATTGTTGCAATCTATGTCAGCGATATGGGAACCGCCCCAAGCTGGCATCAACCAGGTCAATCCAACTGGATCAATGCCGAAGGTGCGACTTTCGTCGTCGGGGCCAATGTCGCCGGCGGCATGGGCGCGCGCGAGGTCGTGCCCTTTGCCGACCCGACCGATGCGGACAGCTTCATCATCCTGTACGGAGGGTCCGCTTTGCCCCTGACTGACATACCCGACGCCGAAGTGCTTGGCCCCGTCGATCTGGACTTGAAACTGGAGACACCAGCATGAGCCGTTTGTCCCGACGTCGTTTTCTGATCATGTCTGCGGCATGCGCCGCGCTACCGGCGGTCGCATCTGGCGCACCAGTCGCGCATTGGCGTGGCATCGCGCTGGGGGCCAGAGCCAGCCTTGACCTTGTTGGCCTTTCTGAGGCAGAGGCGGCGCCCCTGCTGACATCAATCGAAGCTGAACTGAACCGGCTGGAAGATATCTTTAGTCTGTACCGATCGCGATCACAGATTTCAGAGCTGAACCGAAGCGGATTGCTGCAGCAACCAGCCCCCGAGCTGTTGAATGTACTGAGCCTGTGTTCGACCCTTCACAGTGCATCAGACGGGGCTTTTGACCCCACAATACAACCCGTCTGGAGGGCGATGGCCGCGCGCGCCAGCGCTTCTGAATTGACTGCCGCCCAAGAAACTGTCGGCTGGCACCGAGTCCGATATGACGCTGATGCTATCCAGCTGCCAGAGCCCGGTGTCTCAGCCTTGACATTGAACGGTATCGCACAAGGCGCAATCACCGATCGCATTGCGGCGCTGTTACGGTCCTTTGGCTTACGCGATGTTCTGGTTAACATGGGAGAAATCGTGGCAATGGGTCAGCGAGGTGACGGGCAAGACTGGCGGGTCGGCCTTGCTGGTCACAATAATCAAGTCCTCAGGAAGATCACTTTGCGAGAACGCTCAGTAGCCACATCATCGGTTGCAGGCACGCTCTTGCCGGGCGACCAGGGCCATATCCTGAACCCATTCGGCCCAAGCCCAAGCAACCACACTGTTTCCGTTTCCGCACCCAATGCAGCCTTAGCTGACGGTCTGTCCACAGCTCTTTGCGCCGTCCCAAAGGAATGGACCGGTAGAATTCTGCAGAGTTTTCCATCGGCCAGTTTGGAGTTGAGCGGGTAATCCGCAGTCTGTTCCAAGGCAGTCAAACCGGCAAATAGGACCTGTCCGCTGAATCAACTTTACCGGTGGTCAACCTTTCGAGCGCCAGCAGCCTCATACCGAACAGTCATCCGAATTCAGAAACACCCCGGTAGTGCCGGCTCTTGCAACACCAACGGTACCGATTTCGGTGGTTTTAGCGGATTTGCCGACAATCCAGGCACCAATGGTCGATCACGAGAGCAAGCTTCGCACCCACCGCGTCCCGCGTGTATTTCGAAGGGCCGGGTCATTGAGTGCTGGAAACGAAACCCCTAACCTTCCGATCACGTTATTTCTTGGCGTATGTGGGGGATAAAGCCTTCAAAACGTGTAAGCCATCACAAAAAACATCATACGAAGATTTGGTGGCGGAGACGAAGGGATTCGAACCCTCGAGACCCTTCCGGGCCTACTCCCTTAGCAGGGGAGCGCCTTCGACCACTCGGCCACGTCTCCGCTGGCCGGTGTATTCGATAAGCGCCAAGAAATACAAGGGTTTTTGAGTAAAAAAGTATAAAAACCTAATGTCACAAAATTCTGTGAAATTCATTGATATTCTGTGACGTTTAGAGCACTTGCACCACACTTTGGTGCAAAACTGGTGCAAGCGTTCCCTACCCGTTCCGCCCGGGGATCACACGAAAAAGACCTTGCGGAGCGTCGCCGCCAGATCCTCCGGAGATCTGGACCCGTGATGTCGCGACGCCCTTCCCTCCTCATCTTCCGCATTGAAAAAGCGCAGCCTTCGAGGACCAACTCCAGCATAGTGATTCCAGGGACACATCCCGATCTTTCGCTTGATCCGAGATGATCTACACCAACATCTGATAACAAAGGGCGCTGCGTGTCAGTTCGATGGGACCACCATCGCTTTGCGCATCAATCCAAGTCTGGTGCTTTATTGCCCCCAAGACTGATTGCGCCTACTGCAGAAATGTAGGTGTGCAATCCTAGCGCTTGCCCGCATCTGCTTGGCGGTCTTGCCCTCCCAGGCGAGATAACCCTCGGTCAGAATAGGGCCGCTAGCTGGGCTGTTGCCGTGACTTGACCGTCCTGGTCATAGCTGCAACGAACGCGACGGCGGTCCCACTTTTCGGGATCCAGATGATCCTCGGAACATTTTCAGCCGAACAGTGCACCTACACAGAACGCCAGAAACGGAAGCAACCTGAACGGCCGCCTCTCAAACGTGCACTGTTTAGAAAGCACATCTTCGGAAAGAACCCGATCGCGTGATGCGCCGCATTCAGATGCCAGACCAGACCTCGCGCTGGTCCCTAATCGAGGTTGCGCGGATGTCGAGCGGCGACGGCGCGGATTTTAGGACCTGCCACCACCTCACCGGCTACCACTTCCTGCGCCCATGCCGTGACCGGATCCTCTTGCGGAGGGATCCGCGTCGCGTCGCTCATGTGAAATAGTTCTCCGCTGCTGGATCCGGGAAGTTAAAGCCCATCTGACCGCCGCCTGTCAGGCTGCGCTCGGTTTGCGGCGTCATGCCGTACTCACCGGCTAAAGTGCGGATCTGACGAAAGGTTTCATTGACCTGGGCAACTTCGGGCTTTGCTTTTTCCTGTATGCCATCCCGGGTTTTTGTGGTGTAGGTTTCACTATCCTCGATAGCGATCAAAAGTTTTTCGTGCCGCGCAACCGCCCGCACGAGCTGGTGAAACATAAAAATATTTGCCTCATTCAACCGATCCCGGGTCGGGTGGCACAAAGGCAGCGCAAGGCGGCGATAGATCTCGCGGTGAGCAGGGTTTAGATCCTCAGGCTCAAGCGAAAGCATCCGCTCGCGCCCGCGCTCATCAAGATTGAATTGGTCAACAACATCCTCCCGCATGGGAACGACAGCGCCGCCCCCTTCGGGCTTACGGCCTTTCATCAAATCACCTCTCAGAGTGGAGAACTCTATTCAATTCCCGTGTGTTACACAGAAAGGCTCTCTCTTCGGTCCCAAGCGTTGAGCCTTTTGTTTTTCACCCTCCCCCCCCCTGAAAAATTTTCAGGACGGAGGCATAACCTCTATTGGTTGGCCGGGTGCCATGGATCTATAGGCCAGCCATTCGCACCGCGCCGCTCCGAGTAACCTTTAATCTCCTCGATCTGCTTATCCCGATCATGATGATCAGGGCAGAGCGATTGCAGATTGTCAGGATCATAGAACAAGGCTCGTCTCCACGATGGGGGATCTTATGATCCGCAACCAGATTGCGGCGACGCGGGTCCGTCTGAGGGGTGCCATCACCCTTGAGGCTTCCATCATTCGTCCTGTCAAGCATCTGGCAGGTTGCACAAAGCGGCTCGCGCTCTTTCTGCGCCCTTGCGAGACGCAACTAAGAGGCGGTCTTGTAAAGCCGCCGCCATGGCCGAGGATCTTTCGCCGTGTTCCGGCCTCGCAATCGCTGAAACTTTTGGGAAAGTTGGCCGGGCGGATGACCAAGATGAAGGAGCTGAGACAAGAGCCGCCCGGCCGGGTCATTTCGACCATGCCGAATCCGGTACGTGAGAGAGGTCCGATCTGTCAAACTTTTCGCGACAAAGCGGTCCTAACTCGATCAGAGCCGCGCTGAATAGCCGAGCTTGTCGCCGATCCGCTGAAGCATTTGCTCGGCGGATTCGGTGAGTTGGTCCCGGTGCTTTGACTGCACCGACCACCCAAACCGACGCAGGATCTCGGCCATCGAAAGCCCCTCGATCAGGATCGCGTTGAGCAACGCGACGGCGGTGATCGGATCCCGCTCATTGCCGCGACGGGGCAACAGAACAACATGAGGCTTTGATCGGACAAACGACCGGCGCGCAAGATCCCATTTCCATCGGTTCGCAACACCATGCACCAACCGCACAAGGGTCACGTCCTGGACGCGCGACGTCACGCCGCAGTCACTGACAACGCCAGACCCGCCCGAGACCTCGGCCTCGGCGGAGAGCGTCACGCTCTTCAAGCTGCCGATCCGCTCGACCGCGCCGAGATAGGCCATCGCCACCAGATAGCGGCCGTCATTGGGATTGAACCGCGACAGGAAGGCAGGCGCTCGACGCTTGGCCGTTTTCTGCCCCAGCTCAATCATCACCTCCAGCGCTCCCGGCATCCAGTCATTTATCTCGACCAAAGCCACAGGATCAGAGGCGATGCTCGGAGACGGCCGCTCGCCATCACCTTTGCCGACAGCTTGACGCCGCTCGGCCGCAACAGCAATCAGATCAAGATTAAGCGCCGCAACCAAAGAGGCCGGGGTTGAATAGGTTGTATGGTGCATCTCAAATCCCTCATGTCGTTACCGGACAAGAGAATATCACAATATATTGTTATTTCTACAGTGAGATATTCCCCGCTAGGGACTGACTTACTCCCATTCAGGGAACAATCAGGGACTAGAGAGGGACTGACATGAAACGCTAAGTGATTGAAAACAAACAGTCTAGCGCAAGTTAGGGATTACAGGGACCAAGAACCTCACATTACGCGCGAGGGCGGATCGGGCCGCACCCCCTACCCTGTGCAAAAGCAAAAGAAGTTCTGGATTTCAGTCCCTCCGGTCCTTGATATCGCGCAACAGATTGAAACCTTGAGATAATTCTCTCGAAAGTATCGCAAAATAAATCCCTATCTCGGTCCCGAACAGGGATCGAGATAATCCCAACGCTGACTATTTTTTGCAGAGGGGTGCGGGGAGCAGGGGGCGTGGCCTCGGCCCGGCCACGATCAGGCCGCCGCCCCGCTCCCTTGCGAGGCACGTCGGCACCCCTCCCCGGAAATTGCATCATTGGCGCAGATTGACACCGCAATACCCCGTATCTGACCGCTTGTGGTGCCAGAACCGTGCCCCGGTGCCTGGCTCTCGTTAGGTGGCGGACATAGCACGCAAAGCGTTCGAAGCAGTGCGCAGCCCGATGCGTGGAAGATCACGCGCCTCTATATAGGAAAATAGCGCCGCCAATAACTCACGTGACCGCGTAAAATCCCCATGCGATCCTGTGATTTCGCATTTATCTTTCAAAAACAACAATAAAGCGGTGTCGGACATGTCATCGGGACTAGCTTCAGGGTTATGAAGATCTAACAAACTGCTATTGATCCAGAAACTGCGGGCAGCAGCGCGGCCCCAAGTCAATCGGATCTCGCGACAAATCTCAAGCGCCTGATGGAGTGTGTCCGAATGCACAGGTGTATGGCGCAGCGCAGCCGGGCTATATTGGCCCGATTGGCGGATTGCTGGCAGCACCTCTCCCGTGACCCATTTTCGGAAGCGATGCGGCTGAGTGCCTGGGCTCACAGCATCTCGACTTCTCAAGAGCAAACAAAAGAGACCGGATTCGGAAACGGTAGAGACCTCCTGATTTCCGCCAGGGGTGTATGTTGAACATACACCCCTTTCATCTTCATCCAGCCGTCCAATTGCTTGAGCAATATTCTGAATACCCAAAGCTCGACACACGTCCGCCGCAATGAACCACGGCTCTCCATCCCGTTCAACCACCCGAAACAGGCGACCCTCGAAGGCGAAGTTAGCGAGCCCTCTCATGATGGATTTACCTGAAATTCAAGTATTTTGGACTGAACGTCTGGCTGAATTTTCATGATATCCAACCACAAATCGCCAGATCGTTCGTGGGCCTCAGAAAGAGCACGCTCCAATAGGCACGACATTCCTTCGATCATATTAAGTAGGTTAGAAAGAGGAAGATTAACGTCATTCATAGCCAGATGATGTATAGCGCGCGCCTGAGAATGGGCGTTTGAAAGCAATTCGGTTAAAGTCTCTGTTGAATCGATCGGTTTTGTTGTGCAGCACATATGCAATCTGCTAAAGTCAGCATTCCCAACCGACCGCAAAAGGCACAACCCTTGGCGGCCAGACGAACAAAGTTGAGACTACCGCTCGTAGGAAGCGGCCCGCGACAAAGCGGCCCTGAACGCCTGACCATAAAGAAAGCCGCAACAAACGGTGCGGCTTTAGGCACCTACGAGTAAACGGGGTCTCAATCCCGGCGACGTTTCTTTGACGACGCAAAAAAATGTTAGTCCACTGACTTTAGCAAGGCAAGAAATTTTGCTTCGCATCGGCGTTGACCAAAGGAATCTCAAATTTAATTTTTTTTGATTAGGTGCAGCAATATTCCCAAGGTGTCGCCATCTCTCCCAGCCGAAGGTCATTCACGACTTCCCGTATTCACAACGAATGTGATACCCTGCCCAACTTGAGCGCCTTTAACAAAACCAAGTGATCCAGTGAAAAAATATGAACCTAGACTGGACATCGTCCGGCAAAACCTACGCGTTGCATTCGCTTTAAAAAGAACGTCGGCCGCAGAAGTAGGCCAAAAAGCTGGACTCGGCGTCAACACGCTAGGAACGTTTGTAAACGGTGATGGGTCTATCAGCTACACAAACCTATTGCGTGTCTGTGATGTACTCCGGATTCCGATCGGGATCCTGCATGTTTCTGGATCAGTCACTCCTGGCAGGCTGGAACTGCATTGTGCGTTAGATGAATTGACAACTGATCAGCTAACGGAACTGCTGCTCCAAAAGAACCAATCAGAAAATTAGACACTTGAGCACATAGCAACTTCACTAGTCATGACCCCACCAGATACTGTATTATTGCGATGATCATGCCATATTCTGTTGAAAAACTCTGTCTTGATCGAATGCCATCCTGCTGATTCAATTCTCCTATTGAAAGGGAGATTGGATGATGATGGGACCAAGACAGGAAGCTCAGGCCGCACTGTTCTATGAGTTCTCGTTAGAGGACCACGTTCCCCAAGATCACCTGCTGCGGTCGATTGACCGATTTGTTGACCTGGATAGTATCCGCAGTCATTTGGCGGATTTTTACAGCCATACAGGTCGCCCTTCCGTCGATCCCGAGTTGCTGATCCGCATGCTGCTTGTGGGGTATTGCTTTGGCATCCGGTCGGAACGGCGGTTGTGCGAGGAAGTGCACTTGAACCTTGCATATCGTTGGTTTTGTCGCCTCGATCTGACTGATCGAGTGCCGGATCACTCGACCTTTTCCAAGAACCGCCATGGTCGGTTCCGTGAGAGTGAACTCTTGCGGCACGTGTTCGAAACGACAGTGGCACGGTGCATTGCAGAAGGTTTGGTCAGCGGCCAGCGTATGGCGATTGATGCCAGCTTGATTGAGGCGGAGGCGACCAAGCAATATTCAGCATCACAGGAAGAATGGGATGCTGCACGGATCGATGCCAAGACCGCACCGCGTGCTGTTCGGGAATATCTGGAAACTCTGGATGAGGCTGCGTTTGGTGCTGCATCGCCGGTCAAGCCTAAGTTCATTTCATATTCGGACCCAGCTAGCCAATGGACAGCGGCGCACAAGGCGCCAGCATTCTTTGCGTATTCCGATAACTACCTCATCGATACAGATCACAGCGTGATTGTGGATGTCGAAGCGACCAGGTCCATCCGGCAAGCCGAAGTGGGGTCGACAAAGACCATGCTGGACCGGGTTAAAAGGCGGTTCGATCTTCACCCTGAAAGGCTGATTGCAGACACGGCCTACGGATCTGGCCCGATGTTGGGCTGGTTGGTTGATCGCAAGATCGCTCCTCATATTCCGGTGATCGTCAAGGCCGGACGTCCCGATGGCACATGGTCTCGCACCGACTTCGAATGGGATGCCGAAAACGATCAATACATCTGTCCCGAGGGTCATGCGCTGAAACAGTTTCGCCGCAACTACTCGGATCCCAACCGGGGCCTATCCGGAAAAGGTACAGCCCGTTATCGCGCCCTCAAGCTGACCTGTCAGGCCTGCCCATCGAAGCCAAAGTGCTGCCCGAACGCGGATGCACGTAAGATCACCCGCGAAGAGCACGAAGACGCCTGGCAGCTTGCCCGCGATATTGCTAAGATCAGGCAATACAAGGTCTCGATGAAACTTCGGAAGAAGGTCGAGATGCTGTTTGCCCACCTCAAACGTATCCTCGGGCTGGGCAGGCTTCGATTACGGGGCCCATGTGGTGCGAACGACGAATTTCTCCTCGCAGCCACCGCCCAGAACCTCCGCAAACTGGCCAAGATCTTTCCCGCACCGCAGCAAACGCAGAAAGCCTGATTAGAAAGGCACTCGCGGATAATTCTGGGCATTGGTTTCTGCATTAGCAACACGTTGTTTTTCAACACCATCGGCGGAAATCGGACTTTCGCTGCGCTTGCAACATCGAGCACGACAGATGGCAGCAATGCGCAGGAAAGCGGACTTTGCAAAGTTTTCAGGTCAGTCTAGGTCATGTTGACAAATGGCGGATCCAGAGGCGGATTGAAATGATATCTACGAAGCCAAGGAAGCTTTCGGCTGTCTTATCATAGCGGGTTGCCACACGCCGAGCATTCTTCAGTTTGTTGAAACATCTCTCGGCCAGGTTCCTCAGCCGGTAGAGGGGCCAATCCAACCCAATGCGCCTCTTTCGGGACTTTCGCATTGGGATCACCGGTCGAATGCTTCGGCTGTGCAGTTCGGTGCGAATACGGTCGGCATCGTACTATTTGTCGGCCAGGAGCTCGACTGGCTCCGGCAGGTTGTCGTCCATAACCCGATCAAACCAAGATAGTCCGATGTCTGGCCGGGTTGTGATGTCAGTTCTCATCGGCAGCCCAGCGGCATTTACCCGGAGGTGGATCTTGGTCGTGAAGCCGCCTTTTGAGCGGCCAAACCCTGTTGCGGAGTCCCCCTTTTGCGCCCGCTGCCTCCCTCTCGGGACATTGCTGGCGCAATGCCCTGCCGGGCAATGGATGATGGGCACGAACCACTGCACTGTCGACCATCTGAAGAGCGTCAGGAACGA
>NZ_JBXWPG010000006.1:0-282060 GCF_059611285.1 Ruegeria sp. CDSA236
TGGTAGCCCGTAGGGGAATCGAACCCCTCTTTCCAGGTTGAAAACCTGGCGTCCTAACCGATAGACGAACGGGCCACGCTAGCTTGTGGGGGGCCTTTTACGGTTTCACTCTGACCCCCGCAAGCCGAAAAACGCAGGGTTGTGAAAGTTTTTTGGCGGTGGCGAATGCGGCCTTAGATCGCCTCGGCGGCATCTTCCAATCTGAGTTGTACGGTTTGCCGTCCACCCCATGTGTTTACCTCAAGTCGTCCGGCGAAATGAAAGCGCGCGCCGCCGTGATTGGTCAGCCGTTCCCCCATTGGTCCGTCAAAGGCGCCAAACGCAATGGCATCCAACCCGGCACCCACCCCGTCCGATAGCGACAGCTTCAGATGGGAGTCGCCGACCCGCTTGGCAAAGCGCACCTGTAAGTCCGGAAAGGCATACCGCGGAGCCGGAGCACTGGCGCCGAAAGGCCCTGCTTTTTCAATCTGTTCAATCAGATCGACAGTGGCCGCGCCGGGCATAAGTGTGCCTTCCAGTTTCAGGTCAGCAGGGCCGGTTTGACCTGCCCCTTGTTTTGCCAGCAATTCGCTGAGCCGTTCCATCGCCGGTTCCAGCTGATCACGCATGACCGTCAGGCCAGCCGCCATCTTGTGGCCGCCGCCCTTGACCAGCAGACCTTCCGCCGCCAGCCGCTGAATCGAGGCACCCAGATCGACACCGGTCACTGATCGGCCCGATCCTTTGCCCTCATCCCCGTCCAGACCGATGACGATGGCCGGGCGGTTGGCGGTTTCTTTGAGGCGCGACGCGACGATGCCGACAACGCCCGGATGCCAGCCTTCCCCGGCCGCCCAGACCAAGGGCGCATCAAGGCCCCGTTCTTCGGCCTGTTCCATGGCGGCTGCCCGAACCGCATTTTCAATATCGCGCCGCTCGGTGTTCAACTCGTCCAGCCGTTGGGACAGAGCCTCTGCTTCATGGGTTGAATCGGTGCTGAGCAGCCGGGCACCCAGATCGGCCTGGCCGATCCGGCCCCCTGCGTTGACGCGCGGGCCCAGCATGAACCCCAGATGATAGCTGTTGGGCGCGGAATCCATCCGCGCCACATCCGACAGCGCCACCAACCCCGGTCTTTGTCGTTGCGCCATGACCTTCAGCCCCTGACGCACAAGCGCGCGGTTTGCACCGATCAACGGGGCCACATCCGCCACCGTGGCCAGCGCCACAAGGTCTAGCATTGCAATCAGGTCAGGCCCTTTTGCACCCGCTTCGCGCAGTTGCCGTCCGGCCTCGACCAGCATCAGGAACACGACGGCGGCGGCACAAAAATAGCCAAGATCGCCGCTTTCGTCCTGTCTGTTCGGGTTCACCACGGCCACGCAATCGGGCAAAGTTTCGCCACCAAGGTGGTGGTCCAGGACGATGACATCGGCCCCCTTTGCGGCGGCGATGGGTTCATGGCTGAGGGTTCCGCAATCGACGCAGATAATCAGATCATGCGCGGCGGCCAGTTCCTGCATCGCCGGGACGTTGGGGCCATAGCCCTCATCAATCCGGTCAGGCACATAGAGCGTCGCCTGCAGGCCCATCTGACGCAACCACGTGAGTAGCAGAGCAGCCGAACTGCCTCCGTCGACGTCATAATCGGCAAAGATCGCAATGCGCTGCTTTAGACGGACCGCAGTCAGAAAACGGGTTGCAGCGGTTTCCATGTCTTTCATCGCGCGCGGATCGGGCAACAGCTCTTTCAGTTTGGGTTCTAGAAATCCCGGAGCTTCCATTGCCGGAACACCGCGCCGGGCCAGAACCTGACAGACGGCCCGGGGCAATCCGGCTTGTTGTACCAGCACCTCGGTCGCGCGCTCTACATCCGCCGAGGGGCCGACCCAGCGACGTGCTGACAGTGAATGTTCAACCCCAAGAAAGCTCATGTCCTGCCCCTGATGTGCCAAGGCCGGACCCTCGCGGACCCGGCCTTATCATTTCTATGGATAGCCCTGCACGATGGTCAGGCGCAAGAACTTAGCCGTCGCTATGCGACCACGTCGGCGTGCGGTAGGACATGCGTCGAACCGACCCGGTTTTCGACCGCATCAACAGGGTGGTGGTTTCAACCCAACCCGGCTCGCGCTTGATGCGCGGCAGCAAAGAGCCGCCGGTGACGCCGGTTGCGGCAAAGATCACATCGGCGGTTACCATCTCATCGCGCGAATAGATGCGGTCCAGATCGGTGATGCCCGCTTTGGCGGCGCGGCCGCGTTCGTCATCATTGCGGAACAGCAGGCGGCCAAAGATCTGCCCGCCCATGCATTTCAGCGCTGCAGCGGCCAGAACACCTTCGGGGGCGCCGCCTTGGCCCATATACATGTCGATCCCGGTGACTTC
This sequence comes from Ruegeria sp. CDSA236, assembly GCF_059611285.1. Taxonomy (NCBI): domain Bacteria; kingdom Pseudomonadati; phylum Pseudomonadota; class Alphaproteobacteria; order Rhodobacterales; family Roseobacteraceae; genus Ruegeria; species Ruegeria sp. CDSA236. The sequence continues at coordinate 2,371 of NZ_JBXWPG010000006.1, forward strand.
GCTTTCGGCGCAGTGCATGACGCCAGCAACATCACCATCGGTGATCAGGCGGATAGATGCACCGGTTTCGCGAACTTCGGCAATCATTGCCTCATGCCGAGGGCGTTCCAGGATGCAGACGGTAATGTCGGCAGGCTCGCAATCCTTGGCCTTGGCCAGCGCTTCCACACGTTCGCGCGGGCTCATGTCCAGGCTGACAACGCCTTCAGGGAAACCCGGGCCAACGGCCAGTTTGTCCATATAAACGTCCGGTGCATGCAGCATTGATCCGCGCGGGCCCATTGCTATCACAGTTAACGCGTTGGGCATGTCCTTGGCGGTCAGCGTGGTGCCTTCCAGCGGGTCCAACGCGATGTCGACGCCGGGACCATTGCCGGACCCGACCTCTTCGCCAATGTACAGCATCGGCGCTTCGTCGCGCTCGCCTTCACCGATCACGACAACACCGGCGATATCCAGCAGGTTCAACTGTTCGCGCATGGCATTCACAGCAGCCTGGTCAGCGGCCTTTTCATCGCCCCGTCCAACCAGCGACGCCGAAGCAAGCGCAGCCTGTTCCGCAACCCGCGCCAGGCCCAGAGACAACAGGCGGTCATTGAAATCGATCTTGGCAGCACTCATTTTCACTATCCTCAGGTCAGTATCGGCGTCTTGTCCGGCATAGCCTGCGTATCGTGCAGGCCGCAAGTGTCAAACCTCTTCAATCCGCAAAGCAACCGGTGTGCCCGAAACAACATCGGTCTCGTGCAGGCCCAGCAAGGCGACATCCAGCGTGGCACGGGTGGTTTTGTGGGTAACTATCAGAACCGGCGCGGTGCTTTCCGCATGGGCGTATTGGCGCATGCGATCAATCGAGACCCCGGCATCGCCCAGAATGGCCGCAACTTTGGCCAAGGCGCCGGGTTTGTCCAGCAGACCCAGACGCAAATAATAGGGGGCAGGGCGACCAGTCAGCGCTGGCACTGCGTCCTGCAACGAACTGGCAGGGCGGCCGAAGGTCGGAATCTGAAGCCCACGTGCCAGATCGCAGACATCGCCCATCACCGCGCTGGCCGTTGGCCCTTCGCCAGCTCCGGGGCCACGCAGAACAACCTGCTCGACCGCGTCGCCTTCGATCACCACCATATTGGTGCCGCCTTCAAGCTGGCCCAGGGGCGAGTCACTGGGCACCAGACACGGCTGCATCCGCTGTTCAAGCCCCCGTGCCGTGCGCTGAGCCACGCCCAACAGTTTGATCCGGTATCCCATGTCATGGGCCTGGTCGATGTCATCCAGACTGATCTGCTGAATGCCTTCGATCTCGATCCCGTCGAAATTCGGTTTGGTGCCGAATGCGATTGAGGCAAGCAGCGCCAGTTTATGGGCGGCGTCTATCCCGCCCACATCCAGATTTGGATCGGCTTCAAGGTAACCCAGCTGCGCGCATTCGTCGAACAGGGCGTTATATCCCTGCCGCTGCGATTGCATCCGGGTCAGGATATAGTTGCAGGTGCCGTTCATCACTCCCATGACGCGGGTGATTTCGTTGCCCGCAAGTCCTTCGGTCAGGGATTTGATCACTGGAATGCCGCCAGCCACGGCCGCTTCGAAGCGGATCACACGGCCCGCGGCTTCGGCCATTTCAGCCAGTTCCTGACCGTGAATGGCCAACAGGGCCTTGTTGGCGGTGACGACATCCTTACCACTGGCTAGCGCCGCTTCGACCGAGGCTTTGGCAGGTCCGTTTTCCCCGCCCATCAGTTCAACAAAAACATCAATATCGTCGCGCTGCGCCAAAGCGACAGGGTCAGTTTCCCAGGCATAATCCGACAGGTTCACACCGCGATCCTTGCCAGCGTCACGCGCGGAAACCGCTGTGATCTGGATGGGACGACCCGTTCGTGCCTGCAGCAGGTCGGCATGGCGGCGCACGATCCTGACGACACCCACACCAACAGTTCCCAAGCCCGCAATTCCAAGCCGCAGCGCCTGTGTCATCCTGTGGGTTCCTTTCCGCTCGATAATCCTAATCTGGGGTGTTTCCCCGTTCCCGCTGCCTTAGCGGGTTCGGCGCCGAGGCGCAATCCGCGTCACCCATGCCCGGCGACAGAAAACCTGAGGGTTAATTGGTCTGAGCGTTTTGCAATGCCGTTGCCTTTTTCTTCAACGCCTTGCTGCGGTCGGTCAGCTCACTTTCGACCTCTGCCGCTTCGTACAGCGGGTCAACAGGCACAGCGAAAACATCTGCCAGTGGGGTTAACTTGGGGTAGGGGGCCGATTGCACATTTGGCCCTTCGCGGTCTTTCAGCTCGGGAAAATTGGTGCATCCCAGGCAGAGCAAAACTAGGGGCAGAAGAAGAAGGGGCTTCATGATGAAACCTTATTGTGGCAACTGGCATCCGTGATGCACTTTTTGTCCGGTCGTTTCAAGCGGGCTTCTATCTGAACATCCGTTCAGATATGGTGGATACATGGCACGTACACAAGGCTCACACTCGGACATTACCGGCCCGCGTATCCGGCAGGCAGCGCTTCGGCTTTTCGCGCGCCATGGGTATGCTGCTGTTTCCATGCGGAAAATTGCGGGCGAGGTTGGGGTGCAGGCCGGGGCATTGTACAATTACACCCCGGATAAGCAGAGCCTTCTGTTCCGTTTGATGCGCGACCATATGCAGGATTTGTTGTCCGCCTATGGCGAGCAAAAGCAAACTGGCGATCCGCAGGATGCTTTGCGTCGGTTTGTCGGATTTCACATCCGGTTCCACCTGCAGCGCCCTGACGAGGTATTCATCGCCTATATGGAACTTCGGAACCTCACGCCCGAAAACTTCGCCGAAATAGAGGATCTGCGCCGCAAGTATGAAGACGGGCTTGAGGCCATTTTGCGCGAAGGTCAGCGGGCGGGTATCTTTGCGGTCGCGGATACGAAGATTGCGACATTGGCGGTCATCGCCATGCTGAACGGCGTCATGACGTGGTATCGCGCCGGTGGGCGGCTTTCGCTGGACGAGGTTGAAGCCGTCTATTGGGACATGGTCCGAAAGGCGATGACTGCTTAAGGGGCAGTCAATGTGCCGGCCGAATAAACGTCCCGTTGCGCAATTCGCGAAAAGCCTGTTCCAGCTCGGTCCGGGTGTTCATGACGATGGGGCCGTGCCACGCGACCGGCTCATTGATCGGTGCGCCGGAAATCAGCAGGAACCGGACACCTTCCGGACCTGCCTGAACGGTCACTTCGTCACCACTCCCAAAGCGAACCAGTGTTCGGTCTCCCGACATGTCACGAATGTTCACCTCTTGGCCGCCAACTTCTTTTTCCAAAAGGACCCCCGCAGGCCGCGAGGAATCAGCAAAGGCGCCCGCGCCTTCGAATACATATGCAAATGCGCGACGGTAGGTGTCTATGGGGAAGGTCTTCTTCACACCTGCCTGAATTTGGATGTCCAGATACTGAGGGTCGGCGGCGATGCCGTCGACTGGGCCTGTCTTGCCCCAAAACGTCCCCACGATCACGCGGACAACGGTTCCGTCATCGTCCATGATTTCAGGGATCTCTTTGCGCGGCACGTCCTGATATCGCGGTGTTGTCATCTTTTGGGCCGCGGGTAGATTGCCCCACAGCTGAAACCCGTGCATTTGGCCGGTTCGGCTTCCCTTGGGCATTTCCTGATGCAGGATTCCGGACCCTGCCGTCATCCACTGCACATCACCCGCGCCAAGTGTTCCGTTATTGCCAAGTGAATCCGAATGCTCAACCGAGCCGGACAGGACATAGGTGATTGTCTCGATCCCGCGATGCGGATGCCATGGAAATCCAGCCTGATAGTCCTGCGGGCGTTCATTGCGAAAGTCGTCGAACAGCAAAAAAGGATCCAGTTCTGACGGGTCCTGAAAGCCGAAAGCGCGGTGCAGTTTAACGCCTGCCCCCTCCATCGTCGGTATGGCCTTTCGGGTTTCCAAAGTCGGTCTGAGGGACATTGCTGCGCTCCTGTTGCTATGGGGAAGATGTACCGCACCGCCATGGCGGGTCAATTTGCGCTGAAACACGCAACCTGTGCGAAATTCAGCAGGTGCGTTCGCCTCTGTTGTTTGGCTGGGAAAGTGGCTAAACCCAACTGCAAAGTGGGAGAGCAGCAAATGCAACAAGAAGTTCTGGCCGTGGTCAAAGCCTCATCACCCAGGCGGTGGATGGGTGTCGGAATGTTGTCGACCGTGGGCTTTCTGGTTGTTTTCGTCGCGCTTGCCGCGCCGCCGGAGCCATCCTGGCAGGCATTCCTGTTTGTGGTAGGCGCGGCGTCCTTTTGGCTGGCCTATCGCATGTGGCAGGCAACCTCGGATTGGATCGAGCTGACTGAGACCGAGCTGAGAACCGGGGCAGGGCAGCCGATCGCCGCAATAGAAGACATTGAAACCGTCGAAAGAGGTGCGTTTGCCTTCAAGCCGTCGAATGGCTTTCTGGTAACAACCCGGCAATCAGGTGCAAATAGATGGGCGCCGGGGCTGTGGTGGCGCTTGGGACGCCGCGTTGGCATAGGCGGCATGACATCCGCCGCCGAAACCAAATTCATGTCCGAGATTTTGTCTGCGATGGTGGCAGAACGCGGCTAGGTCAGACCTTCAGCGCCACCTCGTTATTCGAAGGCGGGGTGGAAGGCACTAAGATGCCAACCCACCCTGTCCTAGTTCGTTGCGCTTTCCGCACTCGCACCGGAATCCCCTGTGCCAGGGTCCTCGATTTCACCGATCTCGCCAGACCCGTCGGGATTTTCCTCAATTTCAACAACGCCCGACACATTTGCCGCAACCTCATTGGTAAAGCGTGGGCGTGTAAAGACGAAATTTTCAAAGACATGTTCGCCTTTGAGGAAATCTACCCCATAGATCGAGTCAAAGACCGGAATGTAAGCATTCGCCGTTTCAACAATGATCAGTGTGTCCTGGTTCGGCATAGGCGGCAGGTTATCACGCATGCGGTCGATATTGTCGTCGGTCCAGATGCTGTCGTAACCGCGCGCGGTTGACCATCTGACGTAATGACGATCATCCTGTTCGTCGAACACAACCAGCGACACGCGCAGATTCATCTGTGATCGGTTGTTGACCATCGCCACCAGCAGCGAATGCAATGAGGTGATATAAGTGTCCGTGATCGTGCCGGTCTCGCGAGAGATCAAATCGCCAACGGTATACGCCGCTTTCAGGTTAGATGCGCTTTGGCGGAAGCCGTCGAAATACGTGAAAGCGCCTGTGATCGTCCACACCAGCATCGGAAAGACAAGCAAAGCCTCAACCGTGAGTACCCCACTCTCGTCTTTCGTCTTGGATTTCAGAAGATTCCGGAGCTTTGAAATGAAAAACATAGGCTTACAGAGGCTCCTGTACGAAGGCAGTCGTCGCGGTAAGTTCGATCTGGCCTGATTCATCCGACAAAATACGCCCCATCGCCGATGTAGGGAAAATCGGATCGACCTTTGCGCAGGCCCGAAGGATCATCAACTCGTTCGAAAGGCCATTTTCGAAAGCGCGAACTGGGTTCACTTCTTCAGAATTGTCAGTGCAATCCGGAACAGGCGGAAGGTTCAACCCGACAAACGCGCTTTGTTGCAGCATCTCCAGCTGCAAGTTGGTGGTACAGCGTTTGATCACTACGACGCGATCACAGATCGTATCTTTGATCTGATCATGCGTTGGGTTGGTGCCCGTGCCGAGGCGAATGTCGCGAACTGTCTGGTCCACAGCCCGCTCTAACATCGCCTGCTGCAAGGTGACCACCGAATACTCCATCGCACTCAGGATGAAGAACATGAAAGCCGGGAAGATGATCACAAACTCGACGGTGACCGCCCCATCTTCCCTGCGTTTCAGGCTTCGCAGCTTTGAAACAAGGGCTCCGATCATTGGGTCAACCGCAGTTTTCTGATCGACGACGCGATAGAAGCAAATGCGTCTTCCAGGTCCAAACCGTTCACATTGTATACATGGCTGTCCGAGCTGGCACAGTCCTTGATGGTTTTGTACCCGGCTCTGGGTGCTTCGAAGGCGATGCCATAGACAATGACGCCCTCATCTTTGGCTGCGTCACAAATATGCTTGGTGCGCTGGTTCTTGGCCGAAGTTTCAACTTTGGCATACGCTTTCGAGTACCACTCGGCCCATGCACTTGACTGCCAGTAATAGTTATATCTTGCATTCCAGGCCAAAGACACACGGTTGAAGAGTTCTGGATAGGTCAGGCGAACAGCCGTACCCAATTCTTCGTTGGCTGGTGTCTCTGGATCAGGATTGCCGAACGGATGGTCCGCCCATGTGTTCTGCTGTGGCCAGAAAAAGTTAGGCCGACCCTGCGAATGGTAGACTGTGTATTCGGAGGCCTCAGCATTGTACCAGACATCCGACAAGCCCTCCCGAAGGGACGGGTTCAGCATATACTGGTCCGTGTTCTGACCGTCGGTCATTACGATTACAATTTTCAAGATGTCCGAGTTATAGTCTGACGGGCGGGTCCGGAAGTGATTTGGAACGATGTTGTCGTCAGCCAGGTCGCTCACAATGCCACGAACGCTTGGGTCCAGGAAGGCCACGCCCCATTTCATGCCGACATCTATCGAGGTGTTCCCGGTTGCAGTCAACGCCTTGATCTGTTTGGTCAATGCCTCCAGATTATCGGTAACAGGCGTAATCGCACTGCCATCGCGGACCGGGCAAACCGGTGTTCTGATCGAGCCTTCGGAATAGGTGAAGGGGTCAAAATGCGCGGTGCGTTCCAGCGTGTCATCACGCTCTAGGTCCGCGTCGCTATACTGTTCCGGGATAAAGTTCACACAATGAGAGTAGTTGTGCTCTGCTGTAACGTTGGTGAATTTGCTCAGGATGGGTTCACCCGCGTTGACCTGAGTCGCGTAAGGCACGATCGAGATCGAAATGCCCGTGCGGTTCGGATCATCTGAATCCAGCATCAGCGTGACAAATTCTGTGGCCGCATCCTGCAGAAGCGCAATTTTGCTCTTCCCGCCAGAACTCGAATAGTTGTTCATTGAGCCTGAGATGTCGAGAACCAGCGAGATTTCAACAGCACCAATGCTTTCGACGGCCGTGCTGGCCGCGTTAGCGGTCAAGCTGTTGACGCCAGAGAAATGCATAAAGTGGGTTTTGATGGTCGCCTCGGCGGTGGCTGATACTTTACGTGATCCAAAGCCTTCTTCCACCACGACAGAAGTGATTTTGCCGCCCAGCCCGGCCTTCTCGAAATAGGCATCGACAATTTCGCGTGCGGGCTTTTTCTGATCAAGGTCAGCGGCCGCAAGAACGGCGCGGTCCAATGTTGATTGCAGATTGGCGCGGTCGCGTTCGAAATTCATTAGGTCAACGCCAGCCCCAGTCGAGGCGATGATCACCAGGAAACCCAACAATACAAAGATTGTGAATGTACCGTCTTCGCTTTTTGCGAACCGGCGCGCGCTTAGCGCGGATTTAGTGCCGCTTTTGCTTTCGCGTAGAAACTTGGGCATTTTCATCTTGCAGACCTCGCTGAGCAGACATCCAAAGCTGCTAAGGAAAAGTTAACGTATGGAAATTAACTGCGAAACGTGGCGGGAATTGGGCGAAAAGGGCCCAGTTTTGGCTGGTTTGAGGGAAATTGAGGGATAATTCCCGACTGTCGCGCGGGGCTGTATTCGATGCGTGAACAATTCGGCGGATAATGTCTGGGTTTGGCGACTCAGCCAGAGTTCGAATATTTCCCCGTAACTTGAGATTTTATTTCTGCTTAAACATTGATCGTTTAGCAAAGGGGTGCGACAAAACGTCAGAACGCAAGTCGTTCGCCGGCACGGAGGTTTAAATGACGGCCACAAAAGAACCCAGCTTTCGAGAGAGTGTAGATCTAATGTTCAACAGGGCAGCGTCCCTGATGGATCTGCCTCCGGGCCTTGAAGAAAAGATAAGGGTCTGCAACGCCACCTACACTGTACGCTTCGGCGTCCGGCTGCGCGGTGACATACACACGTTCACTGGATATCGGTCGGTGCATTCCGAACATATGGAGCCGGTGAAAGGCGGCATTCGCTATGCTTTGGCAGTGAACCAGGACGAAGTCGAAGCGCTGGCGGCGCTGATGACCTATAAATGTGCTCTGGTCGAAACGCCGTTTGGCGGATCAAAGGGTGGGTTGTGTATCGACCCACGCCAATACGAAGAGCATGAGCTTGAACAGATCACCCGCCGGTTCGCCTATGAGTTGGCCAAGCGCGACCTGATCAACCCGTCACAGAACGTGCCAGCCCCGGATATGGGGACGGGTGAGCGTGAAATGGCGTGGATGGCGGACCAATACGCCCGGATGAATACAACTGACATCAACGCGCGCGCCTGTGTGACAGGCAAGCCGCTGAATGCTGGCGGTATTGCCGGACGGGTCGAGGCCACGGGCCGCGGCATTCAATATGCGCTGCGCGAGTTTTTCCGCCATCCTGAGGACATTCAAAAGGCAGGGCTGTCGGGCAAGTTGGACGGCAAGCGCATTATTGTTCAGGGCTTGGGGAATGTGGGATACCACGCTGCCAAGTTCCTAAGCGAGGAAGATGGCTCTCGTATCGTGGGCATCATTGAATGGGATGGTGCGCTGTATAATCCCGACGGGATCGACGTCGAGTCGGTTCGCCAATGGATCATCAAGCATGGCGGTGTCAGCGATTATCCCGACGCCACCCATTCCGCCGAGGGCGGGGCCGTGCTGGAAGAAGAGTGCGACATCCTGATCCCGGCGGCGCTGGAAGGTGTGATCAACCTAGATAATGCCGATCGCATCAAGGCCCCGTTGATCATCGAAGCTGCAAACGGCCCGGTAACAGCTGGTGCAGACGAAGTTCTGCGCGATAGGGGCGTCGTGATCATTCCTGATATGTACGCAAATGCTGGCGGTGTGACCGTTTCGTATTTCGAATGGGTTAAGAACCTAAGCCATATCCGGTTTGGCCGCATGCAGCGTCGTCAGGAAGAGTCGCGGCACGAGCTGATCGTCAGTGAACTGGAACGGCTGGACCGCTATCTGGGCGATGCCTGGTCCATGTCTCCGAACTTCAAGGCGAAATACCTGAAAGGTGCGGATGAGCTTGAGCTGGTTCGTTCGGGGCTCGATGACACCATGCGGATTGCTTACCAGTCGATGCGTGAAGTCTGGCACAGTCGCGACGATGTCGAGGATCTGAGGACCGCGGCCTACATCGTGGCCATTGACCGTGTCTCGAAAAGCTACCGCGCTAAGGGGCTTTGACAATACTCTCTGCGGGCGGTTGGCATCTGATCCCTCGCCCGCAGGACCAAGGCGCAACAGGGCTGCGCAAGATGCAATTCGACGATGGCGCGCATCCGCGCCCGGCAGTAGACTTCAGCGACGAGAACGAATCCCGGAGACCACCATGTTGCGTATTGCCGTTGCGGCTATTTTACTGGCCACACCTCTGGCTGCTCAGGAAACAAAAGAACAAAGCTGCCAGCATCAGGCGGATGTCGTGGCGGCGATCCAGCAGGCGCGACTTGACCGCGTGAAAGAGCGCGACGTGCCGCAAGCCGTGGCCGATACAGGTCCGACTTGGCCCGCGAACTATAATGCCGCGATCCCGCTGATCACCCCTTGGGTCTATGAGCAGAAGATGCGCGATGTGCGCAAAAAGGATCTCGGCGCCACGTGGATGGAGCTGTGCCTGCAGCAGTAATCCAAACCTTGCGATTTCTTTGCGGACAAACGCGCGCCTTCCCCTTGGCGCGCGTTGCTGTTTCTGTCAGGTTTAACCCATGTCATTACCACCCGGTTTTCTGGATGAGTTGCGCACCCGGCTGAGCTTGTCTCAGGTCGTCGGGCGCAAAGTCATGTGGGACGCGCGCAAGTCCAATCAGGGCAAGGGCGACATGTGGGCTCCGTGCCCGTTCCATCACGAGAAGACAGCATCGTTCCACGTCGATGACCAAAAGGGTTTCTATTACTGCTTTGGCTGCCATGCCAAAGGGGATGCGATCAGCTTCGTGAAAGAGACCGAGAATGTCTCGTTCATCGAAGCGGTCGAAATTCTCGCGCGTGAAGCCGGAATGCCGATGCCCGAACGTGACCCCAAGGCGCAAGAGAAACAGGATCGTCGCACGCAACTGGCCGAGGTGATGGAACAGGCGGTGCAGTTCTTTCGGTTGCAGCTGAAAACAGGGGCAGGTGGGGAGGCGCGCGATTATCTGGCGCGGCGCGGCTTGAAAGTGCAGACGCTGGATCGGTGGGAAATCGGCTTTGCTCCCGACGGTTGGCAGGCGCTTTGGGATCACCTACGCGGCAAGAACGTTGCCGAAGATCTGATCCTTGGTGCGGGTCTGGCGAAACCCTCGAACAAAGGTAAAAAGCCCTATGACACGTTTCGGAACCGGATCATGTATCCGATCCGGGATCCGCGCGGGCGTTGCATTGCGTTCGGTGGCCGAGCGATGGACCCCAATGACAATGCGAAATATCTGAACTCGCCCGAAACTGAACTGTTCGACAAGGGGCGCAGCCTCTATAACCAAGGCCCCGCGCGGCAGGCTGCGGGCAAAGGGCAGCCATTGATCGTGGCCGAAGGATATATGGATGTGATCGCGCTTGCCGAGGCCGGTTTTGGCGCATCGGTGGCCCCATTGGGTACCGCAATCACCGAGCATCAGTTGCAACTGCTGTGGCGTATCTCGGACGAGCCGATCATTGCGCTGGATGGCGACACGGCGGGTTTGCGTGCTGCGATGCGGGCGGTCGATCTGGCCCTGCCGCTGCTTGAGGCAGGAAAGTCCTTGCGCTTTGCGCTGATGCCCGAGGGCAAAGACCCCGATGATCTGTTGCGGGCCGATGGTCCAACGGCAGTGCAGACGGTATTGGAAGAGGCCATGCCAATGGTCAGGCTGCTGTGGCAGCGCGAAACCGAAGGCAAGGTGTTCGACAGCCCCGAACGCAAAGCAGCTTTGGACAAGGTCTTGCGCGACAAGATCAAGCTGATCCGTGACCCGTCGATCCGGTCGCATTACGGGCAAGAGATCAAAGACCTGCGCTGGCAGCTGTTTCGCCCTCAAAGGCAGCCACAAAACCGTACTTGGCAAACACGCGGGAAATGGAAGCCCCAGCCGCAACCGGCCACACCGGGCGCGCGGGCGTCATTCCTGGCATCATCCGACAATGCCGATATCCAGATGCGCGAAGCCGCCATTCTGGCCATCGCCGCATTGAATCCCCAAGTCGTGGTGCAGTTTGAACACCAACTGGAAGAAATGGAGTGCCGTGACCAAGATCACGCTGGCCTGCGCGATGCCATTCTGCGGCACGCGATAGATGATCCTGAGAACCTCAAACAACATATTGCGGAAACTTTGGGACATCACGCCCTTGAAAACCTGCTGGCCCTTCGCCATGTCGCAGTTATCCCCTGCGTGAATAAACCGGGCGACGTTGAAAAGGCCGAAATGACATTGGCTGAGGAACTCGCCAAAATCAAAGCTCTCAGGGGTCTGGACGCAGAGATTGCCGAAGCCGCAGAGGAGCTGTCTGATCTGGACGATGAAGCGTTGACCTATCGCTTGGCGCAAGCCGCCGAAGAGCGCAACAGAACAAGCCGAAGCCAGAATGAAGACAGGGCCGTTTTCGACATCGCTGACAATGGTGCGCGAATCAACCGCGACGAGAAGGATGCGTTTAAGGCAATCATGTCAGGTATCAATTTCGAGCGAAAACGCCGGTAATGTGGTGTTTTCGTAAGGCACTGGAAAAGAAAAACAGGTAAACGGGTGGCCGAATCACTTCAACGCGCTAATGATTCGGTTCAATCGAATCACCCATCCCTGCAGGAGCATTGAATGGCCGCCAAGGATACAAACGAAGACAGCAAATCCGACGAGCAGGAACAGGAAATCTCGCTGGACATGAGCCAGACTCAGGTCAAGAAGATGATCGCCGAGGCTCGTGAGAAAGGCTACATCACCTACGACCAGCTCAATCAGGTCCTGCCGCCTGATCAGGTCAGCTCGGAACAGATCGAAGACGTTATGTCGATGCTGTCCGAGATGGGGATCAACATCATCGAAGATGAAGAGGCGGAAGAGGAAGAGAATAAAGGCTCGACCGACCTGATCACAACGGAAAGCAACCGTGAGGTCACGCTGGCCGGTGCCGCCGCCGAAAAGCTTGATCGTACCGATGACCCGGTGCGCATGTATCTGCGCGAAATGGGTTCGGTCGAACTGCTCAGCCGTGAGGGCGAGATTGCTATCGCCAAGCGGATCGAGGCTGGTCGTAATACGATGATCCTAGGGCTTTGTGAAAGCCCACTGACCTTCCAGGCGATTACGATCTGGCATGATGAATTGCTGTCCGAAGACATTCTGCTGCGCGACGTCATTGATCTGGAGGCCACTTTCGGCAATCAGATGGACGAAGACGGCGATGTCGAAGAGCCGGTCGTCGACACTTCGACCGTGCAGGCCGCAAAGCCCGCCAAAGAAGAAGGCCCCGAGCTGGATGCCGATGGCAACCCGATTGCGACCGATGATGACGATGACGAAGACGAGCAGGCGAACATGTCGCTGGCTGCTATGGAAGCTGCTCTGAAAGATCAGGTTCTGACTACGCTCGAGCGTATTTCGACTGATTTTGCGATGCTGAGCGAAATGCAGGACAGCCGGATTTCGGCAACCCTGAACGAAGACGGCACATTCAGCGACACGGACGAAGCGACCTATCAGAAGCTGCGCGCCGAGATTGTCGAGCTGGTGAACGGCCTTCATCTGCACAACAACCGGATCGATGCTTTGATCGACCAGCTCTATGGCATCAATCGTCGGATCATGTCGCTGGACAGCTCGATGGTGAAGCTGGCGGATCAGGCCCGCATCAACCGTCGCGAATTTGTTGACGCCTATCGTGGGCGTGAACTGGACCCGAACTGGCTGGCCGAGATGGCTGAAAAGCCGGGCCGGGGCTGGCAGATGTTCATCGAACGCTCGACCTCCAAGGTCGAGGAACTGCGCAACGATATGGCTCAGGTCGGGCAATATGTTGGCCTGGACATCAGCGAATTCCGCCGCATCGTACAGCAGGTCCAGAAAGGCGAGAAAGAGGCGCGCCAGGCCAAGAAAGAAATGGTCGAAGCCAACCTGCGTCTGGTGATCTCGATCGCCAAAAAATACACGAACCGTGGTCTGCAATTCCTTGATCTTATTCAGGAAGGTAACATTGGCCTGATGAAGGCCGTAGACAAGTTCGAATACCGCCGCGGGTATAAGTTCTCGACCTACGCCACCTGGTGGATCCGTCAGGCGATCACCCGGTCCATCGCGGATCAGGCACGCACGATCCGTATCCCAGTCCATATGATCGAGACGATCAACAAGTTGGTTCGGACGGGACGTCAGATGCTGCATGAAATCGGCCGCGAGCCGACGCCGGAAGAACTGGCCGAAAAGCTGCAGATGCCGCTGGAGAAGGTCCGCAAGGTGATGAAGATCGCCAAGGAACCGATCAGCCTGGAAACGCCGATTGGCGACGAAGAAGACAGCCAGCTTGGCGATTTCATCGAGGACAAGAATGCTGTGCTGCCGCTGGACAGTGCTATTCAGGAAAACCTCAAGGAAACGACCACGCGTGTTCTGGCCTCACTTACCCCGCGGGAAGAACGGGTTCTGCGGATGCGGTTTGGCATCGGTATGAACACGGACCACACCCTGGAAGAGGTCGGCCAACAGTTCAGCGTGACTCGCGAACGTATCCGCCAGATCGAGGCGAAGGCGCTGCGAAAACTGAAACACCCCAGCAGGTCGCGAAAGTTGCGGTCGTTCCTGGATCAGTAACCTAGAAAAGGCGCCTCGACCGAGGCGCCTTTTTCGTTTGAAACCAATGTTCACGGTGGCTTGTAGAAACATCAATTTGGCGAGAACTCACAAGAATCCCGCTGCGCGTCTTCCTATATCCGCAATGTCCACTCATGGGACGGGCCGGGGCGAGGCTGCAAGGCTGACGACCCCCGGCTACCTCAAAGTTACGATCAAGGATCCAGGCGGCTGCGAAAAGCGCTGGGCGCGCGACCCGTCCACCGTTTGAAAGCGGTGGAAAAGGCGGGTTGGTCTGCGTAGCCAAGTGAGAATGCAATTTCAGATAGCTGCATACCGTTGGTGATGAAAGTTTGGGCCAGATCACAGCGCAGATCGTCTGCGATCTCTCGATAGCTTGACCCTTCATCTTTTAGCCGACGCGCAAATGTTCGCGGGCTCATGCCGAGATTGGCGGCTATGTCATCGGATTGCGGAAAATTCCCCGGCATCGAACGTGTAATCAGACCCTCGACCTGCGCCCGCAATTTTTGCTTAGGCGAAGCCCGTTCTGCCAGGACGCGTTCCCCGTACTCAATCAGATGCTCTCGAAGCATCGGGTCATATGTGGGCACGGGAAGATCCAGAGATGAAGGCGACAGAACAATCTCTAGGTTTTCTGCTCCAAATTCTACCGAAAATCCTGCAAGCTTTTGAAATAGATTTCTTTTCTCTCCAACCTCGTGTTGAAAGCGAATTGCTATGGGGTGGAAGTCTGACTGCGTCAGGTTCCGCATTCGCGCCAGCGTCCCAAACATCAAAAACTCTGTGCGTCTATGATACCGGGCAAAACTTGCGTCTTCCCATTCCGCCTCGAAGGACACAAAGTTCCCGGCATGGCGCAGACTGAAGGTGATTGTGGGATCTATGATGCGAGAGAAGCGGGTTGTGTTTTCAAACACCTGTCGGAGGTCACGAGAGTACTTGCTGATATAGGCCGTAATACTAGAGGCCGAACTGACTTTCGAACCCGCATAGGCGGCAAAAGTTATGTCGCGCATAGCGTCGCAGGCATATCTGATGAACATCGCCTCAGTTTGCGCACTGTAGACTGTAGTGGGGGGAGCGATTGCCGCTCGGCTTAGACCGCTGCCTTCCAAAAGCTGGTCTGCTAACTCTGGGCCGCCCGAACGCTCATCTACCGTTCGGGTCAGGTGTTGAATTCTGGCAATATCAAGCTCCATATCCAATTCTTAATGCTTTCGCGAAAAATTTGAACCCAGTTTGCACGGGTGCAGGCAAACCCATCTGGCAGGTTTTCACAAGTTTCTGGCACTTTTCAGCAAGGATATAGCAACGCAAAGGCATAGTTACCTCGTGTTGTCGGGTCAGCACCTTGTGGGGATGAGGGTAGAGCTCCGGTCGTCTCAGACTAGCGATCGGTGGCTCCCCGGCACGTTTCATCTGAAAACCTACGTGTCGCATTGCGGATTTTACCCTTCAATGGCACGGTCCGGTTGTGGCGAAATTGATCTGGTATCCAATGCAAGACCGGGCGATCTCAGATGTGGGAACCGAGCAGAACCTCATCGTTTTTGATGGAGAATGCGTGCTGTGTTCTCGGTTTTTCAGGTTCATGCTGTGGGCTGACACAAAGAAACGGTTCAAGTTTGTAATTGCCCAGTCCCCCATAGGACAAAGCCTTTACCGGCAACTCGGCCTGCCCACCGACGAGTTTGAAACCAATCTTGTGATCGTTGACGGTGTTGTGCATCAGCGCTTGGATGCTTTTGCTGCTGCAATGCGCAGCTTACCCGCTTTGTGGCCTGTTCTGTCGGCCTGTCGATTTCTTCCGCGGTTTTTGAAGGATCCGCTTTATCATTTCATCGCGCGCCACCGATTTGCATTCTTTGGACGGTTCGAAACGTGCTTGGTTCCGGATTCATCCCTGAAAGCGCGGTTCTTCCCCGGAGGGTATGCGTGAGGCCGGACCCATTTCTGCAGGCCCTTCCAGCCAATTCTGAGGTGCCGGATGCGGTTCGAAAATTCCACAGTGAAACGGCAGAGTTTACAGGACTATGCAGCATCCAAAGAGGAACCGGGTGGTTGACCTCTTTGTCATTGTGGTTGGGTGGGTTTCCCCCCGCTGCAGATATTCAGACGGTCCGCATTCGAACCAAACTCAATGGCCAGGAATGGGAATGGCTCAGGGATTTTGGCGGGCATGAGACGCTGTCTCATCTGGTCTACGACGCAGACAGGCGGTGCGTGAAAGAGAGGATCGGAGGGCTGACCATCTGGATGCGCCCACAGGTTCGAGGTCAAAAGCTGCATTTGAACATCCTGCGCCTCACTCTATTGTGGGTGCCATGCCCAAACTTTCTTTTACCGCGTTCGGCGACGGTGGAATGGCAGGATGATCAAGGCCGGTTTCGGTTCGATGTTTCGGCAGAAATGCCGATGTTGGGTCAACTGATCAGATATCGGGGCTGGCTGATGCCGGTTCACGTAAATAGGAACAATGCCTGAATTGAACGTGAGGTGGCTTTGCCATGGCCTCCTGCAATCTACTTTAATATTTATCAAGAAACATGAGAGAGTAGCATTATGAAAAAAGTGATCACATCTGCGGTTCTGGCCGCCGCCACGTTGTTTGAACCGGGGGCGGTGACAGCAGCACCAAACGGTTTTCAGACTGTTGCAGTAAACGACAAAGTGTTTGAGGTGATCCCGCGCGCGCGTAGGGATGTGGATGGCTATTGGTGCGCTGCTGCAGATTTTGCTCGTCGCAGCTTGGGGGCAGGGTGGCAGCAGAATATCTATGTTGTGCGTGGATATGGCCCAAGCGAAGCCACCGGTCGCCGCACGGCGGTCCAATTCTCGTTGACCCCTCCAGCAAATGTCGAGCAGAGCACAAGCTTTGTTTCCATTGGTTTCCAGCCGGGGCAGAGCAGGTCCGTCCAGAACGCGAATGGCCTGTGTTTCCGGCAGCCAATTTTTGATTAAAGAAGGTAAGACCCGCGTTTTGCAGACCGAGTTTATAATTTCAACGCAGGGGCCGGGGCTGTATGAGTTCACCTCGGGTATACGAGACTGGCTTGCCCCAAGCGGTCGCGACGGATTGTTGACCCTGTTTGTGCGCCATACCTCGTGTTCTCTGGCCATTCAGGAAAATGCGGACCCCGAGGTGCGGACGGATTTGCAGGCCTTTTTCGAACGTCTAGTGCCACCGGCGGATGATCCGTCGATGGCGTATTTAAGGCACACCTATGAGGGGCCAGACGATATGCCAGCACATATCAAAGCTGCGTTGCTGCCTGTGTCCTTGGGCATTCCTGTCGCCGCAGGGGTGCCCATGCTGGGGACATGGCAGGGCGTTTATCTGTTTGAACACCGGACCCAATCACACAACCGACGCGTCGCTGCGCATTTCGCGTGACCCCTTTATTTAGCGGTAAAAATTTCCGACTACCCAAATCCTAGAGGCTGCCCTATAGTTGTGGATAAGTGGGCCACAGCGCTTACTAAAAGAGGCGGAACAAGAGACGAGGAGACGGCGGATGCGCTGCCCGTTTTGCGGAAATATCGACACTCAGGTCAAAGATTCACGCCCGGCAGAGGATCATGTCGCGATCCGCAGGCGCCGTTTCTGCCCGGCTTGCGGCGGACGGTTCACCACCTATGAACGCGTTCAGTTACGCGATCTGGTTGTGATCAAAACCAATGGAAAACGCGAGGATTTCGATCGAGACAAGCTGGAACGGTCGATCCGTATCTCGATGCAGAAACGCCCGATTGATCCGGAACGCATTGATCAGATGATCTCGGGTATTGTGCGACGGCTGGAAAGCATGGGCGATACCGACATTCCGTCCAGCAAGATCGGTGAAATTGTTATGGAAGCTCTGGCGCGGATCGACACCGTTGCCTATGTTCGGTTTGCAAGCGTGTATAAGAATTTCCAGGCGGCCGATGATTTCGAGGAGTTTGTCCACGAACTGCGCCCGCCGCAGCCTTCGACGGACGAGTGAGCGAAACAGATAAGCGATATATGGCGCTGGCCCTTGCCTTGGGGCGGCGCGGACAGGGGACGTGCTGGCCCAACCCATCCGTTGGCTGCGTACTCGTACAGGACGGGCGGATTGTTGGGCGTGGTTGGACGCAACCTGGTGGTCGGCCACATGCGGAAACCGAAGCGTTAAGACAGGCGGGATCGCAGGCGCGTGGCGCGACTGCTTATGTCTCGCTTGAACCCTGCGCCCATCACGGACAGACCCCGCCTTGCGCTCAGGCCTTGATTGAGGCCGGTGTGGCGCGTGTTGTTTCAGCCATCGAAGACAGTGATCCGCGTGTTGCCGGGCAGGGCTTTGCCATGCTGCGCGAGGCTGGGATTGACGTGACAACCGGTGTTCTTGCGGATCAGGCGGCCCGCGACCACGCCGGTTTCTTTCTAAAGACCGAACAGGGCCGGCCATTTGTCACGCTTAAACTGGCCAGCAGTTTTGACGGGCGCATTGCGACCGAAAGCGGCCATAGTCAGTGGATTACGGGTCAGACCTCGCGGCGGGCTGTTCATGCCATGCGGGCAACGCATGATGCTGTTATGGTTGGGGCAGGTACGGCGCGCGTAGACGACCCCTCTCTGACAGTTCGGGATCTTGGGATTGAACGTCAGCCTGTGCGCGTCGTCGTTTCGCGCCATCTGGATATCCCGTTGATGGGTCAACTGGCACGCACCGCCTCGAAAATTCCGGTGTGGTTGTGCCATGGTCCGTCACCGGATGCCGAACGTGCAAAAGCGTGGGAAGGACTGGGCGCAAGGCTTATCCCCTGCGCGTTACGCGATCATCACATTGACGCCGCTGACCTGTTGCTGCAGTTGGGGCAGGAGGGTTTGACCCGCGTCTTTTGCGAGGGCGGATCGTCCCTGGCTGCGTCGCTTTTGGTGGATGAACTGGTTGATGAGTTGATCGGCTTCAGTGCCGGGCTTGCGATTGGTGCCGAAGGTTTGCCTGCCATCGGGGCGCTTGGTATGGATCGTCTGGATGAGGCACCACGGTTTGAGCTGCTGGAGACCCGCATCATCGGTCAAGACGTGATGCATCGCTGGGCGCGGGCATTGCGCTAACGGCGCCAGAGATGCGCCTGTGTTGCGAAAACGCCCTGTAGTTTCGAGAGCAGTCTAAGGCCGGGGCCAGATCGGCTCTGGTAGCCGTCTGTCAGCCTTTCCAATACCACTTCCGGAGGGCAGGGCATGCCGGTGACAGGGTCCAGATACCTCGGGTAATCGATCAGTGCGGCATGGATCAATCCCAGCAGGGAGGGCCGTGCACCACGACGGGCGGGGACGGACCCCAAATCCTGGGTCAAACCCCAACCAGCATAAAAGGGTGCACCGAGCGTTGTGACCGGCAATCCGCGCATCAGCGCCTCGAACCCTAGCAGAGAGGTCATGGTCCAGACCTCCTGAACCTCACCCAACAATGCGGCGGGATCGGTGTTCGTGACGATCAGGTCTGCTAGCCCCTCAGCCTCGGCCTCACCTTCACGCAGGCCAGCTTCGACATCGGGATGCGGTTTATAGATCAGAACGGCGGTCGGGTTCATCTCTCGGGCCGTGCGCAGAAGTTCAGTATTGGTGCGAACGGTGCTGGTTCCAAACAGGATCGAGGCATCGTCCTCGACCTGTCCGGGCACCAGAATGCGGTGACCTTTTGGCAAGTCCGGAACCGGGCCGCCGGTGTTATATTTGCTGACCGCTCCGGCGATAATCTGTGTCACCAACCGCTCGGCCCGCAATTCCTGATCCGGCCGCAGGGTCTCCCGCTTGGCGATCATCTCTTCCAACCTGCTGGGTTTGGTCGGGTCGTAATAGATCCCAAGGTCATCCAGCGACAGCGACAGAGGCGGCACAAGGCTGGCCCCCAACCCACGGGACCGAACGAAGCCATCCTCGACCCGTGTGACGTTTTCCATATCACGGCCGTGCCGCGCCCAAACCATGTGGGGACGATCTGGGATTTCGGGAACGTCAGGCGTGAATTTTACCTTTTTCTCGCACCCAAACATGTGCTGCAGGTGCCTGCGTTTCCAAAGCCGCATCCCGGATGCCGTCCAGCCCTTGTGATCTTGTCGCCAGGCGCGGGTCAGACCTTCAAGCGTGTCCAGCACGGATTCGAATTCGCACAGCTGATCCCGATAGGGATCGTACCACTTGGGATAAAGAACCATGGTGGCGGCGAAGAGTTGCGCGCGCGTCAGGTTTCGTTGGCGTCTTGGGAAATGGGCTTCGTCTTGGGTAAGACCCCATCCGGCGTAAAACGGTTGGCCGAAGACGCGGGGTTTGTGACCGGCCAATATGGCCTCGAACCCAAGTTGCGAGGACAGGGTGTAGACGCCCACAGCGCCCTCTAACAAGGTCCAGGGGCTGATGGCGCTGTGCTGAAAGGATACGCGGTCGGTCAGATCATCGGCAGAGTAATATCCGGGCCGGTGCCCTGCGATCGTGTCGGGGTGGGATTTGATCAGAACGGTCGCGCCGGGGTTCTCCTCTTGCGCCATAACCAGCATCTCGCGGAACCGGGCCTCATCGCCACCGCTTGCCCTTACAGAAGCATCGTCGCGTGCTTGATCGACAACCAGGACATACCCTGGGTCCGGCGCAGGGGTCGCGGGATCATAGGCGGAATACTTACTCAGATGTAGTTCGCGCAGCCGCGCCATCCCGCCACGTGCCCGGTTCAGCAGGGCCGTATTATCCAACGGGTCGGTCGCAAGAAGTGTTTCCAGATCCGAAGGCTGTGTTGGATCAAAATGCACACCGCTGCGATCAAGCAGCAGACCCAGCGGAGCCTCGCCACTGCGTCCTGAGTGCAGAGATCGCAGGAATGCATCCTCTACGCGCAAGATCGGAGCATTGTATTTGGTCGCTATACGCAGTCCACGATGTGCCGTCGGGCTATTGCCCCAGATACCCACCAGATCCGACCCTTTGGGCGTGCCGATGCCGATATCATATCCGGTCAGTGACAGAATTCTCCGCACGCGCGCGGCTGTCAGAAATCCGCCATTATAGACCAAAAGACGACTGCGTTCGGCCTTGGCATGCGTTCCTTGTGGAACGGAGGGCATCATCCGCCTGTCAGGGTCGTGACATTGGCAAGCGGGGTCAGGCCACCGGCGATCAACGAGATGGATTTGCTCCATTGCGCGTAAGGTGCTTCGGTGACGTAAATTGTGTCATCATCGCGGATGACAAAGTCGCGGGCGATGAAAAGGCCATTGGGTGCTGTCAGGTTCAGCACGTAGATCATGCGCTGCTCTCCCTGCAGGTCCGGTTTTCCCATGACTGACCGGACAATGTCCTGTCGTTCCTTTCGTAGAACGAAAATGCCGGTCGGGTCCGAAGACAGGGGCTGTAAGCCACCAACCTGTGCCAGCGCTTCCAGCGCGGACAGATCCTGACTGTCGAATGCCACGCGCGACTGACCGCCCGTCGCCCCCAAGGCGACATAGGATCGGTTGTCGGCTTCGACTAGAATGCGGTCGCCACCCCGCAGGGCAACGTCAAATTCCGGGTTGCGGAACAAGTCATTGTACCAGACCGTCCCTTTTTGATTGCCTCGGATCAGTGTCACCAGGGCGATATCGGACCCTTCGATCACGCCGCCAGCCCGTGTCAGCATTCCGGCCAGTGTGCGGGTTGGTCGTTCGATCGGATAGATCCCGGGCGCGGACAGGGTGCCCGACAGCGAAACGGTTGATCCGTCCCCGGCGATACGGCGCACTTCGACCTGAGGATCAGGGGTCTGGTCCTGGAGCTTTTCCGTGATCAACATGCGAAGCTGTTCCGGCGTGTTTCCGGCTGCGCGCAGGCGCCCGGCATAGGGAACAAAGATGAAGCCCTCGCTGTCGACCTGTACCTCTTCCAGGGATGTTGAAGCTCCGGTCTCTCCGGATAACAGCCCGTCATCCACGTTTTCCCAGATTGTCAGGCCCAGTACATCACCCGGACGAACCGTGTCGGCGGTCAGGTTCTGAGCGCTACGGAAGGTTTGCGAGAACCCGTATTGAGGCACTGCGGACGTGACCTGCGCCACCCGGTCGTCAACCTCAACAACATAGGCGTTTCCACCTTTCGTGGTCGAACCGGCAAGGATTTCGGATTTGTTTGGGCCAGTTTTAGGTAGTTGGCACGCGGCCAGCAGGCCAAGAGCGGCCACAAGGGTTACACCCCGTCCCCATCGGATTGGAAAGCGCTGCACTGCCGAATATCCTCGAACGTCTTGGTTTTGGTCTTTTGTTTCCAGCAGCGTACTTGTTTCCAACTGCAATCGCCAGCATCAAGAGGGGTGATTTACTCAACGATCCTCAACTGTGGCGTCCGCGCCTCTTTGTCGGTCAGCACGGATTGGTAGGGATCTTTCGCCCTTAGCATCATATCCACGGCTCGCCTAAGCAACTGTCGCCGCCCACGGCGTGAATAAAACCCGCCGGGGACCTGACTGGTTTCAAGCAGAAAACGCCTATAGCTTTGATAGGCTTCGGTATCGGGGATATCTGGATTGGAAAAGAAATCAGTGATCGGTTGGCTGGAAACGAATTCGGGCTTGTCATAGACCGATTTGCCAAAGGCGCGCAGAGGAATGCCGCGCCACAATACCTGCTGACCCGCAGTTGAATTGATCGTCACGGCCGAGCTCGCTTCGTTGAGCAATGTGGCCAGTTTGCCCCCGGGTACATAATGGACCCGATCAGCGATACCCAGTGTTTTGGCCAGTTTGCGTGCCACCTGGCGCAATGGTTCCCGATGATTTTCCAGCGGGTGTTCTTTGATGACCAGATGATGGTGCGTTGGTGCGCCATTTGCAAAACCGTGCAGTACCTGCTCAAGAAACTCGGACATGCAGTCAAAGTCCGAGTGTGACTGAACCGAACTGTCATGTCCCAGTTGCAGCAATGCCAAGTGATAGGGAAACCCGCCCCGCCGGACCCGCTCCGTCGCCATTCGCCTCCGGATTCTGTGAAACGGCATCATTGCCAGCCGTTTGAAATACAGCCTGAACTCTTTCGAAACCGGTAGGTCACGGTGGGTTCGAAAATTGCGATACTTGCCGTTCAGGAACAGAACAAACCAATGATACAGCGCGCCATAGAAAATATGCTGTCGCATATCACCCCAATGCGTCGGAGGGGGCGGCATCGGCGCATCAGTACGCTCCAGCGCTCGCTGCATCTGGGTAACTTCCAGATTCATCAGATGCGAATTGCCATTCGTACCTGTGCGTTCGTAGGTGACCCACCAGGGCCTCAGATACCCTTCTTCGAAAACATGAACAGTGATCCCGTGGGCGCGGGCGATGCGGATGGCTTGGGCGTGGATTGGACGCGTATCGCCATACAGGACTATGTCTGTCACCTCGCGGCCGACAACCAGGTCAACAAATTTTACCGGCCAGTTCTCGGGTTTGCCAGCATAGGGAATAAAGCTGGCCTTATCAGACCAGAAGGCCTGATCCCCGGCGTTAAAACCCACGCGCCACACCTCGGAACCCGCTGCGCGCAGGATCTTACCAAGCGCGCCAAAAAACGGCCCGTGCGGTCCTTGCAGGAAAAGAAATACGCGTTTTTGCGCAGCGCCGTTGAGTGGTAACATTTCTGCTGCTCTTGTCGTTAGATGAGGAATTATGCCTGTTTGTCGTATTTGCGGCAACCTGGGGCTTGCCCGTAGGCGCGCTTACGCTTACCTCGACGGTGAGCGCTGGCATCAGGTTAGAAACAGAGGATTAACGCAATGTTTACGGGGATCGTCACAGATATCGGCACCATCACCGAACTGGAGCAGCAAGGCGATCTGCGGGCGCGGATCAAAACCGCCTACAATACCCCGGGGATTGATATTGGTGCATCCATTGCCAGCGACGGCGTTTGCCTGACAGTCATCGCATTAGGCGAAGACTGGTATGATGTGCAAATCAGCGCGGAAACCGTTTCGAAAACCAATCTGGATCGCTGGACCGTCGGTAAACGTGTCAATCTAGAGCGGGCGCTGAAGGTCGGAGACGAGTTGGGCGGTCATATCGTGTCTGGTCATGTTGATGGCGTCGCAGAAGTGGTCGCCGTTCTGGACGAGGGCGACAGCACGCGGGTAACCTTGCGCGCACCCAAAGATCTGGCCCGCTTCATTGCGCCCAAGGGATCAG
Source organism: Ruegeria sp. CDSA236 (assembly GCF_059611285.1). Lineage (NCBI taxonomy): Bacteria > Pseudomonadati > Pseudomonadota > Alphaproteobacteria > Rhodobacterales > Roseobacteraceae > Ruegeria > Ruegeria sp. CDSA236. The sequence continues at coordinate 26,355 of NZ_JBXWPG010000006.1, forward strand.
TTGCGCTGAACGGTACTTCTTTGACCGTAAACGATGTGGACGGGTGCGATTTTGGTATCAACTTCATTCCGCACACCAAAGAGGTGACGACCTGGGGGGATGTCGGCATCGGCGACCGGGTCAATCTTGAGATCGACACGCTGGCTCGCTATGTCGCGCGCCTCGCTGAAATGTCCTAGTCCACAACTCAACGTCGCGTCTGACCGGAACGGTGCCGCATGCGGTCTGGTCTTTGACCGCGCGGTGGTCTATCCACCCGGTCAAACTTGGCATGTGAAAGGCTGCCCCATGAGCTTTGAAACTCCCGGACCGGTCGAGGCCCAGCTGCGCGCGGCAATCAGCCCGATCAAAGAGATCATCGACGAGGCGCGTAAAGGCCGGATGTATATCCTGGTTGATCACGAAGATCGCGAGAATGAGGGCGATCTGGTGATTGCCGCCGAGTTCGCTGATGCTGAGGCAATTAATTTCATGGCCACCCATGGTCGCGGCCTGATCTGCCTGCCAATGACGGCGGAACGGATTGACACGTTGGGTCTGCCTATGATGGCGGTGAACAACTCGTCACGTCATGAGACCGCGTTCACCGTGTCGATTGAAGCGCGCGAGGGAGTGTCGACTGGCATTTCCGCTGGTGACCGGGCGCTGACTGTGGCGACTGCGATCAACGAGCAAAACACGATGGCCCATATCGCCACGCCGGGTCACGTCTTCCCCTTGCGGGCCAAGCGGGGCGGGGTGCTGGTGCGCGCGGGCCATACCGAGGCCGCCGTTGATATCTCACGCCTGGCCGGGCTGAACCCTTCGGGTGTGATCTGCGAGATCATGAACCCTGACGGAACCATGGCGCGGCTGCCTGACCTGGTCGAATTCGCCAAGGAACACGGGTTGAAGATCGGCACGATCAGCGACTTGATCGCCTACCGGTCGCGCAATGACAATCTGGTGGTTGAGACATCTCGGGAAACCGTCACATCCGAATATGGCGGCGATTGGGAAATGCGGATTTTCACCGATCAGACTCATGGCATCGAACATGTCGTGATGGTCAAGGGTGACATCACCACGCCCGAGCCGGTTTTGACCCGGACCCATGCGCTGCACGAGGCGCCCGACATTCTGGGTCTTGGCCCGAAATCCTCACGTGAGCTGCCGCGCGCGATGGAAAAGATTGCGGATGAAGGGCGCGGTGTGGTCTGTCTGTTCCGCCAACCGCGCAACTCGCTCTATGCGGCTGAAGATGAGGGCCCACGCACCATCAAACAAACCGGTCTGGGGGCGCAGATCCTGTCCAAGATGGGGATCCAGGAACTTGTGCTGCTGACCGACTCGCCGGAAACCGTTTATCTCGGGCTCGACGCTTTTGGCCTGTCCATTGTCGGGACCCGTTCAATCCTCAGGGAGGACTGATTGTGGCTGAACAAGACAAACACGGCGTGTTGCCGACACCGAGTTTCGACAAACCAGTCAAGCTGTTGATCGTTGTGGCCCCGTTCTATCGCGCCATCGCTGACAATTTGGTGGCTGGCGCAAAGGCCGAGATCGAAGGGGCAGGCGGCACCTGTGATGTGGTCGAAGTGCCCGGCGCCTTGGAAATCCCGACGGCAATCGCCATGGCGGACCGTCAGTGCAATTTTGACGGCTATGTCGCGCTGGGCTGTGTCATTCGCGGAGAGACCACGCATTACGAAACCGTCTGCAACGACTCCAGCCGTGCCATCCAACTGATGGGTCTGCAGGGGCTGTGCATCGGCAACGGTATACTGACAGTCGAGAATGACGATCAGGCCGAAGTGCGCGCCAATCCGGAAAAAATGAATAAAGGGGGCGGGGCTGCCGCTGCGGCCTTGCATCTGATCGCGCTCAGCCGTAAGTGGGGCTCTTCCAAAAAGGGCGTCGGGTTCAAGCCGCCGTCCGAGTCCATCCTAATGGCGGGCGACAGCAACGGATCCACGACAGCATGACCAAGACAGACACGCCAAAACCGGCCAACCAGAAACGCCTGATGAAATCCGCCGCTCGGCTCTATGCCGTGCAGGCGCTGTTCCAGATGGAGCAATCAGGTCAGACAACCGATCAGGTTGTGACCGAGTTTCTGGATCACCGCTTTGGCGCCGTCTATGAGGGCGAGGAAATGCTGGACGGCGATATTCGCCTGTTCCGCAAGCTGGTTGAAGATGCGGTCAATTATCAGGCGCCGATCGATCAGATGACCGATCGTGCTTTGGTTGCCAAATGGCCGATTGCCCGGATCGACCCGACCCTGCGTGCGGCCTTCCGGGCCGCCGGAGCAGAGCTGACACAGAACGACACACCGCCCAAGGTGGTCATCACTGAATTCGTCGATGTGGCGCGGGCCTTCTTCCCCGAAGGTAAAGAGACCAAATTTGTCAACGCAGTGCTGGATCACATGGCGCACGAGGCCAAGCCCGAGGCGTTCTGACGCGTTTACACGGATCAAGTATGCGTTAAACTGAATATTACAGCGCAATGAGGTCCGCCATGCCCAAACTGATCCGTTTGTATATCACGCAAGTGGCCTGGGGCTTTGCCATCTCGGCAATTTTTGTCGGGGTGCTTCTGGCCCTGAATGTCGCCAACCTGCGTCATCTGATTACTGGTTCTGATATCGGTCTGGTTGCTCTGGCGATGATCTGGTTCATGAACGGGATCGTCTTTGCCGGTGTACAGTTTGCCTATGCCATTATGAGCATGGCCGAAAAACCCGGCGGTCCGCGCGGTGGAACGCCGGTTTCTGTCAGGCTAAAGCCTGCCTTGATCAAACAAGAGGCACGTACTGGGCGTTAAGACAGGTGACACGCCGGCTGAGGTGGACGCAGAGCTTGCCCGCCGTAATTGGTAGGTCAGGGCGTCAGTTTTAGTCTGACTGCGTTGTGACTTTTGTCTGACAGGGTTCGGGTCATTCGGCAGACAAGGCGACACCCTCCACGGTAACCCTGTGCATCAATCGTCGAAATCCATGATAGTCATTGACCGCTTTGTGCCATGTGGCCCGGTTGTCCCAGATGGTCATGTCGCCTGTTTGCCAACGAATGCGGCATTGGAACTCGGGTTGCTGGCAATGGTCATATAGCATTGCAAGGATGGCTGCTGATTCATCAGCGCTCAGGCCTTCGATATGGGTTGTGAACACTGGATTCACATAAATACCGCGCCGCCCGCTGAGGGGGTGTTTTATGATCACAGGATGTCGCGCGTCTTGGGTGGCTGCCTGTGCATTGCTTAGCCGACCACTTTGCGCCGCTTCACTGTCCTGTGTGCTTGTTCCAAAAACGTGCCGAGAGGAATGAACCGCCCATAGCCCATCCAGAAAGCTCCGCATGGTAGGTGACAGCGCCTCATAAGCCGCACCCATCGAGACGAACAGCGTGTCGCCTCCAAAGGGCGGGGTTTCCAAAGCATGCAGGATAGACCCCATCGCCGGGATTTGGTCGTAGGAATGATCGGTATGCCAGCCCTCTCCGATGGCCTCTTTCTGATCCTTTTCCTTCAGCACCATAGCGATTTCTGGATGCCCCTCGACCGGCCTGAAGAAGCGGTTGATGTTGATCGCGCCAAAGCGTTGGGCAAACGCCAGATGCTCATCCGGGCCGACATCCTGCGCTCTGAGTACGATGACAGAGTGCTGAGCAAAGGCCGTATGAATGGCGTCGAACAGGCTGCCGTCTCGGATATCGGCGCCGATGATCTCTGCGCCCACACCGCCGGTAAGTGGTCTGATGTCCATCTGCTTTCTCCCTGAGTTTCAAACGCAGGGTAGCGCATTGCTAAAGGTCGAAAAAACTGATTTAAAATTTGTAAAGAGAAGATTTTATTGATGATACGTTTCACTTTGCGCCAGTTGTCGTTCTTCGCCGAGACGGCGCGATGTGGCGGTATCGCGCAGGCAGCCAGGAACCTGAATGTTTCGGCCGCCGCTATTTCATCGGCAATCGACAAACTCGAAGATGTCACTGGTTTGACGTTGTTTGATCGCTTTCCCGCACGCGGGATGAGGTTGACCCGCGTTGGCGCAGCCTTTTTGACGGATTCCGAAGCGTTGCTGATGCAAGCAGGCGCGCTCGGCAATCGGGCCGCTGTGATGGCTGAGGGTAAAACAGGGTCTATTGTGATCGGGACACACTATGCAATTGCGCAGAAGATCATTCTACCAGCTGTTCTGGCTTTTCGCCAAAGCCATCCCGGTATCCGCATCGAGGTTGTTGAGGATGATTTCCCGAACCTGGTTGCTGCGCTGGATGCGGGCGAGTTGGACGCGCTTGTGGTGTTTGATCAAGGGTTTGATCCCCAACGTCATCACGTTGAAGTACTTAAAGAACTGGCGCCTCTGGTTTTACTTCCGGCCTCCCACCCTATGGCGCATGCCGACAGCGTACAGCTTGAGCAGCTGACAGGCTTGCCCTACATTGCAGTGTCGCGTTCCGGTCCGGGTCCAAGCTATCTTGACCTGTTGCAGGCCGCCGGGCTTGATCCAGAAGTGCCGCTGACCTCGCAATCACGAGAGTTGGTGCATGCCTATGTTGGCAAAGGGCTTGGGTTCACGCTGGTTGGTTTTCCGCCAGAGGCGAGCCGCACGATAGAAGGCGATGCGGTCGTCGCGCGTCCGCTGGCACAGGATATCGGGTATTTTAATGTTGTGATTGTGCAGCCCCGCGCCATTCGGCAACCCGAACCCGTAAAAGCATTTCTTGATGCCTGTCTGCTCCAGGTATGATTAGCGCGATCTGGCCCGCAGGTCAGAACCCAGAGCTCGTAAATCCGGCTATTTCCTGCCGGAGTTTGGATCGAGTGTGGCGGGACCACCAGTCAACCGTGCGGTTTGATTCCCGAGGACCTGTATGTACAGGTGGGCGCCAGGTAATCAGGCCAGGACCTGAACAGAGCCAGCCCCCTCGGAATTGCTTAAGGCCACCAGAATGCTACCTGTCACAAGAAGGGCAGAACCCGCCACGGGCCTAAGTAGGGCGTCCGGCGGGTTCGCACAAGGGGTCAGGCGTCAACAGTTTCGTGCAAGGCCACGCGCATCTTGCCAAAATGCTCGTCCCAGCCATTGTCCAGCGCCAGGATCAGGCCAAGGGCATCGGCACCTTGCGGCAGACCTTCGTGCAGCAGGTCCAGGCGTGTACCGCCCGCAACCGGTTCCAGCGTCCATTTCACGATGCTTACCGCGTCGCCCATTGGCTTAACCGTAAACGAATACTCCAGATATGACGGCGGGCGCGCCTCGCGGACCTCTCCCCAGATCAGCAGGTCGCCACTGGTTGTTCCGAACATCTCAAGCTTTTGGCCCTGCGCCAGGGGGCGTTCGGGTTTGTGAAACCATTCCGCCAACCGGTCGGGTTCGGTCAGATAGGCCCAGACGGTCTCGGGCTCGGCCCTCAGGAAGATGGACTTCCTTAGAACGGCATCAGTCATTTTGATTTCCTTTCAACAGCTTCTTTAAGAGAGTTAAGGCGTTCATCCCAAAATTGATCAAAGTAGCTGAGCCAATCCAGAACAGGGGCCATACCTTTTGGTTCAAGTCGGTTTATGCGTTCCCGGCCACGAGCTTCGACGGCGATCAGGCCACCATCCGAGAGCACGGTCAGGTGTTTCTTTACAGCCGCGCGGGTCATGTCGAAGCGATCAGTCAACTGAGCAATCGTCATGTCCTGCAGTGCCAGCATCTGCACAATGTCCCTGCGGGTAGGGTCAGCCAGAGCGCGGAACGCGTTTTGAGTTTGATTTTCCATATGTAACCTAAAGAGATACCATTTGGTTTCACATTAATGCGATACCAAATGGTATTATGTCAAGTCGTATGGGCTCACTTTACATTTGTTCACTAATTGTTCACATTTGGGATATGACATTGGACCTGCAACCCGGACAAAGACTTGCACGTGGCGTCGCCCGTCACCTGACGGCGCATGGCTTTGTATCCGTTGAGGAATTCGTGCCTATACGCGGACTGCGGGTTGATGTGATGGGGCTGGGTCCTAAGGGTGAGCTTTGGGTGATCGAATGTAAATCAAGCCGCGCTGATTTCCAGTCGGATTCCAAATGGCATGGTTATTTGGAGTGGTGTGATCGATTCTTCTGGGCAGTGGATACGGAGTTTCCGACCGAGCTGTTGCCTGCCGAGACCGGGTTGATCATTGCCGATGCTTATGACGCCGAGATCGTGCGTATGGCACCAGAGGACAAGATAGCTCCGGCCCGGCGGAAGAAGATGATCCAGAAATTTGCCACAGATGCAGCCCGGCGCTTGCAGTCCCTGAGAGATCCCAGAATCTGATAGCTCAGCTTTTTACCGCCCGTGCGGCATGCGCAGCAGCACGGAGTTCATCGGCAATCTCTTCGGCTTCTTCCGGATCGAAATCCATTGGAATTTCAAGGTTTTCCGCTTCGATGAATAGGCGCACCATCCCCTGATCTGTTGGTCCGATCTGCAAATTCGCCTGAATGTCACTTTCGGTATTGATGCTCATGTGTGCCTCCGGGGATGAGAGTTCGTGCTAGCGCGCAAAGGCTTGAGAATCAAGTTACCTTTGCGTTCAAATAGGGGATGCACTCTATTCAGATCAGACCCTTTGAAGCTTTGGACGCGCCGTGGTTGGTGGCTGTGCATGATCTTTTGTATTCACGAGACGAGGGTTTTGACGACTCTTTTGCCGTGTTGGTGAAAGAAATCCTCGACGATTTCATCTCGGACCATGATGCCAAGCGCGAGCGTGGCTGGATAGCCGAATGTGACGGTAAACCTTTGGGCAGTATTTTCTGCGTTGCCCTGAGTGAAACGACCGCAAAACTGCGCTTGTTCTTGCTGTTGCCCGAAGCGCGTGGGATGGGCCTGGGAAAGCGGATGCTGGAGAGCTGCATGGGCTTTGCTCGCGGCGCCGGTTACACTGAAATGAGGCTGTGGACGCATGAAAGCCACAAGGCTGCCTGTGCGCTTTATGGGTCCACTGGGTGGCAGTTGATGGATAGCAAACCGGTCCATTCCTTCGGGGTTGATCTGGTCGAACAAAGCTGGAAAATTCAGCTTTAATCCTCTTGCATTCCGTGAACGCGTTCGGTACATCGCCCTTCACAAGTGCCGCCTTAGCTCAGTTGGTTAGAGCGCTGGATTGTGGATCCAGAGGTCCCCTGTTCAAGCCAGGGAGGCGGTACCATCTCACCGATTGCCAGAAAATTCCCAAGCTAGTTCGGCCTCTAAGCCGCCGCGCAAATCGAAGGGCTGCCTTCACTCAAAACGGTACCGATTATTATTTGAGAAATTGTCTTTTCCGGGGATTGCAGCGGCTGCATCCCCGGTAGGTTCTTAGCGTGCCAGATTCAGGCGAAAGCGCATCTTTGTTTTCCGTTCCGCAGGTAAATGACGGTTCAGATGCTTGTTCACCAGGCCGAACCCCCCAACGATCACAAGCGTCAGTAAGATGAAATAGAAGGCAAGGATTGGATAGGCGACAAAGGGGTTGAACGTCTTGTCCGCGAAATAGCTTGCGTAATACAGCGCATCGCCTCGTTGCTGCCAGGCGGGGAAGGCCGAGAAGAACACCAGCGTGGTGGCATGGAACAGAAAGATCGCCTCATTCGTGTAGGCGGGCCAGGCAAGCCGCAGCATGGTGGGCCAGACGATCCGCCGGAAGCGAGACCAGCCGGACATGCCATAAGCATCTGCAGCCTCGGTATCGCCCTTGGGAATGGATCGGAGCGCGCCAAAGAAAATTTCGGCTGAATAGGCGGCTGTGTTCAGAAACAGAACGATCAGAGCCCCTATCCAGGCCGACGTCAGAGAATCGAACATCGGATAGGATTTCTTCAGCGACAGGAAGAAGAAATAGGCAAAGAAAAACTGAATGAACAGCGGCGAACCTCGAAAGATGAAAATGAACCATTCCGAAGGTTTGCGCAGCCAGAAACTGGGTGAAGCTTTGCCAAGCGCCAGTGCTGTGGCCAGGAAAAATCCGGTCGCAAGCGCCATGATTCCGAAATAGATATTCCAGATCATACCAGACCCGATCAGGGTAAAGTGCTCACATAAGGTAAAGTCGGATTTTGGCAGCAGGCGCTCGCCATATCCAAGAGATCGCAGGCCGTAGTCCTGAATGGTCTGCAAGCAGCTCATGCGGTGGTCTCCTTGCGCAGCAATTCTCCGGCGGCGGTGGCCTGTCCGTGCGAGAGCCGGCGCATCAGGCGTTCAAGCCCGATCTCGGACATACGGGTGAAGCCAAGGTAGAAAACCAGCAGGAACAGGAAATACCACATGCGCCAGTCACCGTGTGGGTATTGCGTAAACTTCGGAGTCTTGGTGCTGCCCAGTTCGCGGGCCCAGTACACGATATCTTCGATGCCCAGAAGGAACAGCAACGGCGTGGCCTTGATCAGAACCATCCAGAGATTGCTGAGACCGGGCAGGGCATAAACCCACATCTGAGGCACAAGGATTTTCCAGAATGTCTGGCGACGGGACATCCCATAGGCTTCGGCGGTTTCCAGCTGTGTATAGGGTACGGCCCGCATGCCGCCGAACAGAACATTGGCGGCGAAAGCACCGAAAACAATAGAGAAAGTGATGACAGCCAGAAAGAACCCATAGGTTTCGTGCACCCATTCCGGCGAGGTGCCCAGTGGCAGTTTGGCAGATTGGCAGACGATAAAGTCGTTGCCCTGTCGGATCGAATCCGTCCAGTCCGGGCAGAGAATTTGATGCCGCGTCCATTCGAATGCCTGATCCAAAGCAATCACGAAGAACATGAAAAAGGCGATATCCGGCACGCCGCGCACGATGGCGATATAACCCTTACCCAGCCAACTGACCGGCAGAACGTGCGAACGGGCAGCCATGGCCCCGACGAACCCGAAACCCAGCGCTACGGGCGCCGTCACGGCAAGCAGGGCCAGTACCTTGAGGAAGGACAGGTAAAAGGACCAATGCACACCATTGGTCAGATAGCACGAGAACCAACGAAAGGTTCCCAGCGTGTCGGGATCAGTGCAGAACGAAAAAATGGCGGGCCTCTTCAGGTGGTAAAGGCGCTAGGGCGGCGCGCCCGTAGACTGGGGCACGCCGCCGGATCAGAATTAGAAGGTCGAAGACACTTCCCATTTGGTGATCAGCTCGTTCAGGCTGCCGTCATCCTTCATGGATTGGATGGCTGCGTTGAGCTTTTCTTTCAGCTCACCGTCGGATTCACGGACGCCAATGCCGACGCCACCACCCAGCGGAACCTCATCGGCCACAAAGCGCAGATCTGCGTCTTCGTCGACGATCGGGGCAAGGAAGGATTTGTCGGCCAGAACCGCATCGGCCTCACCGTTGCGTACGGCAGCGATGGTTTCCTCGGGGCTGGCGAACTCGACCAGGGTCGCGCCGGATTCGGCGATATAGCCAGCCTGAATGGTGCCGGTCTGTGCGGCGACCACACCACCTGCAACATCGGCGTCATCCGACATTGCTACATAGGCGGAGGGATCCGGCGGTGTGTAGTTCTGGGTAAAGTCGATGACCTCGTCACGCTCGTCGGTGATCGACATACCAGCGATGATCACGTCGTAGTTGCCCGAGACCAGGTTCGGAATGATCGAATCCCAGTCGTTCTTGACCCACTCGCAGGTCAGGTCTGCGCGTTTGCACAGCTCGTCGCCCAGCTCGCGCTCAAAGCCGTCGATCTCACCTGCGTCATTGACGAAGTTCCAAGGTGCATAGGCGCCCTCGGTCCCCATCCGGATGGTGTCTGCCATAGCCATGCCTGCGCTCAGCGCAAGGGCCGCAGTGGTCAGGATCAGTTTTTTCATTGGATACTCCCCAGTTTTGGTTCTGATCTGAAGTTATGCCGCCTGAGTGGCGGAAAGAAAGCCCTGAAGCCGTGGAGATTCAGGGGTAGTAAAGAGATCTTCAGGCAGGCCTTCTTCTTCGATGAGGCCCTGGTGAAGGAAAACGACATGGCTAGAGATATCAGCGGCCATTTTCATGTCGTGGGTCACAATGATCATGGTGCGGCCTTCTGCAGCCAGGTCTTTGATCACCTTGATCACTTCTTGTTCCAATTCGGGGTCCAGCGCCGACGTGGGCTCGTCAAACAAAAGCGCCTCGGGCTCCATGCACAGCCCCCGCGCGATCGCGGCACGCTGTTGCTGGCCACCAGACAACTGTGCGGGGTAGGCGTCGCACTTGTCGCCAATACCAACTTTTTCAAGGTATTTGCGTGCGCTGTCTTCAACTTCTTTTTTGTCACGGCCCAATACCGTTACAGGTGCTTCCATCACGTTCTGCAGGATGGTCAAATGAGCCCACAGGTTGAACTGTTGGAAAACCATCGACAGGTTTGTGCGAATGCGCAGAACCTGTTTCGCATCTGCAGGCCGGCGCGTGTGGCTGTTACCGGACCAACGAACAGGTTCACCCTTGAAAAGGATTTCGCCCTGCTGGCTGTCTTCCAACAGGTTGCAGCACCGCAATAAAGTGGATTTCCCAGACCCCGAGGACCCAATCAAAGATACGACATCGCCCCGTCTGGCAGTGATATCCACGCCCTTCAGCACTTCCAGATTGCCGAAACTCTTGTGTAGGTTCTTGATCTCAATGACGGGAGTTGAATCTGTCACGGTTGGTCCAAGTGTTATTGGTGTTGGTGCGGTACTAGGGCTTAAAAATCAGATCAATGCAATGCGCAAATGACAGAGTAAGCGGGTGAATCCGTCAATTTGACGAAGCGTTCTGGTCAATTTGATCATGAATTATCCATCGCAGTTTACAATTTCGACGGATTTGGGACGCGCAGATAATCTTTGGCAGGAATTGAGATCAGGTCATGCAGGTGCAGAAGGTTCCGATCTTGCGGTGACATGGTTAGAATCGCGTTGCGAGCAGCGCGTGCGATCTGAGCGGCGTCCTGATCCTTCGCTGTGATATAAGGTAGCGCGGGGGTTGGGGTTGTTTCGGCGACCTCACGCAGAGCTTCTGGAAGGTCGGAATGGACCTTCAGTATCTCCCATGTCAGCACATCCAGCGCGGCATAATCGGCACGGCCCTCGGAAATGGCTTGAGCAGACAGCGCATGACCACCGGATTGCAGAACCGACGATGGTGTTCGGTGGTATCGTTCAAGGTGAACCATTGGGGCGGCCCATCCGGATTGCGACAGCGGTTCATTATAGGCAAAAACACCATCGGCCAATTCATCAAGATCGCGGGGGTCGTGGCGGCGGGCTACAAAAACCGACCGGTAATGGCCAGGTGGGCAGCCAGGCAACGCGTAATCCGGCGTTCCAACCAACTGCACCTTGCCATGCAGCCGGGTGCGAAAGGGCATGCCGCAGGTCTGGGCAAAAACCAGATCCGGGTCCAACCAGACATCCCAGACATCCCGGTCTCGGTTTAGGTTTGCGGGGCCATAGCCAAGGTAATCCCGAATCGATGCCCAAAACCGATCATTCGCAGGGCGCAGCGCAGGCATGTCGTACATGCCCAGCATGGCTATCAAGATTTGGCAGCCTTTTGACGGGCCATTGCAGAGTCGACATCACTGATGCCCAGCAGGCTGACGACCAGTCGCAGTAAGGAATCCTCTTCACCCGTGCGGTGCCCATCCGCCAGAGCGACCGACCACAAGGCCTGAACGACTGCCAGGCGGTCGTCATAGGCAACGGCCTCTTTGATTGCGCGAGTGAACCGTACGGTGTCCGGTGCTTCGGCCTCGAGATCTTCGGCGCGGGCGCGCAGGCCGGCGGCTTCGAACGGGGATAGGTCATAGCGTTCAACCGAAATCCGGTCGATTCGCGCCATTTCACTGTCGGCATAGTCGTTGTCAGATCGGGCAACGCGCACCAGCAGGGCCGTCAAGGCCAGTCGAGCATCGTCATCGGTGAAAGGGGCGGGCTGAGGCTGGGTCAGTCGAGACAGAAAATCACTAAACATGAGACAGGTATAGAGAGGCCTTACGCCTCTTCCAAGCGTCTTTGCACACGCTTTCTGGCGGTCTTGCTGTCGTTAAAGCTCAGACCCATGGCGATGCGGGCTTCTTCGACGATTTTCATCTCGCCCTCATCTGTATTCCCGTCGGCCAGAACCACCTCCCAGAGGGCATCCAAAGCGGCCAAGCGCTCGTGCAGGTCCGTGGTTTCCCGGATCAGCTTACCGAACGTGTCCGTTTCCGGTGCGGCTGCGTGCAGTTTCTCGCAGGTGGCGCGGACCTTTGCGGCTTCGATCGCGTTATGTTGATAAAGTCGGGCGAGGATACGGTCGATCAGGCTGATCTCTTCCAGCTTATAATCCCTGTCCGCTTGTGCAACGCGCACCATAAGCGCCCCGAGTGCAAGTTCAGCGTCTGGGTCGGGCAGATTGTCGTGTTGTGGCGGGCGGAAAGCCTGAAAGAGTTTTTTCAACATGGTCAGAGATTATTCCATATTTGATAACCCGCCAAGCACGGACTATCGCGCAAGGCTCAGAATGATCAAAAGACCGCCTGCTAGAGCCGGATAGCGCGCTGGGTCAGAGTACCTTTCGCGCTTCGTCTTGCAGCCAGGCCAGCATTTTCCGATAGGGTACAGGGCCATAGCTTATACGCGCGACTCCCAGCCCAGCCAAAGTGGCGGTGTCCGGTGTGCCGGGTAATGCTATGATATTTAGCGGCAAGTCGATTGACTCTACCAACCGGGCAATCATGGCCTGATCCCGTAGGCCGGGGGCAAAGAATCCGCTGGCCCCTGCATCTGAATAGGCTTGTGCTCGGACCATTGCCTCTTCCAGCATCGCATCATCATGGGTTTCGGGCTGCGCCTTCAGGAAAATGTCGGTCCGCGCGTTGATAAACGCAGGAACGCCCGCCGCATCGCAACCTTCGCGCATCGCGCTGACACGGGCGGCCTGAGTTTCAATATCGTACAACTCATTTGATCCGATGATCTGGTCTTCGAAGTTGAAGCCGACAACGCCGGATTCAAGGGCCAGCCTGATATTGGCAGAGATACCCTGAGCATCAGCCGCATACGCACCTTCGAAATCCAGAGTAACCGGTAGATCAACGGATTCGACAATCCGGCGAGCATTGTCCAGCGCGACCTGCATCGGGATGTTTTGGCCGTCGCTGAACCCTTGTGCCATCGCAACAGGAGCGCTTCCGGTGGCAATGGCTTGGGCGCCAGCGTCACGCACGGCACCGGCACTGCCAGCATCCCAGATATTGTACAGGATAACCGGTTCGCCCTTTTTGTGCAGAGCCGCGAATGTCAGTGCTTTGGTGATCTGATCGGTCATGGCCGGTCTCCTATCTCTGAGTTGCGGACAGTTAACCGTGCAAAGGGTCAGCGCGTACAGTCTTTTCGCGCTGACCGATACAATCTGCTTTCGTGCCTGGTGTCAGACCAGACGCGAGGTGTCCTTGGCAGCGCGCACAAAGTCGCGGAACAAAGGATGCGGGTCGAACGGCTTTGATTTCAGCTCGGGGTGGTACTGGACCCCAATGAACCACGGATGATCCGACCACTCGACGATTTCTGGCAACCGCCCGTCGGGGGACATGCCTGAGAAATTGAGACCGGCATTTTCCAGCTTGTCGCGGTATTTGATGTCCACTTCATAGCGGTGGCGGTGGCGCTCCTCGATGGCGGTACCGCCATAGACTTCGGCCACTTTTGACCCTTCGGCCAGAACCGCGTCATAGGCGCCCAGGCGCATGGTGCCGCCCTTGTCATCACCGACTTTGCGTTCGACCTTGTGATTGCCCTGCACCCATTCTTTCAGGTGATAGACCACCGGTTCGAACCGCTTTTTACCGGATTCATGGTCGAATTCCTCGGACCCGGCCTCTTTGATGCCAGCGGCATTTCGCGCGGCCTCAATTACGGCCATCTGCATGCCCAGGCAGATGCCCAGGTAGGGCACCTTATGTTCGCGGGCATATTGCGCAGCCTTGATTTTGCCTTCGGTACCGCGCTCACCGAATCCGCCGGGCACGAGGATCGCGTGGAAGCCTTCCAGATGCGGGGCGGCCTCTTCGGTATCGAATACCTCGGCATCGACCCATTCGACCTTGACGCGGACACGGTTGGCCATCCCGCCATGGGTCAGCGCCTCGGCTATCGACTTATAGGCGTCCTCCAACTGGGTGTACTTACCGACGATGGCGACCTTCACTTCGCCCTCGGCATTGTGGATGCGATCACTGACGTCTTCCCATTTGGTCAGATCGGGCTTGGGGGCAGGGCTGATCTGGAAGGCATCCAGAACTGCCTGATCCAGTCCCTCGCGGTGATAGGCGAGCGGAGCATCGTAGATGGTGCTGAGGTCCTGCGCAGCAATCACGCTATCGGGGCGGACGTTACAGAACAAAGCCAGTTTTTCACGTTCCTTGGTCGGGATCGGGCCTTCGGACCGGCAGACCAGAATGTCGGGGGCGAGACCGATCGAACGCAGCTCTTTTACCGAGTGCTGGGTCGGCTTGGTTTTCAATTCGCCCGAGGCTTTGATGTAGGGCAGCAGGGTCAAGTGCATGAACAGGCATTGGCCGCGTGGTTTGTCCTGGCTGAATTGGCGGATGGCCTCAAAGAAGGGCAGGCCTTCGATATCGCCCACGGTGCCGCCGATCTCGCACAGCATGAAATCGACTTCATCCTCGCCTATGGCGATGAAATCCTTGATCTCATTGGTGACGTGCGGGATCACCTGAATGGTTTTGCCCAGGTAATCGCCGCGGCGTTCTTTTTCCAACACGTTGGAATAAATCCGCCCGGAACTGACCGAGTCGGTTTTGCGCGCGGCTACGCCGGTAAAACGTTCGTAATGGCCAAGGTCCAGATCGGTTTCTGCCCCGTCATCTGTAACGAACACTTCGCCATGTTCAAAAGGCGACATGGTGCCCGGATCGACATTCAGATAGGGGTCCAGCTTACGCAGACGCACCGAATACCCTCGGGCTTGCAACAGCGCGCCCAAAGCCGCCGAAGCCAATCCTTTGCCCAAGGATGAAACCACACCACCAGTGATGAAAATAAAACGCGCCATGTTTTTCGGCTGCTCCCCGTGAGACGTCAATATCAGCTGCCCGGCGGTTCAAGAAAAACCGCTGCATCACGGGACTTCACGTATAAAGGATTCGCGCCAATAGCGCAAGAGAACCGCAAGATGCTGTTGCAGTTCTCTTTTCGGTTTCTAGGTTTTGTGTGTCAGTTGGCCTGCGGGATCAAAGGCGCGTTGTCACCCTGTGCCGGAGGCAACAGGTCATCCGCCGACGGAATTGCCGGTGTGCTTTCTTCGGTCGCGGCCGGTGCCTGTGTCCCAATCCGGTCAAGCACAGAGCTGCCCGAGGATTTTTGTGCCGCCAGAATGGTCAGCGTGATCGAAGTGACGATAAAGCACGCGGCTAAAATCCAGGTCACCTTGCCCAATGCTGTTGCAGCCGACCGGCCAGCCATGGCACCGCCTCCGCCGCCACCCATGCCAAGGCCGCCGCCTTCGGACCGCTGCATCAGGACGACGGCGATCAGGCCCAAAGCCAGAAGAAGATGGATAATGAGAACGACGTTTTCCATGGTGGTCCTGTACAGCGTGGCGTGTATCGCGAGGTACTTATGCAAGTTTGGTTCCGGGGGCAAGTCACGAGTTACCATCACGCCAAGTGATCTTCGGGATCACAGCAAAGAGACTGGACAGGCAAGGGGATGGTAAAGCAGGCTGCGACCCATGCCACATGACGATCCCGACCATCCGCACGCCATATTGCCGCCTGAACCCGCCCTTCGCGTCAAGGCGCTGGAAACGATTCTGACCCGCAAGGGTTTGATCGACCCGGCCGCTTTGGATGAGATCATCGACACTTACCAAAACAAGATTGGCCCGCAGAACGGTGCCCGGGTTGTTGCCAAAGCCTGGACTGATCCGGCCTTTAAGGCAGCACTGCTTAAGGATGCAACGCCCGAGGTGGCAAAGCTTGGCTTTTACGGTCGGCAAGGCGAGCACATAGTTGTTGTCGAAAATACCCCTGATCTCCACAACATGGTCGTTTGCACGCTTTGCAGTTGCTACCCATGGCCTTTGTTGGGGATTCCACCGGGGTGGTATAAATCGGATGCCTATCGTGCGCGGGCCGTGCGTGAGCCGCGTAAAATTTTGTCAGAGTTCGGAGTTTTTCTGACGGATGAGACAGCCGTGCGGGTTTGGGATTCAACGGCCGAGATACGCTATCTTGTTCTACCCATGCGCCCCGATGGCACCGATAGGATGACCGAAGACGACCTGACCGCGCTTGTGACCCGTGACAGTATGATCGGAACCGGCCTGCCAAAGGTGCCGTCATGACCCGCGTTCACGATATGGGAGGACGGTTCGGCGACGGTCCGGTGATCCCCGAATCCCAAGATGCAGCGATTTTCCCAGAAGAATGGCACGGGCGCGCATTGGCACTGACATTGGCTGCCGGGTTTCTGGGACAATGGAATATCGACATCTCGCGCCATGCACGCGAACGACTGTCGCCCAAAGACTATGCACGATTCTCTTACTACGAAAAATGGGTGTCAGCACTTGCAGATCTGTTGGTAGAGCAGGGGGTCCTGACTTTGGAAGACCTTCTGGGCCAAGGAACGGATGCTTCACATCCTTTGGCTTCCCGCGCGCTGACAGCTGGGGCGGTTGAGGGCACACTGTCCAAAGGCGGTCCGGCTGATCGACCCTCGAATATCGCGGTGCAGTTTGATCCCGGCCAAAAGGTGCGTACAGTACGACCGGCTGCCAACCGCCTGAAAATCGGTGGTCATACCAGGTTGCCATCTTACGCTTCCGGCGCTCGCGGTCGGATATTGCGCCTGCATGGGACGCATGTTTTGCCGGATTCCAATGCTCATGGTCTGGGAGAGGCACCTGAACCATTATATGCGGTTGCATTCCCGGCCTCGGAGCTTTGGGCCGATCCCGAGAACCGAAATGACGAGGTCATATTAGATCTGTGGCAAAGCTATCTGGTGCCCGATGAGTGAGTGTAACGCACAGCCATTACCCGAGCCGGCATTCG
Organism: Ruegeria sp. CDSA236; assembly: GCF_059611285.1. Taxonomy (NCBI): domain Bacteria; kingdom Pseudomonadati; phylum Pseudomonadota; class Alphaproteobacteria; order Rhodobacterales; family Roseobacteraceae; genus Ruegeria; species Ruegeria sp. CDSA236. Next base: position 43,367 of record NZ_JBXWPG010000006.1, read on the forward strand.
CAGAGCCCTGGCATGCACAGGCCTTTGCGGTCACGGTCGCGCTGAATGAAGCGGGACGATTCGAATGGTCGGAATGGGCCGATCGATTTTCGAAGATGCTAAAACGCCATGGTCTGAGCAAAGAGCTGAATGGTGGCAACGACTATTTCCATGCCTGGCTGGAAACACTCGAGGCCTATTTAGCCGAAATGGGTGACGCGAACCCAAGTGATGTCGCCGCAGTCTCGTTGGATTGGGAGAAAGCCTATCTGACGACTCCACATGGTGAACCCGTTCATTTGTCGAATGGCTAGAAAGGGGGCGCTGCCCCCGCCGCGACTCCCCCGAGGTATTTTGAGCCAGATGAAGCAAGGGATCCTCTCTTCATCTGGCCAAAAATACCTCCGCCGGAGGCACCACGCACAGCGTGGTTATGATCTGCGGCGAATTATCGGTTTCCCTGTCGCTGACACATCGCTATACGAGCCGGGTTTGATATCTCAGCGCAAAAGGACCAGATATGGCCAATGTGGTTGTTGTCGGCGCCCAGTGGGGTGACGAAGGAAAAGGCAAGATCGTCGATTGGCTCAGTGAACGGGCCGATGTGATCGCGCGTTTTCAAGGCGGGCATAATGCCGGTCATACGTTGGTAATCGACGGTGCCGTCTATAAGTTGCACGCTCTGCCATCCGGTGTGGTACGTGGCGGCAAGCTGAGTGTCATCGGCAATGGCGTTGTTCTGGACCCCTGGCACCTGCTGAAAGAGATCGCAACGATCCAGGCGCAGGGAGTCGAGATATCGCCCGAAACGCTGATGATCGCAGAGAACACTCCGCTGATCCTGCCCATCCACGGTGAACTGGACCGCGCACGCGAAGAGGCGGCAAGCAAAGGAACCAAGATCGGCACCACCGGTCGTGGAATCGGCCCCGCATATGAAGATAAGGTTGGGCGGCGTTCTGTGCGGGTTGCTGACCTGGCAGACGAAGCGACCCTTGAGGCACGCGTAGATCGCGCGCTGCAGCACCATGACCCGCTGCGCAAGGGATTGGGGATCGAACCCGTGGACCGCGATGCACTGATTGCTCAGCTGAGGGAAATTGCGTCCGAGATTCTGCCTTTCGCAGCACCCGTTTGGAAAGTGCTGAACGAAAAGCGCAAGGCTGGTAAACGTATTCTGTTTGAAGGCGCGCAGGGTGCCCTTCTGGACATCGACTTTGGAACCTATCCGTTTGTGACCTCGTCCAACGTGATCGCCGGTCAGGCGGCGACCGGTGTTGGCATCGGGCCCGGCTCGATTGATTTTGTCCTTGGCATCGTAAAGGCTTACACGACCCGTGTGGGTGAGGGGCCGTTTCCAACCGAATTGGATGATGCGGATGGCCAGCGTCTGGGTGAGCGTGGGCACGAGTTCGGTACCACCACCGGGCGCAAGCGGCGTTGCGGCTGGTTTGATGCCTGTCTGGTGCGCCAAACCTGTGCCACTAGCGGCGTAAACGGTATTTCGCTGACCAAGCTGGACGTGCTGGACGGATTCGAGACGCTGAAAATCTGTGTTGCCTATGACCTTGACGGTAAGCGTCTGGATTATCTTCCCACTGCAGCCGATCAGCAGGCACGATGTACTCCGATCTACGAAGAAGTGCCTGGTTGGAGCGAATCCACGGAAGGCGCGCGCAGTTGGGCGGACTTGCCTGCAAATGCCATCAAATATGTGCGTCGGGTCGAAGAGTTGATCGAATGTCCGGTTGCATTGCTGTCCACTAGCCCAGAGCGGGATGACACCATTTTGGTGACAGACCCGTTTGCTGACTGATGGCGGGCGAACAGAAAAATGGCCTGAGCTATAAAGCGCGTCGTCGTTGGTCGATGGTGCTGCTGCTGATTGGCCTGCCGGCTTATATCGTTGCGGTGGTGACGGTGATAAACTGGTTGGACCGGCCACCAATTTGGTTGGAACTTCTGGTATACGTAGCGCTCGGCATTTTGTGGGCTCTGCCTTTCAAATTCATCTTCAAAGGTGTCGGAAAAGAAGATCCAAACGGATCCTCTGACTGAGCGGCCTATTCCGGGCTCATCCTGCGGCGGGTTCATACGCCTGCCCACAAAAGATCGCCCAATGAAAAAGGGCCGGAGTTGGTCTCCGGCCCTTCTTTCTTTTCGGTTTGAATTCAGCCTGCGGCGCGTTCATCTCCGTCAGGGCGGAACCCTATCTCGTCCGAAGCCGCAAACCGACCTCCGCCAGCTTTCTCAATCTTGCCATCGCGCAGCAGTTGCCCGAATGAGCGCAAGCTTTCCTCGCGATTAAAATCGCCCTGCTTGAGAGAACGGATCTTGTTCATCAGTTGCGGGCGCGAGAACTGTTCCTGTCCTTCGATGAACGACAGATAAGATGCCGCAGCTTCCAGCAGGTCCGGCAGAGATTGTGCGCCCTGTTCCTGCGCATAGTGCGCAAAGCCGCTTTCCTCGATCGGAAGACCCAGCGGTTTGGATTTTACACGGCGCGGAGAAATCGGCCCCATTTCATCCTCGTCTTTATTGTCGATGCGCTGTTCAGCAACCAGCTTGAGGGGAGCGGCAGGCTCTACCTTGGGACGGGCAGTTGTAACATTGCTTTCGGGGCGGCGCGGGCTGATCTGCTGAGCCTGATTACGGTTCAGCGCATCTGCACGATCAGCATTGGTTGCGGCCACTGCATTGCGCAGACGGGAATATGTCTCGCGCTGAGTGGCAGTCGCGGGATCATCCATCTGTTCGACCGCCTTTTCCATCAGGCGAGAAACGTCCTCGTCCAGGTTCGGTTCCTCAGGCAGAGGCTCGGATGCACGGGCGGACAACACGGCTTCGACGCTGGCAATTTCGTCAAGCAGAGTTTCCTCGTCTTCTTCGGTCAAATAGCCGGCAACCTCTTCAGGTTCGTCTGCGTCCGCCGAAATGTCTTCTGTCAGGATATTGTCGATTTCGTCGCTCTCGGCTTCGTCCGTCTCGGCACTCAGATCCGAAAACAAAACCTCTTCTGCCTCGACAGTGGTCACATCGTCGGCGATGGGTGCGACATCAATTTCTGGCACGGCGGGGGTCTCTTGGGCCGGGCCTTCGATCTCTGCCTCTTCCGCGGCGGGTGGGGGCATGTCAATCTGAGATTCGGGCTCAAATTCCTGAGCTGCTTCAACCTCTGCATCGGCCGCGGGGGATTCGACCAGATCTGTGGGGGTCAGAGTTCCAGCCTGAAAGGCAGCCGATACGGCATCAGTTGGGCCGGTTTCGGATTTCATCAGGGGGGAATCTTCATCCTCGGCGTAGATCACCGAGTTTTCTTCGCTATGAGAGACTACCGCCCGGATCCGTTGCAGCTTTGCGGCGATACTATCGGCGGCTGGTTCGGGTCGACCCTCTACCGGCTCGGCCTCTGCGATGGGCGCGGACTGTGAGGGGGCAGCGGTATAGGCCGGAGCACTCGGGGTACTGGGCGGGGTCATGGGCGCGGTAGAAAGGGACGGTGAAGCGGCACGGTCTTGCGCCCGCAGAAGCAATCCGTTTTCGCTCTGGCTGGCTTCGACTTTACGCGTCGCATCTCGCTGAGCAATGCGGGTCAGCATTTCGGCGTCTGGTTGCGGGGGTTCGGACCCAAAATACCTGTCATCCGCTGCAAGGTCGCGGAAGTATTCGGCAATCGACTTCATCGTTTCAAAAGAATCGTCAAATCCTTCCAAAGTGCACGAGAAGGTTCCGTAGGAAACTGTCAAAACCTTGTTATTCTGTACCATCAGACGTACGTCCTCTACAAACTACACGAGCCATCAGCCCGGTCGTGGGCAGAGCTATTGGCTCAGAACTTTGTCCATGAACCTATCATTTTGTGGTCTCAATGTGTCAAAACCCGGAAAAAATGATCAATCTCATGAAAAAGACGCGAATTGTACGTTCGAAAGAGTCAATCACGCTGGTTGGAAGCGGTCAAATTGGCCCTGAAGATTTGGATTTGGCGTTGATTCGCACAAAGTTGGCCGTCGCCGCGGATGGTGGGGCGGCAAGTTTGTTGGAAATTGGGCGCATTCCAGACGCTGTTATCGGTGATTTTGATTCGCTCGATCCGGATCACAAAGATCAGATTCCGCTGGATCGACTGTTTCCAATTAGCGAACAAAACAGCACGGATTTCGACAAGGCCCTGCGCAGTGTCGAGGCGCCGTTGGTGATTGGGGTCGGTTTTCTCGGGGGGCGTCTGGATCACCAGTTAGCAGCACTCAATGTCTTGGTTCGCAGGCAAGATCAGCCCTGTATTCTGATTGGCGAAAGTGAGATTATCTTTCACGCACCCCCCCAAATATCGGTTTCTATGGCACCTCGAGATGTCGTCTCATTGTTTCCATTACAGCGTGTATCAGGGCAAAGCCGCGGCCTTGAATGGCCAATCGACGGTTTGGTGATGGAGCCGAACGGCGCTGTCGGAACGTCCAACCGCGCATTGGGCTCGGTTGAATTGCGTATGGATGGGCCGGGCCTTTTGGTAATGTTTCCCAGGGCGATGCTGGATCAGGTCATGCAGGCGCTTCTGTCGGTGCCGTCCGGGCGCTGGCCCGCTCACGCAGAATGACATAGAGGCCGGCAGCGATGGTGATGCAGATGCCCAAAGCGGCGACACCGTCGGGCAGGTCGTGAAAGATCAGCCAGCCAAACACCGTGGCGACCGGGATTTCGAGATACTGCATCGGGGCCAATGTTGCAGAGGGTGCATATCGCAGCGACCAGGTCATGAACAGATGTGCGACTGTGCCGAGAAGCCCGATTGCAAGCAAAAGCCAGATATCGCCCAAATTCGGAGCAATCAGGGACAGCTCCCAGATTCCGGCGGGTGTTCCCACCAACAGGGCAGGCAGTAGGATGACAGAAGCTATGACGCCTGACACGGCCTGAAGCGCAATGGGATCTGTAGCTTTTGCAATTTGCCGGGTCACGAGCATGAACAGGGCAAACACCACCGCGACGACAAGTGGAAGCAAAGCCGCATATCCGACCTCGGCAAAGCTGGGTTGAATGACAAGCAATGTACCACCAAAGCCCACAAGGCACGCAATCAGGCGTCGCTTGCCGACTTCTTCCTTTAGTACCAGTTTGCCAAGAAGCAACATGATAAACGGCATAACAAAGGCGATGGCCACAGCGTCGGCCAGCGGCAGGTATTGCAGGGCAGAGAACATCGCGGCGATGCCGACGATGTGCAGCAGGGTTCTTATGACAGCCAGGCGAAATATACGCCCCTGCATGCGCCAGGGCCTGCCAGTCCAGGCGACCAGCGGAACCAACAACATGGCTTGAATGGCAAACCGGACAAAGACCAGCATTCCAAGCGGCACGGTTTCACCCAGTAATTTGGCGACCGCATCCCCCAAGGGTGCAAGCGCGCAAAAGCCAAGCATCAGCACGATGCCAAAAACGGGACGGTCCTGTGTCATGATGAGACGCTAGCGATTTGATTGAACCGGGGAAAGGCGAAAGCTAGGGGTCGGGCAGCGGTTGTACTTTGGTGTAGTCCGGGCCGATGCAGATCGGCAGCCCGTCATCCAGTTTCAGCCAGCCCAGCTGCTCTTCATGCGCGACATGCAGCGTAGGCTGCAGTTGGTTAGGGTCGTCCAGAAGGGCCACATACAGATGCATCACGCCGGACATCGTGTCGGACCGGAATGAGATCGGCGAGCCGCAATCAGGACAAAAGCTGCGTTCTACGCCGGGTGAGGATGCGAATGTCTTTGGTTCCTGGCCCGTCCATTTCAACTGTCCGTCGCGGACCCCGAAATAAGCTGTCATCGCGGCCGCGCATTGTCTGCGGCAACTGTCGCAGTGGCAGATCACACAGGACAGAACGGGCGAGTCCACCCGAAATGAAACCTTACCGCAAAGACAATGGCCTTCCATTTCGCTTCCCCGCGTTGCCTCAGCAATTCGGCACGTTCACCGCCAAACCGCCCAAAGACGTTTCCTTATACTTTTCGTGCATGTCGTGCCCGGTCTGCCGCATGGTTTCGATGACAGCGTCCAGCGGTACGAAATGGTGACCATCTCCGCGCAGGGCCAAAGAGGCTGCCGACACCGCCTTGATCGCACCCAGCCCGTTGCGTTCGATACAGGGTACTTGAACCAGCCCGGCGACAGGATCACAGGTCATGCCCAGATGATGCTCGAGCGCGATCTCAGCGGCATTTTCCACCTGTTCCGGCGTGCCGCCCATAACCGCGCACAGCCCGGCTGCAGCCATGGCTGCGGCGCTGCCGACTTCGGCCTGACACCCGGCCTCGGCGCCCGAGATCGAGGCGTTGTATTTGACCAGCCCGCCAATAGCGGCCGCAGTCAGCATGAAATCTTCGATGTGGTTCTCTGAAGCACCGGGTACATGGTCCAGATAATAGCGCATTACCGCTGGAAGAACCCCGGCAGCACCATTGGTGGGGGCGGTTACCACCTGACCGCCAGCTGCGTTTTCTTCGTTTACGGCCATGGCGTAAACGCTCATCCAGTCGTTGATCGTGTGGGGCGCGTTCAGGTTCATGCCACGTTCGGCCATCAACGCGTCATAGATGCCTTTGGCGCGACGACGCACGTTCAAACCGCCTGGCAGAATGCCGTCGGTGGTCAGACCGCGCTCGATACAGTCGTTCATGACCTGCCAGAGGCGCGCAGTGCCTTTGGCAAAACTGTCTGCACAGCCGCGCGCGATCTCGTTGGCGCGCTTCATCTCGGCGATGCTTTTGCCGCTGGTTTTGGCCATGTCCAACATCTCGACCGCCGATTTGAAAGGAAAGGGCACCGGTGCGCCTTCATCTGTTGCCTTGCCTTGGGCCAGTTCTTCCTCGGTCAGAACAAAGCCGCCACCGATCGAGTAATAGACCTGCCGCAGGATCACGTCGCCCTGTGCGTCCGTGGCCATCAGGACCATACCGTTAGCATGGCCCGGCAGATTGTTTTCATAGTCGAAAACCAGATCGGCCTTGGGATCGAACTGCAGCGTGGGCAATCCTTCGGGGGTCACGCTGTGGGTCTCACTTATGCCAGCCAGTGCGGCCTCGGCCCGTTCGTGATCATATGTGTCGGGCACAAATCCGGCCAGGCCCAGGATCGTGGCGCGATCGGTTGCGTGGCCGACACCGGTAAAGGCCAGCGACCCGTGCAGCGACCCGCGCAGCCCTGAAAATTCGAACGGAGAGGCGCGCATCATGTCCAGAAACCGCGCGGCAGCAACCATTGGCCCCATCGTATGGGACGAGGACGGGCCAATGCCCACTTTGAACATATCGAAGACAGACAGAAACATATCAGGTAGCAAAGCCTTCCGGTGGGTTAGCATAGGTTGGTGAGGTAAAGGGTGTAACCCCTAAACCCTCGGCCGCGATTGCGGCGCGTGTGGCGGGGCGCGTCTCCAATTGCATCAGCATTCGCTGCAGATGCGGCGTGTCAGCGATCTGAAACCAGCTGCGATCAGCCTTCGCAGGATAGAGCGCCATCCAGCGCATCTGACAGGCCAGATAATAGCTCAGGACCGATGGTATGTCCGGGCTCAGCCAGGGCGGCGCGCTTTTCGCAACTTCGTCAAGCAGGCGCAAGTGCTGGCGCAAACGAGGGCGGATACCGGCGCGCAAAGGATTGACCTGCGCTGCGTCTATATATTTTTCGGCATAAAACAGAATACGCAGATCAGCGTGCAGCGTATTGGAGGCAAAGAACAGCCACTTCAGAAACGCTGCGCGGTTGCTGTCCATGGGAGTAGGGGCCAGCCGACCATGCGTATCCGCCAGCCACAACAAGATAGCAGCGGTTTCGAAGATCGGCCCCTGTGGTGTTTCCAATACCGGGATCAGCCCATTGGGGTTCAGCGCGCGATATTCCGGGCTGTCCTGTGCGCTTTGGCGGCGGTCTACCAGAACCGTTTCATAGGGCAGGCACATCTCTTCCAGCGCCAGCCGGATGACCAGCGAAGCATTGTCCGGGGCATAGTGCAGGCGGTAAGGCGTGTTCATGCGAACTATGTATACCTCACTTATGTTTTCAACAGACCTGATTGCGACGTTTCCCATAGGAAACGCGTAGTTTCGCGACATGTTGGTCTACCGATCCGGACAATTCTCTCTCGCAGTTGTCGTAGGCATTCCGTATAAGTTCCGCAGCAAATTAGGGGGATGCTGAAATGGCCGGTGATCTGTCGCCCATCGACACTGCAAAATACGTCGCAGCACGCCGTGCGGCTGACATGGTGCAGAATGGGATGCGAGTCGGCCTGGGAACCGGATCGACCGCTGCATGGATGGTGCGTCGGTTGGGGGAACGGGTCAGAGAAGAAGGTCTGGCGATCAAGGGTGTTCCGACATCGACCCGGACGGCCCAACTGGCCCGTGAACTGGGCATTGAGGTTGTTTCCCTGGATCAGGCGGGATGGCTGGACATCACTATCGACGGTGCGGACGAATTCGACAGAGAGCTTAATCTGATCAAGGGCGGCGGCGGCGCGCACCTGCAGGAAAAGATCGTAGCCACGGCCAGCGACCAGATGGTGGTCATCGCCGATGCCGGCAAAGAGGTCGAGACTCTGGGTGCCTTCCCATTGCCGGTCGAGGTGATCCCCTTTGGCTGGCAGACCACACGCACCCTGATCGAAGAGGTGCTGGATACCATGGATGTTCTCGGTACCCGCTCGGCGCTTCGCATGAACGGAGAAGCGCCGTTTGTCACGGATGAAGGCAATCACGTGCTGGACCTGCATTTGCAACGGATCGGAAACCCAAGGCAGATGGCGCTGGTGCTGAACCAGGTACCCGGCGTGGTCGAGAACGGGTTGTTCATCGACATTTGCGACAAGGTCGTGATCGGTTATGGAGATGGCCGGGTCGAACTGCGCGACATCAACGAGGGAACGGTGGAACTGGACGAGTTGTTCGATGGCGGCAAAGACAACCTGTTCACGGATTTGGCGGATTAGCGCGTGTCGGCGATAGAATTCTATGAAAGTTCCACAGCTTGGAAGAAGCGGCTGTTTTACAGAGTGGTTTTCGCCGGGTTTTTCTTTGGCGTTTTTATCTTATTGCTTCCTACCGTGCTGCGGTATGAACGGTCGAACTATGTGCTGATGACTTATATGATCTTTTTCATAGGCGCGATCATCAGCATATCTCTTGTCCTGAGATCAGATCGTAAACTGATCACGCTCGACGACAAAGCGATTGGTTTCAGATTGGGATATGTCGTTCACGGGATTTTTCAACAAGAGTCTGCATGGGCCGGTGTTGCGTGGAAGGATATCCGCTATTTCGATTTCCCTTCGGATGGAAAGTTGAACCCCAAAGACGCATTGTACATCAGCTACAATGACGACAAAGGTCGGGTTCGGAACTTTATTCTACCAATTGCTGGTTTGAGGCGGTCCGATCTCGAGGCGTTTGTGAAATCGCTACGTCGTTTCTGGCCGGACATTGACCGCCAATGGCAGGAGAAGCTTGCCGATCGCAAACAAGAGATTGCAACTCTTGACGTAAACCATATTTGAAGGTTGCGGAGATTCATCCCAATCAGAGAGGGTACGGGACCTACTATGAGCTTTGACTATGATCTTTTCGTCATCGGAGGCGGCTCGGGCGGGGTCCGGGCGGCGCGTGTGGCGGCTGGCGAAAACGGGGCCAAAGTGGCGTTGGCGGAAGAGGATCGCTATGGCGGGACCTGCGTGATCCGCGGATGTGTCCCCAAAAAGCTGATGGTTTTTGCCAGCGAATTCTCTGGCATGGTCGAAGATGCGCAGGCCTATGGCTGGGACGTCAAACCCGGTGCGTTCGACTGGGATTTCTTCCGTGGCAAGCTCTATGCCGAGCTGGACCGGCTGGAAGGCATCTATCGTAACATCCTGAAAAACAACGGCGTCGAAAGCTTTGATCAGCGCGCGCATGTGGTGGATGCGCATACGGTTGAGCTGGCGGATGGCACCCGCAAGACGGCCAAGCATATTCTGGTCGCCACCGGCGGACGCCCTGTTGTGCCCGAGTTTCCGGGCTCGGACCTGGCGATCACCTCGAATGAGATTTTCCATCTGGAAAAACTGCCCGAAAGCATCCTGATCGTCGGCGGCGGCTATATCGCCAGCGAGTTTGCCGGAATCATGAACGGCATGGGTGTGAAAACCACTCAGTTCTATCGCGGTGCGCAAATCCTGCGCGGCTTTGACGAAGAAGCGCGCGGATTGATCAGTGATGAGATGTGCCAGAACGGCATCGATCTGCATCTGGGCACCAATGTGCTTGAGATGGCCAAGGACGGCGACAAGATTCGCGTAAAGGCCACCAATGGCACGGAACAGCTGTTTGACGTGGTCATGTATGCCACTGGTCGCGCGCCCAATGCCGACAATCTGGGGCTTGAGGCCATCGGCGTTGAACGCGGCCGCAAGGGTGAGATCATCGTGGATGATTACAGCCAGACCGGCGTGCCCTCGATCTATGCGATTGGCGACGTGACGGATCGGGTAAACCTGACTCCGGTAGCGATCCGCGAGGGGATGGCTTTTGTCGAAACCGTATTCAAAGGCAACCCGACACCTGTGGATCACGACCTGATTCCAACTGCGATTTTCACGCAGCCGGAATTCGGCACGGTGGGGTTGAGCGAAGAAGACGCTGCAGCCCAAGAGCCGGTCGAGATCTATGCAACCTCGTTCAAGCCGATGCAAAAGGCATTCGCAGGTGGCACGCAGCGGGTTTTGATGAAACTGATCGTCTCTCAGGCCACGCGTAAGGTGCTGGGCTGTCACATCGTGGCGCCGGGCGCCGGCGAGATGATTCAACTGGCTGGCATTGCCGTCAAAATGGGCGCAACCAAGGAAGATTTCGACCGCACCGTTGCAGTTCATCCGGTCATGGCGGAAGAACTGGTAACAATGCGTCATCCTGTGCGTACGGCTTGATTTGCAACCGCGCGCACACAAGTTACAAGGGAACCCGTGATCACACGGTTCAACACAAGGGAATAGATAAAAATGGCGGGCAACAGCGGCGGCCCCTGGGGGGGCGGAGGCTCTTCTGGCGGCGGAGGAAATCGGGGTGATAACGGGGACGGGCGCAAGCCCCCTGAAAACGAGGGCCCGCAGATCCCCGAGATCGACGAGCTGATGAAAAAAGGCCAGGAACAGCTGCGCGTCCTGATGGGCGGCGGCGGTGGCGGCCGTGGTAGCAATGGTTCGGGCGGTGGCGGGGGTGGTCCCATCTTTACCAAAGGGACTATTGCCATTGGGTTGGTGGTGGGTGCAGTCCTTTGGGGGGCGGCCAGCTTTTATACGGTAAAGCCGGAAGAACAGTCGGTAGAGCTGTTTTTGGGTGAATTTTCAAACGTTGGAAATCCCGGTCTGAACTTTGCGCCTTGGCCGTTTGTAACTGCCGAGGTCATTCCTGTGACCCGCGAGCAGAACGAAGACATGGGCGGAGCCCGTGGTAGCGATGATGGCTTGATGCTGACAGGCGACGAAAATGTTGTCGATATCGACTATCAGGTGGTCTGGAACATCAATGACCCGGCCAAGTATCTGTTCAATTTGCGCGACCCGCGCCAGACGATCCGCGCCGTGTCGGAATCGGCCATGCGCGAGATCATTGCACAAAGCGAGCTGGCACCGATCCTGAACCGAGATCGGGGTGTGATCGCTGATCGCTTGCAGGAATTGATTCAGTCGACGATGGACAGCTATGATTCCGGCGTGAACATTGTGCGTGTCAACTTTGACAAAGCCGACCCGCCACAGGACGTAATCGCGGCCTTCCGCGACGTTCAGGCCGCCGCACAAGAACGTGACCGTCTGCAGAACGTCGCCGACGCCTATGCCAATAAGGTACTGGCCGAAGCACGTGGTGAAGCCGCGCAAGTTGTGGAAGAGGCCGAAGGATATCGCGCCCAGCAGATCAACAGTGCTCAAGGTGAAGCCAGCCGCTTTAGCGCGGTTCTGGAAGAATACTCCAAAGCGCCGGATGTAACGCGCAAACGTTTGTATCTGGAGCGGATGGAGCAGATTCTGGGTGATGTCGACAAGATCATACTGGACGAAAACTCGACCGGTCAGGGACAGGGCATTGTTCCGTATCTGCCGCTGAACGAACTGCGCCGCAATCAATCCGGGGAGAGCAACTGATGCGTAAGTCACCCATTATCCTCATCCTTGTGGTGATCCTCGGCGCTGTTGCGCTGTCATCGATCTTTATCGTGGACGAACGCCAGCGCGCATTGGTTCTGCAATTCGGCCGTGTGGTCGCGGTTAAGGAAGAGCCTGGTCTGGCGTTCAAAATTCCACTTATTCAGGAAGTTGTCCGTTATGACGACCGTATCCTGTCCATCGACGTTCAACCGCTTGAAGTGACGCCGTTGGATGATCGTCGTCTGGTAGTCGATGCCTTCGCACGGTACCGGATTTCCGATCTGAACCAGTTCCGCCAGGCGGTTGGTGTCGGTGGTATCCCGGTTGCCGAGGATCGTCTGGACCGCATCTTGCGCGCTGAAACCCGCGAAGTTCTGGGTTCAGTTTCGTCCCGTGACATCCTGAGCTCGGACCGGGCTGCGCTGATGTTGCGTATTCGCAATAGTGCGATTGCCGAGGCACGTGCGCTGGGTGTGACCGTCATTGACGTACGTCTGAAAGCGACCGATCTGCCGCAGGCCAACCTCGAAGCGACGTTTGACCGTATGAAGGCCGAGCGGGAGCGCGAAGCAACGGACGAACGTGCCCGTGGTAATGAGGCGGCACAGCGTGTACGTGCCCAGGCCGACAGGACCGTTGTCGAACTGGTGTCGGATGCACGGCGTGAGGCTGAGATCATTCGCGGTGAGGCTGACGCCGAACGCAATGCGATCTTTGCCGAAGCTTACGGTGCGGACCCTGAATTCTTCGAATTCTATCGTTCGCTGACCGCCTATCAGAATGCTTTGCAGGGCGGTAACAGCTCGATGGTATTGAGCCCGGATTCCGAGTTCTTCAACTATCTCAAATCACCCACCGGCCGGGGCCAATCGGCGGGGCAGGCGTCTGAATAATGGGTATGATCCTTCTGGCCTTTGGGCTGGTGTTGATTGTCGAGGGGCTGGCCTATGCGCTGGCCCCTTCGCTTATTGAACGTATGCTAGAGGCGTTGCGGTCTATGCCAGAGCAGGCACGTCGGCTTGCAGGATTGTTATGTATGGTGGGAGGTCTCGTGTTGCTATGGGGTGCATATCAGGTCGGGTTTTGAACAACGGCTACACTTCATGGTGATTTCCCCGCGATCCTCAGTTGCGGGCAAGGACAAACCAGCTACATTGGATATCAAGAAGGGCCGCCTGCGGGCGATCCAGATAGTGTTGACGACAAGGAGTTCCCACGTGCAGTCACAAGCGCGCAGTATATCCGTCCGGCGGGACGACGTTGTTGGTTTCATGCGGTTGATGTTGCTGGCCTTTGCCGGGATGCTGCTTGTATTGGCGCAGTCAGTGGCCGCCCAGGCGCGGGGCGAAAGCCTGGCTCCGCTGGCCGATAAGATCAGCCCAGCGGTGGTCAACATCACCACTTCGACACTGATTGAGGGACAGACCGGCCCACAGGGGATCGTTCCCGAAGGCTCTCCGTTCGAAGATTTCTTTCGCGAGTTTCAAGACCGTAACGGGGATGAAGATAACCGCCCCCGCCGCAGCAATTCGCTGGGCTCGGGGTTTGTGATATCCGAGGATGGTTTCATCGTTACAAACAACCACGTTATTGCCGAGGCTGATGAGATACTGGTCGAATTCTTCCCGGGCGACGGTCAACCGAAGAAAGAACTGCCTGCGAAAGTGATCGGTACGGATGAAAAAACCGATATCGCCCTTTTGAAGGTCGAAGCCACCGGGCCGCTGAAATACGTCAAGTTTGGTGATAGTGACATTGCGCGCGTTGGCGACTGGGTGATTGCCATGGGCAACCCGCTGGGGCAAGGGTTTTCGGTTTCGGCGGGGATCGTCTCGGCGCGGAACCGCGCGCTCAGCGGATCTTATGACGACTATATCCAGACTGATGCTGCGATTAACCGGGGGAACTCGGGCGGGCCGCTGTTCAATATGGATGGCGAGGTGATCGGCGTGAATACGGCGATCCTGTCGCCGAATGGCGGTTCGATCGGGATTGGCTTCTCGATGGCCTCGAATGTGGTGGTCAAGGTTGTCGACCAACTGCGCGAGTTCGGCGAGACCCGCCGCGGTTGGCTGGGTGTCCGCATTCAGGACGTGACCGAGGATATGGCCGAGGCGATGGGCCTGGACAAGCCGGGTGGCGCACTGATCAGCGATGTACCCGAGGGCCCGGCCAAAGAGGCTGGCCTGTTGGCCGGTGACGTGATCCTCAGCTTTGATGGTGTCGAGGTCGATGACACCCGTGGATTGGTACGTCAGGTTGGTGAGACAACGGTTGGCAAGTCGGTCCGTGTGGTGGTGCATCGGGATGGCAGCACGCAGACAGTGCTTGTGACTCTGGGCCGCCGCGAAGATGCCGAGCGGGCCGAAAGCGAAGAGGGTGAAGCCGAAGAAGCCCCGGTTGAGGAAAATGCCGATATTCTGGGGCTGACGATATCGCCCGTGACTGAAGCCCTGCGTGCTGATTTGGGGCTGGAGCCGGATACTGAGGGGCTGGTTGTGACCGAAGTGGACGAGGCGTCAGAAGCCTATGCCAAGGGTTTGCGCGCCGGTGATCTGATCACCGAGGCTGGCCAGCAGAAGGTCACTGCGATTTCTGATCTCGAGGACCGAATGGAAGAAGCCCGCACGGCCGGGCGGAAGTCACTGCTGCTTTTGGTGCGGCGCGGTGGAGATCCACGCTTTGTCGCGCTGAGCCTTGAAGAGTGATCTCTTAGGTTGAACAAACAGAAAGGCCAGGGCACCTGCTCTGGCCTTTTTTCTGTGCTGAAAAAAGATGAGCCACACGCCGGGGAAGGCGTATGGCTCTGGTACAGGGAGAGGTCAGTGGACAGATATCGGGGATGATTCTCTGACCTCCTACGGTAACAGTTCCTAACGTAATCTTAATGCGATCCGTCGTATGTGAAGCAGGTCACAACAGGTCAAATGAGGTCGGAATCCGCCAGTTCCCGCAGTGCCTCAAAATCATGGATCATCAGGCCGCCCCGCGAAGCTTCGACAACCTTGTCGCGTTTCCAGGTTGAAATTGTCTTTGAGACAGCTTCGCGCGTGGCACCAACGAATTCGGCCAGCTCGCTTTGGGACAGGGTAATGCGAGTGGTTGGATCGTCTTGAAGGTTGGACAGATGCAGCAGTTTGCGCGCAAGCCGGATAGGCATCGGCAAAAAGACCTGTTCATTCAGTTGCGACCCCATCCACCGCATGCGCAAACCGGCCAGTCGGATCATATCCACCGCAAGGTCAGGATGTTGGCGGATCTGGTTCATGACATCGGACCTACGCACACGCAGCACCCGAGAGGCCTCGGCCGCGGCCACGGTTGCGGTGCGGGGGCCATTGTCGAACAAGCCGATTTCACCAAAGACCTCGCCAGGCTTCATCAATGTCAACGAGAGTTTTCGACCGCTCATCGCCAAGAAGGACACCTCTAGCGTGCCGGCAAGAATCGCATAGAGGGCATCCCCTTCATCCCCTTGTTCGAAAAGGATATCACCAGGTTCGAGAGAAATCTCTGTCGCCTGTGCCGAGAGCATTGATCTCAGCCGGTCTGAAGCTTCGGATAGAAAGCCACTATTTGGGAAAGCCGTCATTTGGTGTGGTGCTCCGGCGGGAAAAGGTGAGTGGTGACACAACTTTTCATAGCCCAAGCGTTTAGCCAAGGATTTTGTTAGGTTTTAGGGCTCTCGCGCTTCACGGAAAAGTCATCCGAAGGGCGGTTGAGAATTTAGCCGTCATTGATGATCGGGATCATCCATATAGCTTTGCAACAGGCTGAACTGCAGCATGAGGAACGCCATAAGGGCAATGGGGAATCCGAAGGTCTCAATCTTGACCCACAGGTCGGTCGACATCGTGCGCCACACGAATTCATTTGCGACGGCCAGAACAGCAAAACACGCACACAGACGACGGGTCAGGATCATCCAGCCTTCGTGTTTCATGGGCAGCATCTCGTCCAGAACATAGGCAAGATAGGATTTCTTTTGCAGCAGCCCGATCCCCAGGATCAGAGCAAACAGGCCATAAACAAGCGTGGTTTTCATCTTGAAGAACCGCTCGTCATTGAACCAGGCGGTCAGGCCGCCGAAGAAAATGACCATGAAAGCTGTAAATATCTGCATCCGGCTTAGCTTGCCGGTCAAGTACCACAGGATGCCCATTGCCCCCAGCATCAGCGGCACAAAAATGATCGTGGCAATGATAAAGCCGGAATACTCGATGCCGCCGATCATAAAGCTGTCATCGCGCAAGCGCAGGTAGATGAAGAAAAAGGCTAGCGGAGGCCCCAGTTCCAGCACCTGTTTCAGAAATGGATTTATGTCGGTCTTGCCTGTCATGTCTCTTGTCCTGCTGCTTACCCGCCCATTTCAACTATTACAGCGCCGAGTGCAATCAATGCCATCAGCGCGATCCGCCTTGGGCCGACGGTTTCTTTCAGAACCAGCCAGCCGATCAGGGCGGCAAAGACGGTGGAGGTTTCCCGCAGAACGGCGGCTTCGCCGACCTTGTCCAACCGCGTGGCCAGCATGATGGCTCCGAAAGATAGAGGGGCGATGATCCCGCCGGCGATGCCGCGCAGCGCCAAGGGTCCCAAGGCCGGGCGATGGGCCATCGCGCGCCAGCGAAAGAACGCATAGATCGGCATCGTCGCCCCGTCGATCATGAAGAACCAGGCCAGAAAGGTGAACGGATCGGCCGTCGCACGAATGCCATAGGCGTCATAGGTGGTATATAACGCCACAAACAGGCCGGTTGCGAGGGCCAAGGCTAGGGCGATCCCAAGCGTTTCGCGATTGGTTTCGAGAAACCGCAGATTATAGGCCGCAAGCCCGAATATCCCGGCCAGCAAGACCGCGACACCAAACCATTGCGTGGCAGAGAAGGTCTCGCCAAACAAAAGATAGGCGCCGAAAACGGTGAACAGTGGTCCGGTGCCGCGCACGACGGGATAGACCACCGTGTAAGAGCCCTTGGTATAGGCCATTGCCTGCAGGGTCTTATAGGCGATGTGGATCAGCCAGACGGTGGCGAAGATTGGCCACATATAGGGTTCGGGCCAGGGCACCACAAAAAACGCGAAAGGTGCAGCCAGAAGACAGTAGCTGGCGTCTATGGCCCCGCGGGACAGCCACGGGTCGTGACGGCCTTTTTGCAAGGCTCCGAACACCGCGTGCAAGAAGGCGGCCATCAGCGCGAGCCCGAGGGCAAGGTCATGGCCCTTGGGCGTGCCTTCCAGAGAGATGAGCCAGTCGCTCAAGACATCGACCTTTCGCGGGTGGAGAGGGTGGGGGACTGTCTGCCCCCCACACCCCCCGAAGATATTTTTAGCCAGTTGAAGTTCGGATCAGCGTTGATCGAGGCCGGTTAGAGCCGCGGCGAATTCTTCGGGATCGAAAGGGGCGAGATCATCGATCTGTTCTCCGACGCCGATTGCGTGAATGGGCAGGCCGAACTTGTCGGCCAGTGCCACCAGCACGCCGCCTTTTGCGGTGCCGTCCAGCTTGGTCATCACCAGGCCGGAGACATCGGCCAGTTTTTGAAAAGTATCAACCTGGCTGAGTGCATTCTGACCGGTGGTGGCGTCCAAAACCAAAAGGGTATTGTGCGGTGCGGTTTCGTCGACTTTGCGGATCACCCGGACGATCTTGGCCAATTCCTCCATCAGGTCGGCACGATTTTGCAGACGACCGGCGGTGTCGATCATCAACAGATCGGCGCCATCCTCTTGTGCGCGGGTCAACGCGTCGAAGGCCAGGGAGGCGGGGTCCGAGCCTTCGGGGGCTGTCAGGACCGGAACGCCTGCGCGGTCGCCCCAGACCTGCAGCTGTTCTACGGCGGCTGCGCGGAAGGTGTCTCCAGCTGCGATCACTACGTTCTTGCCGGCCGCCCTGAACTGGCTGGCTAGTTTGCCGATCGTGGTGGTCTTGCCCGATCCGTTGACGCCAACGACCAGTACCACCTGTGGGCGTTTGGAATAGAGCGGCATGGGCTTTGCAACGGGTTCCATAACCCGGGCGACTTCCTGCGCCAGAAGCTGCTTGATCTCTTGTGTCGAAAGTTTGCGGCCATAACGGCCCTCGGCCATATTGGCGGTGACGCGCAGCGCTGTGTCCACACCCATGTCGGATGCAATCAACAGCTCTTCAAGCTGTTCCAGCATGTCGTCATCCAGCGTGCGGCGAACTGTTGTCTCGGTCTCGGCGCGCCCGAAAAGCCGCCCGAGCATGGATTTGGACGGAGCAGACTCGGCTGTAGTGGCCACCGGTTTGGCAACTGCCTGTTCCGGTGCCATGTCCGGTTGCGCGACTTCGGGTTCCGGTTCGGAATGCGGCGCTGGTGGGATTGGATCCGGTGCAGTTGTTTCCTCGCCCCCATCTTCAACGATGGCATCCAACCCCTGTTCAAGGCGGGATGAGGATTTGAACAGCTTGTCCTTGAGCTTTGAGAATAGCGCCATTTTTGGTCTCCGCAGGTGTTCCTCTCACCTAATGCGGAATTGCAGCAGTTGCAAAGGGTCAGAGGAAGGCGATCAGAAGACCGGCTTGCGCCCCCCAATACAATACCCAAACCAGATAGGAGGTGAAACGGCGGCTGGGATGGTCCGCTGGCAGAAGAAACTTCTCAGTCGCCAGGATCAGGTCGGACGCGATAAAGGACAACGCCGCAGGTAAAGCCCAACGCAGCGCGCCTGTCGCGGGCAGGGCCAGGACCGTGATACCCATGCCCAGAATGATCGGAATATACCCGAGAACGGGCCATTTCAGGTCTCCGGCACGCGGCGGTAATAGGGTGACAACGACAATACCGAGGAGGATCAAAGACCAGAAATATCCGGGCTTCTCCAGAATAAGCGCGGCGTCGCTGGCCGAATGGGACAAGAACAGCCCGATATAGGCCAGATGACCAGTTGCAAAGGCACCGATCCCGGCCATGAAGGTGGCATCACTTTCCCGGGACAGAAGGGCGTCCCCCAGCGCACAGAATGCCAGCGCAAGGATCAACAGAAATGGAGCGCCACTTTGGGCGGCAATGACCGCCAGAACTGCGACGGATAAGGTCTTTAGGATTGACCGAACAGCGCCAGCGCCACGCGAGGTCAATGGCAGGTAAGCCAGAGCGCAAGCTGTCGCAATCAGAAAGAGGGCATTGGTCATAGAGTTATCTCCGCAGCATGTACTGAACACTTTCGCAGCGCATAACCGCAAAACTCAATCGGTGACGTGAAGGCACCCGGTTGGAATGAAAAGGGAATTGGCCTAGCGGCCTGCCATCTGACAGAATGAACCCATGCTGAAACGAATTGCGATTCTGTTGTCGTTGGCTGCCCCGGCGGTTTGTGCCGACACATCCCTGTCCGGCGCCGAATTTGACCGCTATACGCTGGGAAAAACCCTGTTCTATGGCTTTGAAGGCAGGATTTATGGGGTCGAGCGTTATCTGCCGGATCGCCGCGTGATTTGGTCTTTTCTGGATGGGAACTGCAAAGAAGGGCTCTGGTACGAGCAGGAAGGACAGATCTGTTTCGTCTATGAAGACCGGCATGACCCGCAATGCTGGGTATTCACCGAATCTGGCGGCGGTCTGATCGCTCAGTTCGAGGGAAATCCTGAGATGACCGAACTATATGAGAACGAAGACACAGACGCCGAGATGGTCTGTTACGGTCCTGAAGTCGGTGTCTAGCCTGTGCAGGGGTCAGAACAACGACCCCTGATCCGGCGCATCCTTTTTCGGCGGCTTTTTCGAAGTTGACGGTGACGCGGTAGACGGGCCGGTCTTCAATTCGCCATCTGCAAATTCAATGTCAAAGGATTGGTGCTTTGCCGCCTGTTTACGAGTCGTCAGCACCTGTCCTTCGGCGCGTACGACCGCATATCCACGTTGCAGCGTTGCCTTGTAGCTTAGCGTTTCCCGCAGCCGGTCTGCGGTTTCCAGGGATTGACGCATCCGGTCCAGACGCGCGGCTTGCGCTGTACTCAAGCGTTCGGCTAGGCGGTTGATGTTTTGCCGTTGGCTGTCGATTTCGCGCTGGATCGGCCGGACAGACAGGCGCGACGAAAGGCTGCGCAGTGTTTCCTGTCGGGTTCCGACCAGTGAGCGTAATGTGGACGGGCGCAGATGGGCGGACAGTTTCACAACTTGAAGGCGGCGGTTTTGTACGCCGCGCTCAAGTGCTGGTGTCAGTCGGTCCGCAATTAAATCAAGGCGTTGTCGCGGGTTGTTCAACAAGCTATCCGGGCGTGGTAATGCGCGGGATAAATCCCGCAACCGTTGCGACCGTCTTTGCACAGCGTCCGTGGCTGCACGGGACAGGCGGGCGCCTTGCTCTCCGGTCCAGGCCAGAAGTTCCATGCGGACAGGCACCGCAAGTTCGGCTGCGGCTGTGGGGGTTGGGGCCCTGCGGTCCGACACAAAATCAATCAGGGTCGTGTCGGTCTCGTGCCCAACGGCCGAGATCACCGGGATCTCTGATGCCGCCGTAGCGCGGGCCACGATCTCTTCGTTGAACCCCCAGAGGTCCTCGATTGACCCGCCACCACGGGCGACGATGATCAGGTCCGGTCGTGGCAGCGCACCGCCAGGAGTCAGTTGGTTGAAACCAGTAATCGCGTTCGCCACCTCAGGCGCGCAATTCGAACCTTGCACGGCGACAGGCCAGATCAACACTTTGCGCGGAAATCGGTCACGCAACCGGTGCAGGATATCGCGGATCACCGCGCCCGAGGGTGAAGTCACCACGCCGATGATCTGAGGAAGATAGGGCAGAGGCTTTTTACGCTCGGGTGCGAACAGGCCCTCGGATTCCAACTGTTTCTTTCGCTTTTCAAGCAGGGCCATCAGGGCACCCTGTCCGGCCACCGAAACCTCATCCACGTTCAGATTGTATTTGGACTGCGCTCCAAAAGCGGTCAGGCGGCCTGTGACGACCACTTCCAGACCTTCCTCGGGAACCACGGACAGGGCAGCAACCTGGCCTTTCCAAGTGGTGCAGGCCAGTACGTTCTTGTCGTCCTTGATGTCATAGTACAGATGACCAGATCTGGCTTTGAACACGCGACCGACTTCACCCCGAACACGGATTCGGCCGAAACTGCCTTCCAGCGTCCGCTTCACCTCGCCCGAGATGTCGGAAACAGTGTATTCTGGGGTATTTTGGCCGGGAATGGGGTCGTCAAGCAGGTCGGACATTTCAGCGCCTTGTGTCAAATGCCCGGCCAGCTTAGAACGCGCGGAAGGCAAGGCCAAGCAGATCGGAGAGCAGTCATGAACATCCTCATTCTCGGCAGTGGTGGGCGCGAACACAGCCTGGCCTGGGCGGTGATGCAAAACCCGAAATGCGACCGCCTGATTGTGGCGCCGGGCAATGCCGGGATCGCCCAGATTGCCGAATGTGCAGCGCTGGATATCGAAAACGGCGGTGAGGTGGTCAGGTTTGCGGATGAGAACGCGATCGACTTTGTGATCGTCGGCCCCGAGGCGCCATTGGCTGCGGGGGTTGCGGATCGTTTGCGCGAGGCCGGTGTCCTGGTTTTTGGCCCCTCGGCCGCGGCTGCACGTCTCGAGGCGTCCAAGAGCTTTACTAAAGAGATCTGCGACGCCGCCAATGCTCCAACCGCAGGATACGCCCGGTTTACCGAGGCCGAGCCAGCCAAAGCCTATATCAAAAAGAAGGGCGCACCTATCGTCGTCAAGGCTGATGGCTTGGCCGCGGGCAAGGGTGTGATCGTTGCGATGGACGAAGCGACGGCCTTGGATGCGATCGATGACATGTTTGGCGGAGCCTTTGGTGGTGCCGGTGCCGAAGTTGTGGTCGAAGAGTTCATGGAAGGTGAAGAGGCATCTCTGTTCGTGCTATGCGACGGGGAAAGCATCCTGTCCATTGGCACGGCGCAAGACCATAAACGGGTAGGCGAGGGCGATACCGGTCTGAACACCGGCGGCATGGGCGCGTATTCTCCGGCTCCTGTGTTAAGCGCTGTAATCGAAGAGCGCGCGATGAACGAGATTGTGCGCCCCACCATGGCAGAGATGAAGCGGCGGGGTACGCCGTTTCAGGGCGTTCTTTATGTTGGCTTGATGATCAAGGACGGCCAGCCACGGTTGGTTGAATATAACGTGCGTTTCGGCGACCCGGAATGTCAGGTGCTGATGATGCGCCTGGGCGCGCAGGCGATGGACCTGATGCACGCCGCAGCAGAAGGCCGGTTGGCCGAGGCGCGTGTAAACTGGGCGGATGATCACGCCTTGACGGTAGTCATGGCCGCAAATGGTTATCCGGGCTCCTACCAAAAAGGCAGCGTGATCAAAGGGCTGGATGACGTATCTGAAGATAGCGGCAATATGGTGTTTCACGCAGGAACCAAAGAAGCCGACGGTCAGATCGTCTCTAGTGGTGGCCGGGTATTGAATGTCACCGCACGCGGACGGAACCTGCAGGAAGCGCGTGACCGCGCCTATGAGCTGATCGACGGGATCAACTGGCCAGAGGGGTTCTTTCGCCGGGATATCGGATGGCGGGCGCTTTAATCGCGACGGCTCCCGCGCCCAGCCACTGCATCAGAGATGCAGCGTCAATGGGCTTGGGCCGGGCAGCCCTCTGACGCGGGCTGCAGTCAGGGCGAGGGTACGCAGTTAAGCGCAGAGGTCATTGCTTTCGGGCTAAAGGGGGCGACCAGATGCTGCACCCAGCCATTGTCAAAGCGGATGCTGACAATTTCGCGCCAGTCCGCAGACGCGACAACCAGTTCCGGGCCATTGCCACAGTCGCGCAGACCCCCTGTGATGAAATCTTCGCCGATCCGATGATTTGTCAGCCTTGGTAGAGCGGCAATCTGGATTAATTCGCCGTCGACAAAGCGCCAAATGCGCAATGTCTTGGCCAGATGAGGGCGGTCGATATAGGCGATCTCGATATTGCCATCCCCATCCAGATCCGCCGCCCCGACCGGAGCAAGCCATCGAAAGCGGGTACCGATATGCGGAGTTGCGGCGATTTTGTCCCCTCTGGCATCATAGATGGCCAACTGAGCGCCCGCTTGATCCTGAGATTCAACGACAATGGCCTCGGGGGTCCCGTCCTGATCCACGTCCACAAGCCGTGGAGCGAGATCTTCAAATACGCGATCAGATGGAAGACGGATGGTCACGTTTCCGCTTTGGGTAGTCAGCTCCAACGCGCCATATTCGATGTTATCACCCAGAACTCCGTGGGCGTAACGTGTTGTCGGCTCGGTGAAACGAGCGGCTGAGACGGTCTCTGCCAGTGCCAACGGGGCATGGCCCGTCAGCCAGAAGCACAACGTCAGCGCTGCGCCGCGGGCCTGACCCTGCCAAGTTCGGTAGGGTAGGCGCGGCACTTTGCAGGGCATCAGATCTGTTTTTCCGGCATCTGAACGATCAGGCCATCCATCTCGTCTGTGACTTTGATCTGGCAGGTCAGGCGCGAACGGGCAGGGTCGGGCTCATAGGCAAAGTCCAACATGTCTTCTTCCATGTCATCCTTGCCGGGAATTTTCTCAACCCAGTCGGGGTGGATATAGACATGGCAGGTCGAACAGGCACAGGCGCCGCCGCAATCCGCTTCGATGCCGGGAATGTTGTTGTCACGGGCTCCTTCCATGACGGTTAGTCCGTTGGCGACCTCGACAGTGTGCTCGGTACCGCCATGCTCGACATAAGTGATCTTTGCCATTGCGTGCGTCTTCCTCTTGCGATGTTAGATCCTTCCTTAGTCAAGGCATTTAGGTGTTTCCAGCCTCATTTGCGACTCGATGTGCCGCGTCTGGGAATTCTTGGCCTTTGTTCCCCTCCCGTTCTTCTGCTCGCTGTATTTTTACCCGCAGCTACTGACTGGAATTGGCGTAGCCTGTCAGCGGCTGCCCGCTGTGAGGTCGAGGGTCAATAATACGCCGATTGCCGAGGTCATGAGGTTTTGCTGGAAAGCGAATTGAACGCCAAGGGTTCTGCCCATGCAAATAGCCGAGACCATCGGCGCTGGGGTAAGGGTGGGATGCCACTGCGCAGGACGGCCAGTCTCAGGGCGTTTGGGCTACGTAACAATGCCTGATAAACTTGCAACGCACCGGGGCGTGTGTAGCTGGACCAATGGCTGAACCTGCGTCTGGAGGCATGGATCGCAAAGGCGTGATGCTCCAGATGATTCAGCGTGTCCAGGCAATCCAGTTGCAGCGTGATAGCATTCGGGGCGGTCAAGCCGCTGCCTATGCTGCGATCGCCTTGTTCAGGCGGAGGGATCAGGCATTCGTAAAGAAAATCAAACAGATCATTTTCGCGGCTCGTAATATTAATGAATTCCGCCCGTCTACCCGCCGGAGTGGCCAGCGCTCTTAACGCGCGACTCTGATAGGCGGCTCCGGTCAACGAGATGATGCGGCTCAGGGATCCGGGTCGGATGTGATGCAGGGCTTCAAGCGCCAATTCGGTCCCCATCGAGTGGCCAATAAAGTGGATCGGACGTCGCGGGTTCAGATGGTGCAGTTCCCGGATCAATTCGGCCAGAACACGTCCGGCCTCGTGCGCCCGGCGGAGGGCACCCCAAAACGATCCCCGTGCATTCCAGCCAAAGGCAATGCCCAGCCCTTCGGTTTGCAAACCAGTGCCAAAACCAAGTTGCCGCGGCCAGCTGCAGAAAGATGTTGGCGAGGATGTCCGGGGCAGGGACAAGAAATGTTGGTGCGGGCAGGCCTTGGCCCGGCCTGGCCGGAACCTGTACCCATGTGACATGAGGATGACCGGGCCTTGGATGTGCCGGGTCTGACATAGCAGGCTGAAGGGGGACTGTGGGCTGTTGTGCAGCGTAAGCGTGTCGCCGGTCGCGTTGATCCGGATTATTGGCATTCTCACAGCCTCATACAAGATGTTGTGGCGGCAATATCCCAACAGCCTATGCCCCCTAGGTGAAGGGATTGTTACAGCTGCGCGACGTTGCGGGGGCGGGGTTGACGATACTGCAGCCGCGGCGTAATTCAGCATCACCACGTGGCGATTTGTTACCGGATTGCGGGCCACGCTAAACAACACCGCTAAAAGGTCAGGATGAAAGACCCCTTTCGCTTGGCCGCGTCTGGGGTTTTTTGTTTACGTCCCTCAAGGGGCTGAAAGGAATGACATGAGCGAGAGCTGGAACAAGCGCACACAAGCCGTCCATGGCGGCACCCGCCGCAGCCAATACAACGAAGTGAGCGAGGCGATTTTTCTGACCCAGGGATTTGTCTATGATACGGCCGAGCAGGCCGAGGCGCGGTTCATCGAAACCGGCCCTGATGAGTTCATTTACGCTCGTTATGGCAACCCGACAGTTTCGATGTTTGAACAGCGTATCGCGGCTCTGGAAGGGGGCGAAGACGCTTTTGCCACCGCCTCTGGAATGGCTGCGGTGAATGCGGCACTGACTTCGATGTTGCAAGCCGGTGACCACGTTGTTTCTGCCAAGGCTCTGTTCGGGTCGTGCCTGTATATTCTGGAAAACGTGCTGACCCGGTTCGGGGTTGAAGTGACCTTTGTGGACGGTACCGATCTTGACGCATGGGAGGCTGCGATCCGCCCGGACACCAAAGCGGTTTTCTTCGAATCCATGTCCAACCCGACGCTTGAGGTCATCGACATCTCAGCCGTTTCCCTTCTGGCCCATGCGGTTGGTGCAACGGTCATCGTGGACAATGTGTTTTCGACCCCAGTTTTCTCGCGCGCGATCGCTCAGGGGGCTGACGTGGTTGTCTACTCGGCGACCAAGCATATTGACGGGCAGGGCCGCGCCCTGGGTGGTGTCATCATCGGCACCAAAGAGTTCATCCGTGGTACGGTCGAGCCCTATATGAAACACACCGGAGGCGCGCTTAGCCCCTTCAACGCGTGGATCATGCTGAAAGGGCTTGAGACCATGGCCTTGCGGGTCAACGCACAGGCCGAAACCGCCCAGAGGATTGCCGAGGCGCTAGAGGGCCATCCGGCGTTGGAGCGGACGCTTTACCCCGGTCTGAAGTCTCATGCGCAGAATGATCTGATACAAACGCAGCTTGGCGGCAAAGGCGGGACAGTGCTGTCGTTGGATATCAAGGGCGGAAAAGAGGCGGCATTTTCCTTCCTTAACGCCCTGACGATTCCGGTGATTTCGAACAATCTGGGCGATGCCAAGTCGATTGCGACCCACCCGGCAACCACCACACATCAAAGATTGAGTGACGACCAAAAAGTTGAGCTGGGCATTGCTCCGGGCCTCATCCGGTTCTCAGTAGGTTTGGAAGACGCCGATGATCTTCTTGCCGATATCAAGCGCGCATTGGACGTTTCT
This sequence comes from Ruegeria sp. CDSA236, assembly GCF_059611285.1. Lineage (NCBI taxonomy): Bacteria > Pseudomonadati > Pseudomonadota > Alphaproteobacteria > Rhodobacterales > Roseobacteraceae > Ruegeria > Ruegeria sp. CDSA236. The sequence goes on from NZ_JBXWPG010000006.1 coordinate 69,813, forward strand.
CAGCAATAGGGGTGTCTGCTGGACTGTTAGGCATAGTTCGAAAACGGTTTGTGACTTGTGCGCATGATGCGCCCATCACGAAGTTTCGATCCGGGCTGTGTTTCGGCGCGTATACCATTAGACTGGAAATCGCGTCGAACATATATATAGTCCGGCGACCAACCCGAGGAGCCCTGATCGATGAACGTGTATCCCCGTGACATTGATGACGCCCCCAACAATGATGAGGCCGCGGCAGCGTTGAAAACCCTGCGGAAATGGGCCGAGAACGCGACCGAGGCAGATATCGGTCAGCTTGATCCTGCTGTCGCGCGGCTTGTGCCGGGGCTCCTGCCGGTCAACTACCCATCCCTGTCGCGGCATTACCCCGAGGGGTTTGCTGTGGATGAGGCCTACCGCGCCTCGTTGCCTGACCTTCAGAATGGACCTTCCAGCCTGATCCGTGGGGCAAAGCAACAGATTCAACATGTTGGCATATCGAATTTCCGCCTGCCGATCCGGTTTCACCGCAAGCAGGGCGACGACCTGACGCTGGAGACCTCAGTGACTGGCACTGTCAGCCTTGATGCGGAAAAGAAGGGCATCAACATGTCCCGTATCATGCGTTCGTTCTACAAACATGCTGAGCGCACGTTCAGCTTTGAGGTGATCGAGGCTGCGCTGAACGACTATATGACCGATCTGGACAGCTTTGACGCACGTATCCAGATGCGGTTCTCTTACCCGGACAGGACTCAAAGCCTGCGTTCGGGTCTGGAAGGCTATCAATATTACGATATCGCGCTGGAACTGGTTGAACAGAATGGCGTGCGCCAAAAGATCATGCATCTGGATTATGTGTATTCCTCGACGTGCCCATGTTCTCTGGAGCTCAGCGAGCATGCGCGGTCTACACGAGGGCAACTGGCGACGCCGCATTCGCAGCGCTCGGTTGCGCGGATATCGGTTGCGGTCGATTGCGATGCCGATTGCCTCTGGTTCGAAGATCTGATTGCGCTGTGTCGCAGGGCGGTGCCGACCGAGACGCAGGTCATGGTCAAACGTGAAGATGAGCAGGCATTTGCCGAGCTGAACGCCGCAAACCCGATTTTTGTCGAAGACGCGGCACGCCTGTTTTGTGCCGAACTTTTGGCCGACCATCATATCGGCGATTTCCGCGTGATCGCCAGCCATCAAGAAAGCCTGCACAGCCATGATGCCGTTTCTGTTCTGACTGAGGGCCCGACCTTTGTGTCCTCTAGCCTGGATCCGAGACTGTTTACGACATTGTTTCACGTCGGATAGGCGCTAAACTTTTGTAAAACCTTGATTAAGTGTCGATGCGGTGAAATTTCGCCGCATTGCAGCGATAAATGCTGCAAGCGCGAAGTTCTTGCTGTAAACTGTCCTTGAATGCAGCCATCCCGTGGTCACTGTTCTGGTGATCATTTCACTCAATCAGGAAGCCGGCACGTGCGACGCCAAGGACTGCAAGGCAACGTAATCCGCCCGTTTAGTCAGGGCGGGCAGGGTTCTTTACTCATTCGCGGGTTGCATCACTTTCACAGGAGAACAACCTCATGAACCCGTTTACCCAGCCATTTGAATTTCAGGCAGCAGCAATTCGATTTACCGGTGAGGCAATGACCAACCATTTGAAAATCATGCAAATTCTGACCAACTCTGCGATTGAACTGCCCTTCGCCCAGGTTCAGGCCCTGCGTGTCGCCTCCGAAAAGACTGTTGCTGACGTGAAGGCACCTGAGTTCAAATCTCAGGCGATGCCTGTGGTCAATGCTGATCCGCAACCTGCGGCAAAGGTCAAAGTGGCCGTCCAGAAGAAGGCAGAAGTCAAGGCAAAGGCCGAATCGCCCAAGCCCGCCCTGGCGAAACCTGTGACAAAAGCCAGAGCGTCGGGGGGTGCGAAAAAGGCACAGACCAAATCCGCGGCAAAACCTGCAGTGGCAAAAGCCGCAGCCCCAAAAGTCGCAGCTAGGTCCGCTGCCCCCAAAGCCGCTACGGCAAAGCCTGCTGTTACCAAAACCGTAACTGCCAAATCTGAAACGCCCAAAGTAGAAGCCGCTAAACCTGCTGCAGTTAGGCCTGCAGTGGTAAAATCTGCTGCTCCCGCCGCTGCGATCGACGCTGCTGTTGCAAAAACCGCAGCTGTTAAACCCGTAGCGTCCAAGGTGAAGGCAGATCGGGTCGCAACAGCCAAACCTGCACCCGCAAATCCGGCCGCGTCGAAGACTCAGGCGGGACAGGCGGCAGCTGCACGCCGGTCACGCGCGCCTTCGAAACCGCCCGTGATGCCCGTCTCGAGCGGCAAAACCGAAAAGTAATCGGGACATCCGCTTGACACAGTCGTGCAGGCGCGCCAACGCTGCGCCTCATGACGGACATGCGCCCGGTAGGATATGTGATTGGCCTGTTGGTCGCCATTCTTGGGGCGACCATGATGTTGCCCATGCTTGCGGACCTTATCGAGGGCCGCGGCGAATGGCATGTTTTCCTTGAAAGCAGCGTTATCACCATTCTGACCGGCGCTGTCCTTTCTATGAGCTGCTCAAATGGCGTTGGCGAAGGGTTGACGATCCGTCAGACCTTTCTGCTCACGACCGGCGTTTGGGTGGCTTTGCCTTTTTTTGGGGCAATTCCTTTCCTGTTTGGGGAAACCGAGTTGCGCTTTGTAGATGCCTATTTCGAGGCCATGTCTGGCCTTACGACCACGGGCTCGACCGTGATTTCGGGGCTCGACGGGCTGCCGCAGGGGTTGCTTTTGTGGCGCGGTGTGCTGCAATGGCTGGGCGGTATCGGGATCATCGTTGTTGCAATGGTTTTTCTGCCCGAGCTTCGGGTCGGAGGAATGCAGATCTTCCGTTCGGAAGGTTTCGAAACCATGGGTAAGATCCTGCCGCGGGCGCAAGAAATCGCAGGCCAGATTTCCCTGATCTACGTGTTCCTGACCGTGGTCTGCGCGCTTGTTTACACCGGTCTTGGCATGAGCTTTTTTGACGCCGTGGTTCATTCTATGACCACAATCTCGACCGGTGGGTTTTCAAACTATGATGCATCGTTCGGTACCTTCTCGGGTCCGGCGGAATATGCGGCGTCGATTTTCATGATCCTCGCTGCCCTGCCATTTGTGCGTTATGTTCAGTTTGCCAATGGCAGCACCGGCTCCCTGTTCCGCGACAGTCAGATTCGGGCGTTTTTGGCCACGATCGTGGTTCTTGTAGCCGTCATGGCGGTGTTTTTGACCTCTGTCTTTCCGCATCACTGGGAACAGGCGGTGCGGGAATCGCTGTTCAACATCACGTCGATCATTTCAGGTACCGGTTATGCCAGCGTCGATTATATGGGTTGGGGCAGTTTTCCAATCATGGTGTTCTTCCTGATTGGCCTGATCGGAGGGTGTGCAGGATCAACTGCCTGTTCGATCAAGATTTTCCGCTATCAACTGCTGTTTGCATCCATCAAAACTCAAATCCGGCGTATCCGTTCACCGCATGGGGTGTTCATGCCTCTCTATGACGGGCGTCCCATCGGAACGGATGTCCTGACTTCGGTCATGAGCTTTTTCATGTTCTTCGTATTGTCTTTGGGCTTCCTGGCATGGGCGCTGGCGCTGACCGGGCTGGATTTCATTACCTCTGTATCGGGTGCAGCAACAGCATTGGCCAATGTTGGTCCCGGCCTTGGGGATCAGATCGGACCAGCGGGAAATTTCAGCGGGCTCAGCGATACAGCCAAATGGCTACTATCTGCGGGGATGCTGGTCGGTCGGCTTGAACTGCTCGCGGTCTATGCGCTGTTCACAGTCCATTTCTGGAGAAGTTGATGAAAAGACCACTTGGCGCTCAAATCTCGCACATGCTCCGGGATCGGGGTGTTGATGTGATTTTTGGTATCCCCGGCGTCCATAATCAAGAGATGTATCGCGGGATCGAAGAAGCAGGCATCACCCATGTTCTTGCGCGGCACGAGCAGGGGGCCGGTTTCATGGCGGACGGATATGCGCGTGCAAGCGGCAATCCTGGCGTGGCCTATGTGATCACTGGGCCTGGGCTGTGCAACATCATGACACCCATGGGGCAGGGGTATTCGGATTCGGTGCCAATGCTGGTGCTGTCCTCCTGCCTTGATGATGATCAGGCGCTGCAGGGACAGCTTCATCAGATGAAGGATCAACGTGCCGCCGGAGAAACGGTCGCGGATTGGTCGTTGCAGGCTAGCACTGCTTCGGCCGCCTATGGCCTGGTTGAACGTGCTTTCGAAGAGTTCGCGCTGAGCCGCCCCAGACCCAAGCATATACAGGTGCCGATTTCGCAGCTTAAGGCACAGGCTGACCCGGCCCCATTCCCGAACCAGCCGGGTTTGCGGACAAAGGCTCTGCCGCCGGACGTCGCGCCGGTCTTGTCGATGCTGAACATTGCGCGCAGGCCGCTGTTCATTCTGGGAGGCGGTGCAAGATCAAACCTGTGGCGGCAGATTCTGACACAGATCGGAGCGGCCTGTTTCACCACCTATGCGGGGCGTGGAATGGTGGGGTTGGATTATGCGTTGGATTTTGGCGCTGCCTTGTCTCGCCCCGAAAGCGCCCAGATCATCGCCTCCGCCGATCTTGTGGTGGTCGTCGGAGCCGAGCTGGGTGAGGTCGATCTGTGGCGCGATGCGCTGGGGCATACGGCCAATATGATCCGCATTGATCTGGACCCTCAGGTCCTGTCGGACCGTCATCGGGCCTCTGTCAAGTTGCAGGCGGATGGCGAAAGCTTTGCCCACGCGATGTGGGCGTCTATTGACCATGTCAAACCGGCAAATGGCTGGTCCTCGGATGAGGTCTCCGAAGCCCGCAGTAAATGGCGCGCCGAGATTGACGCAGAACGGCCCGGAATTGTCCCGGTGTTGGATGCCTTGCGTAAGGCAATGCCAGCGGATGTGATGGTGTATTCGGACATGACCCAGTTCGCCTATGTTGCCAAGGGGGTGTGGGAAATGCCCTTCCCCTATCATTGGCACCACCCGAACGGCTTTGGCACGCTGGGCTATGCGTTGCCGGCTGGAATAGGTGGCGCTATCGCGCGGCCGGGCAGGCCGACTGCTGTGATTGCTGGGGATTATGGCTTTCACTACACGATGATGGAATTGGGTGTGGCGGTAGAGCTGGGTTTGCCCCTGCCGATCATTCTTTGGGACAATGGCAAGCTGAAAGAGATCGAAGACAGCATGGTGGGCAGTCAGATCGCCCCGAATGCTGTCGTTGCGCGTAACCCTGACTTTTGCAAACTGGCCGAGGCATTCGGCGCCTTGTCTGCTGCGCCCTCAACACTGGAAGACATGCAGTCTGCGGTGCGAAAAGCGTTTACCGCTAAGGGGCCGACATTGATCCGGATCACTCCGGACATATGGCGCGCAGAATAAAAAACGCCGCCCGGATGGGCGGCGTTAATGCGCGATTTTACGAACTCAATCCCAGCATTGTACCAGAACAGTCATCCCATTTGCCCGGCGGCTAAGCTCATTGGGTGAGACCTGCGTGGCGGCGGTGGCGCTGGATTGACCTGCCAGCCCAGCCCTGCTCAGCGCCTTGTTCAGGCTCTCTGTATTGGCAGACAGGCTGACCGAGGCGGGCAGGGTCCGCCCATTCGTCGGGGTCGGCAAAAGCATCCCGACCACCTGACCGTTGCCGTCAAACACGGGGCCTCCTGCATCGCCGGGTTGGGTGGCCAGCGCCAGACGCTTCACGCCATCCTCACCGTTCAGGCCGCGCAGGTCGGCGATCTGCCCATATGACAGCGTCGGACCGCCCAAAACGCCCTGATACGAGAATCCGGAGACCGCAACCTCGGACTGAATCCGCGGCTTGGTGCTGCTGAACTCGGCCACGCTGATCGGGGAAAGGTCGCGGCTTGGCCGCAGAACGGCGATGCCGAGATTGGGATCGGTCGAGGCGACCTCAAGCTCGTGCGCGCCGTCCAGCGTGATCCGCGAGCAGCTATCTGCCGCCTCGGTCACGGTCAGGACGGTGCCTTTGGCATCCGCAAAGAACCCCGAGCGTGACAGGCGCGGTTTGCGAACCTGCAGGCCGGATACAAGATCAATGCTTTGCGCAGCGTCTGATCCGGCGGCGGCGTCAAGAACCGCATCAGTGGTGCTAAAGCCCGCTTTCATGGCGGCAAGAACGCGGGTACGGCGCGCCTCGTCCCCTTCGGGCCAGACCAGGGTAAAACCTTTGATCTGACCATCTTTCAGCTTGGCCTCGGTATAGGACACAATGTCATTGCCGCGACCTTCCAGCGTAAAGCTGTCACCGCGCAGCTGGCGAGGGCCTTCAAGCGGAACGATTTCCAGCGACTGCATGACTTCAAAAAGGGCCCGCAGGGTTGCTTTGGTGCCATCCTGACTGATCAGCAGGGCCTGAGCATTCAGGTCGGTCGAGCCGTTGAAATGCACGAAGGGGGCCTCGTAACGGTCGAATGCAACAACACCCAGCGGCATGGCCATCTCGATACCTGCCTGTGGGTCTGTGTAGAGCTGCATTCCCGCGCTGATTAATGGCGCGTTATAGTCATCCATCAAGGCCTTGCGCTGTGCCGTGGTCAAAACCCCGGTCGCCTCGTATCCGTTGAAACTTTGCCAGTCGCCCATCGAGCGGCGTGTCCCCTGACCAAAGGCACCGTCAATCGTCGAATTGTAGAAACCGGCTGCCTGAAGTGCGGTTTGAAGGCCCATACGCTCCTGCGCGTTCAGCAATCGTTCGCTTTGCAGCGCTTGTGATCTGGTTTCATCGGCAATTTGCGGGGTTGCCTCGGCCACTGGTTGTTCCGGTTCAGATGCGACCGGCGCTGTCACAGCGGCCTGGTCCTGAGTATTCGCACTGACCGGCCAGAACTGCTGCCCCAGTGTGTTCGAGAAGGCGATAAAGCTGTCGGCTGGAATTTGCCCCTCTGCGCGGTACACCCGCAGAACTTGCTCGGCATCGCCGCGCAGATACGGGCCGATCACAATGGCATACCAGCCCGAATTCAGGCGAAATCCATTCACGTCTGGCAACGCGCCAGAATAGGCTTGTGCGCGTTCCTGAGCTTCACGCAGCGAAGGCTGCGCCTCGACCTGGACCCAAACACCTCCGTCTTGCTGCGCAAATGATGCCCGCACGCCGAAAAGAAAAAGAACTGAAATTACCGTTAGTATGCGTCTCATTGTGTGCCTGTGTCCGCGGTGTTTTTCTGCGATGAAGAGTACGCGATATGCGGGTTGAAACACCATGCCTGGAATACGGGGAATTTCCAGTTTGGCCGCTCAGTGGCTTCCCGGGCACACTGTCCCGTTGACGCCCCTTGGCCCCTTGCATAGGAAGGGCAAAACCCACCGGAACAGGGCGCAATGGCGTCCAAAGGGAATGTGATGACCGTTAAGTCCAACGCACCTCGCTCTTTTCAGGAGATCATCCTGCGCCTTCAGACCTATTGGGCGTCAAAAGGCTGCGCCATTCTGCAGCCCTATGACATGGAGGTCGGGGCAGGGACATTCCATCCAGCGACTACTTTGCGCGCTTTGGGGTCCAAGTCCTGGGCCGCAGCTTATGTGCAACCCTCGCGCCGCCCAACAGATGGGCGTTATGGCGAGAACCCCAATCGCTTGCAGCACTATTACCAGTATCAGGTGTTGATCAAGCCTAGCCCGCCGGACCTGCAGGCGTTGTATCTGGGCAGCCTTGAGGCAATCGGCATCGACATGGACCTGCATGACATCCGGTTTGTCGAGGATGACTGGGAAAGCCCAACGCTGGGCGCCTGGGGCCTGGGCTGGGAGGTCTGGTGCGACGGCATGGAAGTCAGCCAGTTCACCTATTTCCAACAGGTCGGAGGCCATGACTGCGCGCCGGTTTCAGGTGAATTGACCTATGGGTTGGAGCGGCTGGCGATGTATGTGCTGGGTGTTGATCACGTGATGGACATGCCCTTCAACGATCCGCAGTCACCCAGCCCGCTGACCTATGGTGACATATTCAAGCAGACCGAAGAAGAATATGCCCGCTGGAACTTTGACGTGGCCAACACCGAAGTCCTACTGCGCCATTTCGAAGAGGCCGAGTCCGAATGCGCCAATATTCTGGCGCAAGAGCATGACGATCCAAAAACCGGTAAGCGTATCGTAATGGCGCACCCGGCCTATGATCAGTGCATCAAGGCATCACATATCTTTAACCTGTTGGATGCGCGTGGCGTGATCTCGGTGACGGAACGGCAGGCCTATATTGGGCGCGTGCGGACCTTGGCAAAGCAATGCGCCGACGCCTTCGTTCAGACCGATGCCGCCGGGTACGAGGTCTGATGCGGCAGTTACGCCAAACCGGGAAGCAGAACTTTAAGTCCGTCCGCGATCATGCTGATTGCGATGGCAGACAGGATCATACCCATAAAGCGGCTCATGATCACCCGAGCGTTGTCCGAAAGCCGCTTGGACAGCGCCGCGGCGTTCCAGAATGTGACGAACAGCAAAAACAGCACTGCCAGAAAAACGCCCGCATAGAGTATGACGTCCATAGGTTTGGACATTTGATGTGCATAGAGGATCAACGTTGTGATTGTGCCAGGCCCAACGAGGATGGGAAAGGCCAACGGATAAAAGGCGACGGTGTCGGGCTCGGGATAAGATTTCTTTTCGCCTTCGGTTCCGTGATGCGCCGTGCTCTCGGTGCCGCTCAGCATGTTCAGGCCGATCATCAGGACAACAAGACCGCCCGCAACGCGCAGATCATTGACGCTGATGCCGAACAGTCCCAATGTCTTGCTGCCAATGGCTGCAAAAGCACCGCCCAGGATCAGACAGTAGGTGACGGTTTTCACCGCAACCTTGCGTTGATCTGCGGGGGTCAGACCATCAGTCACGCTCAGAAAAACGGGCAAGTTGGTGATCGGGTTCATGATCGCAAAAAGCGCGCCGAAAAAACCTGCGGCGAGAGTCGTGTCCATTTTCATTACCCTAATGTCAGCCTGTATCAGGTTGGAAACTGGCCCATTTTTGACCTCAATGAAAGAGGCCACGTGAATAGGATGCTCGAACGATGACCGGAAAACTACTTGCTATTCTCCTTCTTGGGTCGGCTGTTCTAGCTGGTGGGGCCATGTACTATCTCCAAGTTTACGGCTTTTATTATGAAGTGGTCTCAAAGCCGGGACAGGATGTCCGTTTGCTAGCAATCGGCGCAGATGAGCCCGAGACCATCGCCTATACGGACTTTCAGGCGATTGATGCGGACAGCTCTCCGATTCGATACCGCGCCTGCTTTGAAACTGACCTGACGCCAGCAGATCTGGCTGGTTATCAGACCGCCAATGACCCCGAACCGTTGACGGCGCCCGGATGGTTTGAGTGCTACGATGCCATCGAGATTGCCAACGCGTTGCAGACCGGTCAGGCGCAGGCCTTTATCGGGGCTAAGAATATACACTTTGGCGTGGACCGGATCGTCGCTGTAACCCAGGATGGAAAAGGCTATGTTTGGCACGCGCTGAACAACTGCGGGGAAAAGGCCTATGACGGCACGGTCGTCGGAGAGGAATGCCCGCAGCAACCGGAAACGGGGCAATGACTTATCTCATCCCGGATATGATCGCCGCCACGTTGGGTCTGGCTGTATATCTTTTGGGGGCGGAGTTGAACACGCAGGTGAAGCTGCTTCAGCGCTTCAACATACCCGAACCGGTCAGCGGCGGGTTGGTCGCAGCGCTGGTGATGTTGGGATTATACATGGCCACAGGCATCTCATTCGATTTTGAGATGGCCACGCGGGATTACATGCTGGTGCTGTTTTTTGCGGCAATCGGCCTGAATGCCCGGTTCCTGGATCTGCTTACCGGCGGCAAACCTCTGTTCTTGCTGTTGGTTCTGACACTGATCACCATTATCATGCAAAACGGCATTGGTGCCGTCGGGGCGGTTGCATTTGGCTTTCCTGCCCAATCCGGAGTGTTATTCGGATCAGCTGCCCTGATCGGAGGGCATGGAACCGCCATCGCATGGGCGCCGGACGTTGGTGCCGTAACTGGGTTGGAAGGCGCGACCGAGTTGGGGGTCGCAGTGGCGACATTGGGTCTGGTGTTGGCCGCGGTGGTTGGCGGTCCTGTGGCCAAGTATCTTGTCGAACGCTATAATCTGACCCCCGACCGCCCCAACGAAGAACTGACAGTTGGTGTCGCAACCGAAGAACAGCGTTATCCCGATATTACGCCGCTTGGACTGATGCGGGTCATGCTGTACCTCCATCTTGCCATTATCGTTGGCTACGGTGTGAATGTCCTGATCGCAGAGGCCGGCCTGAAACTTCCCCTGTTTGTACCTTGTCTGATCATTGCCATTTTGATCGGCAACCTGCGCAGCTGGTTGCGGCCAAATGCAGTTCCCGTCAGCCGCACATCCGCGCTTGGGCTGGTTTCAGAGCTTGCGTTGGGTACCTTTCTGGCCATGTCGCTGATGAGCCTGCAGTTGTGGACGATTGCGGAACTTGGTGTGACCATTTTGGTCGTACTGGCGGCACAAACCGCTTTTACGGTAATCTTCGTTATCTACGTGTTGTTTCCGGTGATGGGGTCAGGATATCGCGCTGCAGTTCTGGCCGCCGGGTTCGGTGGGTTTGCGCTGGGCGCAACTCCGACCGCCATTGCCAATATGACCGCTGTAACCAAGCGATATGGCCCTTCACCTATTGCCTTTATCGTACTGCCCCTTGTATCCGCCTTTTTTGTGGATATCGCTAATGCCATCGTCATCCAGACGATCGTCAATTTCTAAGGACCGACTATGCCCGACCTGCTGATCGAACTGTTTTCCGAGGAAATCCCTGCACGCATGCAAACCCGTGCCGGTGAAGACCTGAAAAAGCGGATCACCGATGGTCTGGTCGAGGCCGGTCTGACCTATGCCGGGGCCGCCTCTCTGACCACGCCCCGTCGTCTGACTTTGGCGGTCGAAGGCTTGCTGGCCGAAAGCCCGTCCATCCGCGAGGAACGCAAAGGCCCGAAAGTGGGCGCACCCGATAAGGCCATCGAAGGCTTCCTGCGCGGCGCCGGCCTGACCCGCGATCAGTTGGAAGAGCGTGAAACGCCCAAAGGTGCGGTCTATTTCGCGATGATCGAAAAGCCTGGTCGCCCGGCGGCTGATATCGTGGCCGACGTGCTTGAGGCGACCATTAGGAACTTCCCCTGGCCCAAGTCGATGCGCTGGGGCAGTGGACCGATGCGCTGGGTACGTCCGCTGCATTCGATCCTGTGCCTCCTCAGCGATGAGGCAGGCGCGCAGGTCGTGCCTCTTGAGGTCGAAGGGATCAAATCCGGCGACACGACCGAGGGCCACCGTTTTATGGCCCCGAACCGGTTTTCTGTCACGTCGTTCGAGGATTATGCCGCCAAGCTGAAACGCGCCTTTGTTGTGCTATCGCCTGAGGAACGCGCCGAACACATCTGGAACGACGCGCAGAACATGGCGTTTGCCGCCGGTCTGGAAGTGGTCGATGACAAGGGCCTGCTGGCCGAGGTCGCCGGGCTGGTCGAATGGCCCGTGGTGCTCATGGGGCAGATCGACGAGGAATTCCTGGAACTGCCGCCCGAGGTGCTGCAGACCTCGATGAAGGAACACCAGAAATTCTTTTCTGTGAAGAACCCCAAAACCGGCCGGATTGAACGCTTTATCACCGTCGCCAACCGCGAGACCGCCGATAATGGCGCGACCATTCTGGCGGGGAACCAGAAGGTGCTGTCGGCCCGTCTGGCGGATGCCAAGTTCTTTTGGGAGAATGACCTGCGCGTTGCCAAGTCGGATATGACCCAATGGACCCGCGCATTAGAGAACGTGACCTTCCACAACAAACTGGGCACACAGGCGGAACGGATCGACCGCATCGCAGCACTAGCCCGCGAACTGGCTCCAGTGGTCGGAGCAGATGCCGATCAGGCTGACATAGCCGCGCGTTTGGCTAAGGCCGATCTGAGTTCCGAGATGGTCTATGAATTTCCCGAACTTCAGGGGCTTATGGGGCGGTACTATATTGCGGAGGCGGGCAAAGACGCTGCCGTAGCCGCCGTGGCGCAAGAGCACTACTCGCCGCTGGGCCCGTCAGATTACGTTCCGACAGCGCCGCTGTCGGTGACCGTGGCGCTGGCCGACAAGTTGGACACGCTGACCGGATTCTGGGTGATTGATGAGAAGCCGACCGGGTCGAAGGACCCGTTTGCCCTGCGTCGCGCGGCGTTGGGTGTTATTCGGTTGGTATTAGAGAATGAGATTCGTCACAATTGGCTAGGTGCAATTCGAAAAGGGATCGCCTTGGGGCTTTCCAAGCGAGTAGTTAGCCATCAACCTTATTTGCTGTTAGTTATTCATCGCTATAGAGATAATTTTTCTGCTAGCTTTTTAGAGAAGCATGGCGATGCGTTGGATAAGAAACGATACAATGCTGTTCAGCTAAACCAAATTCTAAAGGACGCCGTTAGCGAAGGTTTAGTTGATTGGGTGTTGGATGACGAAGTGGCATCATTTTCAGATGACCTCCTCTCCTTCTTCCACGACCGCCTCAAGGTCTTCCTCCGCGACGAGGGCATCCGCCACGACATCATCGACGCCTGTATCGCTATGGACGGCAATGACGACCTCAACCTGCTGGTCAAACGCGCTCGCGCGCTGAACGCGGTGATTGCGACCGAGGATGGCGAAAACCTCGTGCAGGGGTTCAAGCGGGCCAATAACATCCTGACCCAGGCCGAGGAAAAGGACGGGGTGGAATACTCTTATGGCGCGGATGTAAAATTTGCCGAAACGGACAGCGAAAAGGCTCTGTTTGCCGCATTGGATCAGGCGCAGGTGCAGATCGATACAGCACTGGCGTCCGAGGATTTCCCGGCCGCGATGACAGCCATGGCCGCGCTGCGCGGGCCGGTGGATGCGTTCTTTGAGGATGTGCAGGTCAATACTGACAATGACATCCTGCGCCGCAACCGTCTGAACCTGCTCAGCCAGATCAGGAAGGTCTGTTCCAGCGTGGCCGATCTGGCCCGAATCGAAGGTTAACGCTCTTGCGCCACGGGCGCAGGCGCTTATGCTGCGGTGAAATCAAAAGGTGCCGCAGTGCAGAATAATCCGCATACCACTCTGATCACAGCCGAAGCGCCCGTAGCGGCGAATACTCATGGCGGGCGCGCGAAATGCCTGCAGCGCCTGGTTCGGCTGGATTTTCCCGTACCACGAACGGTTGCATTGTCCTTTGATGCAGTGCAGCGGATCGCCGACGGGCAGGTGCCCGACATTGCGGCCATTCTCGAACAGTTCGACGAGGCGGCGCTGCTATGTGTTCGTCCAAGTTCCGAGGACCCCGATTGGGGCGGGCCTGGGGCAATCCTCAACATCGGTATGAATGATGCGCGCTATGTGGATCTGTCAGACGAGATGGGGAACGAGGCCGCGGCTGCACTGTCGCTGCGCTTTGTTCAAAGCTATGCCATTCATGTGGCGCGTCTGGATGCGGATGTGTTTGACGACATCGAGGCCGATGGGCTGGAAGGTTTGCGCCAGTCGTTGCGGGCCTATGAGGATGAGACCGACGAGCCCTTCCCACAGGATCGTGGTGAGCAGCTGGTCGCGGTTCTGCGTTCGATGGCGCGGGCTTGGGATGGAACCTCAGCCCGGCTGTTACGCCAGGCAAAAGGTGCGCCAGCGGATGCAGGTCTGGGCCTGGTCATTCAGGAGATGGTCCCGGGTGTGGGGCAGGGTGAATGCGGGTCCGGCGTTCTGCAACTGATTGATCCGACAACAGGGCTGCAGCAGATAACCGGTCGTTACCTCAGCCAAAGCCAGGGGCGGGACGCGTTGGGCGAGGGGGTCGCGGCGCTGTATCTGGAAAAGGATCCGCGTGGTAAGTCGCTTGAGGAAGTTGCGCCCAAGGCATTCGCGGAACTCAAGGCACATGCTGCAATCATGCGCGAAAAGCTGCGTGAGGAAATGCAGGTCGAATTCGTCATCGAAAATGGGCACGTTCACATTCTGGACGGTGTGCGCGTGCAGCGCAGTGCCCGTGCCGCCATGCGGATTGCTGTTCGGTTGGCCGAGGATGGCATCATTCCTCAGCAAGAGGCGGTGATGCGGGTCGATCCGCATTCTCTGAACGAGTTGCTGCACCGGCAGGTTCACCCCGACGCGCGCCGCGATGTGCTGACCACAGGCATTGCAGCCAGTCCAGGGGCGGCAACCGGAAAGCTTGTGTTTACTGCGGCCGAGGCGCAGGCCAGTGCCGCGCGGGGCGAGCCCTGTATTCTGGTGCGCCGAGAGACGTCCCCGGAAGATGTCCGGGGAATGCACGCCGCAGTGGCTGTTCTGACCGAAAAGGGTGGGATGACCAGCCATGCGGCCGTGATCGGTCGCGGCTTGGGCCTGCCTTGCATCGTTGGCGCCTCTGAAATGCGGTTTCAGACCAAAGAGAAGATGTTGACAGCTCAGGATGGCCGCGTTTTCAAAACGGGCGACAAGCTGACGATAGACGGAACTTCGGGGCAGGTTCTGGCGGGGCAGCCCGCGATGCTTGAGGCGGCGCTAGACGATTGTTTTCAGACGCTTATGAGCTGGGCAGACGCCGAACGTGATATTGAGATCCGCGCCAATGCCGATACGCCTGCGGATGCGCAGACCGCTCGGAACTTTTCGGCACAAGGGATCGGCTTGTGCCGGACGGAACATATGTTCTTTGATCCCGGCCGCCTGATCGTGATGCGCGAAATGATCTTTGCCCAAACCTCTTCCGGTCGTGCGGCGGTTCTGGAACGTCTGCTTCCGATGCAACGCGCAGATTTCGTGCAACTTTTTCGAATTATGGAAGGTCAACCGGTCTGTATCCGCCTGTTCGATCCGCCGTTGCATGAGTTCCTGCCCACGACTCGCAGTGGCCAGCGTGAATTAGCAGAGGCACTTGATCTGCCGGTTTCAGATGTGGAACGCCGTGTCGCCGAGATGACCGAATACAATCCGATGTTGGGATTGCGCGGCGTCAGGCTGGGCATCACGGTGCCGGAAATCTATGATATGCAGGCCCGAGCAATCTTTGAGGCGACGCTTGAGGCCAGCAAAGAGGGCGCTCTGGTGGTCCCCGAGGTGATGATACCGCTGGTTTCGGCCAAGCGCGAGGTTGAGCTTGTCAAATCTCGGATAGACACGGTTGCGGCATCGGTAGCCGCTGAACGAGGGCAAGAGTTCGAATATCGGCTGGGGGTCATGGTGGAAACGCCGCGTGCCTGCCTGCGGGCGGACGAAATCGCTCCACAAACTGCGTTCCTTAGCTTCGGCACCAATGATTTGACCCAAATGACCTACGGATTGTCTCGTGATGACGCTGGTCGTTTCATGTCTGCTTATGTGCGTCAGGGTGTTTTTGCCGAGGACCCGTTCCACGTGCTAGATCCCGATGGTGTAGGGGAATTGCTGAAGCTGGGGTCTGAACGCGGACGCCGGGTTCAGCCGGACGTGACCCTGTCGGTCTGTGGCGAACATGGCGGAAACCCCGAATCAATCGCAATTTGTCGGGATTTGGGGTTCGACTATGTGTCATGTTCACCCTTCCGGGTACCTGTCGCTCGGCTGGCTGCCGCTCAACTGGCGATTTCGTCCAGACTTGGGGGTTGACAGTAACTGCCGACCCAAGGATTAGTGGGAAAAGAAGGTAGCCGTCGTCAACTTATTTTGACGTTACGGCGATTTTCCACTTGCATCTTCTTCTGATCTGGACGTTTCCGATTCAATTCGGTATGAGCCTCATCGCGCCCGCCGGGGGAGGGTATGGCGCAGAATGTGCCTGTGCGAGGTTATCTGATGCTAAGATATATTCTGGCTGTTGCCGTTATGGCGACAACCATGCTGCCTAGTGTGTCCTTCGCTGAGAGGGAAGCAACCGATACTGCGAAACGTGAGCTGGTCGCCCGTAGCGAACTGCCCGGTCAGAATTTTCGCGATTATCTGAATTTGTTCAAGCCCCGACAGGAGCCTGAGCCGAAAGAAGTGTCCTACTCCAAGAGCTGGTTGGACGAGCAACCCACCGCCACCGGAGGCGAACAGTTCAAGTGCCTGGCCGAGGCGTTGTACTTTGAAGCGCGCGGCGAAGGCGTGCGCGGTCAGTTTGCTGTGGCGGAGGTAATCCTCAACCGTGTTGCCAGCAGCCGCTTTCCCGACACGCTGTGTGGTGTGATCAATCAGGGCACAGGTAAGAAATACCAGTGCCAGTTCACCTATACCTGTGACGGTCAAGAGGAAGTGATCCGTGAAAAGAAGGCCTATGAGCGTGTAGCGAAAGTCGCGCGTACAGCCATCGACGGGGCTGCCAAAAAGCTCACCGAAGGGGCTACGCATTATCACACGACCGCAGTGCGCCCGTCTTGGGCCAAGGTCTACAAGGAAACCGCGCGTATCGGTGTCCATATTTTCTACCGTCACAACTATCAGACGGCGAGTAACTGATTGACGCACCCGCGCTGGAACCCTACTGGCGCGGGACGAAAATCGGTTTAGATTGCGGGTCCAGGAGGCCCGTATTGGTGTTATCACGCAGACAGATTTTGCAATCCGGTACAGCAATGTTGCTGTTGCCCAAGGCAGTGCATGCCGCAATAGATGATTTGGTTGCCCAGATCGTCTCCCGACAGCTGGCCCCTGACGGGTACCCCGAGACCTCGGTTTGGTCCCTTGGTGGAAATGTGCCCGGTTCAGAAATTCGCCTGCGCAAAGGGCAAAGCGTCCGGCGCAGATTGGTAAACGATTTACCCCAACCCGCTACGATCCACTGGCATGGCATTCGGATTGTCAATGCAATGGACGGAGTCCCGGGTCTGACGCAGGACGCTGTTCAGCCTGGCCACAGTTTTACCTATGACTTTGTGGTCCCGGATGCGGGAACATATTGGTATCATGCCCATAACCGATCCATGGAGCAGGTTGCGCGTGGCCTCTACGGCCCATTGATTGTCGAAGAAGATAATCTGCCTGATGTGGATCAGGATTTGACCCTTGTCCTGGACGACTGGAGGTTGACCCCGGAAACCGGGCAGATCGTAGAAGATTTTGATAACCAGCACGACCTCAGCCACGCCGGGCGTTTGGGTAATCTCGTCACAGTTAATGGCCAGTTTGATCCAGAATATGCAGTGGCGCGCGGCGCGCGCCTGAGGCTGCGGCTGATCAATGCGGCAAATGCCAGGATATTCGATCTGGGGCTTGATGGTCTGACAGGTTGGATCGTCGCTTTGGATGGAATGCCTCTGGTTGACCCTTTGCCGTTTTCTGGGAACGTCCCGCTTGCACCTGCTCAGCGGATGGATCTGATCGTGGATGTGCAAAGTGATGAGGGTCAGATTGCCGGGCTTGTTAGTCAAGAACGCGGTGAAAGCTTCGGTCTGGTTCGGCTTGCGGTGGCCGGACAGGCGGCGGCAAACAGGACTGGAATCCGCCCTTTGCCAGCAAATGAGATGCCTAAGGTTCGGCTGGACGACGCACTGATCCATCGCATGACGCTGCAAGGCGGGGCCATGCGCTGGCTGGATTCCGCCAATATGGGCGAGACCGAACTATCAGGCCGTGAATTGGCCCAACTCGGGAGGTTTTGGGCATTGAATGGCTATTCTGATCGACCGGATGAGCCGTTTCTGGATGCGCGATTAGGAAGTGCTCATCAGATTGAGTTTGTCAATGAAACAGCGTTTCCCCACGCTATGCACCTGCATGGGCACCATTTCCGCATCATCCTGGATGGCGGCACGCTGGGCCCCTGGCGCGACACGATACTGATAGGGCGGGGTCAGACCCGTAAAATCGCGCTGATTGCTGACAATCCAGGCGACTGGTTGTTACACTGCCACATGCTGGGTCATTCAGCATCAGGAATGATGAGCTGGTTTCGCGTCAGCTGACGCCGCATTCGAAGACTGGAATGGCGCTTGTTGCAGTGTTATAGGGCCTGCAATGTGTAAATAGGTCCGAAAAGTCCACCAAGCCCAAAGGGTCAACCGCATGAGTTCTGAAATCCGTCTTGCCTTTGCGCACCCGTCCGAGCGGTCCGAGGCGACTGCCACGCGGGGACCTCTGGATCGCATCTCTCTGCGTGACCATATTGTCGAGGTCGAGATCGGCGCCTTTCAGGCCGAGCGTGGAACGACGCAACGCATCTGCTTCAATATCGTTGTCGAGGTGCGCCCGCTGACCGATCCTATTGACGATGATGTTGATCGCATCCTGTCCTATGATCGTGTGACCGAGGCCATCGCCTTTGAGCTGTCGGCCGAGCGGTTGAACCTGCTGGAAACTCTGGCGGACCGGATTGCCGAGAGAATTCTGCTTGAACCTCAGGCTGTAAGAGCCTTTGTCAGAATAGAAAAGCTGGATCGTGGCCCCGGCGCTTTGGGCGTTGAGATCGTGCGCGGTAAAGATGCAACTCACCACGAGCTGGTCGAGGAAGAGCGTCCGCACCCGCGTTTGGCCTTCCTGTCAAACGAAGCAATCGCGTCGGACAATCTGACCGGCTGGATTGACCAGTTGGAAAACCGGAAACGCCCCCTGATCCTCTGCGTCGGGGCGGCGGATATGGCCGTTTCGCAAACCGGTCACGCGATGACTCAGCGCCGGATCGACCTGCTGGCCATTGAACAGAACGCCTGGGTACTGGCCGCGCGCGACCTGCGCTGCGTTGTCGTTTCCACCCGGACCGAGTTGGATTGGGCCATGAAGAACGGGCAGATTTGCGTCTGGGCGCCGTCCAAGATCGTGCTTGATGCAGTGGACGGCCCGTCGGCTGCGCCCTCGGATGCGGTCGCTCTGGCGGCGTGGTTTGCCGCGACATTCGAAGCGAGCGAGCTGATGGTATTCGGAGGCGCCTTGCCGGACTCACCCCAGACTCCGCTGCGCGCTGTGCCGGTGGATCAGGCGACCCTGTGACCACTTACTATCGCCCTTTGGTTCAACATGGTGAGGCGCGCCCCGAGGGGGCGGTCGCCTTGGCCGGTCAGACGCTGTGGTTCACCCATGTCGAACGCCTCAGCCGGACCGCAGCCGCGCGCATCCTCCCGGCTGCGCAGGTTCCCGGCGATGTGCTGGATCGGCTGACACGTCCACGGGCCGCTATTTCTGGCGTTGCGATGGATCGGCCCCAGATCATGGGCATCCTCAATGCCACGCCGGACAGTTTCTCGGATGGCGGGGTGCATAACTCGGTCGAGGCGGCACAGGCTGCGGCTCGGGACATGGTCTTGCAGGACGCCAGCATTCTCGATATCGGAGGCGAGTCGACACGCCCGGGTGCAACCTTTGTCCCTGAAGATGAGGAAATCGCCCGGACCGAACCGCTGATCAGGGCGATCAGGTCGGCCACCGATGCGTTGATTTCCATAGATACCCGCAAAGCCGCCGTTGCCAAAGCCGCTTGGAAAGCCGGGGCAGGGCTGATCAACGACGTCTCGGGCTTTACCTTCGATCCGGACCTTGCGCCGTTCTGTGCCCAGGTCGGAGCCTCTGTCTGCGTGATGCACATGCAGGGCGATCCCGGTTCGATGCAGGATGACCCGACTTACGACAATGTTTTGCTGGATGTTTATGACTTCCTACATGGGCAGGTTGGTTTTCTTGAAGACCTCGGCATGAGCCGGGACCAGATCGTTATCGACCCGGGCATAGGATTTGGCAAAACCGAAAAGCACAATCTTATCCTTCTGCAGAATCTCAGCCTGTTTCACGGTTTGGGGTGTCCGATCCTGCTGGGCGTGTCCCGAAAGGGGTTTATTGGTCAGATAGGCAAAGAACCGGGCAAAGATGCCCGTGCGCCGGGATCCATCGCCGTGGGGCTGGCCGGATTGGCACAGGGTGTGCAGATCCTTCGTGTTCATGACGTCGCTGAAACCGCTCAGGCCTTGCGTCTATGGGCCGCCGTCCGGTAATCCGGTCGCAACAAGCAAGAATTTACGGAGAGATACCAATGCGCAAGCTGTTCGGAACCGATGGGGTGCGTGGCACCGCCAATACGCATCCGATCACGGCTGAGATGGCCCTGCGCATGGGGGCCGCGGTTGGGCGGTACTTCCGACGTGACCAATCCGGCGTGCACCGTGTTGTTATTGGCAAGGATACGCGCCTGTCTGGGTATATGCTGGAAAACGCGCTGACGGCGGGGCTGACCTCGACCGGGATGAATGTTTTGCTGCTGGGACCAGTTCCAACGCCGGCTGTCGGCCTGATGACGCGGTCAATGCGCGCCGATCTGGGCGTGATGATCTCGGCCAGTCACAACCCCGCCGAAGACAACGGGATCAAGTTTTTCGGGCCTGATGGCTTCAAGCTGTCGGATCAGGCGGAAATTGAAATCGAACGGCTGATCGAAGAAGGGGTTAAGCCTGCGCAGGCGCAAAATATCGGTCGGGCCCGCCGGGTAGACGATGCGCGGTTTCGCTATGGCGAGCGGGTGAAATCTTCGCTATCCCGCGATCTTAGACTGGACGGTCTCAAAGTGGTGGTGGATTGCGCCAATGGCGCCGCGCACCGCACTGCGCCCGAAGTTTTGTGGGAACTTGGGGCCGAGGTCATTCCTGTAGGCACATCTCCTAACGGTAAGAATATCAACCTGAATTGCGGTTCGACCAAACCTCAGCTTGCAGCTGAAACAGTGGTGGCGCACGGGGCCGATGTCGGGATCTGCCTGGATGGTGATGCCGATCGGGTTGTGATCGTGGATGAGCACGGACACGTGGCCGACGGCGATCAGTTGATGGCGTTGTTAGCGACCTCTTGGGCCAAGGCAGACCGCTTGCGCGGCGGCGCTTTGGTCGCGACAGTCATGTCCAACCTTGGTCTCGAACGCCATCTCGGTTCGCAGGGGCTCAGGCTTGAAAGAACGGCCGTAGGCGACCGCTATGTAGTCGAGCGGATGCGTGAAGGAGATTTCAACCTGGGTGGTGAACAATCTGGCCACATCGTCATGAGCGATTATGCCACCACAGGCGATGGCCTCATGGCGGGCCTGCATTTCCTGGCTGAAATGGTACATTCCGGGCGCAACGCATCCGAACTGTCGGTTCAGTTCGAAACAGTACCGCAACTGTTGAAGAACGTGCGCTATGGCGAGGGGCAGGCCCCGCTGGAAACAACTGGTGTGAAAGCCGCAATCTCGGATGCCGAAGAGCGTCTGAAAGGAAAAGGCCGATTACTGATCCGTAAATCCGGCACTGAACCTCTGATCCGCGTCATGGCGGAGTGTGAAGATGATCAGCTGTTGGCCCAAGTCGTTGACAGTATCGTTGCTGAGGTCGCGGCGGTTGCAGGTTAGCGACCGGCAAGCATTCTGCGCAGGCTGAACCACTGGCTGATCGCTAGCCCGGTCAGGATCATCGCCAGAGCAACGTAAAACCGTATCGGCAATGCCTCGGACAGAATCCACGCGCCAAATACCATCGACCATATCGGAACCTGGTAGTTGACCAGCGTCAGAAAAACAGACCCGGCGCTGCGAATAATCGAGACGCGCAACAACGTGGCAAAGGCGGTCGGAACAAGGCCCAATGCGATTATGGCGAGGCTAGGCCGTGCGCCATGCCAATTTGGCACCCCTTCGGTTACCAGCATGATGGGCAACAAGATCGCCGCGCCGACCAGCAAAGTGAGCGCAGCCAGAACAACCGGATCGACCGGGGGGCATCTGCGCGTGAATATAGAAGCGCAGGAATAGCACAGTGCAGCACCAATACAGGCCAGCTGTGCCAGTGGTTCCGCACCTTGACCAAGCTGTGCAAGGCCAGGGCCAATCAGCACCAGCGCGCCTGCAAATCCAAGTGATACGCCAACAAAACGCCGCGCGTTGAGGGGCTCATCCGAAAAGAAATGTGCCAGTGGCAACACCATCAACGGGATGGCCGCCATCGAAAGGCCCGCAAAGGCGGACGGAACATATTGCTGGCCCCAGCTGAGAAGCAAAAAAGGTAGGGCCGTCGACAGAATGCCGATCACGATGATTGAGGGCCAAAGGCCCCGCGTGGATGTTGGCAATTTGCGACCCGTCGCCCCCATCAGCAGTATAAGGGTCAGCGCGCCCAGAGTCGTGCGCGCTGTTGCTACTGTGACGGGCCCGTACCCTTCGAGTGCGATGGCTACGACCATAAATGTGCCGCCCCAGATGAAGCCAAGTACAGCGACCATAAGCCAGTTTTTGTTGGTGATTTCAGAGGGTTCGCTCATGGTATTGCCTGCTTCGTCACAATTAGCTGCGAGTGTGGTATTGTAGGGGTATTGGAAAAAGAATTTGGAGACAAATTATGGACTACAAAGAAGTGAATGCTGTTTGCCAGCCCGGAGACGATGTGGCTTCACGAGATTGGTATGCTTGGAACAACAAGATGCCTCCGGGGCCCGCTAGGTTGATTGTGACGGGCATTGTCACGGTTGGTAATCCAGGGGTCGAGCCCATGTTGGTTATCGCCAATCCGCAGGGGATCAATCCCAGCCATTTGCTGCTCAACATCTTCCTCTGTCAGAAGCCCGGGAAATGGCCCTCGGTGGTTGTCGACAAGCCGGTGCGGTTCGAGCAGCATTCGAACCCGATGTATACCCATGTGGATATTGTTGGCGGGCCGTCGATAGAAATTTTTGACGCCCATTAAATGAATGACGCCGCCCCGGGGGGCGGCGTCACGATAGGATCAGTTCTTTTCCTGATCGACCAGTTTACCGGCCGAAATCCAGGGCATCATGTCCCGCAGCTTTTTGCCGACCACTTCGATCTGGTGCTCGTCATTGGAACGGCGCGAGGCTTTGATGGTGGGTTGACCCACAGCATTTTCCAGCATGAAGTCGCGTACGAACTTGCCGCTCTGGATGTCCGACAGGGTCTCTTTCATTGCCTTCTTGGTCTGCTCATAAGGCAGAATGCGCGGACCAGTGACGTACTGACCGTATTCAGCAGTGTTCGAGATCGAGTAATCCATGTTGGCGATTCCGCCTTCATAGATGAGGTCCACGATCAGCTTGGTTTCGTGCAGACACTCGAAATAGGCCATTTCGGGTGCATAACCAGCCTCGACCAGAGTTTCAAAGCCGCAGCGGATCAGCTCGACGATACCACCACACAGAACCGCCTGTTCACCGAATAGGTCGGTTTCGCATTCTTCGCGGAAGTTGGTCTCGATGATGCCCGAACGGCCGCCACCGATGGCCGAGCAATAGGACAGACCTATTTCCAGCGCTTTGCCGGTTGCGTCAGTGTCAACAGCCACAAGGCAGGGAACGCCGCCACCTTTGGTATATTCACCACGGACGGTGTGGCCGGGGCCTTTGGGGGCCATCATGATGACGTCTACGCCTGCTTTCGGTTCGATCAGGCCAAAGTGAACATTCAGGCCGTGGGCGAACGCAATCGCAGCACCCGGCTTGATGTTGTCATGCACGTATTTCTTGTAAGTTTCGGCCTGCAATTCATCGGGCATGGTGAACATGATGACATCACACCAGGCTGCCGCTTCTGCAATGCCCATGACCGCCAGGCCTTCGGCTTCGGCTTTCCTAGCCGAAGGCGAGCCTTCGCGCAGGGCAACGACCAGATTCTTCGCGCCCGAGTCGCGCAGGTTCAGCGCGTGTGCATGACCCTGGCTGCCATAACCCAGGATGGCCACCTTTTTGTCTTTGATCAGGTTGATGTCGCAATCGCGATCGTAATAGACGCGCATGATGCTGGTCCTTTCTGTTTCGATTGCTGTGGGTTTTAAGGCGATTTTCCAAGGATAGCGATACTGTTACCCTTGAATTATCAAGGATAACTCGAGTATCTATTCTTGAAGTATAGCAATAAAGAAAAAATCATGCTTGATGATGTTGACCGCAGGCTTCTGCGTCATTTCCAGGCCGACCCGACGCTGACAACCGCTGAGCTGGCCGAGCTTTGTCGCATCAGCACAAGTGTCTGCTGGCGGCGTATCGAAAAAATGCAAGAGGCCGGGATTATTCAAGCCCAAGAGGCGATCATTGACTGGGCCGCATTGGGATATGCAGTCGAGGTTTCATTGCGGGTGACGCTGGATAAGACCCAACCGCGTGCATTCGACGAGTTCATGGGTGTCGCGCGTGAGGTTCCCGAGGTGATCGAGATTCAGACCTTTTTGGGCCGTGTGGATGTGCGCTTATCTGTGCTTGCCAAGGATATGGCACATTACCAGCAGCTGTATCGTGACCGTATCCTGACTTTACCGCATATCGCAGATATCGAGGCATTGATGCATATCGCGCGGGTCAAAAGCGACGAGGTGCTGCCGCTATGACCGAATTGGATGAGCTCGACCGCAAAATTCTGCGCGCTCTGATCCAGGATGCAACGCAAAGCGCGGGTGCCTTGGGGCGTAAATTCGGCCTGTCTCAGCCCGCGATGTGGCGCCGTATCCGGAGGCTTGAAACGACGGGGATCATAAAGGGGCGCCACCTGCGTTTGAATGCAGAAGCGTTGGGGTTTGGGGTGACAGTTTTTCTGGGGGTCAAGTTAGCGCGGAAAGGTCAGGTCAGCCTTGAAGATTTCGAACGCGCCGTCAGTGCGATCCCCGAGGTTCAAACCGTTGAACATGTGTTGGGCCTCTATGATTACCGTTTGCGCGTCGTGGCACGGGATCTCTCGGACTTTGAACGTGTTCTGCGCCGCCGGATAATGACTTTGCCCGGGGCCGGAGATGTCGAAGCCAATGTATTACTGAGCGAAGAGAGGCTACCCGGACCTATCGGCTAGGCCCGTTTCAGTACCTGGTACGGATGTAATATCCGGGATGATGTGTCATGCGCGCAAAGGTAATTGGCTGCCCGTCTTTCCATGTCGTGCGCTCTAATTGGATCATGGACGTACCCGAGGTTGTCCCCATGAATTCAGCCAGGCGTCCATCTGCCGAAATCGCGCAAAAGGCGACTTCAGCATCGGTGAAGGGGGCGGCGTGCAACAGCCACTCATGCGGGCCTTTGGTGTCGAGGTCAGCATGTTCCACTTCTGGAACTGCGTCGATATTGATCCAGCGCTCTTCCAGTTGAAACGGCCGGTTGTCTGCATAGTGCATGCAGACAATGTGCAAAACACGCGCTTCTTGCGAGACGCTTAACTGAGAGGCAAGCCATCCGGGGCTGGAGACGATATTACGCTCGACCAGCGCATAACGATAGGTGGAGTTCTGCCCCTCGACATCCAGTCGGGTCAGGGAAAACTCCAGTTTTGCGTGTTTGCTGGGT
This sequence comes from Ruegeria sp. CDSA236, assembly GCF_059611285.1. Taxonomy (NCBI): domain Bacteria; kingdom Pseudomonadati; phylum Pseudomonadota; class Alphaproteobacteria; order Rhodobacterales; family Roseobacteraceae; genus Ruegeria; species Ruegeria sp. CDSA236. The sequence goes on from NZ_JBXWPG010000006.1 coordinate 95,052, forward strand.
TCTTTTTTGACCCGCGTTCCGCTTTTACGTTTTCTTTCAACGAAGCCCTGATCTGCCAGTTCCCGCAAAGCACGATTTACCGTGGCACGGGCACAATTAAATTCTTCTGCCAACTGGGTTTCTGTCGGCAGCACCGACCCCTGTGGCCAAACTCTGGTTTCTATTCGTCGTTTTACTTCGTCACGTACAAACTGAAAACTGATCCGCTTATGCGCAGTCACGAGTGAAAATACCTTTCTTCTCCAAAGTGTATGTATCTGGTCAGAAACACGTAGGGGTGTAAAGGGTTGCTGACACTGTTTGGCGTCATTAGTTGTCGATAAGGCCTTTGAGGCGTTAAAATTTTCTTAGGAAACCGGGTTCCGTTGGGTCAATTTTCAGTAGTAACTGAGAGGCAGTGAGCGAAGTTGCGAACACCCGCTCGTTTCGTGGAATTTGAAAGGAATACCAATGCCCCCGCTTTTGGACAATATTGACCCCAATGGGTTAGAGGAGTTTTCGGTCGTCTTCACCGATCGCTCGCTTAATCACATGTCGGTTCAGTTTCAGCATGTGATGCGCGACATCTCTGAGATGCTGAAAGGCGTTTACAACGCTGACGGTGTGGTCGTTATCCCGGGCGGTGGTACCTACGCTATGGAAGCAGTCGCGCGCCAGTTTGCCCGCAATGCCAACGTTCTGGTGGTCAGGAATGGCTGGTTTTCCTATCGGTGGAGCCAGATCATCGAGTCCGGTGGGTTGACGGCGTCGGCAACAGTTCTGAAGGCGCGCCAGACCGGCAACTCTGCAACGTCCCCATTTGCGCCTGCTCCGATCGAGGAAGTCATCGAAACGATCCGCGATGGGCGCCCGGATGTGGTCTTTGCGCCGCATGTCGAAACGGCGGCCGGGGTCATTCTGCCCGACGACTATATTTCGGCGATGGCAGCCGCAGCCCACGAGGTTGGGGCGCTGATGGTTCTGGATTGCATCGCTTCGGGCTGCGCATGGGTGGACATGAAGGCGACGGGTGTGGATGTCCTGATCTCGGCCCCTCAGAAAGGGTGGAGCGCATCGCCTTGTGCGGGTCTTGTCATGCTGTCCGAACAGGCTGAGGCAAGGCTGGAGGAGACGACTTCGGACAGTTTTGCCGTCGACCTGAAGAAATGGCGTCAGATCATGCAAGCCTATGAAAATGGCGGTCACGCCTATCACGCCACGATGCCAACAGATGCGCTGAAAGCCTTCCGCGACACGATGGCTGAGACTCGAGACTATGGCTTTGACAAACTGCGTGACGCCCAGCGGGCATTGGGGGACGGTGTACGGGCAATGCTGAAGGAGAAGGGCATTGTTTCTGTCGCTGCCGATGGGTTTGGTGCGCCGGGTGTGGTGGTCAGCTATACCTCGGATCCCAATATCCAGAACGGCAGCAAATTCGCCGCCTTGGGCATGCAGATCGCTGCTGGTGTACCCTTGCAATGTGATGAGCCAGACGGGTTCAGCACCTTCCGTCTGGGCCTGTTCGGTCTGGACAAGCTGTACGATGTTGACGGCACAATCGCGCGTCTAAAGCGCGTGCTGGACCAGGTTTTGTGACCATCGGGCTTTAGCGGACGCCGAGGCCCATCTGCATCAGCGTCTTGCGCACGGTCGGCAGCGAGTACAGCGCGTTCAACCCCATTGCACGTATGTCCCGTAAAGGCCGCGCTTCGATCATCGAGGCGCGGTTCAGCAAGTCGATACCCTTGACCCGGGCCTCGATCTCGGCATGACGCGCTTTGTGATAGGCATCCAACATCTGCGCGTCACCCAGGCCCTCGGGACGGGCCTGTGCCAAATCCAGCAGGCATCGCAGATCACCCAAGGACATGTTCAGCCCCTGCGCACCGATGGGGGGCACGACATGGGCGGCTTCGGCCATCAGGGCCACGCGTTCGCCCGAAAGGCGCTCTGCCGATTGGCTGATGATCGGCCAGATTGTTCGGCGTGAAGCCAGTTTCAACGGACCGAACAACCCGCAGGACCGTTCGGTCATCAGCGCTTCAAAGCTTTCCGGATCGGTGTTCAACAGCTCTACTGCGCGCGGGCCACGCTCCATCCAAACAATCGCGGACGAGGGCTGACTCTGCCAGTCGGGCAGGGGAACGAGCGTGAACGGGCCGCCGGACCTGTGAATCTCGGTCGAGACGTTCTGATGCGGGATCGAGTGTGTAACCGCGAAGGCCAACGCCTTTTGTCCATAGCGCGTGGTGTGCACGTTGATCCCGGCGGCCTCTCGCATGGGCGAGTTGCGACCATCTGCGGCGATCACCAGTTGACAGCGGATGCGCGTCCCGTCGCTCAGGCCAACGCGGGCTTCGGCTGTACGGGTGAACAAGCTGACCGTGCCCGTTCCGGGGCGAAAATCGACATTGGGCAGTTCAGCGAGACGGGCCACCATTTCGCGCCGCAAGAGCCAGTTTGGCAGGTTCCAACCAAAGGGCTGATCCGAGATATCCGCGGCATTGAAGTCGCGCACCACGCGCGGCTCGGGCACATCTCCGCCTGCATCCACAATCCGCATGATCTGAAGAGGGGCGGCATGCGCGTCGAGTTTTTCCCACAGCCCGCATTGTTCCAAAAGACCGTGGGCTGGTTGCAAAAACGCGGTAGTCCGTAAATCCGATCCGTCCACGTCCCGCTGGGTCACAGGAGGGGTGGGATCAACGCAGACCACATTGAACTCAGCCGCGCCAAAGGCCGCCGCTGCGGTCAAACCGGCAATTCCGCCGCCGGAAATCAGGATGTCGCACTGGTCGTTCATGGCGCCCTCTTTGGTTCTGAGCCGACCCTAGAGCGGTTCCGCTGCCTGCGCCAAGTGACATCCTGTCTCGCAGGTCAGCCGCGCGAGATCAGGATGAGGATTAGGAATATCACGGGCACCATCACGACGGCGGGGATATACAGGCCCGGCAAGCCAAACAGCATCACCGAACAGCCCCACATGCTGAAGATGGCGGCAGCGGTGTAATACCAGTCGTCCCCATCTGCATCGGCCGCATCGCGCGCCATCCAGCCAAACAGGGGAACAGCAAATAGCAGGCGCTGCCAGATGGGTGAGCGCGGGGGCATTTCGATTGCGGACATCTGGGTCTCCGTTCTGTTCGTCGCAGTTGGGATATAGGGGCGGCGCCCGGGTCGCAGTAAGTGCAGATCGTCGCAGTGTGACAGCCTATCGCAGGCGGGCCAGAAAGGCGGTCAGGTCGTCTGTATGATGGTGGATGTGATCGGCCATGTGCGGTTCGGGCGCGACATGAACCGTGCGCATCCCCATCTCATGCGGGGCCGCCAGATTGCGCGGATCGTCTTCGAACATGGCCGCTTTTTCTGCCTTGATTCCGTCTTGCGCAAAGATGGCCTGGAATGCGGCCTTTTCGGGTTTAGGACGGTATCCCGCATGCTCAACCCCATAGATGGCATCGAACAAACCGCTGAGGCCACGCGCCGCAAGGACGCGTTCGGCATAGGGCGCGCTGCCATTGGTATAGACAATGCGGCGCCCGGGCAGAGCACGAATATGTGCCGCCAGATCCACGTCCGGGTCCATATGGCTCATATCCACCTGATGCACGGCATGCAGGTAAGGGTCGGGATCCAGATCATGTTCGGCCATCAGCCCGGCCAGCGTGGTGCCATATTCGCGCCAGTAATGGGATCGCAGCCGGTCGGCCTCGGCCCGGTCGACGCCGATGGCCTGGACCACATAATCCGTCATCAGCACCTCGATCTGATCGAACAGGCGCATATGCGGCGGGTACAGGGTGTTGTCCAGATCGAACACCCATTGGGAGACATGGCTGAAGGCAGGTTTGACCATGCCTGCCGTTTAAGCCGCGCAGCGCAGGTTTTCAATGCAGTACTTGATTGTGCGCACTGCAGACGGATAGACATGTCCGAACGAGGAGAAAAACAAAAGATGCCCCAATCCAAGCAGTCCAACAGCGACGCCTACAGCCTTATTCTCGAAGCGATTGATGTGGGCATCTACAAGCCCGGTGACAGGCTGGTCGAAAGCGAGCTGGCCGAAAGGTTCGGTGTTTCGCGCACGCCAATCCGCGAGGCGTTGCAGCGGTTAGAGACCCAATCCTTGCTTGAACGCGACGGGCGTTCGCTGATTGTGGCCTCATTGGACCACAATCAGATGGCAGAGCTATATGTCGTTCGCCGTGAACTTGAAGGTCTCGCTGCAAGTTTGGCCGCCAAGCACGCGACCGAGGAAGAGATCAAGGTGCTGCAGGAAATGGTTGCCGAAGATGATGCGCTGGTGGACAATCCAAACGCCCTGTCTCGGGCGAACCGGCGGTTTCACGAACAGATCCATCTGGCCTCGCACAACCGCTATTTGGTGCAACAGCTGAACCTTGTGCACCGTACAATGGCCTTGATGGCAACGACATCGCTTGCGGTTTCCGGGCGCGGTGAGATCGCGCAAAGTGAACACAAAGGCATCGTCGAGGCTATTGCCGCCCGTGACGAGCAAGCCGCGGAACGTGCGTTGAAAGAGCATATCTCGGTCGCTTTCATGACGCGTCTCAAGCAGGATGCGGTTCGTCGCGAAAGCTGACGGTCACATGTCGAAGGCTTCTTCACTAGCTTGACCGTGTTGGGTTTTGTCCCAGAAGAACGGGTTGATAGCCAATTCCCAAAGGGCTTTGTAAGCTGCCAGCACACCCAAGGGGAAATACAACGGCATTGTCGGCACCCACGGCATCAGAAACCGTCTTTCACGGGCAGAGACAGCCAGTATCCCGATGGTCACATTCGTGATCTCTGCAAATACGAATAGAGCTATCAGTATGGTCATGACCTTGCCCGGAATGACGGGATCCAGCGGGCTGGCCAATCCGAATGTGGTAAGCCAGAACAGCCACAAAACCGGGGCCAGCAGGAATTGTCCGACGGTGCCCAGAAAAAACGCCTGAAGCCCAAGGAAGCGCAGCACACCCAGCTCTTTCAGCAGATGGATCGGCGCGCGCATGTGGACAAGATATGTGACCATAAAGCCCTTGAGCCATCGTGAACGCTGTTTGACCCAAGGCCAGGCCCGAAAGTTTGCTTCTTCGAAAGTGGCGGTATCAACCATCTCGGTCCGATAACCCGCGCGGCTGAGGCGGACGCCCAGATCCGCGTCTTCGGTCACATTATGGGCATCCCAACCGCCCAGTTCCAACAGCTTTTCGCGACGAAAGAAAAAGGTTGTACCACCAAGTGGAACCACCAGTCCCAACCGGGCAATGCCAGGCAGGATGACCCGAAACCAACTGTTATACTCGATGGTAAAGCAGCGAGACCGCCAGTTGGTGCGCGGGTTGTAATAATCCAGAACGCCTTGCAAGCAGACGACGTCTTCACTGGCTTGGGTGAAATGTCCGACGATGCGTTCGATTTGATCGGGAAGAGGGGCGTCCTCGGCATCCCAAACGCCTAGAATGTCACCACGGCAGAAATCCAGCGCATAGTTCATCGCGCGCGGTTTTGTCGTCAGCCCGCTTAGTGCCGGTACTTCGATCGTGCGGATCCAACAGGGCAGCTCGATTTTGGCCAGGGTTGCACGGGTTACCATATCCGTTTCTTCCAAAACCAGAATGACGTCCAAAAGAGCTTTGGGATATGTCAGACGTCGCAATCGGCGGATCAGAGCGCCAGCAATCTCTCGCTCTTTGTACAAAGGGACCATAATGGAAACGCGAGGCAGTCGAAGAGGAAGCGTGGTGGCGGTCTGACTGTGGCGTTTTCCTTTGTAACACAGAAACGAGAGCAATCCCGCCAGTCGCAATGTCAGGAATAATACAAGCGACGTTACGGCCAAAACGACCAGAGCCAGCAGCCCCGGAATGGGTTGCGCCAGGAACAGTGTGGCGAGGCCAAGCACTATGGCAATCGGCCCAATACGCGAGTGCCGAGTCCAGGATCGGCAACTCTGAGCTATTGCCACACGGGTTTCAGCCTTTTCAACAAGGCTTTCCGAGAAAATTCTGGCGATCGCGTCGTCGATCCGGTCCGCATCGGCAAGCACGGGTATGATCGTTTGCTTTTCCTTTGCCAACTGCTTGCGAACTGCGTCGAACTGATCGGGATTGGCGGTAGCGACCAGCAGAATGGGACCGATGCGCATCCAGGGAATGATGTTGTGATCCAGCCAAAAGCTGGCGGGGCGGGTTTTGCAAAGGTCCGGATTTGGTGGATGCAGATCCAGGTCCGCGATCTGCAATCCTGTTTGTTCAGACAGCGCCGTCAGAACCTCGGACCGATCTACCCAGCCTTCGCCGACCAGGATTTCGCCCAGTGCAACATTTTGTCTGGATTGCAGGTGCAGGGCTTTTTGCAACTGATGGTTCGAAAGTAGCCCGCGGTCGATCAGGCAAGCCCCCAAAGGCTTGCGCACCGTTGTAGAAATCGGCGCGGCCGATGCGAAATGCTGCAGGTTCAGTTCAACCATTCAATCAACCCAGACGTGGTAATCTGCGTCAGGGTGGAGCGATTAAGGTTAATAGGCCGTTAAGACTGTATGATTATGCCTGTGCCTTCCGGGCGGCCATCGCATCCGAGAACCGCTCGAACAGGTAGAAGCTGTCTTGTGGGCCCGGAGATGCCTCTGGGTGGTACTGTACCGAATAGACCGGTCGATCCGTCATGCGAATTCCGCAGTTTGAACCATCAAACAACGAACGATGAGTCTCAACGACACCGTCGGGAAGGGTTTGAGCGTCTACCGCAAACCCATGGTTCATAGACGTTATTTCCACCTTCCCAGTCTCGAGATCTTTTACCGGGTGGTTCGCCCCGTGGTGGCCGTGATTCATCTTGACAGTCTGACCGCCAAGGGCCAGCGCAAGCATCTGATGACCAAGGCAAATCCCGAATACGGGTAGGTCGGTGGTGTCCAATACCTCTTTGATCATCGGTACTGCGTATTCACCCGTAGCCGCTGGATCACCGGGGCCATTGGACAGGAATACGCCGTCGGGACTATGGGCCAGAACCTCAGCCGCGGTTGCCGTTGCGGGCAGCACAGTGACATCGCACCCGGTCGAGGCAAGGCATCTCAGGATATTGCGCTTTGCCCCGAAATCCAGTGCCACAACCTTATGTACTGGGGCCTCTTGCCGTTTATAGCCATCTGGCCAGGCCCAACGCATCTCATCCCAGCGATAGCTTTGCGCACAAGTCACTTCCTTCGCCAAATCCATACCTTCAAGCCCGGCAAAGCCACGCGCAGCCGAAACCAGAGCTTCGATGTCGAAATTGCCCTCAGGATCATGGGCCAATGCCACATGAGGTGCGCCTTGCTGGCGAATTGCGCGGGTTAACCGGCGGGTATCGACACCGCCAATGGCAATACGCCCACGCTGGGCAAGCCATGATTTCAGCTCTTCAGCAGACCGCCAGCTGGACGGTTCGGTTGGGTCCCATTTGACGACCATTCCGGCCGCGACAGGATCACCGGTTTCGTCATCCTCGGGGTTCACACCAACATTTCCGATATGAGGGAAAGTGAAGGTTACGATCTGTCCGGCATAAGAAGGATCGGTCATGATCTCTTGATAGCCGGTCATTGCGGTGTTGAAACACAGCTCGGCCACGGTCTGGCCTGTGGCGCCGAAACCGACCCCGTAGAACAGTGTTCCATCGGCCAAAGCCAGACATGCGGTGGGCTTGGACGGGGCGTTCTGGGCCATAGCGCGACTCTCCTGCAGGGTAAATCGGCGCATACCTAAGGGGGTTATGCGCTTGGGTCAAGTGTGTTCAATTTTTGGGCTATTGAGTAATATCAATGACTTAGATGTTGAGGCCCCCGGTTGTATCACGCTTTTTGTTTCGATATGGTCGGGGTTCCTTTTGTCATGGGGATGGACAAACTAAATGGATATGCGATCACGGGTGAATTCCGCCCTGAAGCAAGCAATGAAAGACAAGAACGCCGAGCGTCTGTCGACCCTACGTCTGATCAATGCAGCAATCAAGGACCGGGATATCGCGTCTCGTGCTGCGGTCAACGAGGAAGCCAAGGGTTGCGGTGATGCCGAAGTTCTTGAAATTCTAGGGAAAATGTCCAAGCAGCGTAAGGAAAGTGCGCGTGCTTACGAAGAGGGTGGACGCCTCGATCTGGCGGAGCGTGAACTGCGCGAGATAGAAGTCATAGAAGAATTCCTGCCCGAGCAACTGGACGACGATGAGGTGACGAAAGCCATCCAATCAGCGATTACGGCCACTGGTGCCGGGTCGATCCGGGATATGGGCAAGGTCATGGGCGAGCTCAAGACACGCTATACTGGCCAGATGGACTTTGGGAAAGTTGGGCCCATGGTCAAAGATCAGCTTTGTGCGGCTGCCAGCGGCTGACTGCCGTGACATGCTGAAAGTTTACTGCGCGACTGGTTCGCGCAGTTTTTCTTTGAGGTCATCGTAAAGCGCAATCCGCTCTTCCTCGGACAGGAATGCGCCGATTTCGACTTCGCGACCTTCACCCTTGAGGGTGACGTAGTTCGGAACCGGGCCGCCGCTCTGATGGATCTCGGGGCGGGCCCAATAGCGATTACAGGCCCATTCCTGCTGCCCCCGTCGCGGGTCATGATGTATCAGATGCGCCTGTGTCCCGGTCAGAGTCAGGACTTCGAATATGCTACGGGCCCGATAGTTTGACCGGAGCGCCAGCCAAAGGCCAATAACTGTTAGCAGCAGGAAGGGCAGCAACCCCCAAAGCAAGGCCGAGCCAAGCACGGCCAAAAGTGGGATCAGCCCGAACAGAAAGACCCCAAACACAACTCGCACCGCCCAAGGACGCGGCAGCGAGTTATGCGGCCACAAGCGCAGCTCAAGTTCTGATGTGGTGGTTTGATTCCATCTGTAGGGCATGGTCGGAAGATAGCCCAAAGAGTGTCCGAGTCGACGCTGAAAATTCAGATGACGTGCCCGACGCGGGCCCACGAAAGGGCATCGTCCAGCCGATCATCCCCCCAAAAGACTTCGTTCCCCACAACCAGGCTTGGGGCGCCAAAAATGCCCAGCTTGATTGCGCGTAGTGTTTCCGCCTCAAGTGCGGCGACAATGTCGGGGCTGCGCGCGCGGGACAGGATCAGTCGGGGATCCTGCTGACTGCGATGTAGCGCTTCGGACAGGGCGGTTTCGCTACCGGCCTCTACACCTTCTTCGAACCAGATCCGATATAGAATTTGCGTAAAGTTCTTGCCCCAGCCTTCTTCCATTCCCAACAGCGCTACTTGATTTGCCAAGGCAAGGTCAGAAATGGGGTAGGGCGCAGGAAGCTGGGCGTGCATATGGTACTTAGCCGCCCGACGCTCAATGTCGCGCCACATATAGGCGGATTTGACGGGTTTCCCTGCAAAGGGGATGTTCTTCTGCTGCGACATCACTGTGCGTACATTGAACGGCCGCCATGTGACGGACGCATCGTGTTCAGAACACCAATCGTCCAGGCGCATGATCGTCAGAAAGCTGTAGGTGCTTCCGATAGAGTACCAGAAATCAAGATCGGGCATATGAACCCTCGGGGTTGCCGATTGTTTTGCCTTTACCAGAGTACCCTATTTTGACCGATCTGGCGAATTTCCGGTGGCACGCCACTTAGAAATGAAAAACCCCGCCAAGTTGGCGGGGTTTTCTGTTGGTTCAGAGGGATCAGTGCGCGTGGCCCTTGTCCCAGTCTTCTTGCTTGGGCAGCTGCTCGAACGTGTGTTCGGGCGGCGGCGAGGGCAGGGTCCATTCCAGCGTATCCGCGTATTCGTTCCACGGGTTGTTCCGGGTCTCACGTGCGCCACGGAACAAGGCGTAGAACACGATACCAAAGAACAGCAGGAACGAGGCGAAGGATACAAAGGCGCCAATCGACGAGACATAGTTCCACTGCGCGAACGCTTCAGGATAATCGATGTAGCGACGTGGCATGCCCTGACGACCCAGGAAGTGCTGCGGGAAGAAGGTCAAGTTGGCGCCGATGAAGAACAGCCAGAAGTGAACCTTGCCCCAGAACTCTGAATACTGACGGCCTGTCATCTTGGAGAAGTAGAAATAGATCCCAGCAAAGATCGCAAACACAGCGCCCAGCGACATCACATAGTGGAAGTGTGCAACCACATAATATGTGTCGTGATAGGCGCGGTCGATACCAGCCTGCGACAGAACCACACCGGTCACACCGCCAACGGTGAACAGGAAGAGGAAGCCGAAGGCAAACAGCATCGGTGTCTTGAACTCGATCGAGCCGCCCCACATGGTGGCAATCCACGAGAAGACTTTAACGCCGGTGGGAACCGCGATGACCATCGTTGCCAGCATGAAGTAGGCTTGCTGCTGGACCGACATGCCAACTGTGTACATGTGGTGTGCCCACACGACAAAGCCCAGTACACCGATCGCAATAAGTGCCCAAACCATCGGCAGGTAACCGAAGACTGGCTTGCGCGAGAAGGTCGCGATGATGTGGCTGATAAGGCCAAATCCAGGTAGGATTACGATGTACACTTCTGGGTGGCCAAAGAACCACAGGATGTGCTGATACAGGATCGGATCACCACCACCGGCCGGATCAAAGAAGGTGAAACCAAAGTTGCGGTCCATTAGCAACATGGTGATCGCACCTGCCAAAACCGGCAGCGACAGAAGAATCAGCCACGAGGTGATGAAGATCGACCAGCTGAACAGCGGCACCTTGAACAGGGTCATGCCCGGGGCACGCATGTTCAGGAAGGTGGTGATCATGTTGATCGCGCCGAGGATCGAGGAGGCGCCCGATACGTGCACGGCAAAGATCGCAAGGTCCATGGACATGCCGCCCTCGCTCGTCGACAGCGGCGGGTATAGAACCCAGCCGACGCCCGAACCAAGCTGGTCGTTACCACCGGGGCTCAGCAGCGAGGCCACGCCCAGCGAAGTACCGGCGACATAAAGCCAGAAGGACAAGTTGTTCATCCGCGGGAACGCCATGTCCGGCGCGCCAATCTGCAACGGCATGAAATAGTTGCCAAATCCGCCGAATAGGGCAGGGATGACCACGAAGAACATCATCAGAACACCGTGATAGGTGATCATCACGTTCCACAAATGCCCGTTCGGAGTACAGAGCTCGGCACCGCTGCCGAACAAGCGGAACCCTTCCATGCACATGTGCTGTACCCCGGGCTCCATCAATTCGATCCGCATGATAACAGTCATCAGAACCGAGATTAGACCGGCCAGGGCCGAGACGATCAGGTACAGAATCCCGATGTCCTTGTGGTTGGTCGACATGAACCAGCGGGTAAAGAACCCGCGCTGGTCTTCATGGTCGTGACCATGAATGGCTGCGTCTGCCATTAGGTGCCTCCTGTTGCAACTACACCGCGCTGTCGGACCTCTCCAACGCGCGGGATTCCTGCTGGTTTTAGATTGCGTGGGGGCGACCTTCAATGGTCGAGTTTGATCTGGATCAAGATTAATTGTCGCGGGTGCCGGTTGCAGGGCTTCGAAAAAGAGCACAACTTTCGGCAAATGGAGGAGACCGGATGGTTCTGAACTACGTGACAACCGAAAAGGCTCAGGCGGCCACCGGGCTACGCATGATCGTTGTCGGAGGTGTGCCAAGCCCTTGGAGCGAAGCCGCAAAGGGTATTTTTCACGTAAAGCGTCTGCCTTGGCTGCCAGTTTATCTGGACCATCAGGACCGGGCGCAGACCATCTGGGCGCAAACGGACAGCGCACCGGTTGTGTTCTGGAAAGATGAAGTACGGCTTTCCGAAACGGCCGATATTGTCGCCTTGGCACAACGAATCGCGCCTGAACCAGATTTGTTGCCAGCATCAATGGCGCCCGACATTCTCGCCTTCATTGACTTACTGGCGGCCCCCAATGGATTGGGCTGGCAAAGGCGGCTTCAGCAAATCCATGCTGGTATGCGAGGCCAAGAAGGTGGGTTCCATCCCAAGATTGCCGACTATCTTGGCAAGAAATACGGCTATGATACAGAAGCAGGTGAAATGGCTGCCGATCGCGCTGATGGGATATTGAAACGCGTCAGTAGCAAGCTCACAGAAAGTGGTGATTTTCTGTTTGGCAACACGCTCACTGCAGCAGATATTTATTGCGCTGCCTTCATGGCTTTGTTCGCACCGTTGCCGGAAGAGTTGTGTGCTATGCGGCTGAGTACCCGAAGGGTTTTCGAGCATATATCCGATCCTGTACGGGATACTCTTTCGGCAGGTTTGCTGTTGCATCGGGACAGGGTATACCGCGATTTTCTGGAAACACCTTTGTCGCTCTGATCGCATGTGCATTGCGTCTTGACCGCCAAGGTGCGGCACCGCACAAACACCTCATGAAAAACGTCCAAACGGAGGCCGAGTATGTCTGCCTATGATCCCGATAACATTTTCGCCAAGATCCTGCGTGGTGAAATCCCTGCAAACCGGGTCTATGAAGACGACGACACACTGGCCTTCATGGACATCATGCCGCGCACGGACGGGCATCTGCTGGTGATCCCGAAAACGCCTTGTCGCAACGTGCTGGATGCCAGCCCAGAACAGCTTGCTTCTGTGATCTCAACGGTTCAGAAGATGGCACAGGCGGTGAAAGCGGCGTTTGGTGCGGATGGTGTCACCATCCAACAGTTCAACGAGGCTGCAGGTGGGCAAGAGGTGTTTCATCTGCATTTCCACGTTCTGCCGCGGCACGAAGGCGTTTCGATGCGACCGCCGGGCAATATGGGTGATTTTGACCTGATCGCTAAAAACGCCGCTAAAATCAAAGACGCGCTGGCCTGATCACCCGCTACAGGATCAGTGCGATCCAAGGCATTTGCTATGGTCGCCAAACGCGTTCAGCACTTCACATACATGGTCGTGGGTGCCGTCACAGGCGGCTGTGATGCGTTCCAGTTCGGCCTCAAGGCTGCGCAGCAATGTTATCCGGTTGCGCAGTTCAGTCAGCTGACGATCCGCGATTTCATGAACATGGTCCAAATCCGCCCCCTGCGCCCCTTCCAAAGAAAGCAACGCTTCGACATCCGGCAAAGGCAGGCCCAGATCACGCGAGTGGCGGATAAATTGGAGGCGTTTCAGAGCAGTCTCGTCATATCTGCGCTGATTGCCCGCCGTCCGATACGGCTTGGCCAACAGGCCTTTTTCCTCATAGAAACGGATCGTGGGCACCTTGACCCCGGTTTGGCGCGACAAATCTCCGATTGAGTACATTTTGTGCTTTTTGCCTCTTGAACCTCTAGTGACTAGAGGAATTACATAAGATGGCAGTACAAAACAAGGATCTGATCTGCCATGTCACATAACCACACCCACTCTCACATTGATCCGAATGCCGGTGACCGGAGGGTGGTCGGAGCGATCGGCGTCAATATGGTATTGACGCTTGCACAAATAGTGGGGGGCATTTTGTCTGGCTCACTGGCCTTGATCGCAGATGCCTTGCACAATTTTTCAGATGCCATCGCGCTGATCATCGCGTTTTTCGCTCGTAAGATTGCGCGACGCCCGGCAGATCCAAGGATGAGCTTTGGTTATGGCCGGGCAGAGGTTGTGGCCGCTCTTGTTAACTACACCACTCTTGTCGTTCTTGCCGTTTATCTGATGTACGAAGGAGTCATGCGGTTTATAGAGCCCGAACCGGTGAATGGCTGGATCGTCGTCTGGATCGCAGCGCTGGCCCTGATCGTCGATCTGATCACGGCTGCACTGACCTATTCGATGGCAAAGGACAGTATGAATATCAGGGCGGCCTTTCTGCACAATGTGGCAGATGCATTGGGCTCGTTGGCAGTGATCGTCGCCGGGACCATGGTCATCGTGTTCAACTGGACATGGGTGGATCCCGCCGTAACCATTCTGATCTCGGTCTACATCCTTTGGCATGTGAAATCTGAAATTGGCGAAACCATTCACGTCTTGATGTTGGGTGCACCATCCGACCTTGACCCAGAAGAGGTCGCTTCGATGATCGAGGCCACCGAGGGCGTTGTTTCGGTCCATCACGTTCATCTGTGGAGTATGCAGGAGCATGAACCTGCCCTGACTGCACATGTGGTTGCGACCAGCCACGCAGACGAAGATGCCAGGTGGCTTTCCACAACCATCAAGAATGCGCTGCAGGATCAGTTCGGGATCGGCCATGCAACGCTTGAAATTGAAAGTGGGGAAGAGGTTTGTGGCCATCCGGCCCGGTTTGGACATGACAAACACGAGCACTAAAAAAGAAATTGCCGTTCCGATTTGGGGTCGGAACGGCAGACTCGTAACCAAAACACTTACCTGTTTTCCCAGGGTATACCTGCGATCACCGGCTTAACACACCACTCACTCTAGAACGGTAAATCCATACTAGGCGTTAATGGGACCCAAGTATTCATATTTGTGAAATTTAACTAGATTCCGTCGGAAACCAGACGGACCAATCGGGAATTGTTTCCAAATTCTGAAACAGAGCGGATCTGACGGCAGGATTGTAGTCGGTGCCGGGCTGTTTTTCGATTCGTGATCCGAGTTAATCCGCCCCCGCGGGTCCAAAAACCTCAGCGAAGGTTTTTCTAAGCGCGTTGTCCACATCATCCATCGCGACCGGAAGACCCAGATCGACCAGAGAAGTCACGCCATGGTTCGAGATGCCGCAGGGTACGATCCCAGAGAAATGGCTCAAATCCGGTTCGACATTGATCGAGATGCCGTGAAAGCTGACCCATTTACGCAATCGCAGGCCGATCGCCGCGACTTTGTCCTCGGCTTTTTCGCCTGCAGGCGTCAGCGGTTTGTCATCCCGTTGCACCCAGACACCAACACGGCCGTCGCGGATTTGCCCGGTCACGTTGAACTCGGCCAAAGCTGCGATCACCCAATTCTCAAGCTGCTTTACAAACTTGCGCACATCCCTGCCGCGTTTGTTCAGGTCCAGCATGACATAAGCAACGCGCTGCCCCGGACCATGATAGGTGTATTCACCACCGCGTTTTGACGTATAGACTGGAAATCTGTCCGGGTCTTTCAGGTCTTCGACCTTGGCTGAAGTGCCCGCTGTGTACAGGGCAGGGTGCTCAAGTAGCCAGATACACTCATCCGCCTCACCCGCCGCGATATCGGCCACGCGCGCCTCCATAAAGGCGATGGCCTCATCATAGTCGGTCAATCCGTCAGTAATCTTCCATTCCATGCCGGCTCCTTAGCGGCTGGTTGCATGGATGGAAAGGGCCTAGGCCGCTTCGGTCAAACAGCGCTGCAGGACCTGCGCATAGGTGTCCGCCCCCTGCGCTCCGGTCAGCAGATACTTTCCGCCAAACACCATTGAGGGCACGCCGGAAATACCGCGACCGGTCCAGTATTGCTGCTTCTCTCGAACCGGCGCGGCATGAGCACCTGATTCAAGCACCCTGCGCGCAGCATTCCGATCCAGACCGGCAGTTTCCGCGGCCTCAAGCAGAACTTCAATATTCGAAACGTCCATTTGCTTGGTGAAATAGGCCTCGAACAAAGCCAGTTTCAGTGGATGCTGGCGACCCTGAGCCTCAGCCCAGTCAAGAAGCTGATGTGCAGCAAATGTGTTTACGATGCGACTTTCTTCATCAAAGGCGAAGGTAAAGCCCAAGTCAGCCCCGATTTGCGTCAATCGATCCCGCATCGCTTGGCTTTGTTCCGTCGAGGAGCCGTATTTCTCGGCAATGTGCTCACGCAGGTTCTGACCCTCGGACGCCATGTTTGGGTTCAATTCGAACGGATGCCAGCGCAGCTTTGCCAGAATATTTTGCTGTTTGAGCGCCAGATCCAACTGCCGGAATCCAACAATGCACCAGGGGCAAACCACATCCGAGACTATGTCGATCTGAACGATGGGGCGAGGGTCGGGCGAGGTCATGGCGGGGCTCCTGACGGGGTCATTTGGACGACAACCTGTTAAAGATAAGAGCGCCGAATGGGAATTCAAACCAACGTGATTTTTGCCTCTTCACATCTTGATCATCAAGGTCTATACGCCCCACTACCAAGTCACTAACAGTGCGGTCGTGGCGGAATTGGTAGACGCGCAGCGTTGAGGTCGCTGTGGGGTAACACCCGTGGAAGTTCGAGTCTTCTCGACCGCACCAAGTCATTGGATTTCATTCTTTTTAGGCCGAAATTCGCGACGCCTTCGGTGCGTTCAGTCGACGTGTCAAAGCCGGTCGCCAGCCGCCCGCTGTTAAGCAAGGTAAAGGCGCTGGCAGCCAGGATTCTGACCAGGTGTCAGGTTTCTTAGGTGTCCGGCGTTGCGTTACCGGGCAGGGACCTGCAGCTCAATACGGCGGAAGATCAGTGTGATAATGCCTGCAATGATCAGATAGATCAGTGCCAACAGCAGCAGCGGCTCATAGACAACAAAGGTGTCCGCTCGAATTCTTGACGACACAGCGTAGATCTCAACCACTGTTATCGTCGCCACCAGCGGGGTTGCTTTCAGCTGTAGGATTGTCTCACCGCCTAGTGTCGGCAGCACGCTGCGAATGGCCTGAGGCAGCCAGATCCTGCGGAACATGGTAAACCGAGGCATGCCAAAGGATTGCGCCGCTTCGAGTTGACCCTTCTTAACGCTGGCAAAGGCACCGCGCATGATTTCGCCCTCGTAGCCTGCGTACGACAAGGTCAGGGCCAGAACCGCATAGGGCCAAGCCTGTCGCAGATAGGGCCACAGCTCGCTGCCGCGTATCCATGGAATCTGAGGGAAAAGCGATCCAAGCCCATAGTATAGCAGCCAGATCTGCAAAAGGATGGGCGTGCCACGAATGATCGTGCAGAACACCCGCGCCGGTGCCGACAGATACCAGGGCCCAATCGCCTGAGCGAGGCCCAGCGGAACAGCCAGCAAGAACCCAAGCACACAGGTGACGGCCAACAGCCAGATGGTTCTCCACAGACCTTCAAGTGCCAGGGGCGCATAGGTTGGAATCCAATCCCAGCGCAGTGAGACGGCGCACCAGATAACGAAAGCAGCAAAAAGTGCCATCAGCACGATCCGATGCGGCTGCATGAGTGCTCGCCAGTCCATTATCGGCTTCCTCCCTTCAACGAAGGCTGCCCACGACGGGCCCATTTCTCGATACGCGCGAACACGACACCGGAACAAAGCGTGACGATCAAGTACAAGGCACCTGCAGCAAGGAAGAAGGTGAAATAGGCGCGGGTGCTGGCCGCGGCCTGACGGGTCTCCAGCGTCAATTCGCTAAAGCCGACAATGGCCAGCAGGGCCGTATCTTTAGTTGCAATGAGCCACAGATTGGCCAATCCAGGCGTGGCAAAAGACATCATCGCGGGAATTGTCACCCGCCGCATCAGCAGCAGCGAGGGCATGCCATAGGCGCGGGCGGCTTCGATCTGTCCGGTTGGAACCGCTTTGATTGCGCCCCTGAGAACCTCGGTCGCATAGGCGCCCTGAACGATGCCCAAAACCCAGATGCCGGCAACGACGCCGCTGATTTCGACGCGGTCATACCCCATTGCCTGCGCGGCCTGATTGATCAGGTCGGTCCCGACGTAATACAGGATCAGGATCAGCACCAATTCAGGCACGGCGCGCATTACAGTCGTATATATGCCGAGCAGGTCACGTGTGACCGGCCCGCCATATAGTTTTCCATAGGCCCCGAAAAGCCCGATGATCAACCCGAACCCGAACGCTCCAAAAGCGATCTGCAACGAGTTAGCGAGGCCACGCAGAAGGTTGCCGCCCCATCCCGGAGGACTAAGGGCAAGCAACTCCATGCTTTGGGCCAAACCCAGGCTTTCGAGGATAGCTTCCACGACGGATCTTACTCGCTATAGATGCTGGCTGTGAAATAGCGCGAGGTGATTTCGTCATGCGTGCCGTCGGCAAGAATTGCCGCGATACCCGCATTCAGCTTTTCACGCAGCGCGTCATCGCCCTTGCGGACACCCGCGCCGACGCCGCGACCTAGGATCGAGACGTCATTTTCGACCGCGCCTTTGATTTCACAGCAGGCACCGGTGTCAGATGAGACGAAATCCGCCATGGCGATGCTGTCGGCCTGGGTCGCGTCGATACGGCCAGCGAACAGATCCTGGTTGGCTTCGTCCTGAGTCTGATACACCCGGATTTCTGCCGCATCCTTGAAATGCTCGTTGGCATAGGCCTGATGGATCGTGGACGCCTGAATACCGATGATCTTACCGGCCAGAGATTCTGGTGTCGGTTCAATGTCCATCGACTTGTCGGCGACGATAACGGCCGGAGTGTTGTAGTAAGGGGCGCTGAAGTCGATCGTCTTCATGCGCTCTTCGGTGATCGACATCGACGCCATCAGGGCATCAATCTGCTGACCGGTCAGCGAGGGGATGATACCGTCCCACGCAACCGGAGTGATCACACACTCAAGCTCGGCGGCGGCACAGACCGCATCAATAACCTCGATCTCCCAACCGACCCATTTGCCAGAGGCATCCAGCGATGCGAAAGGCGGATAAGGCTCGGCTGCGATCCCGATCTTGACTTCATCTGCGCCAGCCGTTCCAGCCGAAAGCACAGCAGCAGCCAAAGCGGCCACGATTAGCTTTTTGTTTTTCATTGATATTCTCCCTGTTTGATATTTTGTTTGTTCAGCCGACTGATTTTAGGAATTGTTGCAGCCTTGCGGATTTCGGATTGTCGAAAAGTTCGTCGGGTGTCCCCTGTTCCTCGATCTTTCCTTCGAAAAGATACACAACATGGGTCGCAACCTCGCGCGCAAACTTCATCTCATGCGTGACCAGCAACATGGTTCGGCCCTCGGCCGCCAGATCGCGAATTACGGTCAGCACTTCACCAACAAGTTCAGGATCTAACGCGCTGGTTGGCTCGTCAAACAACATTACGCTGGGATCAACGGCAAGAGCACGCGCAATCGCAGCGCGCTGTTGCTGACCGCCTGACAGAAAGGAAGGGAAGGTATCCGCCTTGTCGCCAAGCCCAACGCGCTCCAGCAACTGGTGTGCGCGCTTGATCGCCTCGTCTCGCGGCACTTTCAGCACGTGAACGGGCACCTCGATGACATTTTCCAGCAACGTGCGGTGGGTCCAAAGGTTGAAGGCCTGAAACACCATTGCCAGTCGGGTGCGGATGCGTTCCAGCTGACGCCGGTCCTTAGGCGTGCCATCCGGGCGCATCTCAATCGGCTCGCCGTTTACGACGATTTCTCCGGAACTGGGAGTTTCAAGGAAATTGATACAGCGAAGGAACGTGGATTTCCCCGAACCACTGCCTCCGATGATGGCGACGACATCACCCTGATGGGCAGTAAGTGAAACGCCTTTGAGAACTTCGAGCGAGCCAAAAGACTTGTGCAAGTCAGTGACCCGAATGGCTTCATCCGGCGTGGTTTCTGGGTCAGCGTTCATTTTGCAGTTTCATCCCTCTCAACCGTTTTTTTACTTGCAGCTTTAGCAAATCCCTACAATTATGCAACTGTATAATTATAATTTCTGGAAAGATAGATGTCGGATCACGCAACAAAATTCAAGCGAGAACCCGCGGAGCAGCGCAAAGAGGCGTTGATCCAGGCCACGCTGTCTTTGATCGCTGAGCAAGGTTTGCAAGGTGCGACCGTTCGGGCGATTGCCGAGCGGGCCAGTGTAACTCAGGGTCTGATCCGGCACTATTTTTCTTCGAAAGAAGATTTAATTACAGCAGCTTATGACTTTCATATGCGGCGACTGACGGATATGACGTCGGCCCCTGCAGACGGAGATTATAGCACAGCCAGATTGCGGCTGGCGACGTTTGTAACGACCGGGCTGACCCATCCGGTGGTCGATCCGGGGTCAGTGTCCCTATGGGCGGGCTTTTTGAACAAAGTTCTGGCGGACGACAAAATGCAAGCGATCCACGAACAGACATATCGGGATTTTCGTGACCGCTTGGAATCACTCATTGCAGATGCGCTGAACGAGGTAGGCATACCAGCCAGCCCGACGGAACTGCGCAGGTTGGCTATCGCATGCAACGCCGTGGTCGACGGCTTGTGGATGGAGGGCGGCGCCCTGCCATACGCCTTTGAGCCGGATGAGCTGCCCGAGATTGGGCTTGCTTCGGTTGGGGCAATTATCGGTGTTGAATTGACGGATCTTGAGCAGAGGCAGACATGAAGAAAACAGCGATTACCGAACGCCTTGCCGGCCTGGGTGGCGCCAAATGGGAAGTTTATCTCAAGGCCAAGGAACTTGTCGAGCAGGGGCAGGATATCATCGAATTGACCATTGGCGAGCCGGATGTGCCAACGCCTACCGAACTGGTGGAAAGCGCTGTGGACGCTTTGCGCGCCGGGCGTACCAACTACTCCAATGGGCGTGGTGAGGCTGGACTGCGCTCTGCACTGGCCGACCGTTATTCGGCCAGATCCGGGCGCACGATCACGGATAATCAAGTGTTGTGTTTTCCAGGCACCCAGACCTCGCTTTTTACCGTCCTGATGGGCGTGGCCGAGGCGGGTTGTGAGGTGCTGGTGGGCGATCCAATGTATGCAACCTATCAAGGTGTGGTACGCGCAAGCGGTGCGGATATTGTGCCGGTTCCATTGCGGCCGGAAAACGGTTTTCGTATTTCTGCGGATGATATCGCGGACAGGATTACCGCGAAGACCACTGCGCTTTTGTTAACCACACCGCATAATCCTACCGGGTCGATCCTGACACGCGAAGACATAGACGCAATCGGCAAGCTGGCTATCGAGCATGATCTATGGATCATTTCTGATGAGGTTTATGAAGAACTGATCTTTGACGGATCTGTGTTTACCTCACCCCTGTCGCGGTCCGAGTTGGCGGATCGGGTAATCGTCGTCTCGTCGATATCAAAATCCCATGCCGCCCCCGGATTCCGCAGCGGTTGGTGCATTGGTCCCGAGGAATTTACCGCGCGCCTTTTGGCGCTGTCGGAAACCATGCTGTTTGGAAATCAGCCCTTCATCGCCGACATGACCGAGACGGCTATTCGCAACGGATCATCCGTGGCCGAAGGCATGGCACAACGGTACGCCCGCCGCGCCCGGATGCTGAACGACAGGCTGCCGAACGAGACACATCTGCGTGTGCATCTTCCACAGGCAGGTATGTTTGCGATGATTGATGTCTCGGCCACCGGGATGAATGGAAACGAGTACGCCTTTCATCTGCTCGAACATGGCAAAGTCGCGGTGATGCCGGGGCCGTCTTTCGGTGACACGGTTGATAACTGGGTCCGTATCGCGCTGACGGTGGACGACGCGATCTTTACCGAAGCCTGTGACCGGATCGTTGCCCACGCGACCCAACTGCAACTGGAAAACGCATGACGAGCATTGGTGAGGCGCTGGTTGATCAACTGGTCAGGCGCGATGTGGATACCGTGTTTGGCATCCCCGGCGTGCATACGGTCGAACTGTACCGCGGGCTGGCCGCATCGGGCATTCGCCATGTCACCCCACGACACGAGCAGGGGGCAGGGTTCATGGCTGATGGTTATGCCAGGGTATCCGGCAAGCCCGGCGTTGCCTTTGTGATTACCGGCCCCGGTCTGACCAATACACTCACGGCGATGGGGCAGGCTCGGGCAGACAGCGTTCCGATGCTGGTTGTGTCTGGGGTCAACACGTTGTCCAGTCTTGGCAAAGGGCTTGGTCACTTGCATGAGTTACCGGATCAACGAGCGATGGCGCGAACAGTCGCTCTGTCATCGGACCGAGTTGAAAAGTCAGTTGAACTAGCAGCCGCGTTGGACCGCGCCTTCGCCCTGTTTCAATCCGGTCGCCCAGGGCCAACACATATCGAAATCCCGCTAGACGTTGCGGGGGACGAGTTTGCTGGTTCGACCGATGCTGCGAAAGGTCCCGTCGATAAGTCTCTTGATCCGGCGCTTCTTGACCGTGCTGCCAAGCTACTGGGGTCGGCAAAAGCGCCGGTCATTCTGGTCGGCGGCGGTGCGCGCAGCGCGGGCAGGCCGATCCGGCAGCTGGCCGAAGCGCTGGATGCGCCGGTTGTTCAAACCGTGAATGCGCGCGGGTTGATGTACGATCACCCGTTGAGCGTGCCTGCAAGCCCAAGCCTGAATTCAGTGCGCGCTTTGATCGAACAGGCCGACGTGGTCCTGGCTCTGGGAACTGAGCTGGGCCAGACGGACTACGATATGTACGCCACCGGCACGATGGCTGAAATGCCATCCCTGATCCGTGTGGACCTATGCCCCGATCAGCTGAAGCGCCACGCGGCGGACATTGCCATTGTTGGTGATGCGGCGATGGCAGCGGCCGAGCTTGTGGATCGGTTTGCCGCATCGCCCAAGTCGGCAAACGGTGCCGCGCGCGCAGCTACTTCGCGGCAGAACGCGGTCGAAGAAATCGGGCCGGAAATGCAGGCGTTACTGGCTGTGCTGAACGCCATGCGCGATGCAGTCCCTAACGCGATCATGGTGGGCGATTCTGCTTATCCGATCTATGCAGGAAACCTTTACTACGATCATGATCGGCCCGGCGGGTGGTTCAACGCCGCGACCGGGTTTGGAGCGCTTGGATATGGCATACCCGCCGCGATCGGCGCTGCATTGGCGGACCCTGACGCTCCGGTCATTTGTATCGCAGGCGACGGCGGGGCGCAGTTCAGCCTTCCTGAGCTGATGTGCGCCGTTGATGAAAAACTGCCGATCACCTTCGTGATCTGGAACAACCACGGTTATCAGGAAATCGCCACATCAATGCAGGCGGTCGGTGTGACTGTGCTGGGATGCGATCCGACCCCACCGGATTTTGAAAGCGTCGCCCGGTCGTGCGGCATGCCGTTCTGGCGCACTGGCCCCGACCCGTTGGACGTGGCCCAAGCTTTGTCGTCTGCACAATCCCAAGATGGCCCGCGGCTTGTTGAAATCCGCGCGCCAAACCAATCACACTCTTGATTAAAAGTGAGACCGAAAATGACTGACCCGACCTATGAATTCTCGCGCGCGATCACCCGTCGCCCAGCAGCGTCCATCACCGATGGTTTGCGTGCAGAAGATATCGGTACGCCGGACCTAGACCGAATGCTTGCATCTCATGCGCATTATGTTGAAACCCTCAAGAAAACCGGAGCAGAGGTTATCGAACTGGCTCCCCTTGAGACGTATCCGGATGCCGTCTTTGTCGAAGATACCACACTGTGTCTTCCTCAGGGTGCGGTGATGATGCGCCCCGGTGCACCCAGCCGCATGGGTGAGGTGGCCGAGATGGAGCCGACAATCCGCGGCGTTTATGACGAGGTTCGGCAGATCGCTGGGCCCGGCCATATTGAAGGCGGGGACATTCTGGTAACGGGTCGCGAAATTCTGGTTGGCCGGTCAGATCGGACCGATGCGGCCGGTGTCACAGAGCTGACCGAAATCGTTTCCGACTGGGGCCACACCGTACGCGAGGTTTTTACACCACCGGGCGTGTTGCACTTCAAAACGGATTGTTCGTTGCTGGATGGGGAAACCATCCTGTCCACGAAGCGGCTGGACGCATCCGGCTGCTTCGAAGGGTATCGGGTTCTGCATGTGGCAGAAGGCGAAGAAGCCGCTGCAAACTCGATCCGGTTCAACCAATTTGTCCTGGCTCCGGCCGGCTTCCCGCGTACCACCGAGATGTTGCGCCAGAACGGTTATGATGTGGTCGAAATCGACAATGTGGAATGCGCCAAACTGGATGGCGGAATGTCATGTCTGTCGCTGAGATTCTGACCTGGTTCGCGACGATTCAGAACCGACTAACCTTGAACCAGCCAAATGCGTCCTGCTGCAACCAAAGAAAGAGTAGGCGCATTTTGGCGTGATTAAGGTTAGCCGCTTCAACCACTTGGATATTCATTCGAAATAGTATGATCCCTACCCAGTGGGTGTAGCTTTGCACCAGTTTCGCGCAGTATTTCTTTTGCACCCAAATCCCATCTCGCCCGTGCTTGCCGGGTTGTGTATGACTTGGGCAAAGAAGTTATGGCAGGAAATACATGTCTCAGGCGCTCACCGTATTCACGACGATGAAGAACGAAGGCCCCTATATGCTGGAATGGGTCGCATTCCACAAAACACTGGGAGTCGATCACTTTGTGATCTTCACCAATAGCTGTGAAGACGGCACGGATGCCATTGCCCGCAGGCTGCAGGAATTGGGTCTTGCCACACATGTACCGAACGAGGTCAAAGAAGGGGGAAACCCGCAGCACCAGATGCTAAGGCGCGCGCGGCGTCAGCCCAAAGTGAAAGAGGCCGACTGGCTGATGTGTCTGGATGTTGATGAATTCTGGAACATCCGCTGCGGTGACAACAGCTTTGCGGCGCTGATCGCAGAAACCGAACAGCGGGCCGGAAAGCCGGTGGATGCGATCTCATTCGCGTGGAAATTGTTTGGTAGTTCGGGGAATATCAGCTTTGAAGACAAACCTGTGACCGAGTCCTTTTCGATGGGGGATCAGGAATTCCCGTATCATTCCGGCCGGGCCTATGGTCTGAAAACCCTGTTTCGTAACAACGGAAAATTTACGCGGTTCGGCCCGCATCGCCCGAAAGGGGTCGAAGAAGGGAAAGAAAGCGAAATCGCTTGGTCCGATGCCGGTGGCAGGCTGTTTCCGTCCGAGAAGGTTGGGTGGCGCGCATGGCGGAAATTTGATCATTCGCTGGGGCGGATTCATCACTATTCCGTCCGGTCTTTGGATGGGTTTCTGGTAAAAAGGGATCGGGGCCGGACCAATCATATCCGCGTAGACCAAGGGCAAGCCTATTGGCAGGACATGAATGCCAACAAAGAAACAGATCACTCGATACTGCCAGCAGCGCATCGCGCGGCCCCATTGCTGGCCGAACTGAAAGCCGATGAAGAACTCGGCCGCCTGCACGCGAAGGCATGTGACTGGCATCGCGCCAAGATATCAGAGATCAAGTTGCGGCCTGACTGGGTGGATTTCCGCCTCTGGCTTGCGGAAAATCTGGTCTGATCACCATGGCAGAAGACCTTTCAAAAGAGCAGCTCAAGCCTGATCACCCCGATCGTAAGACGGGGTATGAACGGATTCTGACAGACCCTGCGCCCCCTTGGTTTGTCGAGCTGTATCCAGGTGGGGACGGGACCGGGTTTCTGCAAAAGCTGAACAGACACTCGGTTTTGTTTCACCAAAGGTCTGCGTCCCGGCTTGTGGTCAGCTTTGACAACATTGCCAATGCCAACGACCTGTCTTTTTCCCGCGAACCCTGGGGCTGGAAGTTCTTCCGTGACGAAGGCTGGTCCCATATGGGGATATTTGCGCGGACCAAAGCCTGGTACCGCGATCCCGAGATCATCTCGTATTTTCAGACCCAAGCGGATCAGGGTTTTTTTGCACAGTTTGATCAGGTTGTGTTTGCGGGCGCTTCGATGGGCGGATTTGGAGCGCTGACATTCTCGGCCCTTGTTCCCGGCGCCAATGTCATCGCTTTCAATCCGCAGACAACGCTGGATGAACGGCTGGTCCCGTGGGAAACCCGGTATCGGTTCGGGCAGGTGCAAGACTGGGATCTTCCCTTTAGCGATGCCGCGCAAACCATTGAGAATGTGGGGAAAGCCTACGTTTTCTATGATCCATTTTTTGATCTTGATCGCCAGCAGGTGTCGCGATTGGAGGGCGATAATGTCGTGCTGCTGAAGACATGGTTTTCAAACCATTTCGCGGCCCCGATGCTGCGCAAATTGGATATACTGAAGCCGGTTATGCTCGAGGCGATGGACGGCACACTGGAACCCCAGGCCTATTACCGGATGATGCGGGCACGGCGGCGACTGCCTTTGTATATGCGCGGGATCGAGGCGATTGGCGGCGAACGTCACCCACAGCTTGTTACGCAAGCAAGGCAGAGGTTCCGACGGCTGCGGCGCGCAGCCTTGGCCGAAGCAGGCTCATGAAGCCCGAAAAGGGGGTCTTTATCGGCCAGCGCAAAGACAGGATGGGTGCCCGGTTGCTGATGATGCTGACCTGCATCCGGTTGGCCGAGGATTTTGACACCAACTATCGGGTCAACTGGTTTCCCAAAGGTGCGGATGCGCCAGAGCTGGACCAGCCGCAAGAATTGTTCTCACAAGAGTGGATGGATGAGCATTTCCTGAGCACCGAATCCTTTGATGCTCTAGGCGAGGATGCCTTGCCGATATGGTCGTTTCAGGGCGATGCGACACCGGATCGGCTGATATCCCATCTGAATTCCGGCCGCTCTGTTGTCGTCGAGGAAGGCTTTGAGGTTCTGGCCTTTCAATGGGAAGATATCGAGCAGATCCGTCCCCGGTACCGAGAGTTCATCCATCGGATCGGGTTCACGGATGAAATCCGGACGATCATGGAAAAGGCAGATGTCAAACTAAGTGGCAAGCGGGTGTCGGCCTATCACATTCGCCGTGGCGACATCCTGAATGGCCTGCCGTGGAAGCATACGACCTGGCCGGCAAAGATCGAACCGGAAGAACTGTATGCGGCGCATCTTGGAAAAAACGCAGGGTGTGCCGCGATCATGTTTTCAGATCAGCCCGAGCTTGTGGCCCGATTCCAAGTGCAGTTTCCGCACCTTATGCAAATGTCAGATATCGCGGATCTTTCCAGTCTGACCCGTGCACAACGAGACTTTCTGGAGCTCTATACCATGTCGCGCGCGGATCAGTTGATAGCGCCGTACGTTTCCGCCTTTTCCATGGCAGCGGCGCGAATTTCAGGGCAGCAGGGAAAAGTTTTTCGCGATGTTTTGAACGAAGAAGAAGTCAAACGCGCCAACGAACAAGTGATCGCACGCCTGCACCGCGGTCCAGAAGAATTTCTGAATCTCTCAGAAGCCGCTCATATCTATGCCAAGGCTTCGTTTTATCTTCATGGTTTGGGCGCGGGAGATCGGGCCGAAGAGGCATTGGAACTGGTGCAGCCGTTGATGGATGCAGGTTCGGATAATGCATTCCTTCCACTTCTTCAGGCGTTGAATTACTTTTATCTGAATCGTTGGGCCGAAGCGTTAGAGATGACTGAAGCAGCCTTCGAAAACCCGCATATCTGGCCCGAAGATTTTGCTGTCGTAACTGCACTTCAAGCCGCGATATTTGGAGGGCAGAAGAAACGCTGGAAGGCTGCGCAGGTGTTCAGCAGGGCGTTTTGGACAAAACCAATGCGCCCGGATGTCATCATATTTGGCTCTCGCCTTTTGTATCGTGAACAGATTGCGCAGCGCGCAATGCCGCCAATGGATTGGGTGATGCAGAAGGCTGTTCGGAGGCCTTGGTTCAACTACAATGCGCACGTTGCGCAGAGGAAGGTACTGGGTCGCCCGCCCTGTAATTTCGACCTGATCCTATTGGATTGGGCTAGTCTGTCCGTAGATCAAAGGGCGCGCCGTCTAACCTCCAACCGATCCCGCTTGCAGACTTTGGCTGACGGGCTAGAAAGCTCAACTCAGTTGCCCGAGGATGTTCGCATTTCCCGCGAAGACCCGCGCTTTGAAGGGGTGCAATCTTTGCTGCGTTTGCATTTGGGAGATACATCTTTGGCGCAGTCTTTGGATATTGCGCGGAAAGTGGCCAAGCGCCTTCCGGATAACCCGTTATACTTAAAGCGACTGGCCGAACTGTATGAGAAAGATGGAGATTTTGCAAACGGAAGACTGGCCATGGCAGATGCGTTGGCCTGTGATCCGGGCAACCCATTTCTGGTCTTTGCGATGGGGCAATACCTTGAAAGGAACGGGGCCGAAGAACAGGGGCAAAACCAAATTATTCAGGCTGCGAAACTGGATGACAATACAGCGGCGATTCAAGGCGAGGCCGGCAGGATATATCTGCAACGAGGTGAAAAGCAGAATGCGCGCGTTCATCTTTCCAAGGCCCACGCGCTGTGCCCAACCCTTAAACGATATTCCAATCAGCTGAAACGTGCGGGTGGAAAATAGACGGAATTCTCTTGGTGACCGGCTTGAATACCGGTAGTTTGCGGTCAAAATCTTAAACAAATCTCCGATACCACCGGGGCAATGAAAACAAGCAGGGCAGTCAGGTATGGCCGAACAGGATCCTCGATATATCAGCGTTACCCCAATGAAGAACGAAGGACCATTCGTTCTTGAATGGATCGCCCATAATCGTGCCATTGGTGTGGACCAGATTGTGGTCATGACCAATGACTGTACCGATGGTACAGATGCCTTGCTGCAGCGATTGCATGACCTTGGCATTGTCACGCATGTCGACAACAACTCGAGACGTCAGACCAGCCCGCAAAAACGCGCCTATAACGCCTTTCTGAAAATGGAAGTGGCCCGTCCACAGGATTGGGTGATCGTTATCGACGCGGATGAACATATTAACGTCAGAACCGGCGACCATACATTGCGTGCGCTGACGGGTGCCATGCCGGATGCAAAAACGATTTCAATGACTTGGCGTCTATTCGGAAACGCCGGCATTGTTCGGTACGAGGACCGTTTCCTGTCGGATCAGTTTCGCCAAGCTGCACCTGAGCGTATTTTTCGACCGCCGCAAGCTTGGGGCTTTAAGACTATGTTCCAACGCGGCGTATGGGATGCGCTCGGTGTCCATCGACCGAAAAGGCCGACCGTTGAAACGATGGAAGAATGCCATTGGTACAACGGATCCGGTCAACCGATGCCCGAAAGGTATTTTACTGCCAGTTGGCGATCGGCGCGGGACTCCGTCGGGTACGAGCATGTTCAGATCAATCACTATGCTCTGAAATCCTGTGAAAGTTATCTGGTCAAGAAAATGCGTGGTCGGGCCCATCATCTGGGGGAAAGCCTTGGGATGGAATATTGGAACATGATGAACCAAAACGCCGAAACTGAGACCTCGATCGACACAATCCTCGATCGGAAACGGGCATTGTACTACGAAATGCTGTCAGACGCTGAGACGGCGCGCCTGCACCATATGACCTGCGATCTGCATCGCCAGCAGGTTGCCCAGTTGCGCGAACAACCTGAGATGCAAGACCTCATGCGTCAGATGACCGCCGGGTTCTCAGCCAAGGCCGAGACCTGAGGTCGCTTGGCGAATAGGAACGTTTCATGCTTTGGCTACACATAGGAATGCCCAAGACTGGGTCGACCGCGTTACAGGGGTTTGTTCGCAAAAACGGTCAAGTGATGGCTGGGGCCGGATTACACTATATGGAAACGGGCCGCAGGCGAACCGAGGGGCAGGGGCGTCTGGCCAGCAGTCATAACCTGATTGCCTTCCACATGAACCAAACCGATCAGCCGGTCACCGCCCTGCGCGAAGCGATGGCAAGGGAATATGCTGAGCATGAGGATAAGGCATGCTTGGTATCGTCTGAGATGTTGTACTCAGTCGATCTGCACAAACTGGCCGAGATTTTCGCTGAGATCCCCGCGCGTGAGATGAGGATTGCTTTCTACTGCCGTAGATATTCTGACTTTTTCGAAGCCGACTATAAACAAAGGGCAAAGAACGGCAGGCTTGCCGGGGGCGGCTCTGAATATATTAGTACCCAGCTGGACGAGATACGTGCGCATCCTGAGCGTTTCAGCTTTGCCAGTGCTGCGGCTCGGATAAGGTCAGCTTTTCCGGGCGTCTCGTTGGTGCCTATGCTGTATGAGCGCTCTGAAATGGCCAATGGCAACATTGTCGATGATTTTCTGGATCGCATCGGCGTCCAACTGCCCTTGGGCAGCAAGACCGAAACATCGTCCAATCCTTCGCATTCAAGAGCCGCGTGTGAGGCGTTTGGTGTGGTCACAAGGGCTATGGGACGCAAGAAAAGTCGCCAGTTGCGACGTCGGGCTGTCGATGATCCCGTGATGATGCGTAAGAATGATGTGCTTGAACCGGATGAACGCGCCTGGCTGGACGCGTTTATGGCAAATGAAGATGTGAGTTTTCATCAAGAGTTCTTTCCCGACCGGACGCAGCTTTTTGCCCCTGTCAGGTTGAGCATGCATGATCAGTCGTTTCGCCGGGACACAGCCGCGGAATATCAGGCGCTGCGCCAGGCATCCGAGATCGTGTTTCGCATGGCGCTAGAGGGTTGACCTTATTCGACGGTAATTTCCTGGCGCTGCCGGCCAGTGGTTTTGTCAAAGATCAGGATGCGATTGTCATCAGTCACAACCGCAAACCAGTTGTTTCCAATGGTGACCGCCTGCGCTTTTGCGCCATCGGGCAACTCAACCTGATCAGGCAGGGTGGGGGTCCGGTCCGATAGCCGGATGACAATCAGTGCGAATGTCACTAGAACCCCGCCAATCATCACCGCGGTCAGCAGCATGACCATTCTCCGCAGCAGGCGAAGCTGCGGCGTTTCCTGCGGTTCTTGGGGTTCGGAAGGGACAGTCATGGGCACTCGCCAGATTGAGTTTCAAATCGCGGCCGATCCGCCGCCCCGCCTTGATAAGGCGCTTTCCCGCGATGTGCCAGCGGGGGAAAGCCTGTCGCGGACCCGATTGGGGAAGTTAATCGAAGAGGGGGCCGTGATGATCAACGGAACCGCCACCCGCGACCCCAAGGCCAAGGTGGCCGAAGGCGCAGTGGTGGCGATCACCGTGGCCGAGGCCGAAGACAGCCATATCGGCCCCGAAGACATCCCGCTGGAGGTCGTGTTCGAGGATGCCGACCTGATCGTGATCAATAAACCGGCGGGTATGGTTGTGCATCCTGCGCCGGGTTCTCCGAACGGGACATTGGTTAATGCGTTGTTGCATCACTGCGGTGATGACCTGTCCGGTGTGGGCGGGGTCAAACGCCCCGGCATTGTGCACCGTATCGACAAGGAAACCAGCGGGTTGCTGGTGGTGGCCAAATCCGACGCGGCCCATCACGGGCTTGCCGCGCAGTTCGAGGCGCATAGTGTCGAACGCTATTATCGCGCCATCTGTTACGGTGTCCCGGATGCCAATGATCCCCGGTTGCGCGGCGTCAAAGGTGTCAGCTTTGAGCCCGGAAACATCATGCGGATCACCACTCAGCTGGCCCGTCACAAGACAGACCGGCAACGACAGGCTGTGCTGTTTCACGGTGGTCGCCACGCTGTCACGCGCGCCCGCCTGGTCGAAACGTTTGGGGCGCCGCAGGGGCTGGCTCTGATCGAATGCTGGCTGGAAACGGGCCGCACACATCAGATTCGGGTTCACATGACCCATGCCGGTCATGGTCTGGTCGGTGATCCGGTTTATGGGGGCAAGCGGAAACTCGCAGCCAAAGCCTTTAGCGCGGCTGCCGCAGAGGCCGTACGAGACTTTCCTCGTCAGGCGCTTCATGCTGCGGTTTTGGGTTTTGAGCACCCGATATCGGGTGAAAACCTTCGCTTCGAGGCTGTGTTGCCGGATGATATGGAAAATCTGATTGAACAGCTGCGCACACCGCTGACATAATAAGCAAAGTTACGTGAATAACGTTTTCTTAGGTTTCCTTTATCAAACGTTAATTTCAAACTGTTAACGGTACCTCTTGAACGGATCGGGACGACCTCCCATATCCATGTTAACGACTTAAACATTTGTCGGAGGGACAAGAAACATGGCCAATTACGCAAATCTCCCCGCGCCGACGCCGGAAGGCGGGCTGAACCGCTATATGCAGGAAATTCGGAAGTTTCCCCTGCTGGAGCCAGAAGAAGAATACATGCTGGCCAAAAGCTGGGTTGAGAAGCAAGATACTGAAGCTGCACATAAAATGGTGACCTCCCACCTACGGTTGGCGGCCAAGATCGCTATGGGTTATCGCGGTTATGGGCTGCCACAGGCCGAAGTGATCTCCGAGGCCAATGTCGGTCTTATGCAGGCCGTGAAACGGTTTGACCCGGAAAAAGGATTCCGGCTGGCGACCTATGCCATGTGGTGGATTCGCGCCTCGATTCAGGAATACATTCTGCGGTCATGGTCTTTGGTCAAACTGGGTACAACCTCGGCGCAGAAAAAGCTGTTTTTCAACTTGCGCAAAGCTAAGGCACGCATCGGTGCGCTGGAAGAAGGCGACCTGCGTCCGGAAAACGTGGCCCGGATCGCAAATGACCTTGGTGTGACCGAAGCAGAAGTGATCAGCATGAACCGCCGGATGTCCGGTGGCGACGCCTCTCTGAATGCGACCGTCGGGTCCGAGGGTGAAGGCACCATGCAATGGCAGGACTGGCTTGAGGACGAGGATGCCGATCAGGCGGGCGACTATGAGGCCCGCGATGAGCTCGACGCCCGCCGCGAGCTGTTGGCGGCTGCTCTTGAAGTTTTGAATGACCGGGAAAAAGACATTCTGACCCAACGCCGCCTGATGGATCAGGCCGTCACACTGGAAGAGCTGAGTACGCAGTACAATGTCAGTCGCGAACGCATTCGCCAGATTGAAGTCCGCGCTTTTGAGAAACTTCAGAAGAAGATGCGAGAGCTTGCCCGCGAAAAAGGGATGCTGGCCACAGCCTGACCTCTTCGTTTATTGAACGGACCCGGTGCGACATTGGTCGTGCCGGGTTTTCTATTTGTGTTAGCGCTAATGACACTCGGACTGAGGGCGATTACAACAGACCGGATCAAAGCCATAGGGGGTGTCCATGATGCAGAATCCGGTGAATTGGGGCGTATTGGGAGCTGCGAAATTCGCGCGGCAATATATGGCCCCTGCAATCCACGCAGCTGAGGGCGCGCGTCTGGCAGGCCTTGCGACGTCCGATCCCGCCAAAGCCGAACCGTTTCAGGCCTTTTGCCCGGATTTGACGGTTTATGACAGTTATGATGCGTTGCTGAACGACCCACAGATTGAGGCCATTTACATCCCGTTGCCCAACCATTTGCATGTCGAATGGAGCCTTAAGGCACTGGACGCCGGTAAACATGTGCTGTGTGAAAAGCCGATGGCTATGACCGTGTCCGAATTTGCCCCATTGATCAACAAACGGGATGAGACCGGATTGTTGGCGGCCGAGGCTTATATGATCGTCCAACACCCTCAATGGAAGTTTGTACGCAAGCTGATCGCCGACAAGGCGATCGGGAAATTGGCCCATGTGACGGGTGCGTTCAGCTTTGACAGCCGGGCGGATACGGCAAACATTCGCAACCGGGCTGAGACCGGCGGAGGTGGGCTGCGTGATATTGGCGTCTATGTGATTGGCAGCGCGCGCTTTGTCACCGGGCAGGAGCCGATTCAGGTCGAATCCGCCATCCGGTGGGAGGATGGGGTCGACGCTTTTACCGAGATTCGCGCTCAGTTCCCGGATTTCACCTATTCCAGCTATGTCTCGATCCGAATGCATCCGCATCAAGAGATGGTGTTTCATGGCGACCGCGGCATGATCCGGCAGACTGCGCCGTTCAATCCGCGTGTGTTCGGAGAGGCGCGTGTCGAATTGCACCGCCCCGGCCTGGAAATACAGGTCACACGTTTCCCCGCGGACGATCACTATAAGCTGCAGGTCGAAGCTTTTTGTCGGTCGGTCCGTGAGGGTGCCGAATATCCGTGCCCGCTTGAGTTTTCACGCGGCACGCAGGAAGTGATTGACCGTGTGCTGGAGAATGCAATGGCGCTGCCATGACTTGCCACGCTTCTTGAACCGCTGCAAAATTGGCTAACACCTTTACAGGAGGCATCCCGATGGCAGGTGGCTGGGCGCGCGACGGCGCAGTAAGCGAACAGATCGAGGCATCCATTTCGGATGAGCTGGCCCGAATGCAGGTCCAGAAACGGCCCGTAGGCGAAAGCCTGACCCATTGTGCCGAATGCGAAGAACCAATCCCCGAAAAGCGCCGCACAGCACTGCCTGGCGTGAAACTGTGCCTCGAGTGCCAGCAAGAACGTGACGGGGCGCATAAAATGCGCGGCGGTATCAAC
This sequence comes from Ruegeria sp. CDSA236, assembly GCF_059611285.1. Taxonomy (NCBI): domain Bacteria; kingdom Pseudomonadati; phylum Pseudomonadota; class Alphaproteobacteria; order Rhodobacterales; family Roseobacteraceae; genus Ruegeria; species Ruegeria sp. CDSA236. The sequence goes on from NZ_JBXWPG010000006.1 coordinate 128,854, forward strand.
CGGCGCGGGTCGAAGGACAGTCAGTTGAGGTGAGTTTATTATGTTTGCTTTGAGCCCAAAGTAGAGGATGCCGCACAGCGCATCAAAGTCAGCTTTCCATCGGCATTGGTCAAAGCAAGCCGTGATTTCTGACCATACTTGGGAGACAATGGCCGACGTTTGTGATCTGTGGTGAAAACCGGCGCTAGCATGGATTTTGCCCTTGCGGCAGTTCCAACAATTGTACTGTATGGCATTAGAATTTTGGAGACCCTAAATGCTCAAAAGTCGATTTGAGAAAACAAAGGGCATGGCCGGCATTTTGCTGTTGTGTACACTACTGGCCGCTTGCGGCACGCCCGAGAGCCGGGCCGAAGTATGGGCATGGATTGATCGCAGAGATGGATATAGCAGCTCTGTCAATGCAATGATGAGTGCCCTAAGCGATGCAACACTAGTAACTCAAGACCCCAATTCTTTAGTTCAACAACACGGGACGCAGATAGAATATCATGCGTCTAACGGTAAATCGTATCTATGGTACCCGGGAAATCGCACAATCGTAGTAGGCCAATGGCGAGCCCAAGACTTCAACTCTGCAGGCGTTCAGCTCTGCTACAGATACGGCTCTAACGCATTCAACCCAGTTACAAAAAAGTCTGGTGGCTCATGGGAGTGCTCTAAACGCAGTTTTAGAGATTCTGATTTTCTTGAAGGTAACCCGTTCAAATTGAAGGCTGGCCCGGTACCTTTTGTCATACCTGATCGTCGCCGGTACTACCCCGAACATTTGGTAAAATGGCTGGGTGGAGACCCCACGAAGATTGCCTATAGAGACAGGACGCCTTATGCTGACCAGTTGCTACGTCGAATCGAACTTGAGACGCAATAACCTCAGACTAAGAGATGTCAAAGCAGACGTTGGTTGAAGGAAAATCAAGGTCGGCAATGTCCCCAAAGCTGACATCACCGCCTCCAAGACAGGCCGCATTAGCCCTCCATCGCTTCCAATTCATCAATAAAGCCCGAGATCATCGACAGGCCTTTGTCCCAGAACTTGGGATCGCTGGCATCCAGACCGAACGGGGCCAGTAGCTCTTTGTGGTGTTTTGACCCACCGGCGCGCAGCATGTCGAAATACTTGTCCTCGAACCCGTCCGCGCCGCTTTCGTAGACGGAATAGAGCGCGTTCACGAGGCCATCACCAAAGGCGTAGGCGTAGACGTAGAAGGGCGAGTGCACGAAATGTGGGATATACGCCCAGAACGTCTCATACCCTTCCATGAATTCAAATGCGGGGCCGAGGCTTTCGGCCTGAACGCTCATCCACAGGGCGTTGATGTCGTCCGGGGTCAACTCGCCCTCGCGGCGGGCGGCGTGCAATTTGCATTCGAAGTCATAGAAGGCGATTTGGCGCACGACCGTGTTGATCATGTCCTCGACCTTGCCAGCCAGCAGAATCTTGCGCTGCTCAGGGGTTTCGGCCTTGTCCAGCATTTTGCGGAAGGTCAGCATTTCACCAAAAACCGAAGCGGTTTCGGCCAGCGTCAGCGGGGTGGAAGACAGCATCTCACCTTGATCGGCGGCCAAAACCTGATGAACGCCATGGCCCAGCTCATGCGCCAGGGTCATCACATCGCGGGGCTTACCAAGATAGTTCAGCATCACATAGGGGTGGACGTCAGTTACGGTGGGATGCGCAAAGGCGCCCGGCGCCTTGCCCGGTTTCACCGCGGCATCAATCCAACCCTTCGAGAAGAACGGCGCGGCGATCTCACCCATACGCGGATCAAAGGCCTCATAGGCATCCATCACGGTTTTCTCGGCGTCATCCCAGCCGACAATCTGCGTGTCTTCCATCGGCAGGGGTGCGTTGCGATCCCAGACCTGCATCACGTCCAGACCCAGCCATTTGCGCTTTAGCTCGTAATACCGGTGGCTCAGCTTGGGGTAAGCGGCCACGACCGCCTCGCGCAGGGCCTCTACGACCTCGGGTTCGACGTCATTCGACAGATGGCGACCAGTCTGCGCGGTCGGCATATTGCGCCAGCGGTCGACGATTTCCTTTTCCTTGGCCTGCGTGTTGTGAACGCGCGCGAAGGTCTTGACGTTGTCTTGAAACACGCGGGCCAATTCGCGAGAAGCCGCTTCGCGTTTGCTGCGGTCCTGCTCGGTCAGTAGGTTGAGTGTGCCTTCGATGTTCAACTCTTCTCCGTCAACATCAAAGGTCAAGCCCGCGATGGTCTCGTCGAACAGGCGTTCCCAGGCATCGCCAACAACACCCAGATCGTGCAGGAATTTTTCAAGCTCGTCAGATAGCTGATAGGGTTTCATTGCGCGGATGCGGCGGAATACGGGCTCGTAACGGGCCAGATCGGTGTTGGCGTCGAAATGCGCTTTTAGCGCGTCGTCGTCGAGGCGATTGATTTCCAGCGTGAAGAACACCAGCGGTGTGGTAAAGACAGTGATCTTTTCCTGCATGTCCGAGAGGAACTTGGCGCGCTCGGCGTCGGTCGTCAGCTGATAATAGCGCAGTCCGGCAAAGGACATGATACGCCCGGCGATCGAATTGATCTTTTCGTTCCGCAACACGCAGGTCAGCAAGCCCTGGGCATCAAGATCCGCCAAATTGCCTTCGTAATCTGCGGCAAAGGCGGCGCATTCGGTTTCCAACCAGTCCAGGTCACGCGCAAGCTCGGCCGCGTCTTCCGAAGCATAGAGATCCGTCAGATCCCATTCCGGCAGGTTGCCAAGATTATCGGCCCCGCCGACCGCGTTTGCGTCACGTACTGGAAAAGGAAGGTCGCGCATGGATCACCTCGAAAATCTGCTTTGGCAAACATCTAGGCGCGACCGGCGAGGATCACAAGCGGACAGTCAAAGGGAAAGCGCCGGTTCCAGGGGGTGATCCGTCTATGCAGCTTTGAAATGCGTGGCGATTTGGTCAAATGCAGGGTCGCGCACCTCTGGCGGTTCCATCAGGACTTCGTGTTCACCGTCTGGAATTTCGATCAACGTGCTGTTCGGCCAGTTTGCCATGCGTGCGCGGATGGCCTTGCGGTCCACAATCTGCTCGTGGGAGCCAAGATATGTCAGGCATGGAATGGCTGGGGCAGTCTGCACCATCAACCAGTCGCATTCATCTAATGCCTCGCGCAGCCAGATCGTCGACGGTGCACCAAGGGAAAGTTCGGGATACTTGGCCAGATGATCCTGCATCATTTTGTACATGGCAGGATCGCGCGTCAGGCTATTGCCTTCGAAAGGCTGTGTCAGAACATAGCTGTCCAGTGATGTGGTCGGGGGCGTCTTTTCGCCAAACCCCAGGCGCGGGGCCCAATTTGCGGTCAACCGGCTGATGGGTTTCATAAGGGGCGTAAAGAAAATCCCCCACATCGGACCGGTAAAAACACAGGTAGCAAAACAATCGTTTTCCAAAACTGCCCGCAATCCAATGGCACCACCCATAGAGTGGCCGATAACATGCCAGGGTCTGGGCAGATCAAGCTTTGTGGCCAGCTCTAGCGACACATCTACGTCTTGCTGATAGTCAGTGAATTTATTGACATGGCCAACCCGCGGATCGTCAAGCAACCGGTCTGCCAATCCCTGACCCCGCCAGTCGATCACCAGCACGGCAAAGCCACGCTTGACGAATTCACTCGCTGCATCACCGTATTTTTCGATGTATTCAGTGCGACCGGGAAACAGCATGACAGTCCCGTTCGCTGTACCTTCGGGGCGCCAATGCGCCACGCGAATTCGAGTACCGTCGGCGGTGTTCAACCAATGTGCAACACCGCCAGCGGGGCCGCCAGCCACGTCTTCGAACAAAGGGGCCGACGGGTATTCCATCAGGCCAGGGCCGAGGCGAGTTTCATTGCCGCGCCCATGTCGCCGTCAATGCTCAGTTTTCCGGCCATGAAGGCGCTTGTCGGGTCCAGATCACCATTGAGAATTTGCTCGAACGTGTCCGCATCAGCGTTCAAAGTCACGTCCGTTTCTTCATCGCTGATGCGCGCGCCGCTTGCATCAACTACGATCGCGCCCAAATCCGCGATGGCAAATTTAGCCGATGCGTCGAAATCGCCGCCCGACAGTTTCTCATTCAGCACTGCTGCGGCTTTTTCCAATGAATCGCTCATGATCTTCCTCATTTTGTTAGTACGCCGTGAATGGACATCCTCGGTCGCAACGCTACACTGACACTTGTTATGAGCAATGCAATCAACAATCTCAAAGGTACCGTTGCGGCACTTTCTGTCCTAGTCATGTTTTCCTCCACTTGCCTTGCGCAGCAGGAGGATTCCCGCGACGAGGCCGAGTTGTTGCAGAACCTTGCGCAGGCCACACCGGACCAGGCGACTGGAATCGACCGCCAGTTACGGGCGCTCTGGTCGCAATCTGGTTCGGCCTCCGCCGATCTGCTGCTGGAGCGTGGGCGCGAAGCACTGGATGATGGTGACACCTATGCCGCGATCGAGCATTTGACGGCCCTGACAGACCACGCGCCTGATTTCGCCGAAGGCTGGCACGCGCGGGCCTCTGCGTTTTTTGGGATCGAAAGGTTCGGGATGGCTGCCGCAGATCTGGAACATGCCCTGACGCTGAACCCGAACAACTATGAGGCCATCTACGGGCTTGGATTGATATTTGAGATTCTGGGTCAGCCCGAAAAAGCATTTGCGGCCTATTCCCATGCCTTGGCTATACATCCCCATTACGAAGAAGTAACCAATGCAGTGAATCGACTGAAAGCCCAGGTCGAGGGCTCGGCCCTCTGAGGACCGGGGGCAGGGGGCAAAGGTGAGCGGGTCATCCCGAATCGTGGCCGTACTTGGCCCAACCAATACAGGCAAAACCCATTACGCAATCGAACGTATGCTGGGGTACCGCACGGGGGTGATCGGCTTGCCGCTGCGTCTGCTTGCGCGCGAGGTATACGACAAAATCGTCGCCATTCGCGGGTCGTCGGTGGTGGCGCTGATCACCGGGGAAGAACGTATCGTACCGCCGCGTGCGAAATATTGGGTCTGTACAGTCGAGGCGATGCCCGAAGGCATGGGTGCCGATTTTGTGGCTATCGACGAAATCCAACTCTGCGCCGACCCGGAACGCGGCCACGTCTTCACCGACAGGTTGCTGCGCGCGCGCGGCACCAATGAAACCCTGTTTCTGGGATCCAATACCATGCGCGGTCCCATCGCGGCACTTGTGCCCGAAGCACAATTCGTCCGGCGAGAGCGGATGTCGCAACTGGTCTATGCTGGCTCCAAGAAAATCAGCCGCATGCCACCGCGCAGCGCCATCGTCGGGTTTTCGGTCGACAACGTCTATGCCATCGCCGAGCTGCTACGCCGTCAAAAGGGTGGGGCAGCTGTGGTCATGGGGGCGCTTAGCCCGCGTACACGGAATGCACAGGTTGAGCTCTATCAGAATGGTGAGGTCGACTATTTGGTTGCCACCGATGCCATCGGGATGGGGTTGAACCTGGATGTGAACCATGTTGCGTTCTCGTCCCTGACCAAATTCGATGGCCGGCGGATGCGGCCCCTGGCCCCGAATGAGCTTGCCCAAATTGCTGGCCGCGCAGGGCGCGGAATGTCCGATGGAACCTTCGGCGTGACCGGCGAGGCGCCGCCTCTGGACGACGGTGTCGCGCAGGCCATTATGGACAGCCGCTTTGCGCCGATGAAAAAACTGAATTGGCGGAATGCCGCCTTGCAGTTTGGTTCGATTGACGCTCTGATCCACACGCTCGAGATTAGCCCGGATAGCGAACACCTGATCAAAGCCCGTCCGGCAGATGATCTGAATGTGCTTAAATCCTTGTCGCAAGTTGCCGAAATTGCGGCCCGTGCCAGTGATCCGCAATCCGTTCGTTTGTTGTGGGATGTTTGCCGTATCCCCGATTTTCGCGGCATCAGCCATGCCGAACATGCCAGCCAGATCGAAGTGATTTTTGGCCACCTGCATGAAGGTGGTTCGATCCCGGATGACTTTATGGCGCGGCAAATCCGCCGGATCGACCGAACGGATGGCGATATAGATGCACTGTCAAAAAGGTTGGCATATATTCGCACCTGGACTTACGTTGCGCAACGAAATGGTTGGGTGCGTGACGAATCCCATTGGCGTGATGAGACGCGCATTGTAGAAGACAGGCTGTCAGACGCTCTGCATGACCGTTTGACTCAGAGATTTGTGGACCGGCGCACATCCGTTTTGTTGCGCCGGCTCAAACAGAAGGAGGCCCTTTTGGCCGAAGTAAATGACAAGGGTGAAGTGACCGTCGAAGGTGAATTCGTCGGTCGTCTGGAAGGGTTCCGGTTCAGTCCGGACAAAAGCGCGCAAGGAGCCGAGGCGAAAGCCTTGAAATCGGCGTCCTTGCAAGCACTCGCGCCGCAATTCCATCTGCGTGCCGATCGCTTCTATAATGCACCCGATACCGAAATTGATTTTACCGATCAGGGTGGCCTGATGTGGGGTGAATATGCCGTTGGCAAGCTGGTTGCCGGGGCAGAGCCTCTCAAGCCGCTGGTCGAGGTTTTTGTGGACGAGGCCGCGGGCCCCGATGTTGAACAGAAAGTTCAGCGTCGCCTGCAGCATTTCATCGACCGCAAAGTGGCCGCACTGTTCGAGCCGTTGCTGAACCTGTCGCGCGATGAAGAACTCAATGGGCTGGCTAGGGGCTTTGCCTTCCGCATGGTTGAGGCGCTAGGCGTATTGCCGCGCGCAGGTGTCGCGCAAGACGTCAAGGATCTGGATCAGGACGCCCGTGGCGCGCTGCGCAAACACGGTATCCGCTTTGGTCAGTTCACCATTTTCATGCCGCTGCTGCTGAAACCGGCCCCAACGCGTCTGCGTCTTGTTCTGTGGGCATTGGCAAATGGCCTGCAGGAATTTCCCGACGCGCCGCCTCCGGGTCTTGTTACTGTGCCCATCGCCAAAGGCGCACCTGACGGTTATGACACTATGTGTGGTTATCGCGATGCGGGCGAACGCTCGATCCGGATCGACATGCTGGAACGTCTGGCCGACATGCTGCGCGCTGAAGACAGCCGTGGTGGGTTCGAGGCCAAGCCTGACATGCTGTCGATCACCGGTATGACGCTGGAACAATTCGCTGACCTGATGCAGGGGCTGGGCTACAAGGCCGAACGCGCCGAGCGTGAAAAGGTTAAGCCCGCACCGGCAGAGCTACCTGCCGCAGAGGCCACGGAAGCAGCTGCCTCCGAGGAAGTACCCGCACCAGAGGGAACCCCCGAAGAGGTCGCCGCACCCACCGAGGCGTCAGCCGAGGCCACCGAAAGCAACGAGGCAGCAGCCGAGGCCACCGCGCCGACAGCCGCAACAGATGAACCCGAGGTTGAGGTCTTTTATACCTTCACTTGGGGCCGTCAGCGTCAGGCCAACCAAGGCCCACGCCGCGAACAGCGACAGGGGCAGGGCAAAGGTAAGCCGCGCGGTAAGCCTCAGGATGGCCGGGGCAAGCCGCAGGGCAAGAAAGGTGGCAAGCCGCAGGGTGCCAAGACCTTCTCGTCTCGTCCGCCTAGGAAAGAAAAGCCCATTGATCCCGATAACCCGTTCGCGGCCGCGCTTATGGGTTTGAAGGAAGGCAATTAACGCCTGATGACCGAGGCCCGGCTTCGGATCGACAAATGGCTGTGGCAGGCTCGGTTCTTCAAGACCCGCAGCCTGTCCGCCAAACAGGTCAGTGGCGGCCATGTCCGCGTCAACGGAAACCGGATCCTGAAACCGGCGCAGCCTGTGGCCCCCGGTGATGTTCTGACCTTCCCTCAGGCGCGCGTTGTGCGAGTTGTGCGTATCGAAAAACTGGGTAATCGGCGTGGACCGGCAACCGAGGCGCAGACACTATATACCGATTTGACCGAAAAGCAGGACACGCAGCCGCGAAATCCAGGGTTTGAGGGAAAAGGTCGTCCCACCAAGAAGGATCGGCGTCTACTTGATCTTTCTCGCAATCAAGATAGCTGAACATATCTTGAAGCTGACGCCATACTGATTTAGCTAGACGCCCAAACCGCAAACGGGAAATTCACCATGACCTATGTTGTCACTGAAAACTGCATCGCCTGCAAATACACCGACTGTGTCGAAGTGTGTCCGGTGGATTGTTTCTACGAAGGTGAGAATACACTGGTCATCCATCCCGATGAATGCATCGACTGCGGTGTTTGCGAACCGGAATGTCCCGCTGATGCGATCCGTCCGGATACTGAGCCGGGCATGGATCAATGGGTCGAGTTTAATCGTAAGTTCTCTGAGCAGTGGCCGGTGATCGTGACCAAGAAAGACCCGCTGCCCGACGCAGAAGAGCGTGATGGCGAAGAGGGTAAGATGGAGAAATATTTCTCTGAGGCCCCCGGCGAAGGCGGCTAAGCGATTCGCGCTCTGAACTTGTCAGTTCAGCAGTGGGATGGCGCCTTATCTATCTGTTTCTTAACACCTTTCTTTCATGTGGAAAGGGGCAGCCTTTCGAGTGTCTCAATTTTGTGATATACTCAGAAATTGAACGTTGATTGAGATGGGGATGACTCCGTAAGTATGCTCGCTTTGGAGTTCTGATTAGTTGAAAACACAGCAACCTGACCGGGCCGTACTGGCACGGGGTGGGTCGTTTTGTTGTCTGTCCCGCGCTCTCGTAACCAAGGAAGAACCTGTATGTCTAAGTCGAAGAAGCTTGAGTTTCGCCCCAACGACTATGTTGTTTACCCGGCCCATGGTGTCGGTCAGATCATTTCGATCGAAGAACAGGAAGTTGCGGGATACTCGCTCGAGCTGTTCGTCATTTCCTTTGAGAAAGACAAAATGACCCTGCGCGTGCCGACCAACAAAGCGACCGAGTCTGGTCTGCGGTCGCTCAGCTCGCCAGATGTCATCAGCCAGGCGATGAAGACACTGAAGGGCAAGGCCAAGGTCAAGCGTGCCATGTGGTCCCGCCGGGCACAGGAATATGAACAAAAGATCAACTCGGGTGATCTGATCTCGATTGCCGAAGTTGTCCGCGATCTGCACCGCACCGATGATCAGCGCGAACAGAGCTATTCCGAACGTCAGCTTTATGAAGCCGCGCTTGAGCGTCTGACCCGCGAAGTCGCGGCAGTATCCGGCGCAGGTGAAGTGTCGGCAGCCAGGCAGGTGGATGAGGTTTTGACCTCGCGCGCGGCAGCGGCGGCCTGAACCTGCTGAAATCAAAGTTTTAAGGCCATCCCCGCAAGGAGGTGGCCTTTTTATATTGCAGTCACCTATTGAAATCGGGGCCACTAAACCTGCGTAGCTACGGCCAAAAGAAACCCTATCTCGGCCAGTTGTTGAGTAGCGCCCAGTATGTCACCGGTCTGACCCTCGATCTTGGCCTTGGCTAGCATCGTCATTGCCACCGCAGAGAAAGCGGCAATCAGCGTAGGGAAAACCACCTGCAACCCGATCATTGGCAGAGTGAGCAGCAGCGCCATGGCCCCGCCGAGTATCACCGCGGTCGATCCGGGTGCGCCCACTGAATGGCTAAGGCCTGATTGGCGGGCATTTGGAAGGACGGACATAACAACAGGCATCATAGCCCGCGAAACGATGCATGCGGCCAATATGGTGGTAAAACCCGCATTCGAAAGGATCGCAGTAATCAACGACACGCGCAGCAATTGCGAAGAAATCAGGGCAAGGACGCCATAGGTGCCGATCTGGCTGTCCTTCATAATCTCTAGCCGCCGTTCAGGAGTGAAGCCGCCCCACAGCCCGTCGGCGGTATCTGCAAGCCCATCCTCGTGCATCGCGCCGGTGGCGATGGTCAGGACAAGAACGACAAGTATGGCACATGCTATCGACGGGAGCCCCATAGCCGTCGCCATCCATCCCACAGCACAGGCCAACATGCCGACAACAAGCCCCGCCAATGGAAAGGCCCAAACGGCGCTGGCCTGACGCGAGAACACTCTGTCAGGCAGCCGCGGCACGGGCAAACGCGTCAACAGGACCAAAGCCAGCGGAATATCCCAGGCAGAAATGAGCTTGGTGTCGTTTTTTAGCACTCCTGCGCCTTTCAGGGTCTTGTCGGTTTGATCGCTTCGGTTAAACACGCAGGACCACTCTGATGCAACGAGGCTTTGGATGCTGCCCGAAATTAACAATCTGAATTCTTTCCGCGAAGCTGTCCGGCAAGCCTCCGGGCCCGATGATGCCGCTGCGCAAGGGGCGACTGACCGTAATGGGCAGCTGACCAAACCTCCGGGCGCGCTTGGTCGGTTGGAAGACCTGGCAATCTGGTATGCAGGCTGGCGCGGGGATGCCCGCCCGCAGATCACCTCGCCGCAGGTTATCGTGTTTGCCGGAAACCACGGTGTCACAGCACAGGGTGTTTCGGCCTTTCCGCCGGAAGTGACCGTGCAGATGGTGTTGAACTTTGAACATGGCGGGGCGGCCATCAACCAGCTGGCCAAGGCGGCTGGGGCAACGATGGATGTCCACGCGCTGGAGCTTGAACGACCGACCGCGGATTTCACATCAGGTCCAGCTATGTCAGAGGACGACCTGTTGCAGGCGCTGCGCACCGGGTGGACTGCGGTCAGACCAGACGCCGATCTTCTTGTTGTTGGTGAAATGGGTATCGGCAACACGACCCCCGCAGCGGCGATTGCTTGCGCCTTGTTCGGAGGTCAGGCGGGCGATTGGACTGGTCGCGGAACAGGTGTCGATGATGCGGGATTAGCAAACAAAACCCGTGTGGTGGCCGAAGGTGTTACGCTACATGGCGGTTCGGGCGATGGGCTAGAGATTCTGCGCCGTCTGGGCGGACGCGAGATCGCCGCTATGGCCGGAGCCATTGCCGCCGCACGCGCGCTGCACATTCCGGTTATTCTGGATGGCTTTATCTGCTCAGCGGCCGCCGCGTGTCTGTCTGACCTTTCAGAGAGCGCGCTGGATCACACGATCGCCGGGCACCAGAGCGCGGAAGGTGCGCATGGCGCTGTGTTGGCCAAGCTCGGTAAAGAGCCTTTGCTGAAGCTGGGGCTGCGACTAGGTGAAGGCTCTGGCGGGGCGCTGGCGATCAATATCCTCAAAAGCGCTGTTGCCTGTCATTCCGGCATGGCGACCTTTGCCGAAGCTGGCGTCTCGGACGGTTGATCCGCGCGGCCTGACCGTGAGTTGAAGGTCAGGCCGATTTTTTGTCGTTTTCTTCCGCCAATTCCAGCAGTTCGGTCTCAAGGTCTTTTTCCAGCTGCTGCGCACGCTCGATGTATTTTTTGTTCTCGGCGGTGGGCAGCCCGGGAATCCAGAGCTCTGCCAGTTCACGAACCGACATGCGATCATGGTGGTAGAAAGTCTGTTCGGCCTGCGCTGCCTCGTATTCGCTGAGACCCACATTCTCGAGCACATATCGCCCGGCCCGTAATGAGCCATCGAATGTCTCGCGCACTATGTCGTTCGCGCCGGCTTGATACAGCTCGTACACATGGGTCCGATCCCGTGCCCGCGCGACGATGTGTAGGTCTGGGCGCTGGCGGCGCGCATAGCCGACAAGACGCGTCACCTTCTTGCGATCATCCATCGCAGCCACCAGAACAGATGCTTTTTCAAGGCCGGCCGCGCGCAACAGTTCCGGACGGGTCGGATCCCCCAGGAACCCTTTTACGCCAAAGCGACGCATCAGCTGGATGGTTTCGATGTTATGGTCAAGAACGATGGTTTTGAACCCGCTTGCCTGCACCAGACGATTGACGATCTGACCAAATCGCCCGATCCCGGCGATGATGACCGGGCCTTTCTCGTCGATCTCATCCGGTTCGGGTGCCGGAGTGCCATCCCCCATCCGGCGCGAGAGAAGATCATAAATGATGAACAAAAGCGGCGTGATCAGCATGGTCAGCGCAATGATCATCAAAAGTTTTTGTGACAAATCCCCTGGAATCACATTCTGCTGGGTCGAAAACGCCAGCAGGACAAAGCCGAACTCACCCGCTTGCGCCAGCCCCAGTGTAAACAGCCAGTGATCGCGTCCGCGCAGTTTAAAGGCGCGGCCAACCAAGAACAGAATGATCCCTTTGACCAAGATTACCAACAGGGCCAGTCCGATCAGGTCGAAGGGGTCGTCAAAGAAATAGGCGACATCGATGCCTGCGCCAACGGTGATGAAAAACAGACCAAGGAAAAGGCCTTTGAACGGCTCTAGGTCGCTCTCCATTTCATGCCGGAACTCGGAACTGGCCAGCACCACACCTGCAAGAAACGCGCCCAGAGCGGGTGACAGGCCAACCAGCGTCATCAGGAAGGAAATGCCAACCACAATCATCAACGCCAGCGCCGTATACATCTCGCGGAGGCGAGTCGCATGAATAAAGCGGAACAAGGGCCTGGTCAGGTACACTCCGGCGAGAATGACGAAACCGATCGCGGCAATGGTGACAAGCGTTACCGCCCACCCTGGCAACCCCTCGACCAATGACAAGCTATGATGCGCCGCGCCGTGGTGCCCCGTGGATATGCGGTTGATAGATCCGTCATTTGCAATCTGGGGAATGGCAGGCAGAGCCAGCAGTGGAAGCAGTGCCAGGATTGGTATGACCGCGATGTCTTGAGTCAGCAGTACTGAAAAGGTCGCCCGTCCTCCGTTCGTTTTCATCAAGCCCTTTTCCGACAGGGTCTGCAAAACAATCGCAGTTGATGACAGGGAAAGCGTCAGCCCCACTGCCAGGGCTACGGACCATGGATGATTTGCATACATGGCGACGCTGGCGATCACTGCGGTCGATAAAAGCACCTGGAGGCCGCCAAGCCCCAAAAGCCTGTCCCGCATATCCCAAAGAGCGCGCGGTTCCAGTTCAAGTCCGATCAGGAACAGCATCATGACTACGCCGAATTCAGCCACATGCTGCAGGTTTTCCGTTTCCGCACCCACCAATCCGAACAACGGCCCTATGACAAGGCCCGCGGCCAGATATCCCAGTACAGAGCCCAGTCCCAGACGCGCCGAAAGCGGCACGGCGATCACAGCCGCAGCCAGATAGATCGTCGCCTGGTAAAGGAAGTTGTCCATGATCGTCCTTTCAATGCGCTCAGGTGGGCAGGGGGGCGTCGCGTTTGAGCTGATCCATAACGATTTGGCTTTGTATCCGAGCCACTGCAGGATGTGGAAGGATTACCTGATGAAGCAAGCGATTAAGCGCGGATAGATCGTCGCAATAGACATGTAGTAAATAATCGGCCTCACCTGTCATTGTCCATGCGCTGGTGATTTCGGCGCGTGTTTCGACCATACGGGCAAAGCCTTCAGATTGCTCGGGGCCGTGCGTACTCAGATGAACCTGAACAAAACCCTGCACCTGCAACCCTAACTTTAGAGGATCGAGGCGTGCGACATAGCTGGTGATATACCCTTCAGCTTCCAGCCGTTGGCGCCGGCGACCAGCCTGACTGGGCGACAGGTTCAACATCTCTCCAAGTTGATGTGCTGTTAGGTGGGCGTTTTTCTGCAGCGCTGACAGCAGGCGCGTATCAGTGGAATCAAGCATGTGCGGAAAAACTCCGTGATTGGCCAATCTTATGCGCAATTTACGCGCGCTCCTTTAAGTTATTGGAAAACTATGCGCGAAAAAAGTGCCGATTAAGACGTATTTTGAAATCAGCAAATAAATTCCTGTATTAACGGAGACGCGCCATGGGTCCTTTCCCTCACAACGCCCCGAAATCAATCATATCGGATGAAAACCCCGCCGGAACCGATGGGTTCGAGTTTGTCGAGTTCGCACATCCCGAGCCGCAAGAGCTGCGCGATCTGTTCGCAAAGATGGGATTCGCGCTGGTCGGTCACCACAAGGACAAGCCTGCGATTGAGTTGTGGCAACAGGGTGATGTGACTTACATCCTGAATGCAGATCCCGACAGCTATTCTGCCCGGTTCGTGGGCGAGCATGGCCCTTGTGCTCCGGCGATGGGATGGCGCGTCGTGGATGCGCAGAAAGCCTATGAGCACGCTGTAGCGAAAGGGGCTGAACCTTATGACGCGGCAGACAAGACACTGAATGTGCCTGCAATCAAGGGGATTGGCGGATCGTTGATCTATTTCATTGATCAATATTACGAAACATCGCCCTATAATCAGGAATTCACATGGACCGAACAGTCCAAGCCCCGGGGGGATGGGTTCTATTATCTCGATCACCTGACCCACAATGTTTACAAGGGCAATATGGACAAGTGGTTCAAGTTCTATGGTGATTTGTTCAACTTCCGTGAAATCCGTTTTTTTGACATTCAGGGCAAATTCACCGGTCTTTTTAGCCGCGCGCTGACGTCTCCATGCGGGCGTATCCGCATTCCGATCAACGAAGATCGCGGCGAAACCGGGCAGATCGTTTCCTACCTGAAGAAATACAAGGGCGAGGGCATCCAGCATATCGCTGTGGGCAGCGAGGATATCTATGCCTCGACCGATGCGATTGCCGAAAAGGGGCTGAAGTTCATGCCCGGCCCGAACGAAGCCTATTATGAGTTGTCTAAAACCCGCGTGGTCGATCATGAAGAGCCGTTGGACCGGATGATGAAGCACGGCATTCTGATTGATGGAGAGGGCGTTCTGGACGGTGGTGAGACCCGGATTCTGCTGCAAATCTTCTCGAAAACGGTCATCGGACCGATTTTCTTCGAGTTCATTCAGCGCAAAGGCGACGATGGGTTTGGCGAGGGTAATTTTAAGGCGCTGTTCGAATCCATCGAGCGAGAGCAGATTGAAAGTGGAGAAATTTCAGCAGCTTGATGCAAGAAGGTAATCCTGCGTGGTCACCCGCGCAGGCCGCCTCTTAACCACGTGGCATCTTGAGAACCACGTTTCGCCCGCGTTTCTGATAGCGCAATTCATTGTCGCTGATAGCAATGACATTGCCGCCGTCAAGCCTGTCCCCGATCTTAAGCTTTTTGTACCTGCCGCTGGGCAGCCGAACCAATGCGCGGCGATTGGATGGGCTGCCGTAAACCCCGATCAGGTTCAGTTTCCGCAGGTTGATTGCATTGTCGATTGTGGCCTGCCGTGCAACCGAAGCCGAGGATGGGATTTTGGGCGCTGTGGTTTTGGGCTGGAACGTTCCGACCTCATTGTTGAGCTGTTCAATTCCAGCTGCCGAACCCAAAGTCGCAGTACCTGCACTGGCCTGCCGAGTCAGTCCGGCCGGTCGGAGTTTGGGGCGCGGCACCCTCATTTCCGCAAGGGGCTCAGTCGATTCCGGGGGCGGCGGGGCACGCAACAGGGATTCCGGGCGCGGTTTCGGGCGAATTCCAGACAATTCCTTCAATGTACGCCCTTGAAGCCGCTGCCGTTCAAAATTTTCGGCCAGGTTCTCGGGCCTTGATTTCGGTCGCAATGTCGCCAGCCTGTTGTCGACCACTTCCTCAACAGGTGCCTTTTCCAGCCGGACCAAAGCCGATGGAGGGGGAGTTTTAGAAGGTGTTCCCAAATAGACAACCACCCCGTCCGGGTTCAAGACGCCTTCTTTGGTTGGTATTACCAGCCCGCGCTCGTCAAGGCTGAACCTAGCCCCGGCAGCGGTTGAAAGTGGTTCGAAATCAAATGGCAGGTCGGTGTCGTATGTGTGTACTGGCGGCAATGCGATTGCATCACGCGACAGATTCGAGTCGTCTTTGGAGGCCAGATACAGCTCAATTTGCGGATCCTGCGCTGGCGCTATCAAAAGGCCCGGTGACGTGATTTCGATCTCCGGCTGTGTCGGAACTAACTGAGGTTCAGGCTCAAGCTCGATTTCGTCTACCAACGCGGGCGCAACGTTCAGCGCCTCAAGAATGGCCTGGTCGGTTGCAGACAGCTCTGGCTCTGATTCAGAGGTCGGTGCCATTTCTGGTTCTGCGGTCTCGGGCACTGTGACTTCGGCCTGTGCTGCGGGTGTCTCTGCAGGCTCGACAGGTCCAGAACTCGGTTCGGGTTGGGATATTGTTTCGTCCAGCAGGGCCAGTTCTGAATCGGCAGGGGCAGGGCTGTCTTCTCTGAAAAGACTCCATATGCCACCGGCCACCAACATCAAAGCCACCGCCGCTGCAATTCGCACTGATGGCAGAGAGGTCCAGTTAGGTGCGGCCACTTTTTGGACAGGCCAAAAGCTGGTCGGAGCGGTAGAATCGGCGATCGCGTGAACAACCGGACTATCCTGCGCGGGGTTTGTGGCGATCGCTTTGGGCGCGTTTGTGGTCGCAGGCGCGTCCCCAAGCGGGAAAAACGGTTCGGTCGGAAAGTCATCTGTTTCATATGCAGCGCTGAACGCGACCGGAACGAATCCGTATCCCAGCACAAACCCCCGAGCTTCCTCCAGTGTATCGCGTGGAACGACGGCGACGCATGTGGTCGCCCCGTCATGTGCCGTGACATATACCAGCTCTGTCAGATCATAAGGGGTGGCATCGGATACAGCGTTTTGCACAGCCTGTTCGGTGTCTTCGAAGGATGATCCGGCGGCCTCAACCTTGATGAATTTGACCTGATCCCTTGGGATGATGACCTTGCAGCTCAGGTCATTTTCAAGCGCAAACCCCTTGTCCCGAAGCGCTTTCAACTGCTCTTCCAAGTTGGAGGCATCCAACGACACCTCACCTATGGCGAACCAGTCGCCATCGGAATTGTGGTGCAAAGAAATTCCGGTTGTAGAAATGGACAGCGCAAAAGCGGGTTTCATAATCCGGAGGAACCATAATTGTCAGTTGCAATGCAAACGATGCCTCGTCCGCAGACCGACATTAAAGCAGGATCTCGCCGAGGGAAAGAAAAAGCCTGCGTCTCCTCTTGCCCCGTGACCCGGTGCAGCCCCATGTTGAAATCAGGATAATTGGAGGGAAGATATTGAAGAAAATCGCTTTTCTGGCCGCTGTGCTGGCCATGACGTCGGTAGGGATGGCAACTGCGGAAGAACGTCGCATCATTGTTGATGCGGTAGGCATGGTGCATGTGGCCCCGGATATGGCCACCATTACCCTGGGTGTAACAAACGAAGATGCACAGGCATCAAATGCGATGCAAGCGACTTCGGACGCGGTGGCCAAAATTCTGACTCGACTGGATGAGATGGGGATCGAAACGCGTGATGTGCAAACACGTGATCTGTCTTTGTCGCCGGTATGGTCTGGGCGGAACAGTTCTAGCGGAGAGCGGCCCGAGATTTCCGGCTTTGTCGCATCCAACAGCGTCGTGGTGCGTGTTCGCGATCTGTCGCAGCTGGGTACCATCATGGATGCGGTCATTGACGACGGGGCCAACAATTTCGGCGGGCTGAGTTTCGGAATTCAGGACCCTGCACCGCTTGAGGCACAGGCGCGGGCCAAAGCTGTCGGTGAGGCGCGGGCAAAGGCCAACCAACTGGCACAGGCGGCCGAAGTCACGCTGGGACCGGTTCAGATGATCCGCGAACAGGCCGGAGGGTTCAATCCCATGCCTCAAATGCGTGCAATGAACATGGCGGCTGAGGGCGGCGTTCCGGTTTCCGGGGGCGAGATTTCGGTCTCGGTCAACGTGTCGATGGAATTTCTGATTTCCGACTAGGATGTGTCGCTGGTTCGGGCCATCAGGGATTGCCGCTGCTGGCCCGATTGATCAAAATTGTCCGGCGACAGCCAGGCCTCGAAAGCCGAGCGGATGCGCGGCCATTCTGTATCGAGGATCGAGTACCAGGCCGTATCGCGGTTGCGCCCCTTATAATGGGTGGCCTGCCGAAAGATGCCCTCGAAGGTAAAGCCCAGCCTTTGGGCCGCGCTGCAGGACGGGGCATTCAGCGCGTCGCATTTCCATTCATAACGGCGATAACCCAGTTCATCGAACACGCGGCGCATCATCAAGTACATCGTCTCGGTGGATTTCGGGCTGCGCTGCAGCAGCGGTGAGAAATGGATGTGCCCAACCTCGACCACACCGGCCGCAGGTTCAATCCGCAGGAACGAGGCCATGCCAATCGGGGTGCCATCACCGTCTAGCACTGTGTGGAACAAGGGATCGGCATCCATACAGGACGCGCGGGTCCAGGCGGCGAAATCTTCTTCGCTTTCGAATGGGCCATAGGGCAGATAAGTCCAGTTCCGCCCATCAGTGTCATTGGCAAACGCCCGGTACAGACCGGGCGCATGCCTGTTCACATCAAGGGGCACGACCGAGCAATAGTGACCTTCCATCGGCGTATAAGGCGGCGTCGGGCGCGGAAAATTGCCCGAAACCGGCCGGCCGATGGGTTGGCCAAGATCGTTGATGTCGTGCCCGGCCATTTGTCAGGCCGTTGCCTTGGCCAGCGCCTGATCAAGATCGGCAATCAGATCGTTGGCGTCTTCGATGCCAATGGAAACCCGAACAACGCCGGGACCGGCGCCTGCGGCCTCTTGCTGTTCCGGGGTCAGCTGACGGTGGGTGGTCGAGGCCGAATGAATGATCAACGATCGCGCGTCGCCCAGGTTGGCCACATGGCTGAAGATCTCCAGCGCGTTCACCAGTTTGACACAGGCGTCATAGCCGCCTTTGACCGCAAACGTGAATAGCGCACCGGCCCCTTTAGGGTAATGCGTCTTGACCCGGTCGTGATAGGGCGAGGACGGCAAGCCCGCATAGGTCACATATTCCACGCGGTCATCGGCCTCTAGCCAGGCTGCGATCTTTTGCGCGTTCTCTACATGACGCTCCATTCGCAGAGACAGGGTCTCGATCCCCATCAGCGTGTAATGCGCCGCCTGTGGGTTCATCGTCATGCCCAGATCACGCAGGCCGATGGCGATGCCGTGGAATGTGAAGGCCAGCGGACCGAATGTCTCGTGGAATTTCAGCCCGTGATAGGCCGGTTCCGGCTGGCTGAGCGAGGAAAATTTGTCATTCGCGGACCAATCGAACTTGCCCGAATCCACGATACAGCCGCCGGTGACAGTGCCATTGCCGGTCAGGTATTTGGTGGTTGAATGCACAACCAGCGTCGCGCCGTGCTCAATCGGGCGGCACAGATAGGGTGTGGCCGAGGTGTTGTCGACGATCAGCGGAATGCCGGCGCCATCCGTCACATCCGCCAGTGCGCGGATATCGGTGACATAGCCGCCCGGGTTGGCGATGGATTCGCAGAACACCGCTCGTGTATTTTCGTCGATCGCGTCCTTCACAGCATCCAGATCGTCAGTATCCACAAACTTGGCAGACCAGCCGAACCGTTTGATCGTCTGGCTAAACTGAGTGATCGTGCCGCCATACAGCCGGGTCGAGGCCACCACGTTGCAGCCAGGTCCCATCAGCGGGAACAGTGCCATGATTTGGGCGGCATGACCGGACGAGCAGCAAACTGCTCCAACGCCACCCTCAAGCGTTGCCACGCGTTCCTGCAGAACCGCCACGGTGGGATTGGTCAGGCGGGAATAGATAAAGCCGACTTCCTGCAGGTTGAACAGAGCCGCCGCGTGGTCTGCATCGCGAAACACATATGCCGTTGTTTGATAAATCGGCGTCTGACGCGCACCTGTTGCCGGGTCAGGGCGTGCGCCTGCGTGAATTTGAAGCGTGTCGAAACCGTAGGTGGGGCCGTCAGACATGGTGAAAATCTCCTGTTGGACTATGTGTTGCAGAATCTCTAGGCGATTGGACGCGTGCGCACAACATTGCTGTCAGCGCATCCATAGACCTTTGCTTTTGATCTTGTTGCGAATGACCTGCTCGCGCTGAGGCAGGTTTTCGCGATCGAACATCTCGCGTATTTTGTGCCCTTTGCGTTGGAGCACCAGTTTCTTTATTGGGTCATAGCCCTTGAGCACTTTCTTGAACTTGTTGGGCGCAACCACAGTTTCCAGAACCTCGATCACATGGTCGCTTTCGCGGGCATACAGCAGAGGAAACAGACGGTAGTGGCACGTGTCCGACCCGTCCAGCAGGCCAGTGGGCAGTGCGTCGCGGCCGCCGCCAAGGGCATGGATAACCAGCGGCAATGCGACCTGATCCAGCCATGGGTCCAGTGTTTGGCCTGCGAGTTCCGGGATATCCTCATCCCGGATGGTGCAGGCATATTCCAGGAACCGTTCGCCGAACTGGCGTGGGCATCTGTAAAAGAAATAACCCGCATTGAAATACAGGTAGCGCCGCCAGTATTCGGCCGGTTGGGCCTTGTCCAATGAGCTGTCGAAATCCAGTTCGAACCGCTCATACAGGGCGCGCCAGATACCGTCATACCCCGGACCATACAGGGTCGGGCGCGGCCATGTTCCCTCGACTTTCAGCGAGGCACCGGGGCGGTCAAAATCGAAGGGCACACTATTCAGGTCTCCGGTGACAAGCGTATCGCTGTCGAAAAAGACAAACGGTTCCCCCTCGGGCAAGGCCAACAGTGCTTCGATCTTGTTTCCATAGGGATAGCTTCCACCGAAAGCCCGGTTTTCAAACGGTAGAATTTCGGCCCCAAGCTGATGTAGCGCTTTCAGGACATCCTCATCCTGAATGCTGGGATCCTGTGACCAGCGGGCTCCTGGTTGAGGAACGGCAACGAACAGGCGGCCTGCGAAATTGGGACAGCTGTGTCGTAACGAGGCTGCAAACAGCAGTGCCTCGTATTGCAGCCGATTGTTTTGGCCGATGACCACGATATTGAATTTATTGTTGACGGTCTGCATCGGGCGTCTCTCGGGTTCGTGGCGTTGGGCCAGCACTGCTCGAATTTTGGTTGGGCGTACACTAGGTAGAGACGTGGCACAAAACCAGATGTGATCATAGATCATGCATCTGAATTTTGAATTCAGGACTTGCGCAACCATCTAGAGACCAGACCAAACAGGAGAAGCCGCATGAGAGTTAACGCAGATTTCACAAAACGTGTTGCTGTGCATTTCGACCGGAATGACTGGATTGCGTCACCTGCCGCAGGGGTCGAGCGCAAGATGTTGGACCGGATCGGGGAAGAGGTCGCCCGCGCCACCACGATTGTCCGCTTTGCCCCAGGAAGCGCCTTTGCCGCCCATACGCATGATGGAGGAGAGGAGTATCTGGTGCTGGAAGGTGTGTTTCAGGACGAGACCGGTGATTTTCCTGCAGGTAGTTATGTGCGCAATCCTCCGACATCTTCCCACACGCCTTCGGCAAAAGAAGGCGCGACGATACTAGTCAAACTGCACCAGTTTGACCCTGAGGACAGGACCGAAATTCGTCGGTCGATTACTGGGGATTCGAATCTTCAGCTTTTCAAGGACTCACGCGAAGATGTTCGCGTATTGAATCTGTCACCTGGCGAAAAGCTGGATCTGGATGCAGTCGATGGGTTGGAGTTGTTTGTCATCGCAGGTTCGGTGCAGGAATCCGACGAAGAATTTTCGGTCTGGGACTGGTTGAGATTACCGCCAGGTGCGCGTTCCACTGCTTTGGCAGGAGCAGAGGGCGCGCGAATTTGGATCAAATCCGGGCACCTGTCACAGATGATCTGAGCGGTTCCGGCCCAAAAAACTAGCAATGTACAGTAAAAAACCGGGTGTTTCGGCCTGGTTACTCATTTTTTGACCATTTGGCAAAATTTACCATTTGATAAAAAATCAGATTGTGCCAAGCTGAGGCCATAACAACATATCTACAGGGAGTAGAGCGATGGCACAGGGCCAGATGGTCCCCGGCATAGTCTCCGGGAGGCTTTCCAGCGATGAGCTGACCTCGAATTTCACGGATCTGCATCCACCACTTGCCCCGCATGAGGCCGCAGTGGCCGCGGATCGGTGCTATTTCTGCTATGACGCGCCGTGTGTGACGGCCTGTCCGACAGACATTGATATTCCATTGTTCATGCGCCAGATTCAGGCCGGTCAGCCTGAAGCTGCGGGTGAAACCATCCTTGGTCAGAATATCTTGGGTGGCATGTGCGCCCGTGTTTGTCCGACCGAAACGCTGTGCGAGGAAGTCTGCGTACGCGAAACCGCCGAAGGATCGCCAGTCGAGATCGGGCGTTTGCAGCGGTTTGCTACTGACAGCGTTATGGCATCGGGCGACCATCCGTTCCAGCGCGCCGCATTCACCGGCAAAACGGTGGCCGTGATCGGGGCAGGGCCCGCAGGGCTGGCCTGTGCGCATCGGCTGGCGATGCTAGGGCATGATGTGGTCATTCACGAAAGCCGCCCAAAACCCGGCGGTCTGAATGAATATGGAATTGCCGCCTATAAATCGACCAATGATTTCGCTCAGGCTGAGATCGATTGGTTGCTGAGGATCGGCGGCATCACCATCGAGACCGGATCGGTTCTGGGCGAGGGCCTGTCGCTGGATGGCCTTGTTGACAACTATGATGCGGTTTTCCTGTCCATCGGTCTGACAGGTGTGAATGCATTGCGAGCGGGCGGCGAGGATCTGACCGGCGTGCGCGACGCGGTCGACTTTATCTCGGATGTGCGTCAGGCGGCCGATCTGGCTGAGCTGCCCGTTGGGCGGAATGTCGTCGTCATCGGAGGCGGCATGACCGCGGTTGACGCAGCTGTAAAGTCGAAATTGCTGGGCGCGGAAAACGTCACCATCGCCTACCGGCGCGGACGCGAGGCGATGGGTGCCAGCCGCTATGAGCAGGATCTGGCCGCATCGCACGGCGTCAGGATCATGACCAATGTTCAGCCCGTAGCCGTACACGGCAACGGGGCAGCCGCCGAGATCGAATTGGAGTATACTGCCAGCCATGACGGTCAGTTGAAGGGCACCGGCGAGAAAACCCGCCTGCCTGCCGATCAGGTGCTGAAGGCAATAGGTCAGACGCTGGAAGGAGCGCCCGAAGGGCTGACGTTGGACGGGAACAAGATCGCCGTCACGGGCGCCGGGCGCACATCGGTACAAGCGGTCTGGGCCGGAGGCGACTGCGCCGCAGGCGGGGATGACCTGACCGTGACCGCAGTGGCCGAGGGGCGCGATGCCGCGATGGATATCCACGCAAGTCTGATTGCGTGAAACTCAATGATCAAGATGCCTGCAAGCATCAGGGAGGCCGGATAAATGGCTGATTTGAAATCGAACTTTCTGGGAATTGAAAGCCCCAACCCATATTGGCTGGCATCTGCGCCGCCGACGGACAAGGAATATAACGTCCGCCGTGCCTTTGAGGCCGGATGGGGGGGGGTCGTGTGGAAAACACTCGGGTCCGAAGGTCCACCGGTCGTCAATGTTAATGGCCCGCGGTATGGGGCGATCTACGGCGCAGACCGTCGGTTGTTGGGTCTGAACAACATCGAGCTGATTACAGACCGCCCATTAGAGGTAAACCTTGAAGAAATGGCGCGGGTTAAGTCTGATTATCCAGATCGCGCCCTGATCGCCTCGATCATGGTGCCGTGCGAGGAAGAAGCCTGGAAGGCTATCCTGCCGCGTGTTGCCGAAACCGGTGCCGACGGGATCGAACTGAACTTTGGCTGTCCACACGGAATGAGCGAGCGCGGGATGGGGGCGGCCGTAGGGCAGGTGCCGGAATATATCGAGATGGTGACGCGCTGGTGCAAGAAATACTATGACCGACCGGTCATCGTGAAACTGACGCCGAATATCACTGATATCCGCAAGCCGGCAGAAGCCGCAAAGAATGGTGGTGCGGATGCGGTATCGCTGATCAACACGATTAACTCGATTACCAGTGTCAATCTGGATAGCTTCAGCCCTGAACCCTCGATTGACGGCAAAGGCAGCCACGGCGGCTATTGTGGCCCTGCGGTGAAACCGATTGCCCTGTCGATGGTGTCCGAGATTTCGCGTGGACAGGCAACGAACGGAATGCCGATCTCGGGTATTGGCGGTGTGACTACCTGGCGCGATGCTGCAGAGTTTATGGCATTGGGTTGCGGCAATGTTCAGGTCTGCACGGCAGCGATGACCTATGGGTTCAAGATCATTGACGAACTGACGGCGGGTCTGTCGAAATGGATGGATGAAAAAGGGTATCAGGACGTCTCGGAAATTGTCGGTCTTGCGGTTCCAAACGTGACCGACTGGCAATATCTGAACCTGAATTATGTCGCCAAGGCCAAGATTGATCAGGATCAGTGCATCAAGTGTGGCCGATGCTATGCCGCCTGCGAAGACACCAGCCACCAGGCCATTTCAATGTCCGAAGAGCGCGTGTTCGAGGTTATGGATGACGAATGTGTGGCCTGTAACCTGTGCGTGGATGTGTGCCCGGTTGAAGGATGTATTTCGATGGTGCCGATGGCCGCTGGCGAAATCGACCCGCGCACGGGACAAGAAGTGCAGCCCGAATATGGCAACTGGACAACCCATCCCAACAATCCAATGGCGAAAGCCGCCGAGTAGTCCAAGAAAACTCGTCGAATTTTCTTAGAGCAGGATGTCGATGAGGGGGCGTTGTGGCAGTTTGCGACATATTGGGTGGCGGTGCGGATCAGATGATATCCGCGCCTCCTCACTTCGTCTTGGAACGCCTCATGCCCCACTTCTCGCTCTACCCACCCAACCGAAAGCCTTACCACGGCCTCTGTGTGTGGACCGGGAAGAAAAGAGTAGCGTCATCCTAGGCTGAGGGTGAGCGGGTTCCGGCTAACGAAAACCTAAGGCGCCAGCAATTTGCGGTAGAGCGTGTCGATGAACGGTTCAGCACCTTCATACGGGTCTTCGTCGCCAAGAATGGCCCGAACCTGGACATCGAAATCCGCATAATGCTGTGTCAAAGCCCAGATGGAGAAAATAAGGTGGTAGGGATGGAGGCGCGCGATTTTATCCTGCTCCATCCAGGCCGTAAGGATTGCGGTCTTCTCATCCATCAAAGTTTTGAGATCATTGGACAATGCATCGTGTATGCGTGGCGCACCCTGGACCAGTTCATTGGCAAACAGACGGCTTTCGCGCGGAAGTTCCCGGCTCATTTGCAGTTTGCGATGGATATAAGCGCGTATCTCTTCCAATGGGTCCCCGTCGGCGTCGAGATCATGGAGAGGGGCCAGCCAAATCTCGAGAAGGCCAGATAGAAGGGCCGTGTGAATCGCTTCTTTTGAGGGGAAATAATATAGAAGATTCGGCTTGCTCAACCCGGCCTCGGCAGCAATCTGGTCGACGGTGGCACCGCGGAAACCGTAGGCAGAAAACACGTTCAAAGCGGCTTCTAGAATTGCAGCGCGGTTTTTTTTCTGAATTCGTGTTGGTGCGCGGTCTTTGGACATGTCTTTGCCTGTCTGATTTTTGGGCTCGCAAGTGCGGAATATGCCAAAAATTCCCACCGAGCTCTGCTATTTCTTGACTGATGTCGAACCCGTGATAGCGTGAGTTTGACCAGATGGTCAAATCAAGACACCAAAAGCGAGCAAATCGCAAGCAACAGGGAAGACTAGGATGGCAGCTCCGGCGCAGAACCTCAGGATCAATGGCGACAGGTTGTGGGACAGCCTGATGGAGATGGCCAAGATTGGCCCGGGTGTTGCGGGGGGCAATAATCGTCAGACCTTGACGGATGAAGATGCGGCAGGCCGCGCGCTGTTTCAGAAATGGTGCGAAGAGGCCGGGTGCACCATGGGGCTGGACCAAATGGGCAATATGTTTGCGCATCGAGAGGGCACGGACCCCGAGGCATTGCCGGTCTATGTGGGTTCACATCTGGATACGCAGCCGACAGGCGGCAAATATGACGGTGTTCTGGGTGTATTGGGCGGGCTGGAAATCATCCGCACGCTCAATGATTTGGGAATCAAGACCAAACATCCAATCGTCGCGACCAACTGGACGAATGAAGAAGGCACGCGCTATGCACCTGCGATGCTGTCCTCGGGGGTTTTTGCCGGGATGCATACGCAGGATTGGGCTTATGACCGTGAGGATGCCGATGGTAAGAAGTTCGGAGATGAGCTGAGCCGCATTGGCTGGCGCGGTGACGAAGAGGTTGGCGCCCGAAAGATGCACGCCTTTTTTGAGCTGCATATCGAACAGGGCCCCATTCTTGAGGCCGAGGGGAAGGATATCGGCGTTGTCACCCATGGTCAGGGTCTCAGCTGGACCCAGATTACCGTTACCGGAAAGGACGCCCATACCGGGTCTACGCCGATGCCGATGCGCAAGAATGCCGGATTGGCGATGGCGCGTATCCTTGAAAAGGTTGACGAGATTGCTTGGTCCCATGCGCCCCACGCGGTGGGTGCGGCGGGGCATATTGATGTGTTTCCGAATTCGCGTAACGTGATCCCGGGGAAAGTTGTGTTTACTGTCGATCTCCGTTCGCCCGATCTGGACGTGATCACCGATATGGAAAATCGTCTGCGCGTAGCGGCCGAAGATATCGTGGATGAGATGGGCCTACAGATCGAGTTTGAGAAGGTCGGCGGATTTGATCCGGTGCAATTTGATGAAGGCTGCGTGGCAGCCGTGCGCGACGCGGCTGAACGGTTGGGTTATTCTCATACAGATATCATTTCGGGCGCCGGTCATGATGCCTGCTGGATCAACCGGGTTGCACCAACAGCGATGGTGATGTGCCCTTGTGTGGATGGGCTAAGCCATAACGAAGCCGAAGAAATCAGCAAGGATTGGGCTGCCGCCGGGGCGGATGTTCTGTTTCATGCGGTCGTAGAGACGGCTGGAATTGTGGAATAGGGGGCTCTGCCCCGTCGCCCGTTGGGCGACTCCCCCCGAGGTATTTGTAGCCAGATGAAGCAAGCGGCGCAGACCGCATCAGGGAGATTGATATGAGCACTGTTATCAAGAACGGGACCGTCGTAACCGCGGATTTGTCTTACCAGGCGGATGTGAGGGTCGAGCATGGGGTGATCACCGAGATTGGGCCGGACCTAAAAGGTGACACGGAACTGGATGCGACAGGCTGCTATGTGATGCCTGGCGGGATCGACCCGCATACGCATTTGGAAATGCCGTTCATGGGCACCTATTCCAGCGATGATTTTGAGAGCGGAACCCGGGCGGCATTGGCCGGAGGAACCACGATGGTGGTTGATTTCGCTCTGCCCAACCCAGGTGAAAGCCTGTTGGATGCGCTCAAGCGCTGGGATAACAAGTCGACACGTGCAAATTGCGACTATTCTTTCCACATGGCGGTGACCTGGTGGGGCGAGCAGGTGTTTGATGACCTCAAGACGGTGATCGAGACACGCGGCATCAACACGTTCAAGCATTTCATGGCCTATAAGGGCGCGTTGATGGTCAATGACGATGAAATGTATGCTTCGTTCAAGCGTCTTGCCGAGCTGGGTGGAACGGCCATGGTGCATGCCGAGAATGGCGATGTTGTTGCCGAGCTCAGCGCCAAGCTGTTGGCCGAAGGCAATACAGGTCCCGAGGCACATGCCTATTCCCGTCCGCCGCAGGTCGAGGGCGAAGCGACCAACCGCGCGATTATGATCGCGGATATGGCCGGAGTGCCGCTGTATGTGGTGCACACTTCGTGCGAAGAGGCGCATGAGGCCATTCGGCGTGCCAAGATGCAGGGCAAGCGGGTGTGGGGGGAACCTTTGATCCAGCATCTGACCTTGGATGAGAGCGAGTATTTCAACCAGGATTGGGACCACGCGGCGCGGCGGGTCATGAGCCCTCCGTTCCGAAACAAGCAGCATCAGGATAGCCTGTGGAACGGATTACAATCTGGTTCGTTGAGTGTCGTGGCCACCGACCATTGCGCCTTTACGACGGATCAGAAACGCTTTGGCGTGGGGGATTTCACCAAGATCCCGAACGGTACCGGAGGGTTGGAAGACCGGATGCCGATGCTGTGGACTCATGGGGTGAACACTGGTCGGCTAACGCCAAATGAATTTGTGGCAGTCACTTCAACAAACATCGCCAAGATATTGAATTGTTATCCAAAAAAGGGCGCAATTCTTGTAGGTGCCGATGCCGATTTGGTGGTGTGGGATCCTGAGAAAGGCAAGACGATCAGCGCGAAATCGCAGCAATCTTCGATCGACTACAACGTGTTTGAGGGCAAAGAGGTCAAAGGCTTGCCGCGCTTTACTCTGACCCGTGGGCAGGTTGCAGTGCATGACGGAGAGATCAGGACTCAGGAAGGCCATGGCCAATTTGTTGAACGCGAGGCCAATACGACCGTCAACAAGGCGCTGAGTACTTGGAAAGAGCTGACAGCGCCGCGACCGGTGGTACGCACGGGTATTCCAGCAACCGGTGTATGACAGAATATGTGGCAGATATCACGTCTTATTACGGTTTAAGTTCAAGGGGATGGAATGAATATTGAAACCGCTGCACCGCCTGTAATCGAGGCGCGGCAACTGGATCTGACCTTTCAGACCAATGACGGGCCGGTCCACGCTCTGAAGGATGTGAACCTGACCATCGAAAAGGGAGAATTCGTCAGCTTCATCGGACCCTCCGGCTGTGGTAAGACCACCTTCTTGCGGTGCATCGCTGCGTTGGAAACACCGACTGGCGGGACATTGACCGTCAACGGTATGACCCCGGATGAGGCGCGGCGGAATCGGGCCTATGGCTATGTATTTCAGGCCGCGGGTCTGTACCCTTGGCGCACCATTTCCAAGAACATCAAGCTCCCGCTTGAAATCATGGGGTTTACAGCTGCCGAGCAGGAAGAACGCGTAAACAAGGTTTTGGAACTTGTTGATCTTGAAGGGTTTGGCGGAAAGTTTCCTTGGCAGTTATCGGGTGGAATGCAGCAACGGGCCAGCATTGCACGGGCGCTGGCCTTTGATGCAGATATCCTGCTTATGGACGAACCTTTTGGCGCGTTGGATGAGATTGTCCGCGATCACCTGAACGAACAGCTTCTGGCACTTTGGGCGCGGACTGAAAAGACCATTGGGTTTGTCACCCATTCCATCCCTGAGGCCGTCTATCTGAGCACCAAGATCGTTGTAATGAGCCCTCGGCCCGGACGGATCACTGACGTGATCGACAGTCCGTTGCCGAAAGAGCGGCCGCTCGATATTCGCGACACGCCGGAATTCATCGAAGTTGCCCATAGGGTGCGAGAAGGGTTGCGCGCGGGGCATTCGGATGAATAGCAGCGGGTTCAAGGCATTCTGGGCTGTATTGACGGTACTGGCCGTCATAGTAGCCTTTTGGTACGCCGCTTGTATTCCGATGAATATCAAAGGCGTTCTGACCGAACAGGAACGGGCCGGCGCCACAGTTCAGCCACCCTCGGCAAAAGATCGTCGCGATCTGTCCGAATTCAGCCTGGTTCTGGACAATAGCTTTGCCATTCCAGCCACGTGGGAACAGGATCGTCCACGGTTGCCCGCTCCGCATCAGGTGGCCGTTGAGATATGGAAGACAACGGTCCAGAAGAAAATCACCTCAAAGCGCTCGCTGGTTTATCACGGCTGGGTGACGCTGAGTGCGACGATACTGGGTTTTGCCATTGGCACCGGCCTGGGAATTCTGCTGGCTGTTGGGATCGTACATAGCCGGGTCATGGACCTGTCGGTCATGCCCTGGGCGATAGTCAGCCAGACCATCCCGATCATCGCTCTGGCCCCGATGATCATTGTGGTCCTTTATTCTGTTGGCGTGCAGGGGATCATCCCCAAGGCAGTCATATCGGCCTATCTCAGCTTTTTTCCTGTCGTGGTGGGCATGGTCAAAGGTTTGCGCAGCCCGGATGCGATGCAACTGGATTTGCTGCGTACCTATAGCGCGAGCCACGCGCAGGGGTTCTGGAAACTGCGTTTGCCGGCCTCGATGCCGTATCTGTTCACATCGCTGAAGATAGGCATTGCGGCTTCATTGGTAGGGGCCATCGTGGGGGAATTGCCCACCGGGGCAGTTGCGGGACTGGGCGCGCGCCTGCTGGCAGGCAGCTATTATGGTCAGACCGTGCAAATCTGGTCGGCCCTGTTTGCGGCGGCGATTCTGGCGGCCTGTCTTGTGGGGCTTCTGGGGCTGATTGAAAAGTCGGTCCTGAAACGGATGGGGATTGCGCAATGATACCAATTCTGGGCGCACTCGGTGTGTGGCTGTTGGGATGGTGGTTGAACAGCCGCTTGGCCAGCGGGCCTTATGCTGATACGCGGATGGTCCGGTTTCTGGCACCGCTGATCTTTGGTCTGACTATCATCGTCATCTGGGAGCTTTTAGTGCGCGGCCTTGAGGTGTCCTTGGTCATTTTGCCCGCCCCATCGGTTATCTGGATTCGGTTCTGGGACAGTTTGCCAACGCTTTGGATGGATTTCGTGCAAACCATCATCAAGGGCGCGCTGAGCGGTTACATCATCGGCTGTGGAGCCGCCTTCCTGATGGCGATTGCAGTGGACCGGTGGGATTTTCTGCGCCTTGGGCTTTTGCCCGTGGGCAACTTCGTGGCTGCTCTGCCGATTGTTGGCACCGCGCCGATTCTGGTCATGTGGTTCGGGTTCGACTGGCACTCCAAAGCGGCGGTGGTTGTCGTGATGGTCTTTTTCCCAATGCTGGTGAACACCGTCGCCGGGCTGCGCGAGGCGACAGCAATGCAGCGCGACCTGATGGAGACCTATGCCGCCACCTATTGGCAAAGCTTTCTGAAGCTGCGCTTGCCTGCCGCGATGCCATTTGTTTTCAATGGTCTCAAGATATCCACCACCCTTGCATTGATCGGCGCTATCGTGGCCGAGTTCTTTGGCTCACCGACGCTTGGCATGGGTTTTCGGATATCAACCAGCGTGGGGCAGCTCTCACTGGATATGGTCTGGGCCGAGATCGTAGTGGCGGCTTTGGCTGGGACATCATTCTATGGTCTGGTGGCCATGATCGAAAAGGCGGTGACCTTCTGGCACCCATCGCAGCGCGGATAAAAATTCAACAGACCCCAAAAATGAAAAATGGGGCGCCAACTGAAACTAGGAGATGTGAAGATGAAAAAGATACTCAGCGGGGCGGTTGCCGCCTTTAGCCTGGCCGCCAGTGCAGCCTGGTCGGCGGATGAGGTGACATTGCAGTTGAAATGGGTCACGCAAGCTCAGTTCGCAGGTTATTACGTGGCCAAAGACAAAGGGTTCTACGAAGAAGAAGGTCTTGATGTCACCATTCTGCCAGGCGGCCCGGACATAGCGCCGACACAGGTCATTGCCGGTGGCGGCGCTGACGTGACGGTCGAGTGGATGCCAGCTGCGTTGGCCGCGCGCGAAAAGGGCCTGCCGCTGGTGAATATTGCCCAGCCTTTCAAAAGCTCGGGTATGATGCTGACCTGCTGGAAAGATGCCGGTATTTCCGCACCAGAAGACCTTAAGAACCGGACACTGGGCGTCTGGTTCTTTGGCAACGAATTCCCCTTCATGAGCTGGATGAGCCAGCTGGGCATTGATACCGGTGGCAAGAGCGAAAATGGCGTCGAGGTTTTGAAGCAGGGCTTTAATGTCGACCCGCTGCTGCAGCGTCAGGCTGATTGCATCAGCACCATGACCTATAACGAATACTGGCAGGTCATAGATTCCGGCGTCAGCCCCGACGAACTGGTCACATTCAAATACGAAGATCAGGGCGTCGCGACGCTGGAAGACGGCCTGTACGTTCTTGAAGAGAACCTGAACGACGCGGCATTTGTCGACAAGATGGAACGTTTCGTGCGGGCGTCGATGAAGGGGTGGAAATATGCCGAGGAGAACCCAGATGAAGCGGCCGATATCGTGCTTGAAAATGACGCGACTGGCGCCCAGACCGAAGCGCATCAGAAACGTATGATGGGTGAGATTGCCAAGCTGACTGCGGGCTCAAACGGATCGCTTGATCCGGCGGATTTTGAGCGCACTGTAGGGACGCTGCTTGCCGGTGGTTCTGATCCCGTTATCACAAAACAACCCGAAGGTGCCTGGACGCATCAGATTTCGGATGCAGCACTGAACTGAGTCAGGTTCACGATGGAATATGGCGCGGTCCCAAATGGGGCCGCGTTTTTTGTTGGAAGCGTCGAAAATGTGACTGAACTTGTATGGCGTTTGTCATAGTAATTACCTGTAAATTATAGCAAACTGTTCAACATGGGAGATATCAGGTAGATAATGCAGGATTTTACAACAGAATTCAGGTCGGCGCTTGCTTTGATCCTTCATTGGGATCCGGAGCTGTGGGCGATTGTTCTGTTGTCCCTGAAAGTCTCTGTTTTTGCCGTTCTGATTTCTGCCGTTATCGGGATGCCCATGGGCGCGGCTTTGGCCGTTGCGCGTTTTCCAGGGCGGCGGATTCTGATCGTCTTGATGAATGCCTTGATGGGCTTGCCCCCGGTTGTGGTTGGTTTGCTGGTCTATCTGATGCTGTCGCGTTCCGGCCCGTTGGGGGTCCTTGAATTGCTCTACACACCGACGGCGATGATTATTGCTCAGGTCGTTCTGGTGACCCCGATCGTTGCCGCACTGACACGTCAAGTGGTCGAAATGCTGGCCGAGGAATATTCCGAGCAACTCCGCTCACTCGGCCTGTCGCGGATGGCATCGATTCCGGTGCTATTGTGGGATGCGCGGCTGTCTCTTGTTACGGCATTTCTGGCGGGGTTTGGCCGTGCGATTGCCGAAGTTGGAGCGGTTATTATCGTTGGCGGCAATATCAATCACGTCACGCGGGTGATGACGACGACAATCGCCCTTGAAACGTCCAAGGGTAATTTGGCCTTGGCGCTTGCGCTTGGGGCGATCCTGATTGCCATAGCCATCGCAGTAAACGCCATGGTCAGCACGCTTAGCCTGCGGGCCGAGAAGGAAGGGTTGCGCCATGCGTGATCTGGTGCCCGAGATGGTGAAATGTCTTTCTGTTCACAGTTTACAGATTTCCCGCAAGGGAAAGACACTGCTTCAAGTGCCAGAGTTATCCCTGATGGGGCTGGGACCAACTTTGATCCTTGGGCCGAACGGAGCGGGCAAGAGCCTGCTTTTGCGCTGTTTGCACGGGCTTATCGTCCCGGATAGCGGCAGGGTTCAGCAGGACGGGATTGCCCTGAATGCGTATCACAAATCACGACAGGCGATGGTGTTTCAAAGACCGGTTCTGTTGCGCCGGTCCGTGTCAGCCAATCTTGATTTTGTGCTAAAGCGTCAGGGCATGTCCCGTGCAATTCGCAAATCCCGGATCGACGAATTGCTGGCCGAAGGTGGGCTAGAGGGTAAGGCACGCCAGTCCGCCAGATCGCTGTCCGGGGGCGAGGCGCAACGGCTGGCCATTCTGCGCGCGCTGGCGCTGGACCCGGAGACTTTGTTCCTGGACGAACCAACCAGTTCGCTTGATCCCGGTGCTACGCAGATGATCGAACGGATGATCTTGCGCGCTTCGAACCGAGGGGTACGCATTGTCATGGTATCCCACGATATCGGTCAGGCACGCTGTCTGGCTGCGGATATCGTCATGATGCAGGCCGGGCACGTGGTCGAACACGGTGCTGCCAAACAAGTTCTGGATGCCCCGACAAGTGACGCCGCGCGCCGGTTTGTTGCCGGTGGTCTGGTAACCTAATCAGAGTATGGAGTTCAAATGATCCGCAAATTCGTCGGGGCTGCAGTAATCGCGCTTGGCCTGAACACTACAGCCGCATTGGCCGAAACGCCATTTATTGTAGTCCAATCAACCACGTCGACGCAGAATTCGGGCTTGTTTGACCATATCCTGCCAGGCTTTGAGGCCGAAAGCGGGATTGATGTCCGCGTAGTGGCCGTTGGTACAGGGCAGGCGATCCGCAATGCGATAAATGGTGACGGGGACGTCTTACTGGTTCACGCTAAACCTGCCGAAGAGAAGATTGTGGCAGATGGTTGGGGTGTTGAGCGGTCGGACGTGATGTACAACGATTTTGTCCTTGTGGGGCCAAAATCCGATCCCGCCAGAGTGAAAGGTGGGACTGACATTGTCGCGGCGCTGACCGCCGTGGCTAAAGCCAAGGCGCCCTTCGCCTCACGCGGGGATGACAGCGGGACGCATAAGGCGGAACTGGGCCATTGGGCCACCTCCGGTATTGACCCGACCGGCGCCTCGGGCACCTGGTACCGGGAAACCGGATCCGGGATGGGGGCGACACTGAATGTGGCCAGCGGGATGGGGGCCTATGCGCTGACGGATCGCGCGACTTGGCAGAGCTTTGGCAATAAGGGAAACCTAGAGGTTATGGTTGAGGGCGATCCGCGCCTGTTTAATCAATATGGGATTATTCTTGTGAACCCTGACAAGCATCCCAAAGTGCGGGCGGCCTCGGGGCAGCGCTTTATTGACTGGTTGACCGGACCCGAAGGGCAGGCGGCCATCGCATCTTACACGCTGGACGGCCAGCAGCTGTTCTTTCCCAACGCCCAATAGGGTCAGCCGCTGGCTCCATTGTGATGGATGGTTCCCAGATCCGACAAGTCATACCCGCCGAATTCTTCTGCCCGGGTGGCAAAGCGGTCGGATTGCGCAAAGCCGAGCAACCGAAGCATCGGGCCATCGAAATAGGCGCGCCTCCAGATAGCAAGGTCCAGGCGTTCGGTATGGGTCGGGGCAAAGCCCAGATTGTACAGCCCTGCAAGCGCACCCAGGCCGAATCCGGCATCGGCTTTATTGTCATGCAGGGCTATGGCCAGCTCTTCTTCGGTACGTGCGCAGGTCGGCAGGGTATCCAGATCGTCTCGGTTCAGGCCGTGCGCCTGCAGTTGCGTGTCGAACAACCGTTGACTGGCGGCACTGTCCTGACGCAGCAAAACGCGACGGCCCCTGAGGTCAGAAAAGTCCGATATCCCAGTCACACCGGGGGCCATCAGTAGCCCACGCTGGCGTTTTGCTAGTTCGAACAGAATGACGGGTGCCTCTCCCAGATGGTCCTGGAGAGATTGCGTGTTAAATCCGTCTGTCTCGTGGATATGCAGCGCCGCAGCCTGCGCTGATCGTTCTTTCAGGCGATTCAAGCCGTCAAATGAGCCGTCATAATAAGTTGCCAGGCCCGACCCGCTTTCCCGCAGAGCCCAATCCAACAGCGGATCATGACTGCCCGCCACGATCGGCGGCAGCGACGGTTCTGCGACCTGCGGTCCGCTGCGCGATGCGTTCAGCCAGGCAATGACTTCGGCCCTTGGAAACAAGAGTTTGCCCATGGCCCGGACACAGGGGACCTCGCCGGATGAAGCAAGGTCATAGGCTTTACGCTCGCCAATGCGCAGCAGGTCGGCCAGTTCTTTGGTGGTCAGGTATTCTGACATTCAGTCGAGGCGCACGGCCGAACCCGCGCTGGCATTCGCCGCGCTGAATCCGAATTGGCCTAAGGCAAATGGCGCAGCGACGGCAATTACAGCCATCGTGGCAACTGCGGCTATAAAGGCTTTCATATTTACCTCCGGTTCAGTTTTCCGGTGCCGTGACGCGGCGCAGAAAGGCGATCAAATCTTTGCGGTCATCCGCTTGTGTAATCCGTTGCATGGGCATCTTCGATCCCGGAATGTAATGGTCTGGTCCTTGGTCGAAAAGGGCATTTATCGTCTCGTCATTCCAAATGATATCAGAGTCTTGCAGCGTGTCCGAGTAGAAATATCCCGGTAAGCTTCCCGCCCGGCGACCAAACACACCAGAGAGCGTAGGTCCAGCACGTCTGTGCCCGTCCGCCGTCAGGCTGTGACAGATCGAGCATTTGCGCACGAATTGGCGTTCGCCATTATCCATCTGGTCAGGGTTCTTCAGAAAACTTGGTTCAGTCGCGGCCATCTGTTGTTGGTCGCCAAGGTCAGATACCGGCCAGCTATACATCGCCTCATCTATACCACCTGCATAGATGTTTTTACCATCGGTTGAGAAGGCCAGCGCCCAGACCGGGCCGCGCAATGTGGCCCGGAAATCCTGTGCGATGCGCCAGTCGATGGTATCGACCAACATGATATGACCCTCACCATCCCCCACCGCCAGCAAGCTGCGGTCCGGGCTGAGAGCCAGCGCAAGGATTGGACGGCGGTCCAGGGTGAAATCATGCTCGTCGCCTGTAGTCAGATCACGAATGCGCGTGACGCCATCGACGGCCCCATAGGCAATCCAGTTTTCATGGGGATTCAGGACCAGTTCGTTGATGCCGAACCCGTTATCAACCAGTCGCAGTTTTTCCTGACCGGTTGCGACATCCCAAAGACGAACCGCCCCATCAACCCCGCCGGTATACAGCGCATCCCCGTTTGGTGTGAACACAACAGCATTCACACCGCTGCCTGTGGGCCCTAATACCCTTGGCTCTGTCCCGTCAAGCGGCCAAACCCCTATCGTGCCGTCCCAACTGGCAGTGGCGATGTAGGAGTCTGAAACAGCAATATCGACGATCTTGCCTTTGTGCCGCCCGAGGATTTGGCCATCCGGCCACCGGCGCAGGGTAAAGTCGTCACCCGCGGAATAGATCGCTGTGCCGCCAAAGGCGACGCTGTTCACGGCAGCCTCGTGCCCTTCAAGCCATTGCGGCGTGCGGTCTGACCACAGGCCGACGGAGTTGTCGAAGCTGGCCGTCGCAATCCGGCCGTCCGGCGCGGCGGCAATCCCCATGATCGGTCCTCCATGACCTTTGAGCGTAAAGAACTCGGCCATTGCGGGCAGGGGGGTCAACACCAGTGCAAGGATTAGACCGCGCATCTATTCCGCAGGCGAGGCCGCTGCCTTACTGGCCTCTTTTTCCTGGACCTCTTCCAGCCAAAGCGAGTGGTGCTCACGCGCCCATTGTTCCTCGACCTCGCCAGTGCCCATCGCGTCGAAAGCGCCCTCCATGCCCACCGAGCCCAGGTAGATATGCGCGATGATGATGGCGATGAAGACATAAGCGACCATCACGTGCCAAACTTGAGCATATTGCATCTCTTCCTGGGGGGACATCTGCACCGGAAGGTTCAGACCCAACATCTGCGGGATGCCGGTGGCATTTGCGATTGAGAAGGTCTTAGCAAACAGCGGCATCTCAAACGGGAACAGCAGAGACAGGCCAGACAGGCTGATCGATACGCCCAGCAGGATACAGGCCCAGAAGATGATCTTTTGACCCGCGTTGAATTTTTTGGCCGGAGGATGGCTGCCTTTCGTGAACAACCCGCCGCCGGCGGCCAGCCATTTCAGGTCGGTGCGGTTGGGGATGTTGTGGGCGATCCAGTTCACAGTGACCATGATCAAACCAAGCATGAAGGCCCAGGCGAGGTTGTTATGCAGCCATTTGCAGCCCTGCGCTATGGTCGCAAAGCCTTCTTTCCCGAAGATTGGGATCAGAAAGTCTCGACCATAAAGGGTCAGCAATCCGGTCAGGCCAAGGATAAGGAAAGAGCCCGCGAACAGCCAATGTCCGAACCGCTCAAAGCCCGAGAAACGCGTAACCGTGCGTCCCGTCTTTTCACCATCAATGCGGATTTTACCCCGGATCAAGAAGAACAGCAGCAGGATGCCAAGCATCCCGGCCAGAATATACGTGCCGTAATCGCGTAACGGGCCTGTTCGGAAATTCAACCACCACATGCCTCCGTCCTGTATCAAGACGCTGGCCGCAGGACCGTTCGACGAAACGGTCACATCCGCCGAGCCATAGCGCAAAGCGCGATAGACGTCGCTGTCAGACGCCACGCCACGTGTGCCCAACTGGCCCATCAGACCTTCGGCGTTGCCTTGACCGGTGTTACCTGAGCGATAACCGTTATCGACCGTCTCGCCACGCTGCCGGGCCAAGATATCCTCGAGCGTGGTCGCGCCACCCGTTGAATTGCGATCCGGAGCATCCTGCGCAAAAGCAGGAACAGTCAAAACAATGAGACAGAACAGAAGTCGCAGGAAAGTCATATGAACCTCGTGACGCGGTCATTGGCGTAGGCCCTTTTCTGGGCGGGCAAAGATTTTTCGTCGAAAAATCTTAGTGCTCCCCGGCACACGGTTTGCGCGCCGGGGAAGGTTTGGCCAAGGATCAGCCGTCTTTTTGGTCGTAGGCTGTGCCCCACCCCCAGGCACCAGACCCGAAACCGCGCGCCACGACGCGTTCGCGATAGATGGCCGATACCACGTCGCCGTCACCGGCAAGCAGGGCCTTGGTGGAACACATCTCGGCGCAGATGGGCAGTTTGCCTTCTGCGATCCGGTTGCGACCGTATTTGGCGAACTCTGCGGTCGAGTGCGTTTCCTCGGGGCCACCGGCGCAGAAGGTACATTTGTCCATCTTACCACGTGATCCGAAGTTGCCTGCCTGTGGGTATTGCGGCGCGCCGAACGGGCACGCATAGAAGCAATAGCCGCAGCCAATGCACAGGTCCTTTGAGTGCAGGACGACCCCTTCTTCGTTCTGATAGAAGCAGTCAACCGGGCACACCGCCATACAGGGCGCATCCGAACAATGCATACAGGCAACCGAGATCGAGCGTTCGCCCGGGTCGCCGTCATTGATCGTCACTACTCTGCGGCGATTGATGCCCCAAGGCACCTCGTGCTCGTTCTTACACGCGGTTACGCAGGCGTTGCATTCGATGCAGCGTTCAGCGTCGCAGAGAAACTTTGCTCTAGCCATTGTCGTCCTCCTTACGCTGCTGAGATCTTGCAGAGAGTCGCTTTGGTCTCCTGCATCTGGGTTACTGAATCATAGCCATAGGTCTGGGCGGTGTTCGAACTTTCTCCCAGCACATAGGGATCAGCGCCTGAGGGGTATTTGTCCCGCAGATCCTGACCCTGAAAATGGCCGCCAAAGTGGAATGGCATAAAGGCCACGCCGGCACCAACCCTGTTGGTCAGCATCGCCATCACCTTGACCTTACCACCCTCAGGTCCTTCGACCCAGACCTGAGCCCCGTCGCGAATGCCCAGGTTGTTGGCATCACGGGGGTTGATCTCGACGAACATGTCCTGTTGCAGTTCGGCCAGCCACGGGTTCGACCGGGATTCCTCACCTCCACCCTCATACTCGACCAAACGACCTGACGTCAGGATTATCGGGTAATCCTTTGAAAAATCGTTCTTCTGGATCGAGGCATACAGGGTTGGCAGGCGATAGGACTGACGATCCTCATAGGTCGGATAGTCCTCTACCAGATCGCGCCGGTTGGTATAGAGCGGCTCGCGATGCAGCGGGATCGGGTCCGGGAAAGTCCAGACCACGGTGCGGGCCTTGGCGTTGCCAAAGGGCGCACAGCCATGTGCAATCGCAACCCGCTGGATGCCGCCCGACAGGTCGGTTTTCCAGTTGGTCTTTGGCCCCGCAACGGCGTCGATGGCCGCACGTTCTTCGGCCGTCAGATCGCCGTCCCAACCAAGATCCATCAGCATCTGCATCGTGAATTCGGGATATCCGTCCTGAATTTCCGACCCAACGCTATAGACCCCTTCCGCCAGCAGGTTGTCACCATCACGTTCCACGCCAAAGCGCGCGCGGAAGGTCAGGCCACCTTCGGCCACCGGTTTGGACATGTCATAGAGGTTTGGTGTCCCCGTATGACCCATCTCTGGCGTTCCCCAGCACGGCCAGGGCAGACCGTAGTATTCGCCGTCGTTTGGTCCACCTATAGCTTGCAGCGTGGTTCTGTCGAACGTGTGCTGATTGGCCATGTGGCTTTTCAAACGCTCTGGCGACTGGCCGGTATAGCCGATGGTCCAGAGGCCCGAGTTGAACTCACGCGTGATGCTTTCAACATTCGGGGTTTCGGCATCCTCCATCTCGATATTGCGGAAGAACCGATCCGCCCAGCCGAATTTGTTGGCGAACTTGGCCATGATGACCTCGTCCGGCAGGCTTTCGAACAGCGGTTCGACCACCTTGTCGCGCCACTGCAACGAGCGGTTCGAGGCCGTGACCGAGCCACGGGTTTCGAACTGCGTACAGGCGGGCAACAGGTAAACGCCATCGGTCCGATCATGTAGAACGGCGGAAACGGTGGGATACGGGTCGATCACGACCAGCATGTCCAGCTTTTCCATCGCCGTCTTCATTTCCGGCCCGCGGGTTTGCGAGTTTGGAGCGTGCCCCCACAGAACCATGGCGCGGACATTGTTGTCCTGATCCATGTTGGCGGGGTCTTCCAGAACACCGTCGATCCAACGAGAGACCGGGATGCCGCGCTCGTTCTGCAGCGGTTTATCCTTGCCCTCCTTGTCCTTGATCGAGGCGAACTGGCCGGACAGCCATTCAGGGTCTTCACCCCAAACGCGCGCCCAATGGCCCCATGCCCCTGCGGACAGGCCATAATAGCCGGGTAGGGTGTGGGACAGAACACCAAGGTCCGTCGCACCCTGCACGTTGTCGTGGCCACGGAAGATGTTGGTGCCACCGCCCGACGTTCCCATGTTGCCCAAAGCCAGCTGCAGCACGCAATAGGCGCGTGTGTTGTTGTTGCCATTGGTGTGCTGGGTGCCGCCCATGCACCAGATCACCGTGCCAGGACGGTTGTTGGCCATGGTGCGCGCCACGCGCTTAAGCTGTGATCCGGGTACGCCGGTCACACGCTCGGTTTCTTCCGGGTTCCAGTTGGCGACCTCTTCGCGGATCTGATCCATGCCCCAGACACGGGTGCGGATGAACTCCTTGTCCTCCCAGCCGTTGTCGAAGATGTGCCAGAGGATACCCCAGATCAGAGCCACGTCAGAGCCGGGGCGGAACCGGACATACTCATCCGCATGCGCTGCGGTGCGCGTAAAGCGCGGGTCGCAAACGATCAGCGGCGCGTTGTTCTGCTCTTTTGCGCGCAGAACATGCAGCAGAGAGACAGGGTGTGCCTCAGCCGGGTTGCCACCGATGATGAAGATAGCCTTGGAGTTGTGGATGTCGTTATAGCTGTTGGTCATGGCGCCGTAGCCCCATGTATTCGCAACACCCGCAACAGTGGTCGAGTGGCAGATACGGGCCTGATGGTCCACGTTGTTCGTGCCCCAATAGGCGGCGAATTTGCGGAACAGATAGGCCTGTTCGTTATTGTGCTTGGCAGAGCCCAGCCAATAGACGCTGTCCGGGCCGCTTTCCTCGCGGATGTTCATCATGCCGTCGCCGATCTCGTTGATCGCCTCTTCCCAGCTGATGCGCTTCCACTCGCCGCCTTCCTTTTTCATCGGATATTTCAGGCGGCGTTCACCATGGGCGTGCTCACGGACCGAGGCCCCCTTGGCGCAGTGCGCACCCAGGTTGAAAGGGCTGTCCCAGCCGGGTTCTTGCCCGATCCAGACGCCGTTCTGCACCTCGGCCACAACGGTACAGCCGACCGAGCAATGCGTGCATATGGATTTGATGTTTTCGACGGCTTGATTGGCCGCTGACTGGGCACTGGCTGGCGTCACGGTTCCACCCGTGGCGCTGATCGCGGCCAACCCGCCGATCGTCAGGCCCGATCCGCGCAGGAATGCGCGGCGATCGACGGTTTTCTCGCCGACCTGGGACAGGATACT
Organism: Ruegeria sp. CDSA236; assembly: GCF_059611285.1. Lineage (NCBI taxonomy): Bacteria > Pseudomonadati > Pseudomonadota > Alphaproteobacteria > Rhodobacterales > Roseobacteraceae > Ruegeria > Ruegeria sp. CDSA236. The sequence continues at coordinate 170,066 of NZ_JBXWPG010000006.1, forward strand.
TGTCCGCTGGGAGCGTCTCGCAACCCCGTTGGTCTTTTTCCTAAGCATTTCTTTCCTCCCTTGCTGGCCATGTTTTCCATGGCTGGCTTGGTCCTGTTGGTGCCGACGTCAGGGCCAATCGCAACCGTCAGTCGGGTGGTGACAACGTCCGGGGTTCAGAACCGGGCGCTGTCCAGATATGCGCGCGTATGCGCGGTGTCCTGCATGCGGGTCTCATCTGTCGGCAGCTCGGCTGCCTCGGCTTGTCCGCTCAGGCTGGCGGCGGCAACTGCAGCGGGCGCTGCGGTTCCGGCCAGTTTCAAGAAATCACGGCGCGTGGCGCCTTCTTCCTTGGTTTTGCTCATGGGATCCTCCTTTCCCAATTGCGATCTAGCGCCTATTGGGGCGCTGGCGAATGGCGGGATCATCCCGCCGTCATTCGAAAGGCTTCACGCTCGATTTCCATGAAAACCCGACCGGCGGTGCCGACCGAGGCATAGAAAACCGAGTTTTCCGCAGCTTCCAAATCTGAATAGAAATGTGCGGTCCAGGGGCCGATGTGTTTGTTCCAGAACGCTTTTTGATCTTCCAATGAGGCGGGCGCGCCAAAGCGTCCGACAATCATGCCCGCCATCATCTCCATCAACGAGGCGATATTGTCTTCGGGTTCAAACACGTTCTGCGCCCGTGTGATCTGACGAACCGCCATGTCGTTGCGCAGTTGCGCCAGCGGTTTTTCGTTCAGGAAACCAGTCAGGTAGAAACTGGCATAGGGCAGCAGTTCTCCGCGTCCTAGCCCGATGAACAGGGCATTGAATTCGCGTTCGGCAGCCGCGGGTTTGGTCACCTTGGCGACCCGCGACATGGCCTTGATAGCCTGACCCAGATCGGTTTCATCGCCGGTCAGACCAGTAACCTGAGACAGCAGCATCTGATCCGGAGGCGCCGCAAGCAGCAGCCCAAGGAAGTTATAGAAATCCGCGCGCAGACGATCCTCGGCTGAGACGTCCAGGTTTTGCGCGTTGCTTGCGTTCATACGGTTATCCTTCGTATTCAAACTTCATGCGGCGTGGGGCAGGCGTGAGCTCTGCCTCTTCCGGGTCGTCGATTTCAGAAATCATTACAGGCTCTGACGATTGCATCTCGGCTACCTCGGGCAACTCAGGCTCTTGCGTGGTTTCTTCAACCTCAGGGATCGGGTCTGCGTCTTCCTCCTCGGCCTGAGTGGCCAGAGCTTCGATATGGGCAAGCATCCCTTTGCCGACCTGATAGGCGGTCTGGATATTTTCGATCACGCAGGCGGCATCTGTATAATCTTCGCCGTAATCCACCAGCCCATCGACATTGGCCAGAACCGGGTTTAGGCGCCAGAGCTGCCGAAGGGCGCGGCGGCGCAACCGGTCAGGCACTGCCTTGGCCATAAAGCCCGAGACGTCGTCACCAACTTGCAACAGATCAGGATCGGGCAAATTGAATTCTGCCAGAATTTCAGCGTCAGTCTTTTCTTCCAGCTCGCCCCGCTGTTCAGCGAAAGCCTGTTCTTGTGCTGCTACAACCTCTGCTTTGGCCTCAGCCTGAACGGCGGCTTTACGGCGCGACCAGAAATCGCGGGTTTCTGTCATTGCACAATCCTCCGCGGGGCGCGGAAAACATCCGAGTCTTGCCGGATGCGTACATCCCCTTTGCCGTCCTCAACCAGATCGGTGCGTTTCTTATCACGGCGGCGCTTGACGAAGACTTCGTTGCGATGATGCTCCAGTGCGAAATCACGTACCCAAGCGATCAGCCCATCAGTCATTGGGATTTTCTCGACAAGCTCTTCGCCGGTATCGGCGTAGTCCTGTCCTTCGAAGGGTGAGGCGGTCACCAGCACCGCGTCCATCGGCTGTGTTCCATCCAGCGCATCGCGCAGGACCAGATAGATCGAGGGTTGCCCGTCCGACAGGTTGACCATGTAGGCTTCGGCCTCATCTGACCAAAGGGTCAGGGGCAGGGTGGCCGCGTGGTACTCGACCGCTTCACCCTCGCGCCGCATCTCCAGCCAATCGGCCGGTCCAGCGCCGGGCAGCACGGCGACGGCGCGCCAGTTCCATTGCGCCCAGCGTGTAACCCCGGGTGTTTTGCGCACGACGACGCCGATTGGCATTTCAATCTGGCTGGCGGCCTTGGCCACTAAGTCCTCCCTGGAAAGCTCTCCCCTGCCTTCCTCAGGGTCTACTATGGTACACAAAGTAGCTTCCTGCCAAGTCCTTGGGTGGTCGAATATGCACCCTTCACCGATTGTTTACGGTCCTCGCGGCTCTTATCGGGCTTTGTTCCGGCGATCCGACCCCCACGGGCATTGCTACTTTCTTCAGAGGTTCTAAGCTTACCTTGGACTGGGGAGGACATCCGGGGGAGGTTATGGGAACAAGATTGCTGCTATGTGACTGCGCGGGATCGCAAGTCGTTGACGCCGAGAAAATATCGTCAGCCTGCGACGTCGCCTGTTCCAGAATTCACACTGCACTATGCACCAAAGAACTGGAATCCGTCGCCAAGCTGCTGCAAGAGGGCAATGTCGTCATTGCCTGTATGCAAGAGCAGGATGTTTTTCTGGCATTGGCCGATGAATTAGGTGTCCAGGCACCTGGCTTTGTCGATCTGCGCGATCGGGCCGGGTGGTCTGAACAGGGGCAGGACGCCGCCCCCAAGATGGCCGCGCTGGCTGCTGAGGCGGTGTTGCCTCAGCCGATCACACCCAGTGTCGATGTGGTCAGCGAAGGGACGTGTTTCATAGTCGGGCCCGGCGCAGTAAGTTTGGATTTGGCTGAACGCCTCTCGGACATATTGGCCGTGACAGTTTTGACCACTGATGACACCGAACCCATGTCGCGCCGCTTTGATGTGATACGCGGGCGCGTTCGTTTGGTGACCGGTGCGCTGGGCGGGTTTTCGATAAAGCTGGATGCGTTACAGCAGCTTGAACCCGGAGGACGCGGGGCCTTTGGTTGGACCGAACCACGCGACGGGGCGAACTCCTCATGCGATATGGTTGTGGATCTGACGGGCGGCATGCCTCTGGTGCAGGCCCCGTCCAAGCGCGAGGGGTATTTGCGGGCAGATCCCAAAGATGCGGTGGCCGTGGAGCGTCTGTCGTTCGAGGCCATGCAACTGGTCGGGACATTTGAAAAACCTCTCTATGTCCGGTTGGAAGAATCCCTCTGTGCGCATTCCCGTGCCGAACAGGTCGGGTGTACGAATTGCCTGGATATCTGCCCGACGGGGGCGATCACCCCTGCGGGCGAACATGTAGCCATCGACCCTATGGTTTGCGCGGGATGTGGAGAATGCGCGGCGGTGTGCCCTTCGACTGCGATCACATACGAGGATCCGCCCGTTTCTGCGCTGCTGTCACGGATGCACATTCTGTCGCGAACCTACCGGCGTGCAGGCGGGCAAGCCCCCCGACTGTTGGTGCATGAGGCGCATGGGGCCGAAATGATCCGTCTGTCCGCCCGTTTCGGACGCGGGATTCCAGCGGATGTGATCCCGCTAGAACTGAACGTGATCTCGGGCTTTGGCCATGCCGAGATGCTGGCCGCGCTGGCACATGGGTTTGCGCGGGTTGATGTGCTGCTGGCCCCAACAACCGAAAGGGATGCCTTGGACCGCGAACTGGCGCTGGCGCAGGCGATCGCTGGCGCGGGCGGTCTGGCACTGATCGATGAGGCTGATCCCGATGCGCTGTCCGACCTGCTATATGCGCAGGAGGTGCCGCCCCCCTTGGCCGACCCGGTTCTGCCGCTGGGAAATCGCAGGCAGATTACGCGACTGGCCGCACAGGCGCTGAACCCGCAGGCCGCAGCCCCGTTGCCCTTGCCCGAGAATGCACCCTATGGGGCCATCGCGGTGGATACGGACGCCTGTACATTGTGCCTCAGCTGTGTGTCCCTTTGTCCGTCAGGCGCTTTGGCCGACAACCCGGATATGCCGCAGCTGAACTTCCAACAGGATGCCTGTCTGCAATGTGGTCTGTGCCGGACAATCTGTCCCGAGAATGCAATAACTCTGGTTCCGCAACTGGATTTAAGTGATGCGGCCCTGTCTCAGGACGTGTTGAACGAAGAAGACCCTTTTGCATGCGTGGAATGCGGTGCCCTCTTTGGTGTCAAATCGACCGTCGAACGGATCATGGAAAAGCTGTCGGGCACGCATCCCATGTTTGCGACATCCGAACAGGCGCGCATGATCCAGATGTGTGACGATTGCCGTGTGAACGCGCAGTTCCAGCATCAGGACAACCCGTTCCAGTCAAACCCGAAACCCAAGGTTGTCACGACCGAGGATTACTTCTCGAAAAGAAAGGATCATTGAAGCTGTAGCGGCGCGCCCAGATCTGCTGCCTTGATGGCCGAGACAAAGGCCAGAATGGCCTCTAACTCCTCCAGCGTCATCTCGACCGGGTGGATTGGAGGGGGACGCAGAGGATCGAAGGGTGGGGTTACGTCCTCAATCTGCGTGAAAGCGGGATGGGGGTTCAGGGCAAAGAAGGCCTCGAACCGTTCGGACCAGTCCGGCATAGCCCGCAGTACGGCGAAAGAGGGGGTGGAGCCAAGCCCGTTCATTTGGTTCTCTGGACCGATCACATGGCACCGCCCGCAATGGGTCATCGACAATTCCGCACCCAGGACAGCGTCGCCTTCGATCTTCGGACCCTCTGTTGCGGCTTCGACAGTGAAACTGGCCGAATAGGACGGGCCGCTATCGGGGCTAAAGCTTTCAACGGTGCGTTTGCCGATGTCAGAAAGCAGCCACTCCCGAAACCGAATCTGCCTTGGGTCGTCCACAATGCGCAGGTGATAGGTGACGCCATGACGCTCGAATACCGGATCACCTGGCGGTGAACCGCCCAAAGCCATAGCGCCGGAATCGTCTGCAACGACGCGTATCCCGGTCTTGAGAGAAAAACGCGGAAGAATATGTTGCAACAGACCAGAGTCTGTAACCTCATCCGGGGCGGCAAGCCCCAGCGCCTCTTGCGACCAAGAGGGGGTAGCAGAGAGCAGCAAGCTCAGGCAAAAGAAGGTAACCCGCATAAAGGCAGCTTATCGGCCTGCGCCCGAATGCGTCAAATGAACGAAAAAAAGACGGAGACACATGCAATGAAACTTATCCCAACGACCGGGCAAACCAAAAGGGTAATGGCATGAGTGTTCGTGACGCGGTTCTGGCGAACCTGAAGAAAATCACCGATCCGGTTTCAGGCCAGGATATCGTCAGCGCCGGAGTTGTCCGCGCGTTGAATGTCGATGGCGATACAGTGCGCTTTGTGCTTGAGATTGATCCGAAACAGGCAGAGCGGATGGAGCCGGTGCGCGCCGCCGCCGAGCAGGCTGCGCAGTTGGTGGAGGGGGTCGACAAGGTTTCCGCCATGATGACTGCGCATTCCGAAAAGGCCCCGCCTGAACTGAAGCCCAAGCCGAAACCATCTCAGACAGGTCCGCAGGCCGTTCCGGGTGTCGATCGGATCATCGCCGTTGCATCCGGTAAGGGCGGGGTCGGTAAATCCACCGTATCCGCAAATCTGGCTTGTGCTTTGGCTGCAGAAGGGCGGCGTGTCGGGTTGTTGGATGCTGATGTCTATGGCCCTTCACAGCCTCGGATGCTGGGTGTCTCTGGCCGCCCGGCCAGCCCGGATGGCAAAACGATCCTGCCCCTGCGCAATCATGGCGTCACGATGATGTCGATGGGACTGATGACCAACGAAGGTCAGGCGGTCGTCTGGCGTGGTCCGATGCTGATGGGCGCTCTTCAACAGATGATGGGACAGGTTCAGTGGGGAGCATTGGATGTATTGATTGTCGACCTACCGCCGGGCACCGGCGATGTGCAACTGACGCTCAGCCAGAAGTTCAAGGTGGACGGGGCCATCGTGGTGTCGACCCCGCAGGACGTGGCCCTGATCGACGCGCGCAAAGGGATCGATATGTTCAATCAGCTCAAGACGCCGATTATTGGGATGATCGAGAATATGTCGACCCATATCTGTTCGAACTGCGGGCATGAGGAACATGTGTTCGGACATGGCGGCGTCGCCGCTGAGGCCGAGGCGCTGGGCATTCCGCTGCTTGGTGAGATTCCGCTGCATCTGGATATCCGGGTTGCGGCGGATGGGGGAGCGCCCATCGTTGTCAGCAAGCCGGACAGCGCACAGGCCGAAGCTTTCCGCAAGATTGCCCGCGACATGATCACCAAGGGCAATGCATGACCCAGCCGGTCTTTCCTCCGTTGCTGACTGGACATGCCGTTCAGGGCGGGGAAGACCCGTTCGAACGCGCCCAGGCGATGGCTGCGCTGGGCTGTGATGCCGGAACGGTGGTCTACAACATTCAGGCCAACCGTTTGCGCGTTGCCATTGTATTTGCACCTGAGGTTCCATTGCAGGACGCCATGGTGATGTTGCCGCTTTGCGGAGTTGGGTTTCAGAATGCGCTGGGCGCTCTAGCCCCGCCCGAGGTTGCCGTTCATCTGGACTGGGGCGGCCCTATCTGTGTGAATGGTGCGACCTGCGGCAAGTTTCAGGTTGCTGCGTCGACTTCAGACCCTCAGATTGAGCCTGACTGGTTGATTGTCGGCTGGGAGCTGGCCTTGCTACAGACCAGCACCGCGCCAGGCCAGACCCCGGATATCACAGCGCTCTACGATGAAGGGTGTGCCGAGGTCCAGCCTGTCCAACTGATCGAAAGCTGGTCGCGCCATATGCTGACATGGCTCAACCGCTGGCAAGAAGACGGCAACGCGCCGTTGCACAGCGAATGGTTGGGTTTGTTGCGTGGTGTTGGCGAACCCTTTGGCGAGATCGGGGTCTTTTTGGGCACTGATGAACGGTTTGGCATGCTTATCCGCAATGGTGCGGACACCCGCCTGCACCCGCTGACTAACTTACTGGAGAACGGATAATGAAACTGGCCCGTGCGATCCATTTCGATGAAAGCGACATGAATGTGTTTCATTCTCCGGCGAGAACGGGTGAGTGGTGCATTTCCGGCGGGTTCGAGTTTTCGAATTGGGGCGAAGGCGATTTGGAGGGTAAAGCCCGCCAGGCCTTTGCGAATGGTTGGTTGGGGGTTGAGACATTCGGCCGGGTGACCTTTGTAGCGGTGACGCAGGTTGAACAGGCCGAGATCGACCAGATTGCCCGGAATTTGGCGGAACATTTCGTGCAATTCTACGGGGCCCCATCGGTCGAGGCCGCCATGGGTGTTGCGCAGGAAGAGATCGCGCATATGGCAGAGTTATGCGATGATCACGCCGCCAATACCTTGCTGACGGTCGCCCGTGAGCTGTCTGAAACCGGGGTGCTTGAGGCGTTTCGCATCATCACACCGCAGGAAACCCAGCTTGAGGCGCTGGCCGTCCACGGATCGCTGGACGAATAGGGCTTAAAGAAGATCGGCAAACCCGCCGAACTGACCGCGTTTGAAGATCAGACCTTTGCCGGTGCGGTACATGGCCTGTTCTACTTCACCCACGATGATCAGATGATCCCCTGCCTCGTGCCGGGCATGAAGCTGGCAGTCGAACCGTGCCAGACAATCCGCCAGACGAGGGCGACCACGGTGATCTGCGGCCCAGTTGGCATGTGAAAAATCCGCACCCTCGCGCGCGAATTTTAGGGCCTGTTCCTGCTGTTCCTCAGCCATCACATGGATCGAATAGTGATCGCAGTCTTTGAAAGCGTCGAACCGGTTTGAATCCTTCGCCAGGCACCACAGCACCAGCGGAGGCGTCAGCGAGACCGAGGAAAACGAATTGACCGTGATTGCGCGGGGCCCCAGCGCTGTTTCGGTGGTGACAACGGTGACGCCGGTTCCAAAACACCCCAATGCCTCGCGAAACGCGGTGCTGTTGTCCGGGGTTGGGGTGAAGGTGCGGTCCGTCATCTCACGCTCATTCTGTGGCCGCGCCTCAGGTGCCATGGCAAGTCGGGATTGTCCATGAAAAGCTGCGCCTGAGTTGCATATTTCGCCCTCAGTTCAGGTCCTCAAGCAGACGACCGTGCCGGCGGGTTGCTTCGATGACCTCGCCAAACGTATTCATCCCGCGCGCTTGCAGCATCGGAAGCATCCGAACCAGCGCCTCGGCGGTGGCAACTGCATCACCCAATGCCGTATGGCGCAGCTCATGCGGAATTGTAATGTCCAGCCGTTCGCACAGCGCGTCCAAAGTGTGCGTGTCGCTGGCGCCGAACAGGACCGCAGATAGCAGGACCGTATCCAGTACGGGATGCGTCCACTCAACTTTCATACAGTCGGCGTGGCGTCGTAGAAACGCCATATCAAAAGGTGCATTATGCGCCACGATTACAGCATTTCGCGCGAATTCGTGAAAGATACGCCCGGCTTCGGCGATTTCCGGCGCGCCTTCGACCATTCGATCCGTGATCTTGTGAACCTTGGTCGAGGCGGCAGGGATCGGCATGACCGGGTTCACCAGCATATCCAGCCTTTCGCCTTCGACCATCCGTCCATTTACCACACGGACTGCGCCGATCTGGACGATCTCGTCTTTGTGCGGCAGCAGGCCGGTGGTTTCGGTGTCGAAGACAACAAAACAAAGCTCGCGCAGAGGCAATGTCTCGAATGATTGGTCGGTGGATGTGTTCAGCAAACCAAAGTCATAGACCAGAGGTCTGGCAGCCTCAGGCGCTATATTGGCGGCGCTGTCATCTAGGATTAGCATATAGCCGGAAGTTTCCCCCAGCGGTTTCATGCGGGCTGAATAGGTCTGCGCCCCATCAATGCTGGTCAGCGAACAGGATGCCTCCATCCCGGTCTTGGCCAGTTTGGCATAGGCTTTCTGCAGCGCGTCTGGCTGGAAGTAATCGAACAGTGGCGCATTCAGGCGTGGATGCGAAATCTGTGCCAGAACCTCGGCCGCCTGTCCGTCATACAAAACGAGCCTGTGAGAGGGGCTAGCCAGCAATATGGCTACAGGAATTTCAGTCAAAAGCGCCCTAAGCCTTTGCTGTTCCACAGCCAGATGCTCGGTTTCAGCAGCGACAGCCTCTGCCACGCCCATGGTCTTGTCGGACAGTTGGTTGGCCAGACCGGCAGCCGCAGGGGCCAGGTCGCCAAGATACCGCGCGGCTTGCAGATCGAGGTCGCGGCTGACACCGGCATGCGCCCGTGCGCGCAGTTCAGCGGAAAGCCTTTCGATCGGCTTGGCGACATTATCGTCGAACAATAGCCAGACAGCGGCGATCAGGGCCAGCAGACCGAACCCGATGACGATCTCTGCAAAGATGAACGCGTCCAAAAGGGCCGGATCCGCCGCTCGCCTGTAGCTGACCCAAAGCGCAACCAAGCTGACGGCAACCCCGCCGACCGCCAGCAGGCAGAAGAACAGGAAAATCCGCAGGCGCAGGCTTAATCGGGTCAGCATGTTACACTCCGCAAGTGGCCTCGATGATTGGATCGTTGGTAGAACCTGTTACCCAATCGGCGTTCAGCAACTGGCCGTTGTCACCAAACTCTGCCCCATCCGCCAGATTGGCGCGTTGGTTCTTATCGCAATCCACAGCGACCGGCAATTTTGAAACCGGTGCCCAGCGGCCAAAGAAATACAGTTCAACGAGGCGTTGTTCAGGCACTTGGTTATTGGTGCGCACAGATAGGGTGTCGATTGCGGCAAAACGATCAACAAAGGGCATCGCATAGGTCCAGGGACGGTACAAAGCGCGGCTTTCGACCTCTTGAATGACGATCAGACCATCTGGAAGCGTATCGCGCGTGCGGTCAAACCATGAATACTCGCTGTTGATCGTCATCCCGATCATGCCAATGCCCGCCGCGACTGGTGCGGACCAACGAGGCAGGCGTCCACCTGTCAGTTTGTTGATCACCATCACGATGCCGGCTAAGGCGACGCCTGCAAATATCGTGCCGATCAGTTCTAAGAACATGAATACTCTCCAAGGTTCCTGAGGGTTTAGCCCAGCATTCCTTTACCGTGGCCGACCGCCGATTGCATTGTTTTTACCACGACAAAGGCATCTCGCAGATGACTTCGCTCAAAGTCCGAAAGATCGGAAGGGGGCAGGAAATTGTCCGGCTTCTTGTTGCCTTTCACCAGACGGGCCTGATGGTTCAGCCGCGTTTCGGCGATCAGATCGTAAGCGTCCAGCAGGTCGCGGGTACCTGAGGGGCTGAGGACGCCTGCCGCCCCAGCTGCTTTCAGGCGGGCACGTGTATTGGCCTGGGACAGTTGCCCCTGAAGGCTGTATATCCGGGCCAGGTCAACCACAGGCACAACGCCATTATGCTTTAGATCCAGCGTGTTGCGATGTTCACCCGAGCGTACCGTGGCAAACCCGCGTAACAGGCCAAGCGGCGGCGTGTGCTTTAACGAGTTCGAGATCATATGCGCCACAAAGATTGAATTCGCTTGGGCCGCGGCCAGCGTTTCGGCCTGCAGGTCATCGAACAGGTGAAATGCGCCGCCAATGGGGCGCAGGTCGAACATAACCGAGGCCAGCATCTGCGCCTCGGGGTTTGGTTTGGCGATCCACCCGCGAAAATAATCACGCCAGACACTTACCGGTTGGCACCAGCGTGGATTTGTCGCCATCATGTCGCCCGGGCAATAAAAGTACCCACATTTATCCAGCCCGTCCGACACGATTTTTGCCAGTGTCTGGAAATATGACATGTCGTCATCGGTTACTTTGTCATCCAGCATCAAGCAGTTGTCCTGATCCGACACCCCGGTTTGTTCCTGTCGTCCCTGCGATCCGCAGGCCAGCCATAGGTAAGGCACAGGTGGTGGTCCAAGCTGTTTTTCCGCCATTGCCAGCAAACGTCTGGTGGCTGTGTCGGCGATATCGGTAATCAGGCGTGTAACGATCTCGTGGCGATTTCCGGCAGCGACAAGCTGGACCAGAAGCCGGGGAATCTCTTCGGTCACTTCTGCCATCTGCTGCGCGGTTTGCGCAGTTGCTATCCGGCGCACCAACTCGGCGGAATTGACCGCCTGATAGTGGGTCAGGTCTGTCTGGGTGACAATTCCGACCAGACGCCCAGCTTCGGATACCGGAATATGGCCGATGCCGCGCTCCATCATGATGTGAAGAACATCCGATCCGATATCAGACGGCGACAGCGTCACCGGGTTTGCCGTCATTATTGCCGAGACAGGCGTATCCACAGACATCCCATCGGCAACGTATTTGCCCGAGATATCTCGTAAGGTGGCGATCCCCAAAAGAATGTCCCCCTCGGTGATGCAGAGAGAGGAAATATGTTTGTCCCTCATCATCTGCGCCGCTTCGCGAACGGTGGTATTAGGGGGGCAGGTTGCGGGGTTATGTGCCATCAGAACGTCGATAGCGCTGGTTGCAAGGCTTTGGGGGCTGGAGCGTTCCGTGCGGGTCCGATCAAAGAATTTGGCGACGATTTCATGTTCGTCAATGAGGTCTCGGATCAGGTTGGGCGGAATCACAAAAAAAACCGAGTTTGCGTGTGCCTGCGCTTTGGTCGCGGCTTTACCGTCTTTCAGTAAACCGCGTTCCCCGAAAGAATTCCGCAACCCCAGATGAGAGACAATCGCACCGTTCCTGTCAGTGATTTCAACCTGTCCTTCGTAAATCACGAATACGCCGGGCAGGGGCGCGCCCAGTTGATACACTGGGGATCCTTCTTCGACCTCCCAAACTTCGATCTGATCAGACAGCGTTGCCAGATCATCGGCGGGCAGGGCGTCATAAGGGTGAACGGATTTCAGAAACCGCGTAATCTCGGCTTGAGGCAGGGGCATCGGATACTCCTCGGTTTCTATTCGAAAAATCCCGCCCGGTGGAATGCCGGGCGGGAGTAGTCAGTCGAATGACACGGCCTTTGGCAAGGTGTTCAGGGGCCGCATCTCTACTCAGTGATCCTGAGCGGCACCCGCGCCACGGGGAATGCGGACGCTTTCGACCAGATCCTTGATCTCTTGCGGGGTTTCTTTGGTCATGCCAGCCACCACATAGGCGACCGCGAAGTTGACCATGGCTCCGATCGCGCCGAACGAGGTCGACTTGATTGTACCCAACAGAGGATCAGCATCCGTGAACGAGTTGGTGTCCGGAATGAACAGCCAGCCCTTATGCAGGAAGATGTAGACCAGGGTCACAGTCAGACCAGCCAGCATACCAGCAACTGCACCGGTGTTGTTGATGCGGGTCGAGAAGATCCCCATCATCAGCGCCGGGAAGATCGAGGCAGCTGCCAGACCAAACGCCAAGGCAACGGTCTGCGCTGCAAAACCCGGAGGGTTCAGGCCCAGATATGTCGCCACAACAATGGCCACGCCCATTGCGATCCGCGCCGACAGAAGCTCGGATTTTTCCGAAATCTGCGGGTTGATCGCGCCTTTGATCAGGTCGTGTGACACCGCGGACGAGATCGCCAGCAACAGGCCCGCAGCGGTCGACAGAGCAGCCGCAAGACCACCGGCAGCGACCAGACCGATCACCCAACCCGGCAGGTTGGCAATCTCGGGGTTGGCCAGAACCAGGATGTCACGGTTGAACTTGGTCAGCTCGTTTCCGACCCAGCCCTTCTCTTCCGCAAGCGCCTGCATGTCGGCATTCTTGTCGTTATAGTACTGGATCTTGCCGTCGCCGTTCTTGTCTTCCCAGTCCAGCAGGCCGGTTTTCTTCCATGTGGCCATCCAGTCATAACGAGCGTCGTTGTCGATATCTTCGACGGATACGGCGCCACCTTCGATGCCGCCATTTGGCCACATCATGTCACTGATGTTTAGACGGGCCATTGCGCCAACCGCAGGGGCGGTCAGGTACAGCAGTGCGATGAACACCAGCGCCCAACCGGCAGACCAGCGGGCATCAGCCACTTTCGGCACGGTGAAGAAACGCATGATAACGTGCGGCAGACCGGCCGTACCGATCATCAGCGACAGCGTGAACAGCACCATGTTCAGCGTGTCCGAGTGGTGGGCGGTGTATTCGTTAAAGCCCAGCTCGGTCACGATCGCATCCAGCTTGGTCAGCAGCGGTTCACCGCTGGCGGTATCACCAAACAGACCCAGAGCCGGAACCGGATTGCCAGTCAGTTGCAGGGAAATAAAGATGGCTGGGATTGTGTAGGCGGTGATCAGCACGCAGTACTGAGCGACCTGTGTGTAGGTCACGCCCTTCATCCCCCCAAACACCGCGTAGGCGAACACAACGGCTGCACCAATTAACAACCCGGTGGTGTTTGACACTTCAAGGAAGCGGCCAAAAGCTACGCCAACGCCGGTCATCTGGCCGATCACGTAGGTCACAGACGCTACGATCAGACAGATCACCGCAACGATACGCGCGGTCTGGCTGTAAAAGCGGTCGCCGATGAACTCTGACACGGTGAACTTGCCGAACTTACGCAGGTAAGGGGCAAGAAGCAGCGCCAGCAGCACATAACCACCGGTCCAACCCATCAGGAAGGACGAGTTGTCATAGCCGGTAAAGGCGATGAGGCCCGCCATCGAGATGAACGAGGCCGCAGACATCCAATCTGCCGCTGTCGCCATACCGTTGGTGACCGGGTGAACGCCGCGACCGGCGGCGTAGAATTCTGATGTGGACCCAGCACGGGCCCAGATCGCGATGCCTATGTAAAGCGCAAAGGACGCGCCCACAAACAGCAGGTTGATGGTAAACTGGTCCATAGGGCCTTACTCCTCCTCAACGCCGTATTCAGCGTCTAGCTTGTTCATCCGCCAGGCGTAGTTGAAGATCAGCAGCAGAAAGACCAAGATGGATCCCTGTTGCGCGAACCAAAAGCCGAGATCGGTTCCGCCGACGGAAATGCCGGACAGAAGTGGACGCAGCAAAATGCCGAATCCAAACGACACCAGCGCCCAGATCACCAGGCTGATGTAGATAAGACGCAGGTTGGCCTGCCAATAGCCCTTATCGGCTTCGGCAGTCTGCGCGGAGTGTGTTGATTGATCCGCCATCGCGGGTTCCTCCTTCGCTTCCTCTTTGAGCGGCCCGTTGTCCTAACCCTCCAGCGCGCGGGGCCACTTTTCGATATGCTTGATGCCAGGTGGCATCAGGCAAGGCTTCTCTGGTCCGCCAGAGCGGGTCCTTTGAAGTTTTCCTTTAGGAATTCGGCCCTTATTGAGGGCGGGCCATATTCCCCTAGTTCATTGTGTCGCTGACGATCCGTTCCAGATTGCCGGCGATGTCTTCGATATTGCCCATTGCGTTCAGACCTTTCAGAACGCCGTGGTCTTGGTAATAAGTGATCAGCGGCGCGGTCTGCGCGTGATAGGCAGCCAGCCGTGAGGCGACGGTTTCAGCATTATCATCTGCGCGGCGCTTGAACTCGGTCTTGCCGCATTTGTCGCATTTGCCTTCGACTGCGGGCGTTTTGAACCGATCATGGAACCCTTCGCCACATCCGGCACATGTGTAACGGCCGGAAATACGGATCACCATTTCAGCGTCTTCAACCTCAAGACTGATGGCTGCGTTGATCTGCTGACCGGTCTCTGACAGCAGCGCGTCCAGCGCCTGTGCCTGAACCGTGGTGCGGGGGAAGCCGTCCAGAATGACGCCCTTGGCGCAGTCCGGTTCGGCCAGACGATCCCGCAGGATTGCAATTACGATATCGTCACTGACCAGATCACCCGCCTCCATGACAGCTTTGGCGGCTTTTCCGGCTTCGGTTCCTGCGGCAACTGCCGCCCGTAACAGGTCACCCGTGCTGAGTTGGACAAGCCCGAACTTGTCTTCGAGCATACGGGCCTGTGTACCCTTCCCGGCGCCCGGGGGGCCGAGAAGGATCAGTACGGTGGGTGTAGTGATCGTGGCAGCGTCCATCACATCCTCACTTGCTTGCGCGGTTTTCGATCAAGTTGTCGACCACGGACGGATCAGCCAGGGTCGATGTGTCACCGAGCGATCCAAAATCATTCTCGGCGATCTTACGCAGGATACGGCGCATGATCTTGCCCGAGCGGGTTTTTGGCAGGCCAGGAGCCCATTGGATCACATCCGGGCTGGCAATCGGTCCGATCTCGGTCCGAACCCAGGTGCGCAGCTCTTTCACAAGCTCGTCCGAGGGTTCGCGATCATTCATCAAGGTGACATAGCAATAGATGCCTTGCCCTTTGATATCATGGGGATAGCCCACAACCGCGGCCTCGGCCACGGCAGCATGTGCCACCAGAGCGCTTTCAACCTCGGCCGTACCCATGCGGTGCCCCGAGACGTTGATCACATCGTCCACACGTCCGGTGATCCAGTAATCGCCATCCTCGTCCCGGCGGCAGCCGTCACCGGTGAAGTAGTAGCCTTTGTAGTCCGAGAAATAAGTCTTCTCGAACCGTTCATGATCGCCCCAGACCGTACGCATCTGGCCGGGCCAGCTGTCCTTGATGCACAGCACGCCTTCGACGCCGTTGCCGTCGATCTCGACCCCGGATTGCGGGTCCAGAACCACAGGCTGGATGCCAAAGAACGGCTTCATGGCCGAGCCGGGCTTCATCGCGTGGGCACCGGGCAGGGGGGTCATCAGGTGACCACCGGTTTCGGTTTGCCACCAGGTGTCCACGATCGGGCAGCGCCCACCGCCGACAACGTCATTGTACCAGTTCCACGCTTCCGGGTTGATCGGCTCACCCACAGTGCCCAGCGTGCGCAGATCGCTCAGATCGCATTTCTCGACCCATTCATTGCCTTGCCCCATCAGCGCGCGCAAAGCGGTAGGGGCCGTGTAGAATTGATTGACCTTGTGCTTTTCACAGACCTGCCAAAAGCGGGATGCATCCGGATAGGTCGGAACACCTTCGAACATCAGCGTGGTCGCGCCATTGGCAAGCGGGCCATAGACAATATAGCTGTGGCCGGTCACCCAGCCGACATCGGCGGTACACCAATAGACGTCGCCTTCATGGTAATCGAAGGTGATCTCATGCGTCATTGCCGCATAGACCAGATATCCGCCGGTCGTGTGCACGACACCCTTCGGCTGACCGGTCGACCCGGAGGTATACAGAATGAACAGAGGGTCTTCGGCGTCCATTTCCGCAGGCGCGCAATAGTCATCCGCCTCGAGCGCCATCTCGTTATAGTCGTAGTCGCGCCCGTCGATCCATGTGGTCTGGCCGTTGGTACGCTTGACAACCAAGCATTTCACCGTGTCCTTGCAGTGCAGCAGGGCCGCGTCTGCGTTTGACTTCAACGGTGTCTTACGGCCGCCGCGAGGGGCCTCATCAGCTGTAATCAGAACCTTGGCGTCGCATCCGTTGACGCGTGCAGCCAGGGCATCGGGGGAAAACCCTGCAAAAACAATCGAGTGGATTGCACCGATACGTGCGCACGCCAACATCGCATATGCAGCCTCGGGGATCATCGGAAGATAAATGACCACACGGTCGCCTTTGCGCACGCCCATGGAAACCAGGATATTTGCCATCCGGCAGGTACGGCGGTGCAGTTCGGCATAGGTGATGTGTTGGGCGGGTTCATTCGGGTCATCAGGTTCCCAGATGATCGCAGTCTGATCGCCGCGTGTATTCAGATGACGATCCAGGCAGTTGGCTGAAACGTTCAGAGTGCCATCCGCATACCAGTTGATCCCGACCGAGCCCAAATCATAGCTGACGTCTTTCACTTGGGTATAGGGTTTAATCCAGTCAACGCGTTTGCCCTGTTCGCCCCAGAATGCAACGGGGTCGGTTATAGAAGCCGTGTACATTTCGCCGTATTTCTTGGCATCGACATGCGCACGCGCTGAAATTTCTGCGGATGGCGGATAAACTTTGGCATCTGCCTGAGCAGCGGTTGTCATTCTGAGGTTCCTCCCTCTGGACTTAAATTCACTGGGACAATCTTGCCCGCTGAACAGGCAATGTCGACCTGTTTCCTCCCGATGCAGGATAATACGGAGATCAGAAAACAAAGAAATAAATTACAGAAATAGCAGGGTTTATTTGTTAATAAATTTCAATCCCTTTGAGGGAATTGTAAAGGAAATCGTTAGATATTAAAAAAACATAATTAAAACAATAACATAGATGTTAATCACATTTTCACTGTTTTCAAAGTGCTTGCCCGTGAAATTTACACATTTCATATACACCTTATGATTGTTAGCGCTGGCGGGCGGTTTGCAGATTTTAGTGGGTGGTCTGGCAGGGGTTGGCACATATCGATGTTGGCGCTAGCTTTACGCGCAAGCGACCCAAAAAAGGGGGCGCATCAATGGGAGAATTCACTATGACTAAAATGTTGAGCGGTGCCGCCGTCGCCGCCCTGACTGTTGCATTCGTTACCGAAGCTGCAGCAACAGAATGGAATGCTTCGGTCTGGGGCAAACGCCGGGCCTTTACCGAACATGTCGAGAAACTGGCTGAACTGGTCAGCGAAAAAACCGGTGGCGAATTCACGATCAATGTCAGCTATGGCGGGCTTTCAAAGCCGAAGGAGAATCTGGACGGGATTGAGATCGGTGCATTCGAGATGGCGCAGTTCTGCGCAGGCTATCACCGCGACAAAAATCGGGCGATCACTGTACTTGAACTGCCGTTCCTGGGTGTGAACAATTTGGAAGAAGAGGTGGCCGTCAGCCACGCTGTATATGATCATCCCGCCGTTAAGGATGAGATGGCTCAGTGGAATGCCCGGATCATCATGACGTCGCCAATGCCCCAGTATAATATCGTTGGAACCGGTGATCCGCGCTCAACGCTTGCCGATTTTGACGGCATGCGTGTACGTGCGACCGGCGGGCTGGGCAAGGCGTTTGAGGCCGTTGGCGGTGTTCCAACATCGGTGCCCGCGACCGAGGCGTTTAATGCGATGGAATCCGGTGTTGTTGATACAGTGGCCTTTGCTCAGCACGCACATTTGTCTTTCGGCACCATCAACGAAGCCGACTGGTGGACGGCCAACCTGAACCCCGGCACTGTAAACTGTCCGGTTGTGGTCAATATCGACGCCTACGAAGCGCTGCCTGCAGAACATCGCGAAGCGCTTAACAGTTCTGTCGACGAGGCCATTGCCCATTATCTCGCCAATTACGGCGGTCTGCTGGAGCAGTGGGATGGTGTGTTGACCGAAAAAGGCGTGCAGAAAGTTCAGATCGACGAAGCCGTGCTGGAGGAATTCCGCACCAAGGCTGCTGATCCGATCCGCGAGCAATGGATCGCTGACATGTCCGCGCAGGGTCTGCCTGCGCAGGATCTATATGATCTTGTTCAACTGACGCTGAAACAACAGCGTGGCGGGAACTGATCACGCGTTCCGGGTACCCAGCGCGGTACCCGGACACTGATTCCTATACAGAAAGGGCCAGCGGAATGGCAGGACAGGCGACGGTGCTTGCGGATGATAGCCGTCTGAGCAGGCTGGACCAGCTGCTGTTAAGGGCCGAGCGTACGCTTGCACTGATCAGCGGAAATGCCGTGTTCGGGTTAATGGTGCTGGCAGTTGTCTCGGTGAGCGGGCGCAACGCCTATAACGCGCCATTGCCGGGCTATGTCGATTGGATCGAGCAAGCCATGCCCTTGATTGCGTTTCTAGGTATCTCTTACGTACAACGCGATGGGGGCCATATCCGGATGGATATTGTCATTTCGCGGCTACACGGACGGGCTTTGTGGCTGTTCGAGTTGATTTCGGTCGTTCTCATCCTGGTGCTCATGTTGGCATTGGTCTGGGGCAGCTGGTCCCATTTCGACAGATCATTCGACTTTGGCGCACCTCTGTGGAGCCGGGACAGCTCGATCGACATTGGCATCCCGCTCTGGCCTGCCAAGTTACTGGCACCTATTGCGTTTTCGGTACTTTGCTTGCGGCTTGTGCTGCAAATCTGGGGTTATGGACGGGCCTTTGTGCTGGGCCTACAAAACCCAGTTGCGGTGCCGATAATACAGGACGCTGCTGCGCAGGCTGCCGCTGAAGCCGAACAATTCGAAGGGCAGGACTAGTAAATGGACTCGATTGAGATTGGCCTTTGGGTCACCGGTGGTCTGCTGGTTCTGGTTATCACCGGAATGCGTGTGGCTTTTGCCGCGGCTTTGGCGGGGCTGATCGGTCTGGTTTGGATATTCTGGGCCAAATTCGGATATGATCCTGACCGATTTGGCAAGGCGCTGACCGTTGCGGTAAAAACCGCAGGGCAAGTGCCGCATTCCAAGGTTGCAGCCCATACGCTCAGCCTGATCCCGACCTTTATCCTGATCGGTTACCTTGCCTATTACGCAGGCCTGACGCGCGCGCTGTTCGAGGCTGCCAAACGCTGGGTGGCCTGGGTTCCGGGTGGGCTTGCGGTCGCAACCGTGTTCGCCACCGCTGGGTTTGCTGCAGTCTCGGGGGCATCGGTCGCGACATCTGCGGTATTTGCCCGGATCGCGATCCCGGAAATGCTGAAGGTAGGGTACAACAAACAATTTGCGGCGGGCGTAGTCGCTGCAGGTGGCACTTTGGCCTCACTGATCCCTCCTTCTGCGATCCTTGTGATTTATGCGATCATCGTAGAGCAGGATGTGGGCAAGCTGTTGCTCGCCGGGTTCATACCGGGGGCCTTTTCGGCGGTTATTTACGGGTTGCTGATCGTCGGTATCGCGGTGGTGTTCAAGAATGTCGGCCCACCGGTCACTGGCTTTACCTGGAAACAGCGTTTTGCCGCTCTGCCTGGCGCTCTGCCGATTGTGGCGGTGATCCTGATCATCATCTGTTTTGTCTATAACCCCTTTGGTGAGAAAGCCTGGGGCACACCAACCGAAGGCGGGGCAATAGGTGCCTTCATCGTATTCTGTTTCGCCTTGTTCCACGGCATGAGATGGGCAGAGTTGAAATCCGCACTGCTCGAGACAGCCAAATTGACCGCAATGATCTTTTCGATCATCTGGGGTGTGCTGATCTATGTCAGGTTCCTGGGATTCGCCGATTTGCCGAACGCGTTTTCCGATTGGATCACATCGCTGACGATGTCACCCATGCTGATCCTGATCTGCATCCTGCTGGCCTATGCGGTGCTCGGCATGTTCATGGATGCCATCGGGATGCTGCTGCTGACTCTGCCGGTTGTCTATCCGGCAGTTATGGCGCTGAACGGGGGCGAGGCCGTCACCGCTGCGGAAAGTACGTTTGGGATGTCCGGGCCGATGTGCGCCATCTGGTTTGGTATTTTGGTGGTGAAAATGGCCGAGTTCTGCCTGATCACGCCACCGATCGGTTTGAATTGCTTTGTCGTTGCCGGCGTCCGCCCTGATCTGAGCGTTCAGGACGTGTTCAAGGGCGTGACGCCGTTTTTCATCGCCGACGCCGTGACGATTGCGCTGCTGGTCGCCTTTCCGGGCATCGTTCTGTACCTGCCTTCGCTGGCCGGGTAATTGGCATCTGGCGAAGTCAATCTTTAGTGATACCTGCCCCCGGCTGGCGCACGGGGGCAGGGTATCTCTATTTCGCTCGCATCAGCATTCCGTACAGATCGCGCGGGTCGTCAGGGTCTGCCAGCATGTCCAGGGGTTCGTAGTAATCTGTGCCCCGGACTGCGGACTGGATGTAGCGCAGGGCTGAAAAATCCTCGATCGCGAAGCCTACGCTGTCAAACAACGTGATCTGACGATCATCTTTACGACCCTCGGCCTGACCCGTCATGACCTGCCACAACTCGGTGACGGGATGATCGTCTTCAAGGGCCTGAATCTCGCCCTCAATACGGGTTTGTTCCGGGTATTCGACGAATATTTCAGAGCGTAGCAGGATATCTCTGTGCAGTTCGGTTTTGCCAGGACAGTCGCCGCCGATCGCGTTGATGTGGACGCCTGGGCCGACCAAGTTATCGGTCAGGATCGTGGCATTTTTCTTGTCCGCCGTGCAGGTCGTGATGATATGCGCGCCTTCGATGGCGTCCTCAGGGGATTTGCATTTCACGACCGAGAGGCCAGAGCCCGCCAAGTTGGCCGCACATTTTTCGGTGGCAGCCGCGTCGGTGTCGTACAAGCGAACAGTATCAATCCCGCACATGGCCTTGAAGGCGAGGCACTGAAATTCGGATTGCGCGCCATTCCCGATCATTGCCATGGTCGAGGCCGATTTGGGCGCAAGATAGCTGCCGACCAGAGCAGAGGTTGCTGCGGTGCGCAATGCAGTCAGCATGGTCATTTCGGTCAGCAGGGTCGGATAGCCTGTGTAGACGTCTGCCAGCAATCCAAATGCGGTAACGGTCTGTAGGCCCTCAGAGGTGTTCTTGGGGTGGCCGTTGACGTATTTAAACCCATAGGCCTCACCGTCTGAGGTTGGCATCAGTTCAATCACCCCATGCGGCGAGTGGGCAGGGATGCGGGGTGTTTTGTCAAAGCTTTCCCACCGTTTGAAATCAGCTTCGATTTGCGCCGCAATATCGGTGATCATACGTTCGACGCCGATGTGGTGGACCAGTCTCATCATATTGTCGACAGACACAAACGGCACCAGGGCCTTTTCAGATGGTTGCATTAGGGGCTCCTATCGACGGGACAGGTGGATGCCCGCAATCATGCAGCGCACGGATCCACCGGCAGTTTCAATGGTGGGAATCGAAAGCGGCAGAGGTGTCGCGCTGGCTTCGATTGTAACGATTTGTTCCGGGGTCAGGGCGGCAAGTGCCCTGCTGGACAGCGCCAGCACGGGACCATTCAGGCCGCTCAGTTCGATGGCGTTGCCAGCAAATTCAGCGATCTGATCATGGGTCAGGTCAATGACCGTGCGACCGGATTCTTCCAGCCTGGCTTTCACTGTCGCGCGGCGTTCGGGGTCCGCGATCATATCAAGACAGATCAGCGCGTATTTGGAGCCGATGCCCATCAGAACATTCGTGTGATAGACATCACGTCCTGCGGCATCATGCGCCTCGAATGCGATGGGCTCATAGTTGAAATGGGTGCAGAAACGCTCCAACAGAACGGGGTCGGCGCGGTTGGATTTGACCGTGTAGGCCACGCGGCCAATGTGGTCCAGAACCATCGCTCCGGTGCCTTCCAGCGCCAGTCTGTCCTGTTCAAGCCCGGAATAATCGATCACGTCCTGAACACGATACTCCTGTTTCAACATTTCTATGACGTCGGCGCGACGTTCGCGCCTGCGCGACGGCACAAACATCGGATAGATAGCCACATGCCCGCCGGGATGGGTCGAGAACCAGTTGTTCGGAAATACGCTGTCTGGTGTGTCGAGGTCTCCGAAATCGTCGAAGACATGAACCTTAACACCCGCATCGCGCAGCAGCGCCACCGCCTGATCATGTTCATCGCGTGCTTGGACAGACGTGGCCGCTGCCGAGCGGTTGGCCAAGGTCTGGAACGCATTGTCGTCGCGTGTCTCGGGGTTCGAAGCAAACGCATGGGGCCGGATCATCACAACGGCTGGTGGGGCTTGTAGAGATTGCATCAGAAGCTCCGGGTGGGGCGGTCAAAGATGCGGCGGCCCAGCAATGAGGCGGCCAGATCGACCATCAACTTTGCAGTGCGGCCGCGTTCGTCCAGAAACGGGTTCAATTCTACCAGATCCAGCGAGCAGACAAGACCGCTTTCGTGCAGCAGTTCCATCACTAGATGGGCCTCGCGTTCGGTCGCGCCACCTGGAACTGTTGTGCCAACTGCAGGAGCAATGGACGGATCAAGGAAATCCACATCCAGCGAAACATGAAGGATGCCATCCGCTGCCCGGACCCGCTCCAGAAAGGCCATCAGCGGTGCTTTGATGCCGTTTTCGTCGATGCTTCGCATATCGGCCAGCATTGCGCGATCCTGTTCCAGCCGAGCCCGTTCGGCTGGGTCGACCGAGCGCAGACCGATCATGCCGACCCGGTCGGTCGGAACTGGTGATGAAACCGGTGGAAAGTCGTCAAATCCGGGCTGTCCGGTGAAATAGGCTACGGGTGTCCCGTGCAGGTTGCCGCTATCGGTGCTCTCGGGTGTGTGGAAATCGCTATGCGCGTCCAGCCAGAGAACGAACAGTGGGCGTTCGATCCGCTCGGCGTGCTGTGCCATGCCCAAAACCGTGCCCATCGAAAGTGCATGATCGCCGCCCATGAAAATTGGCAGGCCTTGTGGGGCGACATCCTGCGCAACACGGCTGAGAGCCTTGGTCCAGCCGATACACTCGGGCAGGGCGAAGAGATGCGAATGTTCGGACATATCCGGAATGTCAGGTGTGATATCGCCGAGATCCCGTAGGTGAAGACCGAGATCGGAAAGAGCTGATTGAAGCCCCGCAACCCGATAGGCATCGGGGCCCATCCGGCAGCCCTGTCGACGCTTGCCCGAATCCATCGGGGCGCCAACCAGAATTACGTTGTTTGTATCCATATGGAATACTACTCCGGCAATGTGGCTTGCGGATAGGGATCAAAATGCTCAAAATGGAACCGCAAGTGACATAACGGAAGTATTGAATGGACGATTTGGATGGCAAGCTTCTCAGCGCTCTGCATCGGGATGCCCGTGCTTCACTCTCGGAACTGGCTGAAACACTGGGAGTCACACGCACAACAGTGCGCAGCCGTCTGCAACGTTTGAAGCAATCCGGCGAGATTGTGGGCTTTACGGTTCTGACACGGCAGGATGTGGCGCAAAGCCCGGTCAGAGGGTTGATGATGCTGGAAATCGAAGGGCGCGGCACCGAGCGCACCATGGCCCAAATTGCCGCCATGCCACAGGTGCGGGCTGTCCATTCGACAAATGGCGGTTGGGACTTGATTGCCGAGATTGGGACCGAGACCCTGGCCGAACTGGATGAAATCCTGTTTCGCATCCGCAGGATCGAAGGGATTACGCGATCCGAAACCAACTTGCTTCTTTCTACTCGGAAAGGCCGCGTCTGATTGCTGTAGTGCTTTGAGCAGCAAGGAATATGTGTAAAAGTTGCGATGCGTTCGCCACCCGCGCAAAGGCAGCTGCAAACCTGAAACAGGGAAATCACATGACTGATCAGGATACAGGCAAAGAACTCTGGGCCATCAGACTTGCCGAAAGAGTATCCGGTTTTCTGGAACGACCCCTGGTCAGAATCGCCATTCCCGTAATCGTCATGCTGGTCGCCCTGACCGTGCTGCATGAACTGTCTGCACATGTGAAATGGTCATCCGTTCAGACGGATGTGGCGAACACCTCTTGGACGCTGTTGTTCATCGCCCTGTGCTGGACCGCTTTTAGCTTTGTTTCCCTGTCTTTATACGACGTCTTTGCAGTCCAGAGCGTTGCCGACGGTGAGGTCCCTTTGCCGGTTGCGGGCATGGCCGGGGCCTGTGGTTATGCGGTGTCAAACTGCCTTGGGTTTTCCTACATCACGGGCACGGCGATCAGGTACAGGATCTATGCGTCTCTAGGGTTGGATCTAGGGCGCGTCGCTGGGGTTATTGCGACCTCGTGGATCGCTTTCTGGTCTGGCATGACCTTGCTGTTGGGGGCTTTGCTGACCTTTCATCCCGACGGGATATCGAAGGTTTTGCCAATCAGCGATACGGTCGAGACGGTCATAGGATTGGGCCTTTTGATCGCTCTGGCAACGCTGTTCATCTGGCTGTCGAAAGGCGGGCGCAGGCTGGCCTATGGCGGGGTTGGATTTAACCTTCCCGGCGGCAAACTGGCCGGGTTGCTGACGCTGGCGGCCTTGGGCGATGTTTTTGGTGCGTCGATGGTTCTGTATGTGCTGCTGCCGACAGACCTTGGGATCGGCTACCCCTATTTCTTCACCATCTTTATTGGCGCGATTGCGGTCGGTATCCTCAGCCATGCGCCGGGTGGAATTGGCGCCTTCGAGGCGACTATGATCGCGGGACTTGGCGCGTCAGGCCGGTCGGATGTCATTGCCGCGCTGTTGCTGTATCGCCTTGTTTATACGTTTCTTCCCTTCCTCATCGCCACGCTTTCAATCGCTGTGGCATCAGCGCTGAGCCACCGGCGACATATTACTGGTGCAGCCACTTGGGTTTATCGAGTGATCCGTCCGATCGTGCCCATGGTGGCCGCAGGCGTGGCCGCAGTGGCCGGTGTGATACTTCTGGTCTCCGGCGCGTTGCCTGCAAGCAGCGGTAACCTGGGTGTGCTACGGGATTTCCTGCCCCTTTCCTTTGTCGAAGCGTCCCACCTGGCCGGAAGTGCGGTAGGGGTCTTGCTGATCCTTGTGTCACGGGGGCTGTTTCGCAAGCTTTACCGGGCCTGGGTCGTGGCCATGCTGTTGATGGTGGCCGGTTTTGTCGCCTCGCTGACCAAGGGGCTGGATACGCACGAAGCGCTCAGCATGGTGGGGACTATCGCTCTGCTGGCGATGTTCCGGGGCGCGTTCTATCGAGTTAGCGGCGCGTCGATCTTCAGGTTGAACATTCCCTGGCTGGTCAGCGTCATCTCTTTGCTTGCCGTGATCTTTTGGGTGGGGCTGTTTGCCTATTCCCATGTTGAATATCAGAACGCCCTGTGGTGGGAGTTTGCCTGGGACGGTGATGCCTCGCGGTTCCTGCGGTCCAGCCTTGTGGTTGCGGTGATCCTTGGGGTGGTTGCCATCAGCTCTCTGTTCGGGCGCGAGATACCCGCGCCGGTCCGCACCGAAATCCCCGACGTTGTCGAGCGTCTGGTTATGGAAAGCGAAGACACGGAATCGCAGATCTCGCTGACAGGGGACAAGCAATTCCTGATCGCACCGGATGACACCGCCTTTCTGGCCTATGCCGACACCGGCAACGCGCTGGTCACCAAAGGCGAACCGGTAGGGGATGAAACCGCCGGCAAACAGCTGATCTGGCAGCTGCGCGAGATGGCGGATCGTGAGGGGAAGCTCTGCGCCTTTTACAGCGTTTCGACCAAGTATCTGCCGACCTTTCTGGACCTGGGCCTGTCGATCCTGAAAATCGGCGAGGTTGCCCGGGTGCCGCTGAAAGACTTTTCGCTGGATGGCAAATCCCGCAAGCGATTCCGCCAAGCCAAGAACCGGGCCGAACGCGAAGGGTATGTTTTCGAGATTATTCCAAAACAGGAACTAACCCCGATCCTGCCCGAGTTGCGCAAGATTTCGGATGACTGGCTGGCACAAAAAGCTGGGGCCGAGAAAGGTTTTGCGCTTGGCGGATTTGATGAAACCTATCTGTCCTATTTCGACCACGCGGTGCTGCGGAATGGCGAAACAGGTGAGATCGTCGCGTTTGCTAACCTGTTTCAGGGCGGGCAAAAATCAGAACTGTCGCTGGATCTGATGCGGTATGAACCAGATAGCCCAAGTTTTGTTATGGACGCGCTGTTTGCCGAGATGATGTCATGGGGGGCCGAGCAGGGGTTCCACTGGTTCTCGCTGGGGGCGGCACCGTTTTCCGGGATCGAAAACCGGCAACTGGCATCGCTGTGGAACCGCATTGGCGGCTTTGTCTATGAACATGGCGAACAGTTTTATCACTTCGAGGGGCTGCGCTCGTTCAAGCAGAAATTTGAACCAGAATGGAGCCCGAACTATTTGGCCAGCCCCGGAGGACTGGCCGCGCCGCGTATTCTCTACGAGGTCAACATTCTGATTTCGGGCGGCTTGCGCGGTCTGACGAAATAGCGCTCAGTTCAGGCTGGCTTGGGTCGGAGCCTGTTGCAGCAGGTCTCCCCAATCGGTGCGATAGGCCATTTCGGCCAGCACGGTTTCCGGCAGGAACTCCTGATTTTGCCGGATTTGCCAACCACCGCCTAAACCTTTGTAGACTGCAACCAGATTGCTCGAGACCTGCTGGCGGGCTTCGATCAGATTGGCCTGTGATCGAAGCAATGCGGTTTGCGTGTTCAGAACGCGGGAATAACTGGCGATGCCATCCCGGTATTGGTTCACCGCGATCTCGGCAGCTTTGCGCGATGCGGTGACGCTGTTTTGGTAGAATGTCACCTGTTTGCGTGATTGCGCATAGGCGACCATGGCGCTTTCAACCTCGGAATAAGCGGTCAGGACGGTGTTTTGATAGTTCGCAATCAATGCCTGATAAGCTGCGTCCTGGGCGCGGACATTATTCTTGATCCGCCCATAATTCAGCACATTCCAGACCACTCCGGCACTGGCCAGCCCAGTATTGCTGGCGGATGAAAACAGGTCCTGACTGCCCGAGGCCTGCAGGCCGATCGAACCGGACAGGATGAACTGGGGATACAGGTCAGCAATCGCGATCCCAACTTGCGCAGACTGTGTGGCAGCGGCCAGTTCTGCGGCGCGTACATCCGGGCGTCGGCGCAGCAATTCCGCTGGTACTCCAACGGCGACGTTGGATCGGGCCGAAGGGATACGACCGGAATTACCCAGCAACCCGGCCATGCGCGAGGGTGTTGTTCCCAGTAAAACAGCCAAAGCATTCTTGGTCTGTTGAAGATCGCTTTCAATTTCCGGCACCAGCGCCATGGTATTGTTCAGCAGGGCGGTGGCCTCTTGCACATCCAATTCAGTGGTGACGCCGTTGTTGAAACGCAGTTGCGTCAGATCAACCGATTCCTGTTGCAGCTTGATATTCTCTCGTGCCACGAACAGAGTTTCTTGCAGCGCGCGGAAGCTTACATATAACGCTGCTACATCGCCGGTCAGCGTGACCAAAGCGTCATCGTAATTAGCGACCTGAAGTGCCAGATTGGATCGTGCGGCCTGCACACCCCGGCGTTGCTGCCCCCACACATCCAATTCCCATTGGGCGTCGAAGCCAACCTGCGAGGTCGAGAATTCGGTATCCAGAGGGATGATCCGATTGATATCGGAAATCGGCCCGATATTATCGCTGATCTGGCGCCGCTCGATCGAACCTCCGATGGCCTGCGATTGGGGGTAAAGCTCACCAAAGGCAATCCCAAGCTGTGCGCGGGCCTGTAATACGCGTGCACCGGCCACCTGTAGCGCCAGGTTCTGGGCATAGGCTTCGGCGATCAACCGGTTCAAAGTGGCGTCGTTGAAGGTCTCCCACCATTTTGCAACAGGGGCACTACGCGAGGTGAGGCCGCTGGCACCGACTGAAGGGTTGTTTACCTCGATCCATTCCTTCACGACCGGAGAGTTCGGTCGCACAAAATCAGGACCGACAGGTGCGCATCCCACCAGCAGCGCGGCACACAGGGCTGTGCCCATCAAACTGCGGTTTAGTCTGGCCCGTGTCATACAGCGTGTCCTTAAATGTCCAGTGGTCGGATGAAGTTTGCGAAGGAATAGAGGCGGATATTGATGCGCCGCAGGAACTCAAAGCTTTTGCCCTGGCCGGTATAGATTGCCACCGCGGCATGTCCACCGGCGGGAAAGACGTGGCCATCTGGAATTTCGACCGAAATCTGCACGGCAATATGTCCGGGAATTTTTGGCAGTTCAAATCCGGGCAGGCGGCCTGATGGCAGATATTGACCCTGGCGGGTTGCCCACCAGATTGCCTCGACTTTGCCGGTCAGGATTTCTCCGGGATATAAGTCCAGCGCGACCTCAACCTGTTGCCCGGGTTTCACAAATTTCAGGTTTTGCTGCCGGTAAGTGGCGAGAATATAGGGATTTTCCTTGGTCACAAAGCTGGCGATTGCGCCCAATCGGATGTCACCGACAACCAGACCCGGGCGTGCCTGTTGTGAAACGATCATACCATCTTCGGGCGCGTAGATCGTAGTATTGTCCAGAAAGTACCGGGCCTTTTCCAACTGAGCCTGAGCTTGAACGATTCCGGTATTGACCCCGTCGATCTGCGAATCCAGCGCCAGCTTTGCCTTTTCCAGATTGGCTTCGGCCTCTTTTATCTTGGCCTGATCTTCCGTGACCTGCTCGTTCCAGCGATCCAGCTCATCCTCGCGGGCACCACCCGCAGGGACAAGGTTTTCATACCGTGCTTGCTGGGTCAGCGCATATGCCAGTTGCGCGTTGGCTCGCTCGACGGCTTCACCCGCGACGATCACATCCTGTTCCAGAATTTTGGCGTTCTGCTGGGCTGCAACCAACTGTGCGGATGCCTCTTCGAATTCAAGCGCAAAGACGGTGTCGTCGAACCGATACAGCGGATCCCCTTTCTTCACCTCTGTATTCGGCTCGACCAGAACCTCGGAAAGGATGGTTGGTTCAGTCAGGCGCGGTACGATCTGTATGGTTGAGCGGACCACGTGGCTGTCGATCGAAAATGGCTGGAAGAACCGCAGCGCAACCATAAAGATCAATAACAGATGAGCACCCACCCAGAAGGAAACGATGCCCCAGGCGATACTGAACTTAAGCCATTGCAGTTTGAAGAAGATCAGCCAGACAAAAATGATGTAGAAAAGCGTAATGCCAAGAGCGACAAACATATTGTGGGACTTCCTTTAGCCTTAGCTTTTTTGTGTTTCGTCCGGGTCCAGCGGATCGCGATATTCTTCAGTCAGTTCACCGCCCAACCGTTTGATATCCTTGCGTATCGCATCGCGTTCATCGTCGGGCAAACGGCGGATATCGACTGTGGCTGCATCGTGGAAAGCCCACATAAAGGCGTGAATCCAGGGAACGACGGCCAGAAACCCCATCCAGCCCATGATCTTGACTGCCTCGGCATGGGGATGGTTGCGTTTGATTGCGATGCGGCCGGGCAGTCCCATTATGAACAGAAACAGCGCCATTACAGCGGCCAGCAGCAGTATAAGTGCGATAAATGTCAGATAGTCATAATAGCCTAGCGGCTGCCCCAGTAGTCCCATTCCGATGCCTCCATGAGGGAAGGTTTATCCATCCTCAGTTGTTGGTGTCCAGTTCGTCAATCAATTTGTATCTTGTCGGCGGGTCAGCGCAGATACCTGGTCCACATTCCAACAAGGTCGACCCCGCATTTAGCACGGCCAGCCCTAGCATCACAAAGAACGCGGTTTTGGCCAGCGTATTGCCCCCGAACCGTGGTTGATCGACGGTTGTGTCCTGATATTGACGGTCGAAAAGCAGCATGATTGCCGTGCCCAGCAGGATCAGAAAAAAGCAGATCACGGCCCATGTGTAGTAGTGATACCCAAAAACAGGCGAACCATAGTGGCCGGTACCCGGTACGATATGCAGCAAGATCTGGCGAACGGAAACGCTGATCCCAAACAGTGCCGCAAGCAACATCAACGCATAATGCTGCGGCCGGGCTCCGTATAGCAGGTTCAGGCCCAAACCAACGCCCACCGCTACGAACCCGACCCGTTGCAATAAGCAAAGCGGGCAGGGCAGTTCGTTCAGCGCCAGCTGGTATCCGAAGGCCAGTACAAGAACGAGGCTGACCGCCAGGGTTCCCAACGCGTTCAGGGTGCGGGAAAGCTCGGGTGTCATTGTGGCCTCCTACAGCTGAATGGTCAGTTGGCTGGTGGCATGAAACTTCAGCCAATAAACACTTAGGGCCATGGTAATGAAGAACACAACATTGGCCGCTTTGGTTTTTCTATAATAATTCAGCCCCATAGTGGCTGTGAGTAACGCAAATAAAAGCGCGATCATGGCCCGGATCTCCCCCTTGCCGTGCACTGATTGCAATATGTTGCGATACTGTCAGGGCCGGTCGCCTATGACAAGAACCACGTTTGGAATTACGCGTTTAATGCGAATCTCCGGTGGTTCGGCCGCTGTATACGACCCGCGTTCCCCATTCCTTACATTTACGTGCAAGCCCACTTGGAAGAGGTTGATCTGTAAAGAAAACGTCAACTTCGGACATCGAGGCAATACGGGCAGGGGCCGAGCGCTGAAATTTCGAATGATCGGCAACCAGAAAGCTGTGTCTGGCCTGTGCAATGATAGTCTGGCTGACACGGACTTCTTGGAAATCGAAATCCAGAAGATCACCATCGGCGTCCAGTGCGGAACACCCGATTACCGCATAATCGAACTTGAATTGTTCAATCGTTGAATTGGTCAGATTGCCGATCAGACCACCGTCCGACCGGCGCAGAACACCACCGGCGACGACGATCTGGCAGTTCGTGTTTTCCACCAGGATACGCGCGACATTCATGTTATTTGTCACCACCATAAGATCTTTGTGGTTTAGCAACTGATGCGCGACAGCCTCGGTCGATGTACCGATGTTCAAAAAAAGCGATGCACCATCCGGTATGTTGGCAGCGCAAACCTGTGCGATACGGGTCTTGATTTCAGCATTCAGGGCGCGCCGGTCCTCGTAACCGATATTCGAAACGCCGGATCGCAGGACCGCGCCGCCATGAACCCGGTCCAGCTTGCCCAGTTCCGCAAGCTCGGAAAGATCACGCCGGATCGTTTGGACCGTGACACCAAACTGCAACGCCAGATCCTCGACCATGACGCGACCATTCTGCTTGGCGATTTCTATGATGTCTGACTGGCGGAACGAAAGAGACAAGGGAAGCTCCGGTTATTGGGTTCTTTCGTTTTTGTTCCTTTTTTCGCAATATTGCAACCGGCAGAAAACAAACATCGTTTGGACAACAACAAAAAATCGCTATTCTTGTTCGTTACGCGAAAAAAAACGAAAATCCACATTGACGAACCGAGTATCGAACGGGTTAATTGCCGCACGTTTTCAGCAAAAGGACTGACCTGCAAATGGCACAGCAGACTGGCCAGGTTACTGACCTATTCATCATCGGTGGCGGTATTAACGGTTGCGGGATCGCGCGTGATGCGGCCGGGCGGGGATTGTCGGTGACATTGGCCGAGATGAACGACTTGGCATCGGCGACGTCCTCTGCCTCGACCAAACTGTTCCATGGCGGCCTGCGGTATCTTGAGTACTTTGAATTCCGACTGGTCCGCGAGGCGCTGATCGAGCGTGAGACCTTGCTGCGGGCAATGCCGCATATCAGTTGGCCGATGCGCTTTGTGCTTCCGTACCACGATGGGATGCGCTTTGACTCGGACACGCCGACATCGCGCCTGCTGAGCATGGTGATGCCCTGGATGCGCGGTCGTCGCCCGGCCTGGCTGATCCGTCTGGGCCTGTTCATGTATGACCACCTCGGGGGGCGGAAAATTCTGCCGGGAACTTCGTCGCTGAATCTACGGTCTGCGCCCGAAGGCGGCCCGCTGCAGAACAGGTTCGAAACTGCCTATGAATATTCCGACTGCTGGATTGAAGATTCCCGTCTGGTGGTTCTGAACGCCCGTGATGCCGAGGCCAGAGGTGCCGAAATTCTGGTCCGGACAGAGGTTCTGTCTGCCGAAAGGGTCGATGACCTGTGGCATGTCACGATCCGCGACAAGCAGAGTGATGAAACGCGCGTCGTCCAGGCCAAGATGCTGATCAATGCCGGTGGCCCTTGGGTCGGGGACATTATTCAGGACAAAATCCACGTGAACTCGCGCGAGGGGGTTCGGTTGGTCCGCGGCAGCCATATCGTAACCCACAGGTTATTCAACCATGACAAATGCTATTTCTTTCAGGGCGAAGACGGGCGCATCATCTTTGCCATTCCCTATGAGAGAGATTTCACCCTTATTGGAACAACTGATCAGGATCACCCAGACCCATCGGTTCCTCCAGTCTGTACCGAGTCTGAACAGGAATATCTGTGTGCATTTGCGTCAAAATATTTTGAGCAGCCTGTAACCCGCGAAGACATCGTTTGGACCTATTCCGGTGTGCGCCCTCTTTATGACGATGGGGCCAGCAGCGCAACGGCCGCGACCAGAGACTATACTCTGAAGGTCAATGGGCTTGGCGGCGCTCCGGTTTTGAATGTTTTCGGCGGCAAGATTACGACCTATCGCAGATTGGCCGAAAGTGCGCTTGAGAAAATCGCTGAGTACTTCCCGGATTTGCCCGGTCCATGGACCGCTGGAGTTTCTTTGCCGGGTGGCGATTTCCCCGTTAGCGCAGTGCAAGACCTTATTGCCGGTCTGGAATTCGACTATGCCTTTTTGAATCGCACATGGGCGGAACGGCTGGTGCGCGCCTATGGAACCGAGGCGCGCGCTATTCTGGCCGATGCAAAGACCGCTGAGGATCTGGGGGAAGAGTTCGGGGCGACGCTGACCGAACGCGAAATGGAATGGTTGGTCACCAAGGAATATGTGCGCTGCGCTGAAGATGCCATCTGGCGCAGAAACAAGCTGGGCCTAAGACTTGATGCCGATCAGATCGCTGCCATCCAGCGCTGGATCGAAAAGCGCCTGGCCCATTAAAGAAAAGCCCCGCGTTTTTGGCGGGGCTTTTTTTTGATTTATGCGGCTTCTTCCGAAGGGTCGGGGTCGTTCTTTGTCCCTTTGAGCCATTCCCTCAGCCCCTGCATCAGGGCGTAAAGTACCGGCACAAGGATAACGCCAACCAGAGTCGCCGCCAGCATTCCGCCAAAGACGGCGACACCGATGGCCTTCTGGCTAGCCGCTCCCGCGCCGTTCGCGGCAAGCAACGGTACAACACCCAACAGGAAGGAGAGGGCGGTCATCATCACCGCGCGGAATCGTTGATGGGCGGCTTCGGCTGCAGCATCTTTGATCGAAAGGCCATTGGCACGCTGTTCCATTGCGAATTCAACGATGAGGATACCGTTCTTCGACGCAAGCCCCACCAGCATGATCATCCCGATCTGCGTGTACAGGTTTATGTCGCTGCCCACGATGGCCACCGCCGCAACCGCCCCGAATAGGGCAACAATAACCGATAGAAGAATGGACACCGGCATCGACCAGCTTTCGTATTGCCCCACCAGGAACAAATAGGCGAAAAGGACAGCAAGCCCGAGGATAATGATCACAAGGCTGCCGGATGCAAGCTGCTGTTGCGCGGTACCTGTCCATTCAAACGCGTATCCCGAGGGTAGGGCGTTGGCGGATTCTTCTGTCATCACAGTGATAGCGTCGCCACTGGACAGCCCTGGCGCAGGTACAGCTGTAACAGTTGCCGAACGAAACAGGTTATGCCGTTTTAACAGGACTGGCCCCAACACGTTTTCCACGTCGATCAACGTACCCAATGGAACCATATCGCCCTTGGTCGAGCGCACATACAGGTTCGAAATATCTTCGACCTTGTTCCGATAGCTCCCCTCGGCCTGAATCATCACGCGGTAGACGCGGCCAAACAGGTTGAAATCGTTCACATAGTACGAGCCTAGTTGGGCTTGCATCGTCTGAAAAATCTCAGCAACAGACACTTCCAGGGTTTTCGCTTTCTCACGGTCCAGATCGACAAATAGCTGAGGAACATTGGCCCGGAATGTTGTATAGGCCTGACCAATCTCGGGTCGCTGGTTTGCAGCATAGACGAAGGACCCAACGGCCGAGGCCAGATCCTGAGGCGTACCGCCCCCGACTTGCTGAACCTCCATTTCCACACCGGCTGACATGCCGAGGCCCTGTATCGGTGGCGGGTTGAAGGCCACGATCGAAGCTGCGGATTCGCCATTTGCAATCGCTAGAACCTTGCCCAGAATGGCATCGGCAGACAGGTCGGGATCTTGCCGCTCGTCCCAGTTGTCGAGGTTTACAAAAACGGTCGCTCCATTTGTGGTTGTGCCGTTCAGTAGCGAAAATCCGTTGATCAAAACTGTACTGGCAACCCCCGAGATATCGCGGATCTGGTCGTCGACCCGACCTGCGATAGTCTCGGTGCGTTCCAGCGTTGCCGCATCTGGCAACTGGATGTCCACAAAGAGATAGCCGTTGTCTTCAAGCGGAATAAAACCGCTTGATGTGTTCGACATGATCGTCCCTGTACCCATTGCCAGAACAACGATGACGCCCAGTCCGGCGACTGGCAGAATTAACAGTTTGCGCACAATGACAACATAAC
The DNA here is from genome assembly GCF_059611285.1 of Ruegeria sp. CDSA236. Classification (NCBI taxonomy): domain Bacteria; kingdom Pseudomonadati; phylum Pseudomonadota; class Alphaproteobacteria; order Rhodobacterales; family Roseobacteraceae; genus Ruegeria; species Ruegeria sp. CDSA236. The sequence goes on from NZ_JBXWPG010000006.1 coordinate 204,742, forward strand.
CGTCACGCAGCGTTCCGATGAAACGCTCAAACAGGGCCAGAATACCCTTGGGCGGACCCGAGCGCGCGCGCAGAACCAGTCCGCAAAGCGCCGGAGACAAGGTCAAAGCGTTGATTGACGAAATCACGACCGCAGTCGAGATGGTGACTGCAAACTGAGAATACAGTCGCCCCGAGATGCCAGGCATAAAGGTTACGGGCACAAAAACGGCCAGCAGAACCAGTGTGGTTGCGATGACGGGTCCGGTGATTTGGCCCATTGCTTTCCGTGTCGCCTCAGGCGGGGACAACCCTTCGTCGGCGATAATGCGTTCAACGTTTTCAACCACCACGATGGCATCATCGACCACGATCCCGATGGCCAGTACAAGCGCGAACAAAGAAATTGTGTTCAGGGACATCCCAAACGCCAGCAGGAACGCGAACGTGCCAATCAGCGAAACAGGAATAGCAACCGCAGGAATGATCGTGGCACGCCAACTGCCCAAAAAGACAAATACGACCGAAATCACCAAAACGAACGTCAGCATCAGGGTGGAAACCACGTCGTTCAGAGATTGTTCCACGAAGTCCGTCGTGTTGAACGGAACCTGATATTCAACATCTGTTGGGAACGAACGCGACAGCCGGTCCAATTCGGCCTGAACACGATCAGAAACAGCCAACGCATTGGCACCGGGGGCTTGATAGATTCCGATAACCGTTGCGGGTTCTGCCTGGAAATACCCCGAAGCCGAGTAGAACTGCGCTCCAAGTTCGGTTCTGGCAATGTCCCTTATGCGTACGATTGCCCCTGCATCACCAGTACGGATGACAATATTGCCAAATTCAGCGGCCGAGGTCAGCCGGCCCTTGGTCTTGATCGTATATTGAAATGTCTGTCCCTCAGGGACCGGAGGCGAGCCTATCGAACCGGCAGACACTTCGATATTCTGTTCTCGGATAGCGTCTATGACATCACCCGGTGAAATCGACAGGGCGGTCATCTTGTCGGGATCCATCCAGATCCGCATTGCATATTCAAGGTTAGTCAGAACATCGGCTTTACCAACACCCTGTACCCGTGCCAACGCATCTTTCAGGTTGATCGAAGCGTAGTTCGACAAGAATACACTGTCATAGGTGCTTTTGGGTGAGGTCAGCGTGACCAGCATCAGCATATTGGTCGATGCCTTCTGAGTAACGACACCCGACGAAGTCACCTCTGACGGAAGCGAAGACATGGCCTGCGCAACGCGGTTCTGCACGTTAACGGATGCAATGTCGGGGTCGGTGCCGACTTCGAAGGTAATATTCAACGAATACGAGCCGTTATCCGAAGAGGTGGACGTCATGTAGATCATGTCATCCACGCCGTTGACCTGCGCCTCGATCGGCGCGGCGACGGTGTTCTCGACCGTTTCGGCATTGGCACCGGTATAGGTGGCGGAAACGCTGACGACCGGTGGCGTAATATCAGGAAACTGGGCGACCGGCAGAACCATATAGCCGATCCCGCCCATGATCGTCAGGACAAGCGAAATAACTAGGGCCAGCTTGGGCCGGCTGATGAACAGGGATGAGAACATCTGTTACTCTCCCGGCTGCTCGGATGCGGTGACAGCATCCACTGCCACACCCGGGCGCACGCGCTGAAGGCCCTCGACGATCACGCTTTCTCCTTCGCGCAGGCCGTCCAGAACGATCACAGCAGTTCCGACATTGTCGCCGGTGGTGATATAGCGCTGTTCGACCATTTGCTTATCGTTAACGACCAGAACGAAATCACCGCGCTGATCACGTGACAAGGCCGCCTGCGGGATCAGAACCTGCAAAGTCGGCTCCAGCGCTTCGATATGAACGCTCAGGAACTGACCATCGAGGATCAGCCGGTCGGCATTTGTGAATTCGGCCCGCATTGCAATCGTTCCAGTTAGCGGGTCGATACGGTTGTCAACGAAAACAATCGAACCTGTTTCGCCCAGATCCGATCCATTGGGCAGCGTTACATGCACATTCGGGCTTTTGGGGCTTTCGGCCAGCGTCGATGCATTCTCGCCATATTGTTCAAGAACCGAGGTAAACTGTTTCTCGTTCAACGAGAAATTCACATACACTGGTGCCTCGCTGACGATATTCACCAATGGTGGGTTGTTCGGGCCGACAACGTCCCCGACGCTGATAGCGACCCGCCCGATACGGCCGGTGAACGGTGCGTGGACCTTAGTATAGCTCAGATCAAGTTCGGCCTGTTGGATCGCGGCTTTCGCGGCTTTGACTTCGGCAATGGCCACAAGTTCGTTGGCACGGGCGATATCCCGTTCGCTTTCCGGAGTGGCATCGCGTTTGTAAAGTTCTTCTTTACGGGCCAGGTCAACTTTGGCGAGCTCAAGATTTGCTTCGGCACGGTCCAGATCGGCATTCCGTGCATCTAGTGTCGCCTGATACAGGTCCGGCTCGATCGTGAACATAAGGTCGCCTTCATTCACCATCGCGCCGTCTTCAACATTCTGACTGTCCAAAAAACCGCTGACCCGGGCGACAATATCGGCCTTGTTCAGCGCCTCAGCTCGACCGATGAAAGTCGCCTCGTCCGTGATTTCTTGTGTGTAGGCCGCTGCGATGGACACTTTGGGCGGTGGGGCGTCACTTTTATCCTGCGCGGCAGCTGGCACCACCAACCCACACAGGGCAAAAGCTGCGGCATACCAAACGGATTTGGCTATGGGGTCATTCGGTCGAAAGCTGAAAAGTGTTGATGCAAGGATCATGGCAGAAGCCCCATTGAAACAAAAACTGGACACAACTCGGGTCGCCGCCAGCGGTCCGAGTCGCCTAAACTCTTTGTGAGGATGGCTGGTTTTGGTGGGTTTCTCAAGCGTGTTAGCCCGTAAGGCAATCGCTTACCCAAGGATATTTTTCTGTAGGGCGGCAGGTTTACGCAAATCGGCCAGGGTTAGTTTCCTGATCTGGCAAGGGCGTTTCCGGCAATCTGGATCAAACGCAAAATGAAAAAGGGGGCCGTTAAGCCCCCTGTATTTTTTCCCGGTCGGGTGTCTTAGGTGCGGATACCAGCGAAACGGCTCTGCCAGTCTTCGCGCTGTTCGTCCGTTATCTTGGCGAACAGCACTTCGGGAACGGCAAAGTCATGGCCTGGGGGCAGGGCGGACAGGGCCGCCGCAACATCGTCAGGCCAGCCGGTATCCAGCGTGTTCATCGCGCTCAGCATACGGGCGGTGGTTTCGGGAATGAACGGCGCACTGAGCACGGCATAGAGCCGGATCAAGTTCAGACCCAGACGCACCTGTACCGCGGCCTGTTCGGGATCTTCCTTGAAGGTCGACCAGGGTGCCGCGGATTGAAGATACTCGTTCCCGGCAACCCAGATGGCGCGCAATTCCTGGGCGGATTTGCGAACTTCCATCGCCTCCATGAACCCTTCATAGGCGCGGACGCGGCGGGTCAGCTCTTCGATCAGGGCCTGCTCGCGCTCGCCATAGGTGCCGCCTTGGGGCACCGCCTCGCCGAATTTTGAGCGGCAGAACTTGGTGATCCGGCTGACGAAGTTGCCCAACACATCGGCCAGATCCTTGTTCACCGATTGCTGGAAGTTCTCCCAGGTGAATTCGCTATCGCTGCTTTCGGGCGCATGGCTCAGCAGCCACCAGCGCCAGTAATCGGCAGGCAGGATGTCCAGCGCCTGGTCCATGAACACGCCGCGACCTTGGCTGGTCGAGAACTGGCCGCCGTCATAGTTCAGGTAGTTGAAGGATTTTAGATGGTCGACCATCTTCCACGGCTCACCCGAACCTAGAATGGTCGCCGGGAAGGACAGGGTATGGAAAGGCACGTTGTCCTTACCCATGAATTGAACATAGCGCACGTCATCGGCACCTTTGTCAGTGCGCCACCAGCGCTCCCACTCGGCATCCGCTTTGCCGGTCACATCAGCCCATTCCTTGGCGCAGGCGATGTATTCGATCGGCGCGTCGAACCAGACGTAAAAGACCTTGCCTTCCATACCCGGCCAGTCCTGATCGCCTTTCTTGACCGGCACGCCCCAGTCCAGATCGCGGGTAATGCCACGGTCTTGCAGGCCGTCACCGTCATGCAGCCATTTCTTGGCGATCGAGGTGGTCAGGATCGGCCAATCGGTCTTGGAGTCGATCCAGGCGTCCAGCTGATCCTTCATCGCGGATTGGCGCAAATACAGGTGCTTGGTTTCGCGCACCTCAAGGTCGGTCGAACCGGAAATGGCCGAGCGCGGCTCGATCAGGTCAGTTGGGTCCAATTGCTTGGTGCAGTTTTCGCACTGATCACCGCGCGCCCGGTCATAGCCGCAGTTGGGGCAGGTGCCTTCGATATAGCGATCCGGCAGAAACCGTCCATCGGCGTGGGAATAGACCTGCTTCTCGCTCACTTCGCGGATCAGCCCGGCGTCTTCCAGCTTGCCCGCGAAATGCTGGGTCAACGCTTTGTTCTGGGCGCTGGACGAGCGGCCAAAGTGATCAAAGCTCAGGCCAAAGCGCTGTGCGATATCGGCCTGCACACCATGCATCTCGGCACAGTAATCAGCGACCGGCTTGCCTTCCTTGGCGGCGGCCAGCTCGGCCGGGGTGCCGTGTTCGTCGGTGGCGCAGAGAAACATGACCTCATTCCCCCGGCCGCGCTGATACCGCGCATATAGGTCGGCGGGCAGTTGCGAGCCGATCAGATTGCCGAGGTGCTTGATCCCGTTGATGTAGGGGATCGCCGAGGTGATGAGAATCCGAGCCATGTTCCGTTTCCGCGTATGTAACTGCAGGCCCGTCTATCTTATGTCACAGCCCAGCAAAAGCCCGGCTTTTGCCCGGATGCCACTTTCCGGCCCCAGGCACCGAAAAAACCCCAAAGAACGGATTTCCCGACTGCCGCTGTGTCACCATGTTAATTACCCATAGGTTGAAATATAGAATCACAACCTCTTGAAACTTTGTCATGACTCCCCATATTAACTGCATACCATAGTATACAATTACGGAGACAGCCCACTGATGCTCAGTTTTCTACTCGAGGGTGCATTTGTGCCCTTTACCATTGCGATTGCGCTGTTGTTTGGCCTTTTGGGGCTGGAACTGGTGGCGCTGTTGCTGGGTGGAAGCCTGATGGCGGGTGAGGGCGAGGTTGACCTTGATGTGGTTGACGCTCCGGAATTGGACATTGGTGATTTCGAACTTGATCTGGACGCGGATGTCGATCTGGGTGAGTTCGAGCTGGCCGAGGTCGCGGCGGAAACGCCGGTTGTGGCCTCGGACGGTCCTGCAAGCTGGCTGGGCTTTGGCAAAGTGCCGTTCATGATCTGGCTGGTGGTTCTGCTGGCTGGCTTCGGCCTGTCGGGCATCGGTCTGCAGCTGGGCCTGCGTGATGTGATGGGCTTTGATCTGCCCTCATGGATGGCCGCGATCCCGGCCGGGGCCTTTGGCATCTGGTTTGCGCGTGGCTTTAGCGCGGTCTTTGCCCGCCTGCTGCCGAAAACCGAGACCGAGGCGATGTCTGAACGGATGCTGGCCCGCCGTCGCGGTTTCATCTCGCAAGGGACAGCATCGCGTGGCCGCCCGGCCGAAGTGCGGGTCATGGATCGCTTTGGCAATGCGCATTACCTGCGCGCTGAGCCCCTGCAGGACAAGGATACGCTGGAACAAGGCACCGAAGTGCTTGTCTTGCGCGACCGACGGCAAGACCGGTTCGTTCTGGTCGGCTTGTCAGACTAACTAAATTTCAAACCCCAATCTTGGAGGATTTTGCATGGGACTTGAACTCCTGATCATTATTGTTGCGACCGTTTTATCGATACTAGTGTTAATTGGATTGGTTTTGAAACGGTTGTACCGACGGACCACCCGCGAGATCAGTCTTGTTAAGACTGGTGCTGGCGGCAAGAAAGTTATTATGGACGGTAGCGCTTGGGTTATCCCCCTTCTGCACGAAGTCAGCCCAGTAAACATGAAAACGCTGCGCCTTGAAGTTCAACGCAGCGCTGAGGCTGCCCTGATCACGAAAGACCGGATGCGTGTCGATGTAGGTGTCGAGTTTTATGTCTCGGTGATGGCTACGGACGAAGGCATCGCACGTGCCGCCCAAACCCTGGGCGCCCGCACATTCGATATCGAACAACTGCGTGAGATGATCGAAGGCAAACTGATCGACGGTCTGCGCGCCGTGGCCGCGCAGATGACCATGGACGGTCTGCACGAAAACCGCGCTGACTTTGTGCAAGAGGTGCAGAATGCGGTCTCCGAAGACCTGTTGAAAAACGGCCTGTCGCTGGAATCGGTCTCGCTGACCGCGTTGGACCAGACGCCGTTCGAAGCGCTGGATGAGAACAACGCCTTTAACGCCGTGGGTATGCGCAAGCTGGCCGAGGTGATTGCGACCTCGAAAAAAGAGCGCGCGCAGATTGATGCGGATGCCGAGGTAGAAGTGCGCCGTGCTGCCATGGAAGCTCAGCGTCAAAAGCTGTTGATCGACAAGGACGAAGAGCAGGCCCGCATCGAACAGACGCAACAGATCGAAACCCTGCGCGTGGCGCAAGAGGCCGAGATCGCCGCGCGGACCGAGGATTCGGTGCGTGAAACCGAACGTGCCCGGATTGCCCGTGAAGAAGCCATTCGTGGCGCCGATATCGAGCGCGAGCGTAAAATCCGTGAGGCCGAGATCTCGAAAGAGCGCGAATTAGAGGTTGCCGAGCAAGAGCGTCAGATCATCATCGCGCAGAAATCCGAAGAGGAAAGCCGCGCCCGTGCGTCTGCCGATCTGGCCCGCGCTGAGGCGACCAAAGCGACCGAAGCAGTGGTTACCGCCCGTCAGGTGGCCGAGGCCGAGCGTCAGAAGCAGATCGTGCTGATCGAAGCGACGCGTGAGGCTGAACGTCAGGCCACAGCCATCCGTCTGGCCGCCCAGGCCGAGAAAGAAGCTGCCGCCGACCGCGCCGAAGCCCGCCGTGAAGAGGCGCAAGCCGAAGCGGATGCGCTGAATATTCGCGCCGAGGCCAAGAAGAACGACATGCTGGCCGAAGCGGAAGGTAAGCGCGCGATTGTCGAGGCTGACAATGCCCTGTCCGTTGATCAGATCCGCCTGAAGGTTGATCTGGCCCGGATTGAAGCGATGCCGACGATCATTGCGGAAATGGTCAAACCTGCCGAAAAGATCGACTCGATCAAGATCCACCAGGTTGGCGGGATCGGTGCCGCCGGTGGTGGCGGAGGCGCCAATGGCGACAAGCCGGTGGTGAACCAGGCGCTGGATTCGATCATGGGTATGGCCGTGCAGATGCCCGCGCTGAAAAAGCTGGGCGAAGAGCTGGGCCTGTCGATGGAAAACGGGGTCGGGGGCATCGTCAACGGCGCGCTAGAGCCGACGGTTGATCCGGTGAAAGAGGTCGAAGTTGTCGACAAGGAACCTCACACCGAACACTAAAACGAAAGGGCCGGGATTTTCCCGGCCCTTTTTCTATCGTTCCTCGCGGGATCGTTTCAGCAAGCGCCCGATGGTAAACGAGGTTCGCGGTGAATAGACATAGCTGGTGCGTTCCTCGGGTGTTGGCCGCGACCGCATCCGCGCCAGACCAAAGATGATCAGGAACACGTGGCCAAGTGCCACAAAGGCAAAAAGCGCGCCGGGTCCAAAGGATTGGATCAAAGTGGATGACACGTAAGGCGAGGCAATCGCACCCAGCGCATACCAGAACATCAGCGCGGCAGAGAGCTCGACCCGTTGTTCGGTTGTGGCAAAGTCATTGGCGTGCGCGGATGAAACTGAGAAAATCGGGAAGGTCGTAAAGCCGAACAAACACGCGGCCAGCATGACGCCGACGGTTCCGGTGTTGCCGGCGGCCATGGTCACACCGCAGCTTAGGACGGCGGCAACCGAAAGCCAGATCAGTACCCAGCGCCTGTCGTATTTATCGGCCAGCCATCCCATCGGATATTGCGCCAACGCGCCGCCCAGCACGAAAGACGCCAGGAAAAACGCGATCTGATCGACGCCAAGCCCAACCTCTTGCCCGTAAACAGGGCCGACCATCCGAAAGGACGCCGAGCTTAACGCGGCAACCACCACCCCGGCCACCGCCAGAGGAGAGCTGTTCCAGGCCAGTTTCGGGCGCAAGCGCGGGGCGTCGGGCGTTTCGGGCTGGCTGGCGCGGGTCAGTGTTAGCGGCAACAGGGCAGCGCAGCACAGGATCGCCAGCAAGTTATACGAGACATATGATGCTGGTGGCAGAACTGCGATGATCAGCTGGGCGCAGAGGGACGCGCCCATATCGACGATGCGATAGGTGCCCATGGCGCGCCCGCGCGTCTCATTCGTGACTTTTGCGTTCAGCCAGGCCTCGATCACTGTGTAGCACCCGGCGACACAGGCGCCTGACGCGATCCGAAGGGCCGCCCAGATATAAGCGTTGTCCGTCAGGGTGTGCCCCAGCAACCCCATTGCGCCCAAAGCTGTGCAAACGGCAAATGCCCGCGAATGGCCGACGCTTCCCATCAGGCGCGGGGCCCACCAGCATCCCACAAAGAAGCCAACGAAATGGGCCGAGCCCAACAGACCAATTTGCCCGGTGGTGAAATTCAGGGTCAGGCCGGAAATCGCATCCAGCGGGCCAACGCCACCGGTGGACAGTTGAAGCAGAATGACGGAAAGAAATAGGGCGGCAAAGGAAATGATCGTGCGCATGATGGGCTCAGATTGCGATATTTCCAGCGCGGTGCGCGCGGCTTATCGACTTTGTGGCGTCGTTTTTGATCTATCCAGTCTTTTTGATCTTGGCCCGGATATCAAGGCCAACAGTTTCCTTTACGAGGTCGGAATAACCCGAGGCGCCAAATTCGTGACGGTTCAGTGAACCGCTGAGTTGGACGGAGAGGTTATTCAAGTTGTCTCGGGCGCTGCCGGGCGGGCGAAAAATATTGGCGCGCAATGTGATTGGTCGCGTTACACCACGCAAGGTCAGATCTCCTGTGATCTCGGCCCCGTTCGAGATACGTCCACCGTTGCCAAGCTGAATATCGGTCGAGGTGAAATGAATTGTGGGAAATCCTGTGGCGTCTAGAACCCCAGCGCTGAGCATGGGTTTGCGGGCAAAGGGCAGGTTGGTTCGCGCCTTGGCAACGTTCAGCGAAACATCCACCCGGCTGTTGGCCAGGTCGGTCATGTCAATTCGGATATCTGCAGATCGTATCGGCATGGTTCCGGACTGTGTGATTCCGGACAGCTCGAACGTAAAATCTACGGAAGTGCCATTGTGGACCAGTTCATAGGGACGCAACCCGGCCAGAGCCGGGTGCGCAAATGGAAGGGTGGTCAACCCGGACAGTACAGCGCGCCTTGTCAGTTGGGTCATATCATGACCTCCAGCCTGCGGGGCCGTGATCGCCTTAGCAACATCAGCAGGATAGCGATGTTCAGCCCGTTCCAGAGGATGCCATTGATAAAGGCCAGTTGATAATTTCCGGTTAAGTCGTAAATCCACCCGGACATCCATCCGCCCAGTGCCATGCCCATGATGGTCATCATCATGACAAAGCCAACGCGTGCTCCGGCCTCTTGCGGGGGCATATATTCACGTACGACGAGCGCATAGCTGGGGACAATGCCGCCCTGCGCCAGACCGAACATGAGGCTGATAATGTAAAGTGAGGCCATCCCGTCATAGGGAAGGAACAGAAATAGGGCGATACATTGCAGGAAAGAGCCGACCAGCAATGTCATCAACCCGCCCAGCTTGTCGGCGACCAACCCCGAGATCACTCGGCTGACCACGCCGCCCAGCAACATCAGCGAGAGCATCTCGGCTCCGACCGCCGGGCCATATCCGAGCCCGACGCAGTAGGACACGATATGGACCTGCGGCATCGACATGGCCACGCAACAGCCGATTCCGGCCAGACCAAGAACGTATTGCAAGCTGCGCGGCGATATTCCCACGCTGCGCGCGTTGATCTGCGCATTGGCGGCGGCGGTCTGATGGGCCTCGATCGGGACTTGCCGGCGCAGCAGCAGAGACAGGGGTATGACAACGAGCAGCGTTATGACCGCCAGCGTCAGATAGACCTGCTGCCATCCCTCACGTGCAAGGATGCCTGACAGAAGCGTTGGCCAGATCGCCCCGGACAGGTAGTTTCCACTGGCAACCAACGCCACCGCAATCCCGCGGCGTTTCATGAACCAGTGTGAGATATCCGCGATCAGAGGGCCAAAACCAACAGCCGTGCCCAACCCCAACAGCAGATGGGCCAGTGACAAGAGCAGCATATTCGGCGCCCATGTTGCCAACAGATAGCTGACCGCGCTCAGAAGGGCGGCACCGATCAGTGCCTTGGTCACGCCCAACCGATCAACCAGTTGCCCCAGCCACATGTTCCCCAGTGCAAACCCGATCATCGACAGGACATAGGGAAATGAGGCTTCGGCCCGACCGGCGCTGAATTGCGCCTCGATCGCGGGCATCACGACGATTACCGCCCACATGCCCACATTCGCCACCGTAGCGATTGCGAGGGTGATCAGAAGGCGAAGCCAAGAATAGCGGCTGTCATGGATTGGATGGCTCATACCGGAACGCTAGGGGTGGATGTAGCACTTGGCTAGTCACAAGTGCCGTGAGCCGCGTAACTTATTCCCCCCAATACACATCTTGGGCCTTGATCCGCGTCAGGTTCAGCCCGGCATGCGTCTTGCTCTGGGTGGCCTGCCAGCTGACCGGGGGCAGGGCGCGGGCGCGACGGCGGGTCAGGGTCCAGCAGGGAACCCCGGCGTGATGATCCGCAGCCATGTGCCAGCGGGTTTCAACCCCCTGTGCGCCGCCATCGCCAGGGGTCAGTAACAGGCCCAGCGGGGCTGGCCCCATCGTGCCGCCTTGTTCCGCGGCCAGATGCATCCGTCGGACCGGCGTCAGGCCGGGCGCCTCGGGCAGATCGCAGATCACCAGTGGGGTTGCCCCGCTGCGCAACGCTTCTTCCATGCACCACAGCAGGTCCTCGGCATGGTTGGGGCGGGCAAACAGGAACCGAGCAGGATCGGCAAAGGCCATCATCCCGCCTGGGTGCAACTGGCTGGCCTCCCACGCGGGGGAAATCCACAACACCGGCCCCTGTGCCTGACCGGCCAACCACATGGCAAAGCTGCGCCGGGCGGGGCCGCAGGCCTCGTGCACGCGGGCCAGTTGCAGGGTGATCTGCGGATGGAGCTGCAGCCCCGCCATTTGTCGTGCAGGCTTGCGGCCAAGAAGATGTGTGGACATGCTATTACTCTAGCATGTTCTCATTATGTTCTCAATATCGAGAGGGCATCAGCGCGACAGGATCAGACGCCCATCCGCGAATTGAATATTCGAGAACCGGTGCAGGTAATCCATGCCCAGCAAGGACTGATCCAGCGCCCCTTCATTCACCCAGGCCGAGACATTGCGATCCGTGATCGGCCCCAGTTCAAGGCTGTCCAGCCGTATCGGGGCGGTGCGCACCTCGCCATTGGCCGTCAGGGCCCGCCCGAAATAGTTCAGCTGATCGGGGTCAACACCGATGCGTCTGGCATCCGCCTCGTTCAACACAATCTGGCTGGCGCCGGTATCGACCAAAAAGGTGATGGGTTCTCCGTTGACCAGAACCGGTAGATAGTAATGCCCGTCATAAGCGCGCGGCACTTCGATGCTTTCGCCGGTCACGGTCATCTGCGGGGCAGGGCCCACAGTGCTGCGGATATCGCCCCATAGTCCATAGGCGGCAATGATGCCGATAAAAATAAACACCCAGGCCAGAGCCTGTTGCAACGTTTTGTTCAGGCTTTGCCGGTTCTGAGAGATAAACCAGGCCACGACCGCTGCGCCCAACAATCCAAGATAGGCCAGATTTGCAATGCTGTCGCCGTCCATACCGCTACCTTACTGCGTCACTCGAATCCAATATGGGGATTTATGACGCAAATCCAAAGGCTTTTAGCCCATCCAAGATAAACTGAACTGACAAGGCCGCCAGCAGCATGCCCAACAGGCGGGTCAGCACATTCAGCCCGGTCTTGCCCAGAATTCGTGCCACCGCGCCTGAAGACAGGTAGGTGACGAACACCATCGCCACTACGATCAGCATCATGCCGATCACCACGGCCAGACCCTCTATGCCCGGATGCTGCCCGGCCAGCAGGATCATTGTGGCAATCGCGCCGGGTCCTGCAATCAGGGGAATACCCAACGGAAATACTGAAGGATCAGGATGCTCTTCTTCTTCGGCGCTGTTTTCGCGCCGCTTGGTGCGCCGTTCGAACAGCATGTCCAGCGCTGTGAGGAACAACAGAACTCCGCCCGCAACGCGGAACGCCTCCATCGAGATGCCAATAAAGCCCAGAACCGCCTCGCCGAATGCGGCGAACATGGCCAGAATCCCAGCCGCCGTCAGACAGGCGCGCACCGCTATTGTATAGCGCGCATGCCGATCCATGCCTTGTGTCAGGGCCACAAAGATCGGCGTTTGTGCTGGCGGATCAATGACCACCAGCAATGTTGTAAACGAGGTTATGAGAAAGGCTGTATCCATCATGCTGCGGTCTCTGCCTGTTCCAACCGCTCTGCTGCAACCACCCAAAGCGCCTCGGCTTTTTGCATGGCCTCGACCACCTCGGCAAATTTCCGGTTCCAGGTTGCCAAGTCGTTGATCTTGTCGTCTTCATACAAACTGGGGTCCGCCAGTTTGGCCGAGAGCTTTTCGTGCATATCCGTCAATTTCTCGATCCGTTCCTCGCATTTGCGCAGATCGGCGCGCAGGTTCAGAACCGCCTCGCGCGATGGGCGTTTGGGCTTGGCCGTCAGCGGCTTTTCCTTAACAGGTTTGTCGCGGCCCAGCAGTAGGGACCGATAAGATTCCAGATCCCCGTCAAACTGTTTGACGGATCCGTCCGAGACCAGCCAGAGGTGGTCCGCCACCAGCGACAGTAGGTGCATGTCATGACTGACCAGCACTACGGCCCCGGAATAGGCGGTCAATGCCTCAACCAGCGCCTCGCGGCTTTCGATGTCCAGATGGTTGGTCGGTTCGTCCAGAATCAGCATATGCGGGGCGTCGATGGTGGCCAGCAGCAGCGACAGGCGCGCCTTTTGACCGCCGGACAGCCGCCCGACCTTGGTTTCTGCCTGATCGGCATTCAATCCGAACCCGGCCAAACGCGAGCGCCACTTGCCCGGTGCTTCATTCGGGCGCAATCGGCGCAGATGATCCAAGGGCGTCTCGTCCACATGCAGCTCATCCACCTGATGCTGTGCAAAATAGCCGATGCGCAGTTTGGTGCTGCGGCTCATCTTGCCAGCCATCAACGGCAGACGATCAGACAGCAGCTTGGACAGGGTCGATTTGCCCTGACCGTTCTTGCCCAGCAGCGCGATACGGTCATCCTGATCAATGCGCAGGTTCAGTTTGCGCAGCACCTCGGTCTCGCCGTATCCCGTCACACCGCCTTCGATCTGAATGATCGGGGGCGACAGTTCTTCGGGTTCTGGGAAGGAAAAAGCGCGCAGAGCAGCCTCTTGCGGGGTCGAGACCAACTGAATGCGTTCGATCATCTTCAGGCGCGACTGAGCCTGAACTGCTTTGGACGCCTTATAGCGAAAGCGATCCACGAAGCTTTGCAGATGCGCGATGCGCGCCTTGGCCTTGGTGTTTTCCGATTCCGCCTGTGCCAGACGTTCGGCGCGGCGTTCCGCGAATTTATCGTAAGGCACCGCGTAATAGGTCAGCTTGCGATCTTCCAGATGCAGGATTGACCCCACAGCGCGGTTCAGCAACCCGCGGTCATGGCTGATTATGATCACCGTGTGCGGATATTTCGCCAGATAGCTTTCCAGCCACAGCGCGCCTTCCAGATCCAGATAGTTGGTCGGTTCGTCCAGCAGCAACAGATCAGGCTGCGAGAACAGCACCGCTGCTAGCGCGACGCGCATGCGCCAGCCGCCGGAAAAGTCCGAACAGGGTTTCAGTTGATCCTCGTCATCGAACCCCAACCCTTTGAGGATCGAGGCTGCGCGCGCTTCGGCCGACCAGGCGTCTATATCGGCCAGCCGGGTCTGAATATCGGCGATGCGTCCGGGGTCCGTGGCACTATCGGCTTCAGTCATCAGTGCGCTGCGCTCGGTATCGGCGGCCAGAACGGTATTGATCAGTGAGGCATCGGACGAGGGCACCTCTTGCGCCACGCCACCAATACGCGCCCGTTTCGGGACAGCGATACTACCCGATTCCAGCGCCAGTTCCCCCCGGATCAAGCGAAACAGCGTGGTCTTGCCGGTGCCATTGCGCCCCACTAGTCCAACCTTGTGGCCATCGGGGATGGTTGCGCTTGCGCCCTCTAACAAAGGGCGGCCTTCAACGGCATAGGTGATGTCTTGAATCCGTAACATATGCTGCTCTTAGCAGAGCCGTTATGCCGCCGCCAGCGGCTTGCATGTTCAACCGGCATTCGATGTGTTAGCGCTGATTTGCCTGAAGTTTTCACACGGTTCCATCATGCATACAGCCCGAACACCTCCGTCGTTGGTCACGCTGGTCTTTGCCACGGCGTTGTCGGTACTGACGCTGAATATGTTCCTGCCATCGCTGGCGCATATGAGCGCGGGCTTTCAGGTGGATTACGGCCTTATGAATCTGGCGGTTGCGGGATATCTGGCGGTTTCTGCTGTGCTGCAACTGATCATGGGTCCTCTGTCGGATCGATATGGGCGCAGGCCGGTCCTGTTGATCTGCATGTCGATCTTCGTGGTCGCATCCATCGGCTGTGTGCTGGCTGGGTCAATCTGGGTGTTTCTGGGTTTTCGCCTCGTTCAGGCTGTGGTTGTCGCCGGGTCTGTGCTGTCCAGCGCCTCAATCCGAGACCGCTATCCCCCCAACGAGGCGGCCAGCAAGCTGGGCTATGTCGCAATGGCTATGGCGCTGGCGCCAATGCTGGGACCGATGTTGGGCGGCGCGTTGGACATGCTGTTTGGCTGGCGCTCGGGGTTTGTTCTGTATTCCGTACTTGGCACCGGTCTGCTGGCTTTGCTGTGGTTTGATATGGGAGAGACCAATATAAACCGCGCCCCAACATTCGCGGCGCAGCTGAAGGAATATCCGCATCTGTTCCGCGCCCGAAGGTTTTGGGGTTATGCCCTATGCGCGGCATTTTCGATCGGCGGCTTTTTCAGTTTTATCACCGGTGCACCGTTGGTTGCAGCTGCTTGGTTTGATCTGAGCCCCGCGATGCTGGGTCTTGGGATCGGCATTATCACCGGCGGGTTCATGGTCGGGAATTTTGTCACTGGCCGATTGGCGGCGCGGACGCAGTTAACAACGATGATCCTGATAGGGCGGAATGTGGCCACGGCAGGGCCGCTTTGCGGGCTGCTTCTGTTTTGGGTCGGGCTTGGTACGGTTTGGGTCTTTTTCGGCTCGGCCATCTGTGTCGGTTTCGGCAATGGACTGACCAACGCCAATGCATCGTCGGGCGTGATGTCGGTTCGTCCCAAACTGGCAGGCAGCGCGGCGGGCCTGTCAGGTGCAATGATCGTTGCGCTGGGGGCGGTTCTGACCACGATCACCGGCGCCTTTGTCAGCCCGGAAAACGGACCCTTTCTTGTGCTTGGCATGATGTGCGGGTGCAGCTTTATCGGCCTTCTGGCCGTGCTCTATGTTCGTAGGATCGACCGTCTGGACCCGTTGCCCGGCACATTGTGACCGGCAAAGCGCCGGAGCAGGGCATCATAACACTTTTCATAAGCTACAGACCATGATACGCGGCCCGCGATGGATTTCGGCGCGGGCCCCGCGCCCTATTTTAAGGAGAGGCCGACATGGCACTGGAACGCACATTCTCGATCATCAAACCCGATGCAACCCGCCGCAACCTGACTGGCAAGATCAACGCCAAGTTTGAAGAGGCCGGTCTGCGCATCGTAGCGCAAAAGCGCATTCACATGACCAAAGCACAAGCTGGCAAGTTCTATGACGTCCACGCCGAGCGCCCGTTCTATGACGAACTGTGCGAATTCATGTCGTCCGAGCCGGTTATTGTACAGGTTCTGGAAGGCGAAGGCGCCATTGCCAAGAACCGCGAAGTCATGGGCGCAACCAACCCCGCAGATGCGGCCCCCGGCACCATCCGCGCTGAGTTCGCTGAATCGGTTGGCGAGAACTCGGTCCACGGTTCAGACGCACCGGAAACCGCAGCGGTTGAGATCGCCTATTTCTTCTCGGGCATCGAACTGGTCGGCTAATCTGTTTTAAGATCAAGCCTATAAAGCCGCTCCCGGGGTCGGGGGCGGCTTTTCCTATGCGGGTTTCAAGTCGTCCGAAGATATCCGGACGCCGATCGCATCCAAGTCGGCGATCATCTTCGTTTGCGGCGCAGTGCTGTTGCTGGCTTTGATTGCGTCGAACCTTTGCCGCAGGGCCTTTTTCTCTTCGCCTTTGCAATCGTTCCAGGGGCGGCCTTGCAGCCCCATCACCAAAACATAATAGCCGATGAAATGAGGGCGCGATCCTGCCTGCAAAAGTTTTGCATAGGCCGCGTCGGGGCCTATCTCGCGCAGTTGCTGGGCCGAGTGGATACCGGCACGCGCACAAGCCTGTTCATAGGCCGGGCCGAGATTACGGATAGTTGAGATCGGGTCAGACATAATCGACGTTTTAACCGGTGTCAGAATTACTGTCACCCGATCCTTTTTTACCTTTGCGGTTCATGATTACCGGATCAGGGTTTGCGCGAAAGACGAATAGTAGCTTCAAGGCCCGGATCACAGTTGCGGGCGTCGAACATGCCTTTGTGCATATGCGATATCGCTGCGACCAAAGCCAGGCCCAGACCTGCATTGCGCTCGGTCCGGGCGGGATCAAGTGTCACAAAGGGCATCTGCAGGCGGGCCAGATCGTCCTGTGGTACACCGGGGCCGTGATCCCGCACGCTGAGGTTGGTATACAGGCCGTCATCCGCAATATTGATCGTGATGGTCGAACCATCAGGCGCGTATCGCAGAGCATTTTCTAACAGGTTGGACAGTGCCTGAGACAAAAGGGGGCGGTGGCCGGGAAGGGGGGCAGTTGACCCTGTAACTTCAAGTGTTACGCCCTGATCCGTGGCAACCGGATCATAGAGCTCGACCACGTCCGCCACGAGTTGCTTAAGGTCGACATCTTCGAACTGCTCTCGCCCGACACCTGCTTCGGCACGCGAAATCTCAGTCAGTTGGCCCAGAACCCGCAGGACATGATCAACCTCGGTCGTCGCGCGCGCGATGTCGATTTCGCGATCCTGTTCGGATTTGCGGCTATCTGACAGGGATTCGACCCGCTGTTTCAACCGCGACAAAGGAGAGCGTAGATCATGCGCGATCGAATTCGAGGTCGTCCGTAGATTGCTGACCAACTCCTCGATCCGGTCCAACATCGTATTGAGCGTACCTGAAACTTGATCGAATTCATCACCGGTCCCGCGCAAGGGCATCCTGCGCGACAGGTCGCCTGAAACGATATTTTCTGCGGTCGAGGCGATGTCAGACAAGCGCGAAAAGACGAGCCTGGTAAACAGCCAGCCTGTCAGGACGCTCAGCGCCAGCGCGATTGCCAGCGCGAAGCCGACCGAGCGTAAAAGAACACGGTCAAACTGCTGTCGTGCCAACGCATCCCGCCCGACAAGCAGGCGTTCTCCGCCCGGCAGACGAATGGATGCAGCCGAGATTGGCACCAGCTGTTCGCTGTCCGAGCGTCGCAGCTCAAGTTGGACCCAACCACTTCCGGCAGTGATGTCATCGGGCCATTGCCTCAGGTTGCCAGCCAATTTCGTCCCGTTGCGGTCGGTCAATAAGTAAAGGGCATCCCGTTCAGAGGCGGTGGGAATACGGCGTTCGATGGCTGTCAGCAAACCGATGAGCCCGCGCCTTTCGTATTCATCGGCCAGACCGGTCAATTCCGCGGAAACCACCGAGCGGGTTTCGCTTTCGATACTGCGATTTGCGGTGACATAGACAAGGGCCAGCACGGTGGCTGTCAGCAATGTGCTCAGAACCATGCTGGCCAGAACCAAACGTGTTCTGGAATTATTGAACGAAAGCCGCAGGTTATCCATCAGATATCATGTAACCTGCGCCCCGGACTGTTTCAATCAACGGGATCTCTCCGCCTTCATCCAATTGGCGGCGCAGTTTCGAGATATGGACGTCAACCACATTGGTGTTCGGGTCGAAATGATAATCCCAAACACCTTCCAGCAACATAGTGCGTGACACCACACGGTTCTTGCGTCTCAGGAAGAATTCCAAAATCTGAAATTCACGCGGTGTCAGGGTAATCTCTCGCCCGTTGCGGGTGACTTTGCGGGTCAGCAAATCCATATCCAGATCGCGGCAGGTCAGGGTCGGGTTTTCCTCAGATTCCTGCGGGCGTCTTAACAGAGCCTCGATCCGCGCATGCAGTTCCTGAAAAGAGAACGGTTTGACCAGATAATCATCTGCACCGGCCCTCAGGCCTTTGACTCTCTCATCGACCGCGCTCATTGCGGTTAACATCAGAACCGGAGTTTTCAGACCCGCGGCGCGCATGGATTTGATCAGTGACAGGCCGTCTAGACCGGGCAGCATTCGGTCCAGAACGATGGCGTCAAAGCCACCATCTGTGGCGTGATACAGCCCTTCGCGCCCATCCGCGGCCTGTTCGACGACATATCCTTCCTCGCTGAATCCTTTTGCTATGAATTCCCGGGTGTCTTCATCATCTTCAACGATCAACAGGCGTCGGCTCATGATCTGAAATCCTTTCTACCGGAACTTAAACACAATTTTTCAAACAAAGTACAAGATTTGACCGGTTTAGATGCCGGGTGCGTCGTTGCGCACCCGGCTGCTCCGGCAGATTGCGGACAATTCAATCATGCCAGAGAGGCGCCCGCCAGATCTCCCCATCACGTGGCGCGCGCAGGTGTTCGATCAGGCGATTTCCACCGCAACAAAGATCTGGTTGCCGCCACGGTTGATCAGGACAAGCGCGGGATCGGTTTTTTCGCTGTCCAGCGCTTCTTTCAGCGCGTCAGGTGTGGCCGTATCCTGGTTGCCCAGCTTCACGATCACGTCGCCACGCTGAAGACCGGCTTTTGCTGCAGGGCTGTCCGGTTTCAGGTCCGTGACGATCACACCGTCAATATTCTCGGCCACGCCCAGTTCCGCACGGTTGGTTTCTGTTAGTGGTGCAACGGTGACGCCCAGGGCGGTGCCCGAAATGCCTTCATCCACTGACTTGTCCATTTCGGCCGATGCGGACTGATGCTGTCCAATCGTCAACTTTATGTCTTGCTCACTGCCGTTGCGCAAAACTGTAAGCGTGCTTTCTGTTCCAACCTTGGTAGTTCCGACAAGGATCGGCAGGTCGCTGCTGGACGCGACGGGTTCGCCGTTAAAGGTCAGGATGACGTCGCCCTGTTCCAGGACGCCTTCGGCAGGGCTGTTGGCTACAACGTCCGAAACCAATGCGCCGTTTGAGGCATCAATTCCCATCGCCGCAGCGATCTGAGGGCTGACATTCTGGATTGACACACCCAGCCAACCGCGGCTGACCTGGCCATCATCGCGCAGATCCGCGGCAATATGGTCCACAATGTTCGACGTGACGGCAAAACCCAACCCGACCGACCCACCGCTCGGGGAATAGATGGCCGAGTTCACGCCGATAACCTCACCATCCATGTTGAACAGCGGGCCACCGGAATTGCCTTTGTTGATGGCCGCATCCGTCTGGATGAACTCGGCATAAGGTCCCTGCGAAATATTGCGGTCCTTGGCCGATACAATCCCGGTCGTCACGGTCGAGCTGAGGCCAAACGGGTTCCCGATGGCGACAACATCCTCGCCCACACGGATCACATCGCTATTGCCAAGCTCTACGGCCTGAAGTGGCTCGCCCGCGTCGATCTTGAGAACCGCGATATCGGTCAACGGGTCGGTACCGATCACCTCAGCCTCAAAAGTTCGGTCATCATTCAGGCGCACGGTCACGGTCGCGGCATCGTCGACCACGTGATGGTTCGTAATGATGTACCCTGCTTCATCCAGTACAAAACCTGACCCCAAACCCTGAGACGGACCACGACGGGGGGCATCGAACTCTTCAGGCACGCCAAAGCGTTTGAAGAATTCACCGAATGGTTGGCCTTCGAAATCAAACTGCTGTCCGGTTTCCGGGCCCTTGGCGGCGTTTTGTTCCGCGATGATGGTCACGACAGAAGGTGACACGCTCTCAACTAAATCAGCCAGCGCTTCGTCAGCTTTCGAGGGCAGGGCGGTCGTTGCCAACAATGCCGCACTCAGCGCTGAGACGCCTATCCAGTTTGATGTGCGTGGCATAAGAAGAGAGGATTTACGGATGCTCATTTTGGTCTCCTGATTGAAGCACGCGACACTGGCCGCGCCTTGGATCAAGAGATGCTGCATCAGTCTGTGACTTTCCTGATTGGTTGGTTAATAAATCTTAATTTTGCCACAAACGAGAGGCTCTATCCCGGCGTCGGGTGGCAAAGATTCGCGGAAATCTTCCGAATCATAAGGTGAGAATCGGTGGATTGTTGCCTGTTCGGCAGTCAAATGATGATTTTAGTTGAATTAAATCTGTTTGATAAACAAAACGAGCTCTCAGAAATTGATGGATTTATGACACAGCCATTGGTTGTGAGTGGATCTGGTCTCATAGGCTGAATTTGCCGGAAACATATCATATTATGAACATGTTATATATATGGTCTGTGATAATTGGAGTGTACTCGCTTTTAGATTTTCTCGGACGAACAACCTATAGTAGAAATGCATTGAGAGAGATGTTGCGTAAAAACCAAACTGAAACATCAGAAAATGCAAGTTTAGGCCAATTTTACGTTGTTTGAGAGCATCTGATAGGTGACGATGGTCTTGCCCAAGCGAAGGGAAGTCGGCGGCACTAGGGGGTGCCAACGGCTTGTCACAGTCTCTGGAAGCGCTGAGCGGCATGTTAACGAGGGGGTCTTGTTTAGGTTCGGTTGCGGAATATTCGGAATGCCTAGTGTGTTCTGGACGCGCTTTCAGGATCAGTGAAAAGTGGTAGTCCTTAATTGGGTAACCGGCCCGGTCTTCATTGACCGGGCCGTACTCGTTTTAACTGTTGCGATTTTTGGTCCAGATATCCCATGCTTCGGGCGTGTCCAGATCCAGCACGGCATGTTGGCCGGGGAGCACACATAGATGGACCTTGTCCCGATGGTCCCGAACCACTGATTGTGCGCCTTCGTCTCCGGTCAGGCGGCTGATTTGATCAAACAGGAGACGGCTGAAAATCACAGGGTGGCCAGGCTGTCCTGACGCGGTCGACCCGCGCCAGATCAGCTTATCCGGATACGCCTTAGTCGCCTTGATCAGCGTCTGAAGGTCATCCAGAGTGATTTCAGGCAGGTCAGCTAGCAGAACCATGACGGCTTCGGCCTCTGGCCCAACAGCGGACAGAGCCCCTCGTAAGCTGGCATTCATACCTTCCTCCGCATCTGCGATTTCGACCAGATGCAGGTCCAGCCCCTGCAACACGTCGTACCTGGGATGAGGTTTGGACGGCAGGGCAACAATAACCGACGATGCGGCCCGTGCTGTCTGGGCGGAACGGAGCAGCAGCGGGCAGCCATCAATCTCTTGCAGCAGCTTATCTGCGCCTCGCATACGCCGGGATTGTCCGGCGGCCAGAAGGATGATGGGTATTCGCGTCATGCGCCGACAATGCAGACGTATGAAAGCAGTGTCATCCCCTCATACGCGCGCCATCGGCGTCGAATAACGGTTCTGAGATCACACGTGCCTTGCACAAATGGCCAAGTATTTCGATTTTTACTTCCAGCCCGTCCACAGCGCGGTCTGTTGGCAGAAACCCCATGGCAATGGACTTGCCTGCATAGTGTGAATAGCCACCCGAAGTGCAGAACCCGGCGACTTTTCCGTCCAGCCAAATCGGCTCATACGCGTTGACATCAGCGTCCTCGGCATCGACCTCGAACGCGACCAGCCGGCGGGCAGGGCCTGAGGTGCGTTCCGCCTCGGCAGCTGCGCGGCCAATGAAATCGGCGTTCTTAGAGAATGAAATGAACCGATCCAGACCGGTTTCCGCGGCTGTGTAATCAGGCGAGAATTCTCGCATCCAGGAGCCAAAGAATTTGTCCAGTCGCAGGCTCATCATCGCGCGCATACCAAAGGGGACGATGCCGTGTTCTTGCCCGGCCTGCCATAATGTCCACCACAACTGCCTTTGTGCCATGGGATCGCAGTAGAGCTCGTACCCCAAATCGCCGGTATAGCTGACGCGCTGGACGATACAGTCGGTCATCCCAACGGTCATGCGGCGCAGATCGAGGAACCGAAATCCGCTCAGGTCATCACGGGTGCAGGCCGCCAAAACCTGCGTGGCTTTTGGGCCGGCGATCTGGAACCCGTTCTGCCGATCGCTGGTGTTTTCGACAGTCACGCCATTCTGCGCATTTCGCAGGAACCAGCGCATGTGAAACGCCTGAGAGCCGTAGGAGGCGGTCAGGCGGAACTCGGTCTCATCAAGACAGGAAACGGTAAAATCACCGATCAGCTTGCCCTTTGGTGATAGCATCGGGGTTAGCGACACGCGGCCCGGTTTCGGGATTCGGCCCGCCATGATCCGATCCAGCCAATCACGGGCAGCAGGTCCAACAATGCGGTATTTACCAAAATTGTGCACTTCGTTGATGCCAACACTTGATCGCACGGCCCGAACCTCGCGCCCGGTGGCATCGAATGCGTTGGATCGGCGGAACGAGGGCGTTTCATAGCCTGGTTCATCCCCCTGGGCGAAGTAATTGGGCACCTCAAGCCCGTATTGCTGACCCCACACAGCACCAAGATCGGTAAAGATATCATACATCGGCGTTGTGCGGGCTGGGCGGGCTGCCGGCAATTCCTCGTTCGGATAAGAGACGCTGAACCGTTTCTGATAGTTCTCGATGACCTTTGGACGGGTATAGCCCGGGCTGATCCAATCCCCGAACCGCGCCACGTCCATCGCAAAGACGTCGCGCTCTGGCTCACCCTCAATCATCCATTGCGCCAGTGTCAGACCAACGCCGCCGCCCTGGCTGAACCCGGCCATCACGCCGCAGGCCGACCAATAGTTGCGCAACCCCGGAACCGGCCCGACCAGAGGATTGCCGTCCGGTGCAAAGGTAAACGGCCCGTGGATCACCGATTTCACACCAGCCTCGGCCAGAACAGGAAAGCGGCGATAAGCGAATTCAATACTATCGGTGATCTTGTCGAAATCATCGGGAAGAAGCTCGTGACCGAAATCCCACGGGGTGCCGTCGACAGCCCAGGGCCTGCAGGTTTGTTCATAAAAGCCGATGCACAGACCGCGTCCCTCTTGCCGCAGATAGCTTTCGCCGGCGGGATCCATGACATGGGGATGTTCGCCACCTGCGTCGATAATTGCCTCAATTTGGGGGATCGAGTCGGTGACCAGGTACTGATGTTCCATCGGATGCAGCGGGAAATAGACACCGGCCATGGCGCCAACCTCGCGCGCCCAGAGCCCACCAGCGTTGACCACATGTTCAGCATGAATCGTGCCCTTGTTGGTGACCACATCCCAGGTGCCATCGGCGCGCTGATTTGTTTCGTGCACCATGCAATGGGTTTCGATTGTTGCGCCGCCCATCCGCGCCGCTTTGGCATAGGCATGGGTGGTTCCGGACGGATCAAGATGCCCGTCCAGCGGATCATAGAGCGCGCCGATGATGTCGTCGGTATTGGTGATCGGTGCGATTTTCCTTATCTCTTCAGGGCCTACGATTTCGGTCTCTAACCCCATAAAGCGGTGCTTGGCACGTTCGGCCAGGAGCATGTCAAACCGGTCGCGGTCGTCGGCCAACGTTATGCCGCCAACGTGGTGCAGGCCACAGGACATGCCGGTGATCTCTTCCAGCTCTTTATACAGCCGGATCGTATAGCCTTGCAGTGCGGCCATATTGGTGTCGCCGTTCAACGTGTGGAAACCACCCGCCGCGTGCCAGGTCGAGCCACTGGTCAATTCGGACCGCTCCAGCAGCATCACATCCGACCAGCCCAGCTTGGTCAGGTGATAAAGAACCGAACACCCGACAACGCCGCCACCGATTACAGCTACCTGAGTTGTTGTCTTCACGTCACGGACTCCCCTTGCGATATAGTCAAAGCCTGCAATCGCAGAACCAGGGATACTGTTCCGTTCACGACAAAGGCTGTCGCAGCGAGAGGATCAGAGGGGACGGATCTTCAGCTCTGTGATCCTGTTGCCTTCGCGCGCGACGACTTCGAATCTGAAACCGTGGAACGAGAATACCTGACCCGTGATCGGGATCATCTGCGCTTCGTGGATGACCAGACCGGCCACGGTATTGGCCTCTTCGTCGGGCAAAGACCATTCCATCGCGCGGTTTACATCGCGGATCGTCATGGCGCCTTCAACAAGGTACTGGCCGTCTTCGGTTCGCGTTACCGGGACGTCCTCATCAATGTCAAACTCATCAGCAATCTCGCCGACGATTTCTTCGAGGATATCTTCAAGCGTGATTAGACCCCTGAGTGAACCATATTCGTCGACCACCAGCGCAAAATGGCTATGCATCCGCAGGAATTCCCGCATCTGATCGTCCAGAGTGGTCGTTTCAGGCACAAAATAAGGGGCGTTCGCTACCTTTGAGACATCGAACTCTTTCAGTCGGTTGTTTTCACGTTCGCTGCTTCCTGCATGAGCATACATAGCGCGGAACAGGTCTTTGGCGTGAACAACCCCAACGATGTTTTCTGGTTCGTCCCTAAAGACAGGCAGGCGTGTATGGGGGCTTTCAAGGCATTGTTTCAGGATCGCCTCGGGAGCGTCATCCGCATCAACCATCTCGATATTCGAACGATGGAGCATGATCTCTTCAACCGCACGTTCACCCAGATCCAAGGCGCCCAGAATACGGTCACGGTCTTCCTTCTCGACCACGCCTTCGGAATGGCCCAGATGCAGGGCCCCAACGATTTCGTCGCGCACGGCCAGAATGTTGCTGTCCGGGTCGATCTGTACACCGAACAGGCGTAAAACTCCCCGTACCAATAGGCGTACGGCCGAAACGACCGGTGAGAATAAGGTGACAACCACGCTGATGATCGGAGCAACGGCGGATGCCGCTTTTTCCGAATTGGTTATGGCATAGGTCTTGGGCAAAACTTCAGCAAAGATCAGAACCAGCAAGGTCATGACCAGGGTTGCCAATGCTACGCCGCTTTCGCCAAAGAGGCGCGTGAACATCGCTGTGGCCAACGAGGCCGCAAGAATGTTGACCAGGTTGTTGCCCAGCAAAACCGATCCGATCAGCCGTTCGTTATCGTCGGTGATGTCCAGAGCCTTCTGCGCCCCGCGCGACCCTTTGTCCGCCTGCGCCCGCAGCTTGCCGCGTGACGAGGCCGTCAGAGCCGTTTCAGAACCCGAGAAAAACCCCGATAAGAAGAGCAATAGCAATATGGCACCGGACGTAAGCCAGAATGTGCCGTCGATCAGAGAAGTTGAGGGTTCCATCGGTCCTTAGCTGCTTGTGTTTCTGCGTCTGTTATGGGGGCGCGGCTTGACTGGATCAAGGAGTTAGCCCTTTTCAACTGGATCTTTAGCTAATGGGTGATGCTGCAACACCAGCTCAGCCAGCCGTTCTTCCAGGACATGAGTATAGATTTCTGTGGTCGCCACATCCGCGTGACCAAGCAATGTTTGGATCGATCGCAAATCGGCACCGTTGGCAAGAAGATGTGTCGCAAAAGCGTGACGCAAGGTGTGCGGTGTAACCTTTTTGGGCGAGACCCCACCGTGAACCGCCAGTTCCTTGATCAGATGATAGAACATATGCCGAGTCAGATGCCCGGCCTTGCCACGTGAGGGAAAAAGAAATCGGGAACTCTGCCCACCCTTTGTAACACGCTTTTCCTCAGTCTCATCCCGAGCCGCCAACCATGCCGAAAGCGCCTGTCGAGCCGGAGGGGACAGTGGAACCATCCGCTCTTTGCCGCCTTTTCCCAATACCAAGAGCATCCTTGGATCGCCGCGCGCCGATGACACCGGCAACGATACCAGTTCAGTGACACGCATCCCGGTGGCATACAGGATTTCCATCAGGCAGGTATTGCGCAGCTTTTCGATGTCGTTTCGCCCGCTTTCGCGCGCAGCAACCAATAACCGGTCCACCTCGGATACATCCAGAGTTTTCGGCAGCCGCTTTGGCCGTCCTGGGCCTTTGATCTTGATCGCGGGGTTTGTCGAACGCCAGCCTTCCTCGAATGCGAACCGATAAATCTGTTTTATGGCAGACAAACGGCGGGCGCGGGTGGATTGAGCCAATCCCTGTGCGTCGCAACTGATCAGGTAATCCTCAACCTGCTTGGCGTCGGCCTCGGCAAACCCAATTTTCCGGCGCCGCAGCCAGGCCGCAAAATCCTTGAGATCGCGGCCATAGGCAACAAGCGTATTTTGGGCAGCGCCTAACTCGGCGGCCTGTGCTTCCAGAAAGGTCGAAATCCAGATTTCGTCAGAGCCCGGAGACGTCATGATCACTTGCCCTGCAGGATCAGCAGGTTCAGCGCGGCGCGGCGCGCGGTATCTTCTAGACCGACCCGGCGCAGGGTTGCCGTGGCTGCTGTCAGGTCGACCAGATTTCCCCGCGATCCATGGGCAAACAGGACCATCGTCTCCAGAAGCGCCTCACCGAGGCGGCCTTCGTCCAGCATGTTGCTGATATCGGTTGGCACCGGCGCCGCCCATGCAAACCCCTCTGCGATGGCATCCGCCAGCGGCGAAGGGGAGGGCGCGCGCCCCGGATCACCCTGAGCCAGCGCAGCCAGAAACTGACTTTCTTCAGAATTGTCCGGAGCCGACAACGCCGCTGTTTCATATAGATCTGACAGCAACAGAATGCGCCACCGCAGATCCTCGGCCGCGGGTTTCTGTAGTTTGACCTGAGAGAGGCGCCCGGCGAAAAGTTCAGCGAATGGCACTTCCAGACCGATATTGCGCATCTGGTTCCAAACCACCGGCAGAGCTTTGGCGATCTTTGCCGAATTGCCAGAATCCAGTGCTTTTTCGAACCGCTGTATCGACGATACCCGGTCCCATACGGCTCCAGACGCAGCCGGAGACCGTTCTGTATAGAGCCCCAGCAGTTGATTTGGCGTAAGCGCCCCAACGCGGGTCAACCGTTCTGCGGCTTCGACCTGAGCCTTCCAGCCCGCAACATCCCGCAGATCCGCATTTGCGAAGACGCGAGGCAAAGCAGCCGAGGGCAAACGTTCGCCAATAGCTTCGAACAAGCGGAACATCAGGGGCGACGGGTCGTCCGGTTGCGGCAGATACTCGGCATCTTCGTACAGTTCGGGGCTTAGAAACCTGTCCAGAACCTCCAGCTCTTGTGGTGCCAGAACCTGTAGGGCATGGGCTGCCTCAAGCGTGAGAGCGGCCGAGTCCCAATCCCCACGCCGGGCCTTGCAGAAAATCTGAGCGGCATAGTCCCGTGACAAATGCGGCTGAGCAATCAGCGCCGTGCAACTGCGATCTTCATCCCCGGTCAGAAGGGTGGCGTCGAACCAGCGTTGAAACCGGTCAAGACTGTTCGTCGGGCCTGCCAGCTGTACCAATGATTGCGTGGGGTCCGCAGCGCCAAGATGCATGAGGCGGTCGAGCCGCGCCAAAAGCAAAATCTCTTCCCCTTTACTGGACGTCGGTGCCCGAGCTTCGGTTAAAAGCAACGTGAACAGCAAACGCTGCATTGCAGGGTTGTACTTGACCGGGACGCTTTCGATCAGTTCGGACAAGCGTTGGGGATCGCTGTTCTGCCACATGTCGACAGGCAATCCTGTGACAGTCGAAGCAACCAGGCCCAGGGGTTGTGACAATGCCTGAAGCGGGGTCACAAGAACATCGGGCTGACCGCCGGGCTGCGCCACGGGTGGCTCAAGCAAAACCGTCCCCGGAAGGTTTTCCGGAGGATTGGCCAGCCATTCAATAACAGAAAGGGGTTCCTGCTGCGCCTGCGCTGTTCCTGCAAGAAACAGTGCAACCACCGCCACTTTATTCGACATTCAGTATTACCGGCTCCCTGACCTCGCTTTGCGGCGCAGAGAAATCTGCACCAAAAAACTCACCCAGGTAGACATATCCCACCAGCCCGATGAAACACAGGCAAATCAGATATATCAGGAACTTGATCAGACGGCCCATGGTCAAACGCTGCCTCAATTTTCTCTTTTGACCAAGTTATAACTGGCATTTTTCCTAAGATCACGTCATTCACGATGAAATGAGCGAAATTAAGCATAACACCCATGCGGCATCTGCCGTTTCGGACTATACACTGCACAAAACAGTGGTGCTTGTAGGTATGATGGGGGCCGGAAAGACCGCCGTAGGCCGCGCTTTGGCCGCTCGGTTACGGGTTCCTTTCCTCGATAGCGATGCCGAAATCGAATCAGCGGCCAACATGACCATCCCCGAGATATTCGAGCGTGATGGCGAAGCCTTTTTTCGCAGCAAGGAAAGCCAGGTCATCGGGCGGCTTTTGGTCGAGGAAAAAGGTATCCTTTCTACCGGCGGCGGTGCCTTTATGACCGAACAAAACCGCGACATGATCACTCAACGCGGGGTGTCCGTTTGGTTGCGCGCCGATTTGGGTGTGTTGTGGAACCGCGTTCGTCACAAGGATACGCGCCCGCTTTTGCGCACCGAAAACCCGTTTGCGACCCTTCGTGCATTGTACGATCAGCGTGTTCCGATCTATGAACGCGCCGATCTGGCGGTTTCGTCCGACGGGGATGTCTCGATTGAAGATATGGTAGAGCGTGTCGTCAAAGCTCTGATGACGCGACCTGATGTTTTGGAACGGAATTAGATGCACCAAACCGTACATGTTGAGCTTGGGGATCGGTCCTATGATGTCGAGATCGGCCCCGATCTGCTTACGCAGGCCGGTCAGCGCATAGCGCCTTTGCTGCCGCGACCCAAAGTAGCGGTTCTAACCGATGAAAACGTGGCGAGCCTGCATCTTGACGCGTTGCGGGATGGGTTGGCAAGCGCAGGGATCGAAATGTCCGCATTGGCGCTGCCCGCGGGCGAAGCGACCAAAAGCTGGCCGCATTTTGAGCGTGCGGTCGAATGGCTGTTGGCCGAGAAAATCGAGCGGCGTGACGTGGTGGTTGCGTTCGGAGGTGGGGTTATAGGTGATCTCGCCGGATTTGCCGCGGCCGTTTTGCGCCGGGGCGTACGGTTTGTTCAGATACCAACTTCGCTGCTTGCGCAGGTCGACAGTTCGGTCGGCGGCAAAACCGGGATCAACGCACCGCAGGGCAAGAACCTGATTGGCGCATTTCATCAACCCTCACTGGTGCTGGCGGATACTTCGGTTCTGGGCACAATGACCGACAGGGATTTCCTGTCCGGTTATGGTGAGGTCGTAAAATACGGGCTGTTGGGGGATGCGGCATTCTTTGAATGGCTCGAGGGCCATGGCCCCGATGTCTCGGGCGGGGATATGGCCGCGCGGGTTCGGGCCGTCACCCGATCCGTTCAGATGAAAGCCGACATCGTCGCTCGTGATGAGACCGAGCAAGGGGATCGCGCCCTGCTGAATCTCGGGCATACGTTCTGTCATGCGCTTGAGGCTGCTACCGGGTATTCTGATCGTTTGCTGCATGGAGAAGGCGTTGCGATTGGATGCGCACTGGCATTCGAACTGTCGGCGCGACTTGGATTATGTTCGCAAGAGGACCCAAGCCGGGTTCGGGCACATCTGCGTGCGATGGGCATGAAAACCGACATTTCCGATATCCACGGGGATTTGCCCGACGCCGAAGCGCTGGTCGAGCTGATGGCGCAAGACAAGAAGGTTATCGATGGCCAACTGCGTTTCATTCTGGCCCGAGGCATCGGGCAGGCATTTGTCACGTCGGATGTTCCGCGGGATGCGGTTTTGAGTGTCCTCAAGGACGCGCTGGGTTGATCAACGCCCGCGAATGATCATTAACTCGCCAATATTTTCACGGGTAATATAGCCGACCATTTGATCTGACCGCGTGCAGACGGCAACTGCGGGGGCACCCCCGTGGAACTGTTTCAGAACCGCTTCCAACCCGCTGCTCAGGGTCACTGTCGGGATATCCTCAACCATGATTGAACTGGCCAATTCTGACCGGGGAATATCTTTGGCGAGAGCAGCAAACAGCCGGTCGCGCGTGACAAAGCCCTGCAGTTTCCCTGTTGCATCCAGCAATGGAAATTCATGCTGAGTGGTGTGAATAACTGCTTGAGCGGCGGTCGCAAGCGTGTCGGTTGGCGATAGGGCGTGAAACTCGGTGATCATGGCGTCGCGGGCCAGAACCTGACGCGCCACTGATCGCATTGCGACGTCCTGGCTTTCTGCATTGGCGGCAACGAATACAAAAACCGCGATCAGAACCAACAACGGATTGCCTGTGCTTAGCCCCAGAAACCCCAATCCTACCGCCACTATCTGACCGGCAAATGCGGCAATGCGCGTGGCCTTGACCCGATCCATCCTCAGGCAGAGCAGTGCGCGAAAAACGCGTCCACCATCCATCGGGAATGCGGGGATGAGATTAAAGGCAGCCAGAAGAAGGTTCACATAGGCGAGGCGGTTCAAAAGCCCGGTCTCGGGTGAATCAATATTGGCGAGTGTTTCAAATGGCATTCCTGCGCCCAAAAAGACGAGGGTGATCCAGATGACGACGTTTACCGCAGGACCGGCCAAAGCCACCGATACCTCTTGCATGGGGTTCTCTGGCATCCGTTCCAATCGGGCAAGACCGCCGATCGGCAATAAAGTAATGTCCGGAGTTTTTATGCCATAGCGCCGCGCCATCAGCGCATGACCAAACTCATGCGCGACCACACATGCAAAAAGGGCAAGCACGAAAATCAGGTTCCCGATCGCGGCCTGCATCCCTCCGGTAGAATAGGCAGCGAATCCAACCCATGCCAACAAGAGGAAAAAAGTGACATGGACCTTCAGTTCCGACCCCAATAGTCGGCCGAGCGAGAAGGACCATGTCATGATGTGTCTCCGGTGTGCCTAGAACGGAATCTCGTCGTCGTCTATTCCACCAGATGCGGGTGCCGGGGCGCTGGATTGTCCGCCATAGGGGTCACCATAGCCACCACCTGCCTGGCCGCCACCGTAACCGCCGGATTGACCACCGCCACCGCCGCCGCCTTCTCCACGCGCATCCAGCAAAGTCAGCTCGCCGCGATAGGGGCGCAAAACCACCTCAGTGCTATAGCGGTCCTGACCGGACTGATCCTGCCACTTGCGGGTTTCCAGCTGACCTTCGATATAAACTTTGCTGCCCTTGCGCAGATATTGCTCGGCAATGCGGGCCAATGGTTCTGAAAAAATCGCGACCGAGTGCCATTCTGTCCGCTCGCGGCGTTCGCCGGTGTTGCGGTCTTTCCAGGTCTCGGAAGTGGCGATGCGCAGATTGCAAACCTTGCCACCGTTCTGGAACGACCGTACCTCGGGATCGCGCCCCAGATTTCCTACCAGAATGACCTTGTTGACAGAACCCGCCATGTATTTCCCCGTTCTTAACTGACTTGAGTGCGCCCGAATCTGGCGCTGTGTATTTCTGAGACCCTATACGCCCTGAACCATGGTTGGAACATGGATCATGAGAAATGAACTGGTCGGGAGTTTGCACAGAGAAAATTTACCATGCTTTCATTATTGGCTGAAATACATATACTCACTCGGGTTCGTGACAGTGCGGGACAGGCATTAATGCGTTTCAGATTTGGTTTTTTATCGGTTCTTTGCTTTGCGTTGACCTGTGGACTCGCTGCGGCGGATACGCTGTCTACCAAAAGCCGTAAGGACATCTTTCTGAAGCAATCCAAATATTTGGACGGCCGTGCGGCCACCCAGTACCGCGATTCAGATCGGTTGAAACCTAAGACGCCTCAACCACAATTCAGTAAACGATATTCCGGCAACTATCGGGGTGAGTACCTGACGATGGCGCGGCAAGCGGCTCGTAAACACGATGTTCCCGAAGAGCTGTTCCTGCGCCTTGTTCAGCAGGAAAGTGGATGGAATCCGCATGCCGTGTCACATAAAGGCGCGTTGGGTCTGGCCCAGTTGATGCCCGGGACCGCGCAATTATTGGGCGTGAACCCGCGCGACCCGAAACAGAATCTTGAAGGTGGGGCCCGGTATCTGTCCTGGCAATACCGCAAGTTCAAATCCTGGCGGCTTGCGCTGGCCGCCTATAATGCCGGACCTCAGGCTGTTGAAAAACACGGTGGCGTACCACCCTACAAGGAAACCCAGAATTACGTGAAGGTGATTTGGGGCGGTTAGGCCGCCCGATGAATTGCCGGATCAACAGGTGATGCGGCTTGGCCAAATCAGCGCGTTCAGTGACAGGCTGCTTGCGGTCGTGTCGCTTAACTAGGGTGCCGGAACCACCTCACCGACGCCCTTGTTGCGTACCCAATCCCATTACTCAGCGGCGATTTTTATGACGGGTTCCATACGTGCCAGGATGTCGTCTGCCAGATGGCATTTGACCTGATGACCGTCTGCCAGGGTTTTCACGGGTGGGACATCTCTTTCGCAAAGACCGTTGGGGACTTCGGATTTCCAGCGACAGCGGGTCTGAAACGGACAGCCAGGAGGCGGGTTCATCGCTGATGGGATGTCGCCTTCCAAGACGATGTGCTGCTTCTCGACCGATGTATCGGCGATGGGGACCGCGCTCAGCAGGGCTTCTGTATAGGGATGATAGGGCGGCGCAAACACCTGATCAGTGGTGCCTAGTTCGACCACATGGCCCAGATACATCACCATCACCCGGTCGCTGAGATAGCGTACGATCGACAGGTCGTGGCTGATGAACAGCAGTGTGGTTTTGTGCTCGCGTTGGATCTCCATCAGCAGGTCGGTTACCGCCGCCTGCACCGATACATCCAGCGCCGAGACCGGCTCATCCGCCACCACGATCCGTGCATCCCCGGCAAAGGCGCGGGCGATGCCGACACGCTGTTTCTGACCACCCGAAAGCTGTCGCGGCATCCGCTCGGCAAAGGCGCGGGGCAGTTTCACCAAGTCCAACAGTTCGAGCATCCGCTTCTTGCGCTCGGCCTCGGACTTACCGACGCCAAAGATTTCCAGAGCGCGGATGATCTGACGGCCCACGGTCATCGAAGGATTCAATGTGTCGAATGGATTCTGGAACACCATCTGAACCTCGCCCACCGTCTTGGCGTCGCGCTCTTCGATGGGCACGTCATCGATATTGCGGTTGTCCAGCAGGATCTGCCCGTCCGTGGCCGTCTCCAACCCCATAAGAACTTTGGCAAAGGTGGATTTGCCGCAGCCGGATTCGCCCACAATGGCGAGTGTCTCGGATTCATGCGCCTCAAAGCTCAGAGTTTCGTTGGCTTTGACTACCTTCGCTTCGCCGCCGCCGAACAGTGCATTTGCCGCAACCTCATAGTATTTCTTGAGATTTTCCATCTTCAGAACAACGCGGCCAATCTCACCTTTTTCCTTTTGCTCGGCCAGGGTGATGGGCGCGTTCCAGTCGATCTCCTGAAATTTCAGACAGCGGGTATGATGCCGGTCATTGCCTGGCACGGCCTCCATCAGAATGTTCTGCGCGTCACAGCGACCTTCCTCGAAATAGTCGCAGCGTGGGCCAAAGTTGCAGCCCGGAGGGCGCTCATGGGGCAGGGGGAAATTGCCCGGAATGGCCACCAGCGGGCGCGCGTTCTTGTCCGCACCCGGCAGTGGAATCGACCGGAAGAGCGCCTGCGTATAGGGGTGCTGCATTTCGTCGAACACATCCTTGATCGAGCCGCGCTCGACCGCTTCGCCGGAATACATCACGCACAGCCGGTCGCAGGTTTCCAGCACCAGCCCCAGATTGTGGCTGATGAACAGCATAGAGGTGCCGTATTTCTTGCCCAGATCCTTGACCAGCTCGACCACCGCGGCCTCGACGGTCACGTCAAGCGCGGTGGTGGGCTCGTCCAGGATCAGCAACGATGGCTTGGACATCAGCGCCATCGCGATCACGATGCGCTGTTGCTGGCCTCCCGACAGCTGGTGGGGGAAAGAATTCAGCATCCGTTCAGGGTCGGGCAGGCGTACATCGGTGACCACTTCCAGCGCACGGGCATAGGCCTCGTCCTTGCTGACGCCCTCGTGGATCATCGGTACTTCCATCAGCTGCCGACCGATCTTCATCGCGGGGTTCAGGCTGGCCATAGGTTCCTGATAGATCATGGCTATTTCATTGCCGCGAATATCGCGCAGCTCCTCGGCCGTCATCTCGGATAGGTCACGACCCTTGAACTTGATGGATCCGCCAACAACACGCCCGTTCTTGCCCAGATCCTGCATGACGCCCAACGCAACGGTGGATTTCCCGCACCCCGATTCCCCAACCAGCCCCACAGCTTCACCAGGCTGCACGCTGACCGAAAAATCCATCACTGCAGGGATCTCGCGCAACCGCGTGAAAAACGAAATCGACAGCTTGTCGATCTCCAATATCGGGCCCTCATAGGACGCAAGTTTGGTCATCTGTGTTGCTCCTCACCAGATCCCGGGGATTCCCTTCATCTGGCCAAAAATACCTCGGGGGTCCGGGGGCAGGGCCCCCGGCCGCTCATACATCAGTCCTTCAGACTTTCTTCGCGCAGGCCATCAGCCAACAGGTTCAACCCAAGAACCAGTGTCAACAGCGCCAGCGCAGGTGGCAGGGCAGGGTGCAGATAGATCGACAAGAGCTTGCGCCCTTCATTGATCGTCGACCCCCAATCGGGACTTTCGGGTGGTAGC
Organism: Ruegeria sp. CDSA236; assembly: GCF_059611285.1. NCBI lineage: Bacteria > Pseudomonadati > Pseudomonadota > Alphaproteobacteria > Rhodobacterales > Roseobacteraceae > Ruegeria > Ruegeria sp. CDSA236. Next base: position 239,646 of record NZ_JBXWPG010000006.1, read on the forward strand.
CCGAGGCCAAAGAATCCCAAGGTTCCCAAAAGGATGGTCGTATAGCCAATGCGCAGACAGAAATCGACGATCAGCGGCCCGCGCGCATTGGGCAGGATTTCCCAAAGCATGATGTACCATGGACCTTCACCACGGGTTTGCGCTGCGGCAACATAATCGCGGGTTTTGATGTCCAACGCCAGGCCACGCACGATACGGAATACCGTGGGTGAGTTTACGAAAACCACCGAAACGAACACGACCAGAATGCCGCCAGGGATATTGAACAGGTCCAGATAGGTGGGCAGTCCCCAGATGTTGTAGCTGTTGGTTTCGATGATGTAGCCGTCTGTTGAAATCAGAGATAGATAGAGCCACATCGCGATGCCCAACACTCCGATCAGCAGAGGTGTGCGGAAATTGGGCCGCGTATAGAACCGCGAATTCAGCAGGACGCAAAGAAACAGGATCGGAAAGACGAACAACACAGCTGCCATATAGTTTGGCACACCGGTTGCCACGATCTCGGGCGTGACCAGCAGATAGAACAGCAGGATTACCGGGAAGGCCAGGATCAGGTTTGCCAGGAAGGACAGGAACGTGTCCAGACGTCCGCCATAAAACCCCGCAGGCAGGCCCAGAGTAATCCCGACCATGAAGGCAAATATGGTTGCCATCGGTGCGATCTGCACCACGATCCATGCCCCTTTGACCATCCGGCTGAACACATCGCGGGCCAGATTGTCCCCACCCAGTAGATACCAGGAATATGTTCCGTCCTCAGTGCTGGGCATTGGAGTTCCGGGCAACTTGTTCTTCATACCTGAAACTTGCGCCAGCGGATCATGCGTGACGATCAGGTCCAACGCACCAAAAATGCCGGTAAAGACCCAGAACATCACAAGGCCAAAACCGATCATGCCGATGGGGCTGTCAAACAGTTTGCCGTAAAGGCCCAGCTTGCGCTTGAAGGCGATCGACATTGCAAACAGGATGATCAGCGACATCCAGACAGGTAAAAACTGCCGAGAGATCGCTCCGATAATCCCGGCGCTTGTCCCCATCAAAATGCCAAGCACTACATAGGCCAGACACAGTGCAACGCAGGCGAAAAAGCTGTATCTCAGCGCGATCTGCGTAAGGCCGCGCAGGCCGGTATCTGCATTGATTGTGCCGTCGATATTCACGACGACCGGCGTTTCGGGCAACACGATGCTGCCCAAGATCCAGACGATGATTGATACCCCTAGTGCAACCAATGCGATCATCAGCAAGGGGTTCAGAATGGCGATAGAGCCGGTCCAGGTAAGTGGTTCCATGTTCTGTCCCTCCTTACGAAATTCGGATGCGTGGGTTGAGGTAGACATAGCCGATATCCGAGATCAGCTGCGTTACTAGCACCACAAAGACCGACACTACCGAAATCGCCAGCAGAAGCTGGATGTCGTTATTGCCTGCTGCCTGAACCAGCGCCCAGCCGAAACCTTTATAGTTAAACAGGGTCTCGACGATCACCACGCCGTTCAGCAGCCAGGGAAACTGCAGCATGATGACTGTGAACGGTGCGATCAGCGCGTTTCGCAGCGCGTGCTTCATAACGATATTCGGGAAGGAAACACCTTTGAGCCGCGCGGTACGGATATATTGCGCCGTCATCACCTCGGTCATCGAGGCGCGGGTCATACGAGCGATATAGCCCATCCCGTAGAGAGCAATAGTCAGTACCGGTAGGAAGAAGTTTTCAAAGGTTGGGTTCTCCATCGCCTGTGTCGCGGTGCCTTTGAACCATTTCAGGCCAACGGCGGACGAAGTGAAGATCGCGATAAAGATCACGCCCGAGACATATTCCGGGGTCGCTGTCGTCGTGATGGCGAATGTTGAAAGGGTCCGGTCGGTGGCCGATCCTTCTTTCATACCCGCAAGCACCCCAAGGATCAGCGCCGAAGGGACCATCAGCAACATAACCCAAAGCATCAACCGACCGGTCAGAGCCAACCGGGTGCCAACAACTTTCGAAACTTCCTCTTTGAAAACGGACGAGTATCCCCAGTATCCCTGCAGGATGCCACAGAAGCTTGGCGAGCTTTCTGCGGTTTCACCGGGCAGGATACATCTTCCTTGTACGCTGCCGTCTTCGTTGGTGTGCCGATAGGATGGCAGCACGCCCAACCACTCGCCGTATTTGATCGGCGTCGGCTGCAGATACCCGTTTTTCAGAAGATAGCTTTCAACCTGTTCGTCGGACATCCGAAAATTGCCCTGCGTTTTCGCAAGCTTTTCGAGGTTTGGATACAGGTTGGTGAGGAAGAAGACCAAGAATGTCAGGCACAAAGCTGTGATGAGCATGATGCCGACACGCTTTAGAATGAATAGTCCCATATTAGCCCCTGTTGGTGGCCAGTGCAGGTGTCAAAAGCCCCACACTTCGCTGTTTTTTGGTCGCCACGATACGGACGAAAAAGCCGCGCCCAATCGGCGCGGCTTGTATATGTCGGCTTAGGAAAGAATGCCGAACTTATAGATTTGTGGCAGGTCGGCGATGTGCTTTTCAACCCCAACCATATTGTCCCGGTGGTGACGCATCGCCGTCCGCCAATAGGGTTGGATGGTCACGCCTTCTTCGATCATGATCGCCTGCAGCTTGGCCATGACTTCGCGACGTTTGTCGACATCCGCGATCGAGTTTGCCTCGGCCAGAAGCGCGTCGAACTCGTCATTGGCGAAACCAGCCTCGTTCCAGGCTACGCCCGATTTGTAGGCCAGCGCCAGAACCTGCGTGCCCAGCGGGCGGTGGTTCCAGTTGGTCGACGAGAAGGCGTATTTCGTCCAGTCGTTCCAGAAGGTCGAACCCGGAAGAACTGTATGACGTGCCTTGATGCCAGCATCGTTCAACTGAGCGACCACGGCCGCGGTCGTGTTGCGGCGCCAGTCGTCGTCGATGGACTGAACCTCATGCTCGAAGTCACCCATTCCGGCCTCGTCCATCAGCGCTTTGGCCGCTGCGGGATCAAAGGGCAGGCGGGTCACAGCCGAGTCATATTCCGGGTGCATCGGGCCAACATGGCAGTTGTCGGCAGGAATGCCGTATCCTGACATGCCCAGCTCCAGGCAGACGGCGTTGTCGACGGCCATGGCCAGGGCCTGCCGCACACGTTTGTCGGCGTAGATCTTGTTGCCGTCGGCATCTTCGGCCAGCTGGTTCGGGCGGATGACGATGGTAAAGCCCGATGGGATCTCGGACCGTGTCAGACCGATGCTGTCAAAGATGTCTACGAATTCGCCGACCGACTCCCAGTTCATGTCGATCTCTTCGGCCTCATAAGCAGCCAGGAAGGCCGCAGGGTCGGTGCCGTAGTCGATGAATTCGATCCGATCGATATAGCCACCCTTGCCCGCAGCATATCCCCACCAGTCGTGCTCTTCATTGCGGACCAGTACACCCTTTACGCCCACTTCGTGGCTTTCAGGGATCATGAAGCCAGTGCCAATCGGATTGGCCAGCATATTGTTGGGATCGTGGCTGCTGTGCACGATGGCTGCCGGATAGTCGGCCATACCTGGAATGATCGTGATATCGGGCGTGTTGCAGGTCAGCTTGACCGTGTGATCATCGACCACGGTGATTGCACCTTCACCCGCTTTCTGGGTTGCCTCGTCAACCAGGGATGACATGCGCGATGCCATCGAGTTCCCCTCGACTGCCGCGTCACACCACATTTCGATGTTGCGGGCGACATCCGCTGCGGTGAAGTCATCACCATTGTTCCACTTGACGCCTTTGCGAACGTTCAGCGTGTGCTCAGTCGCGTCATCGTTGGATTCCCAGCTTTCCAGCAACATCGGCTTGAACGAACCGTCATTGTTGTATTCGACCAGATATTCCAGCCAGCCAGCCGTGAAGGTCGCAATTTGCGTCCAGTCATATGTCCGTGGATCTTTCAGGCCGCGCACTTCCATCTGATAGCGGATAGTTCCACCGCGCGGTGGCTCTTGTGCTTGTGCCGGAGACGCCAGGCCGATCATTCCATAGGCGGCGGGGACGGTAACCCCCAATGCCGTCACGCGCGCCAAAAACTCGCGGCGGCTTAGTTGCCCGTCGCGGTACTCTTGCGCGTGCATTTCCGCGGCACGATGGATCGGCGCTCCGGTAATGGTTTGGTGTTTCATTAATGTCTCTCCCTGTGACATCGATTTTGATGAAGTAGCTCTGAACCGCTCAGACCAGTTGGTGCCAGGCAGCAGGTTCGTGTGTTCTTTTTTGGATAAGCAGCATCCCCATGGCGTCATTCGGCACCAGATTTCCCATGAGGTCAATGTCGGAAATCGTCATCAACTGCACAAAAGCGACATGTTGCGGCCGAACTTTCCGTCATCGCGGATGCTTAATCTGTGCTCTAGGTAATTCGAATAGTGACCGCCAATCAGATTCGATCACTTCGAATCTGCGGTTGGTGTCCTGAAAATGGGTTTGTAACTACGTTAAGTATCACTTTGATAAATCAGCGCGAATCCAGTTTTTCATGCGTGCGCGAAACCACGTGCGCTGACGTTTGGCAAATTGACGGGTCGAGATTGTGGCACGCTCGCGCGCGTCATCCAGTGTGATACGGCCTTCAAGATAGGCTACCAACTCGGGAACGCCGATGGCCTTGAAAGACGGCAGCGAGGCGTCATACCGGTTTCGCATCGCCTCAACTTCTTCCAAAGCACCACTTTCCAGCATCAGGTCAAACCGGCGCCTGATCCGATCCAATAGCCACTCTTTGTCGACATCAAACACAATGGGCACGGCGTCTTGCGGGTTCAGAACCGGAGGAGGGGTGTCAGCTTGCCAGTCCCGCAAGCTGCGCCCGGTGGCTTGCTGAACTTCCCACGCACGTTGAACGCGGGCGCGATTCCGGGTGTCAATCCCGGCCAGGGTTTTGGCATCGACCCCATCAATCAGTGTAGCTAGGTCCAGTTGATCCGCGGCAGCCCGAACTTTGGTCGGAGTCGCCGGGATATCGGCCATACCTTCGGTCAGGGCAGAAAAATACAAACCTGTACCGCCCACAATGATGGGGCGCTTTCCGCCGGACAGCAATGGCTTGACCTCGCGCAACCAGTGGCCAGTCGAATAGTTCTGATCATAAGGCACATGACCATAAAGCAGATGCGGCGCGCGGGCTTCTTCCTCGGCGGAGGGACGCGCCGAGATCACGCGCCAGCAATCATAAACCTGGCTTGCGTCTGCATTGACGATCACGCCGCCGAACGTTTCGGCGATCTTCAGCGCCAATGCTGATTTCCCCGATGCGGTGGGCCCGGCGATCAAGACGGGTTTGTCGTCAGGAATAGGGGGAAGGCGGTCCCAAAACTGCGTCATCTTGGCATTGGCCATTCAGGTTGCCTCATTCCTCATCATCCGCATTGAACCCGCGGAGCTTTTGCTTCATTTTGCGCCGGAATTAAACCCGTGCCAGCCCGGAGCGCAACATGACCCTTTCCCCCACAACCGACACTGTCGATACAACCAAGGCGAAATACAGCCGAGTGATGCTGAAGATTTCGGGCGAGGCGCTGATGGGAGATCAGGGTTTTGGCCTGCATCCGCCCACCGTTCAGCGCATCGCGCAAGAGGTAAAGTCAGTTCACGATCTAGGGGTCGAGATTTGTATGGTCATTGGTGGTGGCAACATCTTTCGCGGTCTCAGCGGTTCAGCTCAGGGGATGGAACGGACGACGGCGGATTACATGGGTATGCTGGCTACGGTCATGAATGCGCTTGGCATGCAATCGGCGCTTGAGGAGGTTGGCGTGTTTACTCGTGTGATCTCGGCCATTCGTATGGATGAGGTTTGCGAGCCTTACATCCGCCGCCGCGCTGTGCGGCATCTGGAAAAGAAACGGGTCTGCATCTTTGCCGCTGGAACAGGGAATCCGTATTTCACCACAGATACCGCAGCGACACTGCGCGCCAATGAGATGGCTTGCGAGGCGATCTTTATGGGTAAGAACGGCGTGGACGGTGTCTATGACAAAGACCCCAAAGAACATTCGGACGCGGTGCGTTATGACTCGGTCAGCTACGATGACGTGTTGGCAAAGCGGCTGAAAGTCATGGATGCATCGGCCATTGCGCTAGCGCGCGACAATAACCTGCCTCTGATCGTATTCGGATTGGATGAGCCGGGCGGTTTCCGCGGTATCTTGGCCGGTGAGGGAACCTACACAAAAGTTCAGGGCTGACACCCGAACGGTACTCATTTTCAAGGCCGGGCATAATTGCCCGGCTTTTTCTTTGGTTCAGGGCACAGTGTTCTTGACGATGGCAAAAGCTGTGGGCAATTTGTCGGCGTACTTGCGCGGCAAAGGCGCAGGTTCTGCGGGCACCTGAACGTGTCGGCTGGGCTGGAAGACCTGCCATGATTTCTGAGGGTTCCGAAATCATGCTCGGGCACCTCTTGGATAGGCAAGCATGATCAAGGAGGCACGTGCCATGAGCACTCTGGATATCAATTTTGTTCGGTCGCAGTTCCCGGCTTTTTCCGAACCCAGCCTGCAGGGACAGGCATTTTTCGAAAATGCTGGTGGATCATATACTTGCAAGCCGGTGCTTGATCGTTTGACGCGCTATTACACCCAGCGCAAGGTACAGCCCTATGCCCCTTATGATGCCAGCCGTCTGGCCGGAGAGGAAATGGACGAGGCCCGCGCCCGAATGGCTGCGATCATGGGTGTGGATGCAGATGAACTGAGCTTTGGCCCGTCGACCACGCAGAACACCTATGTTCTGGCGCAAGCATTCCGACAGTGGATGCAGCCGGGTGATGCGATTGTCGTGACAAATCAAGATCATGAGGCCAATTCGGGGCCTTGGCGCCGTCTTGCTGATGAAGGCATAGAGGTTCGCGAATGGCAGATAGACCCCGAATCCGGGTCTCTGAACCCGCAGGATCTTGAGGACATTCTGGACGAAAAGGTGCGTCTGGTCTGTTTTCCGCATTGTTCGAACGTGGTCGGGGAAATCAATCCGGTTACCGAGATAACTGCGATTGCACATGCGGCAGGCGCGTTTGTCTGCGTCGACGGTGTCTCTTACGCGCCGCATGGATTTCCGAATGTCGGTGATCTGGGTCCGGATATCTATCTGTTTTCGGCGTATAAAACCTATGGCCCTCATCAGGGATGCATGGTGATCCGCCGGGCATTGGGTGAGCTGTTGCCCAATCAGGGGCACTATTTCAACGGCGATGTTCTTTATCAACGCTTTACCCCTGCAGGGCCGGATCACGCACAGATCGCCGCCAGTGCGGGGATGGCGGATTACGTCGATCTTTTATGCGAACATCATGACGGACCCGGAACTGGTGCTGCAGCGCGGGGGGCGTTTGTCCACGACCTGATGCGCGGGCACGAGATCGCCCTGCTACAACCGGTTCTGGATGCGGTTAAAGATCGCAATGCAGTCCGTCTGATCGGAACCTCTGATGCCTCGCGGCGTGCGCCAACGGTCGCGCTGGCGCTGAACCGAAATGCTGAATCTGTTGCTGCCAGTCTTGCATCGCATGGGGTTATGGCCGGTGGCGGAGATTTCTATGCCGTGCGTCCTTTACAGGCCATGGGTGTGGATCTGGATCAAGGTGTTTTGCGAGTCAGCTTTACGCATTACACATCGAAACGGGAAATTGATCAGCTTTTGAATGCGTTGGACGCTGTTTTGTGATCCAGTTCTGGCACTGCTGCGTAGAAAGGTAAACAATACGGAGCAGTCATGGGACCCAAGAGCCCGCCGATAATTATGTGGTTCCGACAGGATTTGCGACTGTCGGACCATCCTGCACTCAGCGCTGCTTCGGCAACGGGGCGGCCAATCATTCCGGTCTATATTTTCGACGATCTCGGGCAGGCCTTGGGTGCGGCTCCTAAATGGCGCCTCGGCAAGGGCCTTGAGGTGTTTGACCGCGCGTTGGCGCAGTTGGGAAGCCGTCTGATCTTGCGGCGCGGGGATGCGTTGGAGGTTATGCAAAACCTGATCAAGGAAACCGGATCCACCGAGGTCTATTGGTCTCGGGCTTACGATCCGGACACGATTGCCCGAGATACAAGGATCAAGACGGCTCTGACCAAACTGGGCGTACAGCCCAAATCGTTTTCCGGGCACCTGCTTTTTGAGCCCTGGACCGTCCAGACCAAGACCGGAACGCCTTTTCGCGTGTTTACACCAATGTGGCGATCGGTACAGAGACGCGAGGTTCCATTTCCACATGCGCGACCCGCCGCGCTGGCCCCGCCGAAGGAATGGCCGCATACAGATACTCTGGAGTCGTGGGGATTGGCCGCGGGAATGAACCGCGGGGCATCAGTTTGCGCCCGCTATGTACAGCCAGGGGAAGACGCAGCGTTCAAAACGCTCCATCGGTTCTTGGAACGGCTTTCAGGGTATCCCGAAGCCCGGGATCAACTGGCCGAGGATGGAACGTCGGGCATTTCCGAATATTTATCGCTGGGTGAGATTGGACCGCGTAGCGTCTGGCACGCCCTCCAGGGCGCAGAGATGTTCGGCATGTCCGGTACCGAAGCCTATTTGCGGCAGTTGGTTTGGCGTGAATTTGCCTATCATTTGATGTTCCATACGCCTCATTTGTTAAGCAACAACTGGAAACCGGAATGGGATCAGTTCCCTTGGGGCCAGAACGTCTCTAGCCCCGAGATCATTGCTTGGAAGCAGGCAAGGACAGGCATTCCCGTGGTCGATGCTGGGTTGCGACAGATGTACGTCACAGGTCGCATGCACAATCGCGCACGGATGATTGTCGCCAGTTATTTGACCAAACATCTGATGGCGCACTGGAAAATCGGTATGGGCTGGTTTTCCGATTGCCTGACCGATTGGGATCCGGCCTCAAATGCGATGGGTTGGCAATGGGTTGCTGGGTCCGGCCCAGATGCGTCCCCGTTTTTCCGTATTTTTAACCCCGAGGCGCAGCAAAAAAAATATGATCCCTATTGCGACTATGTGCGGAAATGGGTGGCCGAAGGACAATCAAACCCGCCCTCAAGCGCACTTGATTATTTTGAAGCCATTCCCTGCAAGTGGGGTCTTGATCCGTCCGCGCCATACCCAAACCCTGTTGTGGGTTTGGCCGAAGGGCGCGCGCGCGCCTTGTCGGCCTACGAGGGCCGAAAAAGCCGGTAAAGAACTGAAAACTTGCCAGAAACACAAACTCGTTTTAGCCTTCTACAACAACCGCACAGGGGAGAGCGGATGGTTCTAACTACAATCGAAGGGCAGACAGACCTGCCAAGATATTTTGCACATGTTCTGAATATGCTGAACCAGATGGAGCAGGGGCAGCTTGATATTGCCTTGCCAGACGGTCGTGTATTTCGAACCGAAGGCAAACGCCCTGGGCCTGTCGCACGGGTCGATATTCACAATCCGGACGTATTTGCACGACTTATCCGGGAGGGTGAGCTGGGGTTTTCAGACGGATATCTGGAAGGCGATTGGAGCACACCAGATCTGCGTGCCTTCATGGATCTAGTGCATCTGGGTACCGAGACCGTGTACGACGATTTCACCGGGAAATTTCTGGTACAGGCCTATGAACGCTTGCGCTTTTGGCTGCATCGAAACAACCGTCGACAGGCTAAAAAGAATATCTCTTATCATTACGATTTAGGTAATGAATTCTATGGGTTATGGCTAGATGATACCATGACCTATTCCAGTGCCTTGTTCGAAACCGGACAGGAAAGCTTGGAAAAGGCACAAACCGCTAAATACGCCAGTCTGGTTGATGAAATGGGTGCCAAACCCGGTGACCATATTCTGGAAATTGGCTGCGGATGGGGTGGTTTCGCCGAATATGCAGCAAAAGAGCGTGGCCTGCGGGTCACAGGCTTGACGATCAGCAAGGAACAGTTGAGCTTTGCCCGTCAACGCATTGAAAAAGAAGGACTTACAGATTTAGTTGATCTGAAGCTGCAGGATTATCGTGACGAACGGGGCCAATATGACGGGATCGCCTCTATTGAGATGTTCGAGGCGGTTGGTCAGAAATATTGGCCGGTCTATTTCGACACTATCCGTGATCGCTTAAAACCTGGCGCACAGGCAACCTTGCAAATCATTACCGTCGGCGATCATCGCTGGGATGTGTATAAGAATGGTGTTGATTTCATTCAGAAATATATCTTTCCGGGTGGGATGCTTCCGGCTCCGACAATTCTGCAGGAGCAGGTGGAGAATGCGGGTCTGACCGTGGTGAAGTCAAAAGAATTCGGCAAAAGCTATGATCTGACACTGCGCCGCTGGTACGAGACGTTCAATGACAAATGGGACGAGATTTCGGGAATGGGGTTTGATGAGCGTTTTCGCCGCATGTGGAATTATTATTTGACCGCTTGCGGCGCGGCCTTTGACACCGGCAACTGTGATGTGACACAGATCACCATAGCGAAACCTACTTAGTAAACGGACCTTTAGAATGCCCAGCGCCTCACGTCTTGTCGCAGCCCTTTGTCTGGCGGTGGTGGCATTTCTGGTTTCCAGCATGATCATAGCAAATGGTGAAGAAGGCAAAAGCTATGGCTACTTCACTGTCGTCAACATGGCCCTTGGGGTCGCGTGTGGTTGGAAAATCATGGGTAAGCGAACCGGCAAAGGGTGGACCGCTGCCGTCAATAACGGACTGACAGGCATTGCCTCGCTGGTGTTTTGGGGTCTTTTCGTTCAGGGCACCTATGAGATGTTCCGCTTGGCCATGCGCCACCGCTATGACGGCCCGTTCGAGGCCCTTATGGCGATATTCAAGATTGGCGTTGGCTATGGCGAACAGTTGTTAGCTCCGGAAATTCTGTGGACTTTGGCTATTGGCGCTCTTATCGCCGGTTTGGCGACGGAAGAAGCAAGCCGCCGCTGGCGCTAGCACCCAAATACCAACGCGAGATACCCTTGTGAACGATCTGTTTTTCTATGGCACGCTTCGGCATCTGCCACTGCTGCAACTGGTGCTTGGCCGTCCGCTGTCACGCTTGACTTTGTCAGAGGCCAAGCTGAAGGATCACGCGGTTTACAGCGTGCGCGACGAGGCATTTCCGATGATCCAGCCAGAACGTGGGGGCGTTGCGGATGGCCTTCTGGTTCAGGGCCTCGAACCCGAGGATTTCAAGCGACTGATTTTCTATGAAGGGGGGTTTGATTATGATCTGCAGCGGCAGCCCATTGAATTGCCCGATGGCTCTGTTGTCGAAGTCAGCGTGTTCTTTCCCGAGCCTGACCTGTGGTCGCCCGGTGAGCTATGGTCCTTGCAGGACTGGGCAGACGCGTGGGCGGATTTGACCCTAACCGCCGCGCAAGAGGTCATGGGCTATTACGGCAAGGCCGATGCCCTCAAGATCGCGCGCAGTTTTCCATCGATCCGAACCCGCGCCTGGGCCAAGCTGGCTGCACGCAAACGCGGAACCGGTGACGCGCGTGATCCGAAGAAGGATGTGATCGTACACGAGCATACCCATGCCTATATTGACTATTTCGGCATGCAGGAGGTTCAGCTTCAACACCGAAGGAATGACGGCACGATGGGGTCGGTGCTGAACCGCAACGGATTGATGCAGGGCAGTGCTGTGGTGGTTCTGCCATATGATCCGAGGCGTGATGCGGTGCTTTTGGTTGAACAATTTCGGACACCGGTTTTCCTGATCGAAGACCCCGAGCCGTGGATGTGGGAACCCGTTGCAGGCATGATTGACCCGGGTGAAACGCCGCAACAGGCAGCGCGGCGTGAGGCGATGGAAGAGGCCCAGATCAGCCTCAAGTCGCTTGAATTTGCCGGAGAGGCCTATTCGTCCAGCGGATCGTCCACCGAATACGTCTATCTTTACGTAGGGTTGGCCGATCTTGAGAAAACGATAGACGATGGCGGGCTTGCCTCGGAAGGTGAGGATATCCGCACCAAAATCATTCCCTTTGCTCAGTTCATGGATCAAGTCGACGGGCATGGGTTCAAGGATTTGCCGCTATTGTCACTGGCGCATTGGCTGGCTCGGCACAGAGACAGGCTGCGTGGGGCGTGATCGCGGCTTGTGGTTGTTGCGCAGCATCTGTAAATCTTCGTTGATACGTAAAGAAATGAGGGCGCCATGCGCATTGCGAAAGACCTTGCCGACGCAGTAGGGAAAACTCCGTTGATCCGGCTGCGCCGTATCAGTGAGGAAACCGGGTGTGAAATTCTTGGCAAGGCCGAGTTCATGAATCCTGGTCAATCGGTCAAGGACCGTGCCGCTCTTTATATCATTCGCGATGCCATAGCACGGGGCGACCTGAAACCTGGGGGCACCATCGTTGAAGGCACCGCTGGAAACACCGGTATCGGTCTGGCGCTTGTCGGGGCGTCGATGGGCTTCAAGACCGTGATCGTGATCCCGGAGACCCAGTCCGAAGAAAAGAAAGACATGCTGCGTCTTGCGGGTGCACAGTTGGTTCAGGTCCCGGCAGCGCCGTATCGCAACCCGAACAACTTTGTACATTACTCTCGCCGTCTGGCTGAAGAACTGGCGCAGACGGAACCCAATGGCGCAATCTGGGCCAATCAGTTCGACAACGTCGCCAACCGTCAGAGCCATGTCGAGACCACCGGCCCCGAGATCTGGGAGCAAACCGGCGGTAAGGTCGACGGCTTTGTCAGTGCGGTTGGTTCAGGTGGCACGTTGGCCGGTGTGGCCGAGGCCCTGCAGCCCAAAGGCGTCAAGATCGCATTGGTCGATCCGATGGGGGCCGGGTTGTATTCCTATTACAAAACCGGTGAGATCGCGATGGAGGGAAGCTCGATCGCGGAAGGTATCGGGCAGGTGCGGATCACCAAGAACCTTGAGGGGTTCAAACCGGATTTCGCCTATCAGATGACGGATAACGAAGCGTTGCCATATATTTTTGACCTTCTGCGCGACGAAGGTCTGGTCATGGGCGGATCGACCGCCATCAACATGGCTGGCGCCGTGCGCCTGGCCAAGGATCTGGGTCCGGGCCATACCATTGTTACGATTCTGTGTGATTATGGCACGCGCTATCAATCCAAGCTGTTCAACCCGGAGTTCCTGCGCGAAAAAGAATTGCCTGTTCCTGATTGGATGACCGAGGCGCCGCGTAGCATTCCGGGCGTTTTCGAGGACGTATGATGTTGCGGCAGGTCCGCCTGTTTCTGGCCCTTGTTTCACTTTTGTTTGCAGTTCTGTCTGGCCCTGCAACGGCCCAGCTTTCGGATCGGCAAAGTGACTACTATCAGGGTTGGGTAAAAACGGCGGATCGGGCCGAAGATGTGATCGAGGCCAATCGGGCCTCGAACGCTTCGCTGGAAAATCTGCGATCGGAAATTCATACCTATCGAGATGTTTTCAACAGCGCGCGTGGTGCAAATACCGAGCGTATTCAGACCCTTGAAAGCCAGATCAAGGCTTTGGGTCCCGGACCGGAAGGTGATGCAACCGAACCGGAAGACATTGCTACGCTGCGTTCACATCTTGAAAACCAACTGAACGCGCTGCGGGTGCCGCATATCATTTCCGACGAGGCCTTCAGTCGCGCCAACGGACTGATCGCAGAAATTGACCAGATCCTGCGAAATAGGCAGAAAAAAGAGCTGTTGGAGCGCGGCCCATCGCCACTGAACCCCAGCTATTGGCGACCAGCCTGGGTTGACCTGACTGAAGCGGGCCGAAGCCTTTTCAACGAGGCTGTGCAGAACTACCAAACAGACGTGGTGCATGAGCAGCTTCGCAAACAGGGGCTTGGAATTCTTTTGCTGGTCTTCGTGGCCATTGTTTTGCTGGGCTATGGAAAACGTTGGTCCGAGGCTGCTGGGAACTATCTGCGTACCATAGGGGGGCAGGGAACTGGCGTATGGACATTCCTGACATCGCTGTTTCGGATAATTCTGCCATGGCTGGGTGTTTTGTTGCTGGTAAAAGCCGTCGTCTTGACGGGGATATTGGGATTGCGGGGAACCCTTCTGATACAAAACGTACCGTTCTGGGCGGCCATTGTTCTGTACTACGACTGGATTGGTCGTCAGGTCTATGTAATGCAGCAGGCGCAGGGTTTCAGAAAGCTCTCGCCAAAGCGGATCACCGAGCTTCGAATCTACCTGGATCTGCTTGCCGTTTTTCTCATTTTGCATGATCTTGGGAACCTTTTCGAACAGATCGAGAATACTTCGGATGCGACGCGCGCGGTTGTGGGCTTCCCAGTTATTCTTGCAACTGCTCTGGTTCTGTTGCGTGCGCGGCAGATACGGCTTGCCGAGGTGCAGGCAGAACCTGATGGCAATGCCCGTGGAACCGGGGTCATCCAGCTGGTCGAATTCTTGCGCCGAGCATTGTTCCTGTTGGGAGTTGTCAGCCCAGTTCTGGCTGCCATCGGTTATAACAACGCGGCTGAGGCCATTGTTTTTCCAGCGGTAAAATCGTTGATCCTGATTGCCGCACTGATCATCCTTCAACGATTCCTGACTTCGGTTTATGGATTGATAACCCGCAAGGGTGAGGCAGCCCGGGACACATTGTTTTCGGTTCTGATTGGCTTTGCCATGGCCATTTTGGCCCTGCCGGTTCTGGCGCTGATCTGGGGCGCACGCGAGACCGATTTGTTAGAGGCATGGTCGCGGCTCCTTTTGGGGTTCGACATTGGGGGCGTGACCGTCTCGCCCAGTAATTTCTTTACTTTTCTGGTGGTTTTCCTGATCGGATACGGACTGACACGCGCCCTGCAGGGTGGGTTGCGGACCTCTTTGTTGCCAAAGACGAGCATTGATCCCGGTGGTCAAAACGCGATTGTTTCAGGGACGGGGTATGTCGGTATCTTTCTGGCAGCCTTGGTCGCTATCATGGTTGCGGGTTTCGATCTGTCGTCTCTGGCCATCGTGGCCGGGGCGCTCTCTGTCGGGATCGGATTTGGTCTGCAAACCATTGTCTCGAACTTTGTGTCCGGCATTATCCTTTTGGTCGAACGTCCGATCTCAAAAGGCGATTGGATCGACGTAAACGGGATGATGGGTTATGTGCGCGACATCTCGGTACGCTCGACCCGGATTGAGACCTTCGATCGAACAGATGTCATTGTCCCGAACTCGGACCTGATCAGCGGTGTTGTCACCAACTATACCCGTGGAAATACGATCGGACGCGTCATTGTCCCGGTCGGGGTGGCCTATGGTACCGATACCCGCGTGGTTGAGACAATCCTGGGCGAAATCGCCAACGCACATCCGATGGTATTGGCGAATCCGGCACCCAGCGTTGTGTTTCAGGGGTTCGGTGCGGATTCTCTGGACTTTGAAATCCGCGCCATTTTGCGGGATGTGAATTGGGTTCTTTCGGTGAAGTCCGACATGAACCATGAGATCAATCGCCGCTTTGTCGAAGAGGGGATCGAGATTCCGTTTGCTCAGCGTGATGTCTGGCTGCGAAACCCCGAGGCCCTTCAATCGTCAGGTAATGCGCAAATGCCCCCATCTGAGCCTGTTTCAGCGACAAAAGCGCCCCCGGCCTCTTCGCCCGCCGAATTGACCGAGGCTGATCTTTCCGACGGAGATGGTGACGAACCCTGAGGCAAGTTCGGACCTGAAACGAGCCAGAGAATTTTACGCTAATCGGGCCTTGCAAATCCTCAGGCGATAGTCCAAATAACGCCCGCACGGAGAGGTGGCCGAGTGGTCGAAGGCGCACGCCTGGAAAGTGTGTAGGCGGGAGACCGTCTCCAGGGTTCGAATCCCTGTCTCTCCGCCACAACACCAGCTCTTGTCTTGGACGCTTAGGTGTTTCACATCTCAGACATTGTTTTCGAGCCCCCCAGCAAAAAAGGCTCGGTAAGCGATTCACATAACCCATGTTGAGCGAATTCATCCAATTTAGATGGCCCAGAATTACTGTTTCTTGCAGGCAAGGGAATTTCAGGATGAGAGGCAGTCAAACTGTTGGGTAGGGCCTATTCCTGTGTCGGTTGGGTAACTACAGGTGAAAACTCGGCGCTCGGCTTGTTCGCTGATGCGTCTGTTGGGATATCAATACATCTACAACGCCAAGTGAACGCTATTCCTTGGGTGGTCCGTTTTGCGATAGGTGCGCCGCAAAATTGCGCCCGGAGGTTAGATGTTACTGTCTGTCGTCATTCCATGCATGAACGAAGAGGAGTCGATCCCCTTACTGGTGGAGCGCCTGATCGCTGCGACTGAACAGTGGAACGCCGAATCCGAGATTATTCTGGTGGATGATGGGTCTAATGACGAAACATGGCGCGCAATCTGTGCCCAAAGCGAGTTTCACCCGCGTATTCGCGGTTTGAAGCTATCGGGTAACCGCGGTCACCAGATCGCTCTGACAGCGGGGCTGAATGCAGCCCTAGGGCAGCGGATTTTCATGTTGGATGCTGATCTGCAAGACCCGCCGGAGCTTTTGTCGGACATGATGGCGATGATGGATCAGGGTTATGATGTGGTTTATGGGCGTCGGAGTGAGCGAAAAGGCGAAAGTTGGATTAAGAAAGTAACAGCTCATGGTTTCTACCGCATATTGAACCGGCTTTCGGACGTACCCATTCCAAATGACACGGGTGATTTCCGGCTTGTTAGCCGTCGGGCGCTGGATGCGGTTCTGAGTATGCCGGAACGCGCGCGGTTCGTTCGGGGCATGTTCGCTTGGGTTGGTTTCCGTCAAATCGGGATCGAATACATCCGCGACCCACGGATCGCGGGCGAGACCAAATACCCGATGTCCAAGATGATCCGCTTTGCGCTTGATGCACTGGCGAGTTTTTCGATCAAACCGCTGCAGATCGCCACACGAATGGCCTTTCTGACACTGATTATCGCCGCGCTGATGGCGGTCTACGTCTTTTGGTCCTTGATCCTTTACAACGCAGTTGCGGGTTGGGCGTCGACGGTTCTGGTGATCAGTTTCTTCTCGGGTATCCAGCTGTTGACGCTTGGAATCATGGGGGAATATCTCGGACGTCTGTATATCGAGGCCAAAAACCGACCACTCTATTTTGTAGATCAAGAGACCTCAGAGATTTTGGACACCATAGTAGAAGAGAAGACCGCGCAGAAATGAGCGAACGGCGCCGCATAATCCGGTTTGCCATCGTGGGCTTATGCGTGGCTGGTTACTACATGCTGGCTTATCTGGGCCTGTTGCGCGTGTTTCATTCGCCCTGGATCGCCAATGCATTGGCTTTTGGGTCCGCAATCCTGATCCAATATATTGGGCAAACAGTCTGGACCTTCGGGCAGGCGCTGGTGGTTCCTGCACAGTTTGGGCGGTTTCTTTGCATGGTCGGAATTGGGCTGCTGGTTTCAGCTGCGATTACCGGACTGGCCGGCCCTCGTTTTGGCCTGAGCGAAGTTGTCTCGGCCGCTGTCGTTGTAGTTGTTCTGCCTGTGATCAACTTCGCGTTCCTACGGCTGTGGGTCTATAAACCGCAGAATTCAACCTAGAGATTGGCAATGTCGCATATCTATTCAAACGAGTTCTTTGACTATATTGACCAGGGCGCCCGGCGGTCCGCAAACAGGCTAATTGCTTGCCTTCTAGGAAAAATCTCTGCGGACAGTGTCGTGGACTTTGGCTGCGGGCGGGGTGTGTGGCTGTCGGAGTGGCAGGCCGCGGGTTGCAAGGATATTGCCGGTGTCGATGGCGACTATGTGGATCGTGACAAGCTTGCGATACCGGCTGAGGCGTTTATCGGTGCAGATCTGTCCAAACCGGTCGAGCTTGGACGCCAGTTTGATTTGGCTCAGTCGCTTGAGGTCGGTGAACACTTGCCGCATGACGCGTCGGCCAGCCTGGTTCAGAGCCTGACCACACATAGCGATCTGGTCCTGTTCTCAGCCGCCGTTCCGGGGCAGGGCGGCGAGTTTCACATAAATGAACAGCGCCTGTCCTTTTGGCAGGGTTTGTTCGCTGAACGGGGATACACGGCCTATGATTGTTTGCGGCCTGAGATGTTCGGGGATCAATCGATCGAACCCTGGTATCGGTATAATTCTGTCCTCTATGCGAACCAATCAGGGGCAGCCCGGCTGTCTCAGGACGTGCTGGATACCAAAGTCGCGCCCGGCGCGTTGAAAGAGGTCGGCAGTTTAGGCTGGACCCTACGCAAGCTGGTTGTGCGTGCCTTGCCCCGGTCGGCTGTCACCGCGATCGCGCAGGTCCGGGCCTCTGTTATTGCAAGGTCATATGGCGACAAATCATGACGGAAAAAACATCTCGGCAGGAGTTTCTTTTTCTGTCCCTGCTTTGCACCGCTGCGTTGTTCCTGATCAACTGGCCACAGCTTTTCGACCCTTTCGTACGTCATGATGATTTCCCGGCGCTGCTGGGCTGGACCGAGATTGCCTACCACAAGGCCTTGGATGAAGGTCGTTGGTTGAACTACTGGTGGCAGTTCCGGCCATTTCTATGGCCCTCACAAATAAGCATGTATCTCTATAACATAGCCTGGGGCTTGTTCTCGGCTGCGGCGGCAGTCGCGATCATGGAGCGTTCGGACCCGATCTGGTACAAAGGTTATCTTGCGCTATTCATTGCGTTTTCGGTTCCAGCATTCCTGATTTCATACTGGTTCAACACGTTGCTGCCGGGGATCTGGGTTATCACCTTGTACAGCCTGGCAGTTCTGTTTCTTCCGCATCGTGTGTCGCTGGCCCTGTTGGTTCTAGCAGTGCCCTTATCCTTCATGGCCTACACGACCTATCCGTTCCTGTTGCTGACACTGATCCTGCTGTCAAACAAGGCACCAAAAACCTATACAAACGTCGCTGTTACGTTGATCATTTTCTTTGTCAGCCTGGTTCTGGCGCTCCTGTGTGTTTACACCCTGAACTACTTCTACCATGGCATATTCGGTATTCCGGTTGCTGAATGGCGTGGGCCGAACGAAGTAAATTCGGTCGATGACCTGCTGCTGAACCTTACCAAGGTCAAAGTATTCCTCCGATCCATCATCTATACAATGGGCGGAGGGACAATCAGCTATGGCTTGATGCTCTTGGCCCTATTTGCAGGCGCCTGGGGGTTCCTGTTTACCCGAAGACGGCTGTTTGCCGTCGCGATCCTGATGGCTGCAATTGCTGGCCTGGCACCGCTTATCCTCAAGGCGATGATGTCGGGGGTGCAGGTCCCTGTCCGGGCATTGAACTGGCTTTGGATCTTGTTTGGGGTCGTGCTCACCACGTGTGGGGTTCAGTTTCTGCAGTCTTCAAAAAGATGGTTAAGTGTTTCGCGTATCTTGTTGATGTGCGTGTTGATGATCAATTTGATGCTCATTGGCAAAACATCGTTTATGTTCATCCCGCCTTGGCAAAAAGCAACGCGCGCATTGGCGCAAAGCCTGCCTGAACAGGCCGAAACCGTGTATATTTATGGACATTTTCTTGGCGTGAATGGTGCGGCAGACGCCAGAGTTCAATTCGAACGGGGGCTGCGGTTGCGGTTAAACTATCTGACCGGGGCCGAGATCATCATGTGCTGGAAGCAGCCCGATAGATGCGATGGGATTACACCTCCGTTCGATCCAGGCGACTGGGTCTCGACGCCTGTTGTCGTATCAACTGGTGACCAGGCCTTTATCCTTTTGCCGCGTCCCAATCTTGGGCCCTGATCAAAAGGTGAGTTGTAACAGGTTTGAGAAAATTCTATGAATGCGCCCACTTGGGCTGTCCGGCATTCAAGGACACATACCCCAACCCCTGTTGGAACACCCGGACATGATTGACCTGAGCGACCACAAACCCCTGCGAAAAAGTCGCAACTATCTGATTTATCAGCACCCCGAGGTCGAAGGGGCGCTGCTGAAAGTGCGGGTGGACGAACCTGTGCGTAGCCATTTTCTGCCGCGTTATGCCGAATGGCGCTATGGCAATCTGCGCCAATGGAACCGCGAAGCAAACGAATATCTGGCGGCGCTCAACCGTGGATGCCCCGAGATCGAGAGGTTGGCGCAATTCATGGGATATGCGCCAACATCAGCGGGCCCGGCGATAGTGGTGGAAAAACTGACCGGCCCGGACGGAGATCTTGCGCCAACCCTGCATTCGGAACGCGTCGCGCTGGCCAAGGATCAAGCCGGACGTGAACGTCTTCATGCTGAATTGATGGAACTGTTTGACGATCTCGAAAGCGGCCGGATCATTGTGGGTGACATGGGGTTCGAAAACATCGTTCGTGCGCAGGAAAGAAGCGGCAAGCTGACCGTGATTGACGGCGTTGGCGAGAGGGTTCTTTTTCCGCTGTCACTGGTCAGCGAAACAGCGTTCCGCAAGTCAATCGACCGCCGGCGACAGAGGATGTCGAGTGGCTTTGGTTTAATGAAGACCTGACCACTAAACTGCTACGCGCAAGGGAAACGCGCGTTCGACTTCTCTTGCTATCTCCGCAATCAGGGCTTTTGTCACGGCGTTGCGGTTGTTCATCTGAACCCGTGCGACATAGGCAAGCTCTGGAGGGGTCGGAAAGACATCGTTGATGACTTCCATGTCTGGTGTAATGTGCATCCCGTTCAATAGCGCTATGCCCAGCCCAGATCGAACAGCCGACTGGATTCCTGCTGCACTTGGACATTCCAGGATATTGTCAAAACGGTGGTCCTGCTGCTGACTGTCTTCCATTCCCCATCTTCGGTAGAAACACTGTGTGTCAAAGGACAGAAACGGAACCGGTTCTGACAGATTCAGACGATAGTCGGGTGATTTGACCCAATGAAGGGAATCCTGAAACAGGATCAGATCTTCGGGCTGCACGTCGTTGCGAAATATCTGAATCACCGCCAAGTCTAATTCACCTCCCTTCAACCAATCCTGAACATTCAGGCTTTGACCAGTGCGGGTTCGTACGCGAACATCGGGGTACAGCCGCGTGAAACGTCCAAGAATTTGGGCGATCCCGCTGGTTGTCGCATCCTCGGTCATGCCAAGCCGCAAATGGCCGGTGAGCGGCCTGTTACCAAGTGAGGCCACCGCTTCGTCATGCAGAGTGGTAATTCGACGGGCGTATTCACAAAGACGCAGCCCGTCTTCGGTGAACAGGGGGGCACCTTTGCGACGAGTCAGCAGTTTGCAATTCAGTGCGCGCTCTAAACGGCCGATCTTATGGCTGACTGCCGATTGCGAAAGCGCCAGATGTCGGGCCGCACGGGTTACACCACCATAGGTCGCGATTGCGAGCAGCGCGCGCAAGGCGTCTATTTCCAAACGTTCGTTCATGATTTCCCATGACAGATTTTGATCATTGAATGATAATCATTCATTTGCGGCAAAGGCAAATGTCAGATTAGGTATCGCGAACACAATGTACGCGGAGCTTCGAAATGAACAATCTATACCCGGAGGATATCACAGACTTCGAACATCAGTCGGCATGCAAATCTGGTCCGCTGACGCTGTCTTCTTCTTTCGGCAAAGGAAAGTGTAACTGATGACGGAAGACAGAACAGCTAACCGCCGCCTGACAACACTGTTTGAGATCACCGGATCGGTTCTGGCCATGGCTTATGCCTTGCTGATTGCTTCGAATATTGGCGCTGAGATTCTTGGATTCTCTCTACTGTTGGTGTCGTCTGCACTGTTTGCCGCATGGGCATTGATTGATCGGCGCTGGACGTTTTTGCTGTTGCAGGCGTTCTATGCGACCTCTGCCATTATTGGACTGATCCGTTGGGCATAAACTTGGTGTAGGGTTGCCGCCAGGAACTTGTTAGGACGGGTCTATGACGGATCAGGACAGAATCGATATCGGCTTTCTGCTGTTTGATGGCTTTCCGATGGCTTGTTTGACATCGGTGATCGAACCCCTGCGGGCGGCCAATGAAATCGCAGGTCATCAAGCGTTTAGATGGTCGCTGGTTTCTGAACGTGGTCAAAAGGTTCAGTCAAGCGCAGGGGTTGGGTTCGAAGCAGATCGCGCGTTGGCGGACTGCAGGAATATCGACATTCTATTCCTGCTCAGCAGCCCGTCTTCGGTCTTTGACAACGCTGTTAGCGGCAATGCCTTGCTGCGTGGTCTTGGGAGGCACGGAACAGTTCTGGGCGGGATCAGCGGTGGCGTATTCCCTCTTGTGCGATCCGGTGCAATGGCAGGTCAGCCGGTCTCGGTCCACTGGTGCTATGAGGCGGCTTTTGAGGCCGAGTTTCCCGATATGGACGCCCGGAGCGAAGTGATCGTGCGCACCGTGACGCGCTATACCGCCGCCGGTGCAGCGGCAGGGTTCGACCTGGCACTGCATTTGGTTCACGATCGCTTGGGCGGTGACATTGCGCATGAGGTTGCGTGCTGGTTTCAACATCCGATGATGCGCGGTGCGGCAGTGCGTCAGCAGGTGCCCAATGCGACAGCGCCGAAAACGGGAGACCGCCTTCCACCGCTTGTTTCACGCAGCGTTGAAATGTTTGCCGCCAATATTGGTCAAGCGATCTCGATTGCCGAAGTTGCGAAACAAATGGGCGTCACACCTCGTCAGATCGAGCGGGCATTCAAACAGGCAACCGGACACAGCCCCAGCCATTATTACCGCACAATGCGGATGAAAGCGGCGCGTCAGATGGTGGTTTATACCAAAGACCCCATTTCCCAGATCGCAGCCGCTGTCGGCTATGGATCTGTTGCGCCCTTGGTGACACATTACCGGTCGGCTTTTGGCCTGAGCCCCAGCGAGGACAGGCGCCGCATCAACCGTTTCCGGGTTGAGGATAACGCCCCTTTGCCCTCGGTCTAGGCGCTGACTAAAGCGCCGATCGCATCGCCGTCAGGATCGCATGGTGCAGAGATTTGGCGGACGAGCGCGGACCGTACAGGCTGTAGTGATCCGAACCACGACACAGCACGAAACAGCCAATATGGTGGATCGAGCTGCGCGCCGCCGTTCCCTTAGTCAATATGCGCAGATCCAACTGGCACAAAAGCTCCAGCACTGCTTGAATGTTCGCACCAGCCAAGTCGAAACGCACCCAGGCATCGGTCTGTTCCGTGACAGAGGCCGCAGACCCAATGGCAGATTTTACTTGCGTAGCAAGGTCCTCGTGCGTGTCATGCGGTGCTTCAACCATCCATTGCTCTGGCCCCGCCCAAAAGGCGGTGATTGCGGTTCCTTCAAACCTCTGGACCTTTGGTGCCTCAGCGCCAATTAGTTTCTTCAATGCGGCTTTGGCCGCTGTTTCCTGACCGAGCCGCGCCGCGACTGATACCAACGCCACGCCCGGTATTTCGGAACAGGTGGCAGGCCCAACCGTGTCTACCCGAGGGTCAGCCGCGCCGAGGGCGGTTATCGCAACCAGATTATCCACGCAGACGTTCTCCTTCCGGGTCAACGAAATGGGCCGAGACAATTTCCACCTCGACCGTCAGGTCCGTCAGCGGAGAGACAAGGCGCATTTTCTCGCCCAGCCTGTCGCCGCCGTTTTTCAACAATCCCAGCCCGATATTGCTGCTCAGAATGGGTGAGTAGACGGCTGAGGTGACATAGCCCTGATCATGGGCTGCATCGACCGGGCCGTCAGTGTTCATCAGGTGGCCACCGGCGGTTACCTTGTTTTCAGGCTCCAACGGTTTGATCCCCACCAGCATCAGTGCATCGGGTTGGTTCAGTCCCTCGCGTTCCGACAGAGTTGATCCGATGCTGTCCTTCTTTTTGGACACCATGCGGCCCATTCCTAGGTTCAGGGCGGTTGTGGTGCCGTTCAACTCGCTGCCTGCAGCATGGCCTTTTTCGACCCGCATGACGCCCAGTGCTTCGGTGCCATAGGGGACAACGTCGAACTCTTCGCCCTCGGTCATCAGCCGCCGCATCAGCGCGTCGCCATAGCGAGAGGGAACCGCGATTTCGAATGCCAACTCGCCAGAGAACGAAATCCGGAACAGCCGCGCCCGATGGCCGCCACACACGGTGATGGTGCCGCAGGCCATGAAAGGGAAGCCCTCATTCGAGATGTCGAATTCCGGGTCGACGATCTTTTGCAACAGCTTGCGCGAATTGGGCCCGGCGACCGCATATTGCGCCCATCCCTCGGTGGTGGAAATCAACTGCACGTCCATGTCCGGGCACAGGCACTGGCGCACGAACTCCATGTGGCGATAGACCAATACGGCATTTGCGGTCGTTGTGGTTACGACGAAATGATCCTCGGCCAGTCGCGCGGCGGTGCCGTCATCCATGGCTATGCCATCTTCGCGCAGCATCAGGCCATAGCGGGTTTTGCCGACTGCCAGCTTGGCGAAAGCATTGGCATAGACGCGGTTCAGGAACGCTGCCGCATCGGTGCCCTGGACGTCGATTTTGCCCAATGTCGTGCAGTCGCACACCCCGACCGAGGCACGCGTCTGACGCACTTCACGGTCCACGCTCTCGCGCCAATGGGTCTCGCCGGGCAGGGGGAACCACTGCGCACGAAGCCAGTTTCCAACCTCGACAAACACCGCGCCGCGTTCTTCGGCCCAGTGATGTGAGGGCGTCAGGCGCGTAGGGTGGAACTCTTTGCCCTTCATCCGGCCTGCGAAAGTAGCAATCGGGACGGGGGTATAGGGCGGGCGGAAGATGGTGGTACCGGTCTCGGGGATCGACTTACCGGCCAGCTCGGCCATGATCGCCAGCCCGCCGATATTCGAGGTCTTGCCCTGGTCCGTGGCCATGCCCAGCGTGGTATAGCGTTTCAGATGCTCGACCGAACGGAAGCCCTCCTGATAGCTGAGACGGACATCCTTGACCGTCACATCGTTCTGTTGGTCAAGCCAGGCGCGTTTGCAGCCCTGGACGTACCAGAATGGTGTCTGCGCGATGGGCGCGTCCTCGGCCTCGGGCAGATCGGGTTTGGCACTGGTCAGGTCCAAAGCGGCGATTGCGGCCTCGGCGCCAGAGCGCAGCGCGCCGTAGGTCGACATATCGCCGTTTGCCGCGCCGGCAACGGACATGCCCACCGGCAGGTCCGCGCCGGGAACAAAGGCGGCCAGCGTCTCATCCCAGGTGGGGCGGCCCCGCTGATGACAGGTCATGTGGACATTCGGGTTCCACCCACCAGAAACGCCCAAGGCACCACATTCCAATGTCCGGGTTGAGCCATCGGGCAGGGCGACTTCGACAAAACTCAGCCCCAGACGGCCCTTGGTATTTGTGACCTGAGCGCCCTGTAGAACTTCGTATTCGTGGCTGATTGGCGCGTCCTTGCGTACATCGATCACCGCGGTGATTTTCACACCTTTGGCGTGCAGATCAGCTGCGGTGCGGTGACCGTCATCATTGTTGGTAAAGACCGCGACGCGCTGCGATACCGCTGCTCCAAACCGGTTGGCATAGGTCCGCAGGGCGCTGGCTGTCATGATGCCGGGGCGATCATTGTTTTCGAACGCGATTGGCCGCTCGGTCGCGCCTGCGCACAGCAGCGCCTTTTGGGTATAGATACGCCACAGGATTTGCCGGGGTTTGCCTGCGGGCAGACTGGGCAGATGATCGCCCGTACGCTCGACTGCGCCATAAATTCCGTGGTCAAACGCGCCGATGACCGTGGTGCGCGGCATCAGGCGCACATTGGGAAGCGCGGACAGCTCGGCCACAGCCTGCGCCGCCCAGTCAGACGCCGCAGCATCGTCAATGATGAGTGTTTCGCTGTTCAGGCGACCGCCAAGGGCGAAATCCTCATCCGCCAGAATGACGTCCGAGCCCGCACGACCAGCGGTCAAAGCGGCCATAAGCCCGGCTGGTCCGGCACCGATGATCAGCAGATCGCAATGGCGAAAGCCCTTGTCGTATTCGTCCGGGTCCTCTTGCATCGAAAGCGATCCAAGCCCGGCTGCGCGACGGATTGTAGGCTCGTACAGCTTTTCCCAGAAGGCTGCAGGCCACATGAAAGTCTTGTAGTAAAAACCCGCAGACAGGAAGTTGGAAAACATGTCATTCACGGCCAGCGCGTCGAATTTCAGGCTGGGCCAGCGGTTCTGTGATCGCGCCTCAAGCCCCTCGAACATCTCGATGGTTGTTGCGCGGGTATTGGGCTCTTTGCGGGCACCCGAGCGTAGTTCGACCAGGCCGTTCGGCTCTTCGGATCCTGCGGTCAGCAATCCGCGCGGACGGTGGTATTTGAAAGACCGCCCGATCAGACGCACATCATTGGCCAGCAGGGCAGATGCCAAAGTGTCGCCGGGATGGGCGGTATAGCTGCGCCCGTCAAAGCGGAAGTTCAGCGTTGTATTGCGGTCGATCTGTCCGCCATTCAGCCGGTTCACCTGCGTCATTTGGAGCGCCCCCGTTCGCGGGCCACATCGCGGGCCAGTTCCACCTTTGAAATCTCGTGGGTCAGCGTGTTGCGCGTGACTACCAGCCAGGATCGGTCACCTGTTTCGTGGTACCAAAGTTCACGGTGCTCGCCTGCCGGGTTGTCACGCAGATAGGCATAGTCGTGAAAGACCTCGGCGGCATTTTCCGCCTGCCAATCGGGGCGGTCAATCAGCGCGGCGTCGCCCAGATAGGTGAATTCCGATGCGTCGCGAGGCCCAAGAAGGGGGTGGTTGATTATCATGTCTGCTGTCCCCTTTAATGCAGGTTGGGCTGATTGCCCGCGCCTTTTTCGTCGATCATCCGGCCGGTGCGGAACCGGTCCAACCGATAGGCCGTTGCGACAGGGTGCGGTTCGTCCTTCGCAAGCAGATGTGCAAAGCAATAGCCCGAAGCCGGAGTTGCCTTGAACCCGCCATAGCACCAGCCCCCGTTGAAATAGAGGCCCTCGACCGGCGTTTGGTCAATGATCGGAGAGCCATCCATCGACATGTCCATCACGCCACCCCACATCCGCAGCAACCGGGCGCGTCCGATCATCGGCATCAATGCCATGCCACCTTCGCAAACATCCTCGACCACGGGCAAGTTGCCGCGTTGGGCATAGGTGTTATAGCCGTCAAGATCGCCACCAAACACCAGCCCGCCCTTGTCGGACTGACTGACATAAAAATGCCCCGCGCCATAGGTGATGACACTGGGCAGGACAGGCTTTAGCCCCTCAGATACAAAGGCTTGTAGAACGTGGCTTTCGATAGGCAGGCGCAGTCCGGCCATCCCCATAACGCGCCCCGAACTGCCCGCAACTGCGCATCCGACTTTGGAGGCGCCGATAAAGCCCTTAGTCGTTTCGACCCCAAGACATTTGCCATCTTCGATCCGCAGCCCGGTAACTTCACAGTTCTGGATAATATCGACGCCATGCAGGTCGGCTGACCGGGCATAGCCCCAGGCCACTGCATCATGGCGCACGGTGCCGCCGCGCCGTTGAACAAGGCCGCCCTTGATCGGAAAGCGAGCGTCGTCGAAATTCAGATAAGGGTGTTCGCGCCGCACCTGATCTGCGTCCAGCAATTCGGCATCGGCCCCGTTCAGGATCATCGCATTGCCACGTCGCGTATAGGCGTCACGCTGTCCGTCTGTATGGAACAGATTGACGATACCGCGCTGACTGACCATTGCGTTATAGTTCAGGTCCTGCTCGAGCCCTTCCCACAGCTTCAGCGAGAACTCATAGAACGGCTCATTCCCATCCAGCAGGTAGTTCGAGCGAATGATCGTGGTGTTTCGGCCCACATTTCCGCCACCGATCCAGCCTTTCTCGATTACGGCAACATTTCGTTGGCCGTAGATTTTGGAAAGGTAATGCGCGGTTGCCAGACCATGCCCGCCGCCACCGATTACGATGATGTCGTAATGGGCCTTAGGTTCAGGTTCACGCCAAACCGGTTTCCACCCTTTGTGGCCGGTTAGCGCCTCTTTGATAACTCGAAAGCCGGAATATCTCATGAATCGGACCTTTTCTTCCAAACTTCATTATTTTCGGGCGCGGCGATATCCCCATATGCGACATGGGTGTGTCTGAATCAGACCCTCAGGCACAAGAAATAAGGCCGGAAAACCAATCGGTGAAATCCGATACCTCGGCTGAGTTGCGAAGGACGGATAAAAAATAGCCCTCACTGGCGGGTGCGGAATCTTTGCTGGCAAGGCGGACTTTGCCTGATTTCAGGGCTTGCTCTGCGATGATAGAATTCACCAGCGCAACACCGCTGCCTGAAACAGCAAGTTGCAGGGCGAGGCCATAGGAATCCACAAAATATGATGGCTTGCGCAGTTTCTGGCCGGTGATTTCACCCCATGACGCCCAACTGTCCGATGTGCCAACGGATTCGATCAGAGGCAGATCAAGCCAATTGCCGCTTAGATTCGGCGACACCACCGGGACAAGGCGATTGGGATTCAACGGTTTCGCATTTTTCCCGACTTGTTTTTCTGAACCAAAGCGTACCTCAATATCGGCGCGCGATGCTGCGTATTCGTCAGGCCAGATCGTGCTGACAAATCGGAGTGAGGTTTCGGGGTGCTGGGCCTGAAATTCCGGCAAAGCCGGAGAGATGACCCATTCGATAATACTGATAGAGGCTGCGACCGTGATATGGCGTGCCTTTTCCTCGGCCAAATAGGGCGAGGCGGCGGAGTGCAGCATGTCCAAGGCTGCCTCGACCTGTGGCAGCAGCTTCCGCCCTTCATCCGTCAAAGAAAGACCGCGCGCGTGGCGGTGGAACAGAACGACGCCCAGACGGGTTTCCAAGGCTTTGATTTGTTGGCTGACTGCGGATTGCGTCAACCCGATTTCATCCGCTGCAGCAGTTGAACTAAGCCGCCGCGCCGCTGCTTCGAACGACCGGAACCACGTCAGGGGAGGGAGTGTTTTTGCCATCGGTAACCAACCTATTAGTGTTGTTAATACCTAAGGCTCAAGTTCTTTCGTTTGTCAAAAGATGTTTCTAACGGTGATATTTCCTCAAGCAGATTTGGGGAGACGGTAGTGCAGCCAAATATCAGAAAAATAGTGACTTTCGACGAAGAGGTTCTGGTTGAAGGATTTCGTGCCGCCGACCGCCCGTGGCGCATGTTTGCCGTTGCGGCGGTTGTGTCGAACCCTTGGGCTGGCCGGTATGTCGAGGATCTGAGACCGGAAATTCTGGCCTATGGGCCTGTGCTGGGGCAAATGTTGACTGACCGGATGGTCACGCTTGCAGGTGGCGGCGAGGTGATCGAAGCCTATGGCAAAGCGGCGGTTGTAGGGCTGGATGGCGAGGTCGAACATGCCTCGGGCCTGATCCACACGCTGCATTTCGGGAATTACTATCGTCAAGCGGTTGGGGCCAAGTCCTATCTGTCCTTCACCAATACCCGCGGTCCGGCGAACACTCCGATCATGGTGCCCATGATGGACAAGAATGATGCCGGGCGTAGATCGCATTATCTGACGCTGCAGTTTGCAATCCCCGACGCACCGCGCGCGGATGAAATTGTGGTCGTGCTGGGTGGCGCAACCTCGGGCCGTCCCCATCATCGGATCGGCGACCGTTATCAGGACCTCAAGGATTTGGGCCATGACGTGGACAACCCGGCCTCGGTCTGAACTCAGCACCCTGGCGGTGATTGATCGGGGCAAAGGGCCATTGGTCATTCTGCTGCATGGGGTTGGCCTGCGGGCCGAGGCGTGGGGTGCGCAGATCGACGCTCTGGTCGCGGCGGGGTATCGTGTCTTGTGCCCGGATATGTCAGGACATGGTCAGTCGAGCTTTGATCATCCGACTGGCTTGGAGGCATACGTGCACCGCACGGCGTCCGTGCTAACAGAGCCCGCTGTCTTGATCGGCCATTCAATGGGCGCCCTGATAGCGCTCCGACTGGCGACGGATGTGCCAGATAGCGTTCTTGGCGTTGCGGCATTGAATGCGATCCATCGGCGTCCGGCTGCCGCGCGCAAGGCCGTCGTCGCACGTGCCTCGGCCTTGGACGTATCGGGGCCAAATGATCCCACGGTCACGTTGCAACGTTGGTTTGGCGAAGCCTCGTCCGCCGAGCGACAGGCCTGCAGGCGCTGGCTGACCGAGGTTGATCCGGCGGCTTACAAATCCGCCTATACCGCCTTTGCCGAAACGGACGGTCCTTCCGATGATGAGCTGGCCCATATCGCTTGTCCCGCCTTGTTCATGACCGGCGCGGATGAGCCGAATTCGACGCCTGAAATGTCTCGGGACATGGCGCGTTTGGTTCCCTCGGGACAAGCGGCAATCATCGCAGGTGCCGCACATATGTTGCCGATGACTCATCCCGCCGAAGTAAACGCACAGCTGTTGGAATTTGTGGGGGGGTGCCAGCCATGACAAGTATGGACCCCCGAGCTTTGCGTGACGCCTTTGGCAGCTTTATGACCGGGGTGACAGTGGTGACGGCACGGGATCCGCAGGGCGCGCCAGTTGGGTTCACCGCAAACTCGTTTTCGTCCGTATCGCTTGACCCGCCATTGCTGCTGGTGTGTCCGGGGAAGTTTCTGTCCAGCCACGATATTTTCGCCAACTGCACCCGGTTTGCGGTGAATGTGCTTGCAGATGGACAGCAAGAGATATCGAATACTTTCGCTGGGTATAAAGGGGACCGGTTTGCAAAGGTCGCGCACAGCAATGGTCTTTATGATCTGCCCCTGATCGACGGTGCGCTGGCGCAGTTTTGCTGCGAGACCCATCAGGTCCTTCCCGCCGGTGATCATACCTTATTGATCGGTGAAGTGGCAGAGTTCTCGCACTCGGTCGGGCAGGGTCTTGGATATGTCGGCGGGTCGTATTTCAGCCTGGGGCTCGAACGTGAAATCGACGCCATGGTACCGACGATATGCGGCGCGATCATCCGCAAAGATGACAATGTTTTGCTGGAGCAGAGCAACGGTGCCTATCGTCCCGTTCAAATCGCCGGGGTCGAGCGGGGTGGGCAGCGAAACCGATTGACCCAGGGCTTGTCAGAACGTGGACTGAAGGTAGAGGTCGAACAGGTCTATTCCTCATTCGACGATGCGGAAACAAAGCAGCATTACACCTATTTTCTGGCCAGCTGTTCCCGACCAACGCCGCTTGAGGGCGCCGAATGGATCAGAACGGATGACCTTCCGAACCTGAAATACGTGTCCGGCGGTGTCCGCCATATGATGACCCGCTATGCGATGGAAGCCAAAGAGGGGGATTTTTCTCTCTACCTTGGTGACGCCTCGCAAGGCGACATTCACAGCTTACGATAAAGGAGCAGGTCAATGGAATTTTCCCTGTTTGCCCATATGGAACGTTTGTCGCCAGATCAGCCGCATGACGTTCTGTATGACGAATTCGTCAGCCTTGTGAAAATGGCGGACGAGGGCGGGATGCGCGCCGTCTGGACGGGTGAGCATCACGGGATGGAGTTCACCATCGCGCCCAACCCCTTTATCTCGCTAGTCGATCTGGCTCATCACACCCGGAATGTACGGCTGGGGACGGGTACGGTAGTCGCCCCGTTCTGGCATCCGATCAAACTGGCCGGAGAGGCGGCGGCGGCAGATCAGATTACCAAAGGCCGGATTGAACTGGGGATCGCACGGGGCGCATATTCCTACGAATATGAGCGCTTGATGCCGGGGATGGATGCCTGGGAAGCGGGCCAACGGATGCGCGAAACAACCCCTTTGCTTCCGCAAATCTGGCAGGGCGATTGCGCGCATGAGGGAGAGTTCTATTCCTTCCCGGCCACCACCTCTGCGCCGAAACCGTTTCAGAAAAACGGTCCGCCGATCTGGATCGCGGCGCGGGACCCCAATAGTCATGAATTCGGTGTCCACAACGGGTTTAACATCCAGGTCACCCCCCTGTGGCAGGGCATGGAAGAGATTGAAACGCTGATGGACCGCTTCAATGCAGCCTGCGACAGCAATACCGGACCGCGCCCCAAAATCATGCTGTTGCATCATACATATGTTGGCAAGGACACAGACGATGTTGCGCAAGGCGTTCAGGAATTGCGCCGGTATTACAACTATTTCGGTGCCTGGTTCATGAACAAACGCCCGGTCGAGCAAGGGTTGATCCAACGGATCACCCCGGACGAGATGGATGCCAACCAGATGTACACAAGTGATAAGCTGGCGCGCGACCTGACGGTTGGTACAGCGCAGCAGGTTATCGACCGGATCAAACGTTATGAAGATTTGGGCTATGATGAGTTTTCGTTCTGGGTCGACAGCGGGATGACGAACGAGCGAAAACGTGCCTCTTTGGCGCGGTTCATCGACGATGTCATGCCAGCCTTTCAGTGAGGAACACTATGGGAAATCTACCGCATTTTCAGCTTTTCATTGATGGCGCCTGGTCTGAGGGGGCGACGTCTCAGGTTATGACATCTGCAAATCCCGCAACTGGGCAGGGGTGGGCTACGTTTTCCTGTGCGGCACCTGAGGATGTCGACAGGGCAGTCGCCGCCGCCAAACGTGCGCTTGATGATCCGCAATGGCGCGATATGACGGCCACCGCGCGCGGCAAGCTTCTGTACCGTTTGGCCGATCTGGTTGCCGAACACGCCGCAAAGCTCGGGGAATTTGAGACAACCGACAGCGGCAAACTGCTGACAGAAACCTCGGCGCAAACGGGGTATGTCGCGGATTATTACCGCTATTTCGCGGGACTTGCGGATAAGGTTGAAGGGACGGTTCTGCCCATCGATAAGCCGGATATGCATGTATTTACCACGCGCGAACCCATCGGTGTTGTCGCAGCGATTGTGCCGTGGAATGCGCAAATGTTCCTGACGGCGACCAAACTGGGCCCGGCGCTTGCGGCTGGCTGTACCGTCGTGCTGAAAGCATCCGAAATCGCGCCGGCCCCGATGCTGGAGTTCGCGCGTTTGATTGAACAGGCAGGATTCCCCGCGGGCGTTGTCTCGGTCATCACCGGGGATGCGGAAAACTGTGCAATTCCATTGACCCGCCATCCCGATCTGGATCGCATCGCCTTTACCGGTGGCCCCGAGACAGCGCGCCATGTGGTCAGGAATTCCGCCGAAAACTTCGCCGTCACTTCGCTGGAGCTTGGTGGCAAATCGCCGATACTTGTTTTTGAAGACGCGGATCTGGATGGGGCCGCAAATGGCCTGATCGCCGGAAACTTTGGCGCGTCGGGGCAAAGTTGCGTTGCGGGCACGCGCGGGCTTGTGCAGCGATCCGTTCTGCAAGATCTGATCGGCCGCATCAAAGAAAAGGCGGGTGCAATCGTTCTGGGTGACCCGCTGGATGCCGGTACCCATGTCGGACCGCTATGTACCATGGCGCAAGTGAACAAGATCGAAGAGACCCTGGCCAAGTCAGCGGAGCAGGGGGCCGTGGTCCATTTCGGCGGGCAACCTGCGGATCGGCCCGGCAATTACATGAACCCAACACTGGTCGAGTGCATATCGCCCGAGACCGAGACGTTGAAAGTTGAGATGTTTGGCCCGGTTATGTCTCTGCTGCCCTTCGATACCGAAGAAGAGGCCATCGCATTGGCCAATAGCACAGTCTTTGGGTTGGGTTCAGGTGTGTTCACGCAGAACCTGGCGCGGGCGCATCGGGTGTCCAAGCGGATCAAGTCCGGGATTTGTTGGGTTAATACCTATCGCGCGATCTCTCCTATCGCGCCGTTTGGCGGATTCAATCAATCAGGGTATGGCCGTGAAGCCGGGGTTGAGGCGATCCTGGATTACACCCGGACCAAGACCACCTGGATCAGCACCTCGCAAGAGCCGATGGCGAACCCGTTTGTGATGCGCTAGGTCTGTTGTCAGACAGATATCGGAGCGCGGTCATGAAGTTGAAACATCCGAATTTTGAACCTCCGGCAGACGCAAATGACCGGAGGGCGATCCCGCCGGTCATTTGCTATCCGCCCGAAACGATACCGCAACCTGATCTGGCTGCGTTGACTGACCTGAGGCAGCGCGCGGTGAAAACCGCCGAAGTCATAGCAGCCCCGCGTGATGCGGCCTGTATTGAAGTGCCCGCGGGGGCCTTTATTCGGGTGGTGTCGGTCGATGGCGCGCAGGTCGGTGATCTGAACATGTGGTACAAGCACGACCTGACCGAACGGTTCTATTCCGGCAAAACCCGCGCGCTGCATGGCACGCATCTGTCGACCGGGGATCGGATGTGGTCAAGTTTTCCAAATATGCGACCCATGGCGACCATCGTTACGGATACTCTGGATTGGTATGGGTTCGATTCATACGGCGGATCCGTGCATGACGTAATCGGGACCCGCTGTGACCCATATACCGGGCGACTGCTGTCTGGCGATGACTACCATTATTGCTGCCATTCCAACCTGACACGGGCATTGGCCAGCCATTGTGGCCTGCCGCTGCATGAGGCCGAAATGCACGTCCACGACGTGTTGAACGTCTTCATGTGCACCGGATTTACGCAGGACACAGGCCAATACTTCATGAAGGCAAGCCCGGTGCGTCCGGGTGATTATCTGGAATTCTACGCCGAGATTGACCTGATCGTCGGCCTTTCAGCTTGTCCCGGGGGCGATTGCTCGTCCGAGCATTCCTCGGACGCAGCCGCCTGTTATCCATTGGTTATGGAAGCCTATGACCCCGGTGAAGACATCCGAAACGCGCATATTCAGCCCAAGCGATCTGCTTATGATCGCACCCATGGGGCAGGTTAAGAGGTCAGGCGTTGCCCAAGCCGGTCCAGCATCCGACAGCATAGGTCGAGCTGTTCGATCTCGACGTACTCATCTGCTTTATGGGCCTGTGTGATCGAGCCGGGACCGCAGACAATCGCGTGGGTGCCAAGCTGCTGAAACAGGCCAGCTTCAGTGGCGAATGACACAACACCTGTTCCGTTCGCCCCGGTCAGCTCGGCAACCAGTTTGCGGGCGGCGTTTTCTTCCATGGGCTCAAGGCCTGCAACCTCGGCCGTGATATCCTGCGTGATGCTGGCTTCACTATGGACGGCCTGCATTTCGGGCAGCAGGCTGTGGGTCACATAGTCTGACAGGGCTTGCTTAACGAAATCCGCATCGCTGGCTTGAACCGGGCGCATTTCCCACCCGACATCGGCTTTGCTGGCAATGACGTTATGGGCGACGCCGCTATTGAAGAACCCCACGTTTATAGTGGTCCAGGGTGGCTCGAAGGGGCTGTTTGTTGGCGCGCGGGATTTCAATATCTGGCGCAGTTCCAGAAGTTTTCCTACATAGCGTGCCGCGTATTCCGCCGCATTAACCCCATCATCGGGGGCCGAGCTGTGTCCTTCGAGCCCGACAAATCGTGTCGTGTATTCATAGCACCCCTTATGCCCTTCGATCAGGCACATTTCGGTGGGCTCTCCGATTATTGCGATATCTGGCACAATTCCTCGTTCGGAAAGATCGTTCACCATGTTCTGCGCGCCCAAACATCCGGTTTCTTCATCATAGGTGAAGGCAAAGTGCAGCGGGTGGGTCAGTTTTCTGGCATCCAGCGTTTCGGCAAGTGCAAGTGCGGCGGCGATGAAGCCCTTCATGTCACAGGTGCCACGTCCGTAAAGCCTGCCATCTTTCTCGGTCATCAAAAACGGGTCTGATGTCTAGTTCTGATCCGCGACGGGAACTACGTCCGTGTGGCCGGATAACAGGATGCCGCCGGGAATGTCTGGGCCTAAGGACGCAAATACATTGGCCTTGGTGCCAGTATCATTTCGGGTTTCGATGCAGCGTGCACCCAAGGCCTGCAACCTGTCCCTTAGATAGCTGATGATCTGAAGATTGCTGTCTGCAGATACCGTTTCAAACGCGATCAGATCGGCGAGGATATCTTGGGTTCTTTGCAGGGTCATGGCTTTACAAACAGCTTTCTTGGGCGGTTACAGAAACATTCGGCAAGACCGGTATCGGTGATCAGGATCGACACGGTGATCTCTAACCCCCAGTCATTCAACCAGAGGCCAGGCATAAAGTGAAACGTCTTGCCAGGTTCCAGGATTGTCTCATCCTCGGGACGCAGAGATACCGTGCGCTCACCCCAGTCCGGGAGATAGCTCAGACCTACTGGATAGCCGCAGCACGCGCGGCTTTCAATGTGGACGTATCTGACAATCAGGCATCCACACTGTACGTCGTTCCCCATTAGTATCCTGATTGCGTCCCCACTAGATCGGGTCTGCGTCATGAAAGACCAAAACGCCTTGATGGACGTAGAACGACCACCCCTCGTATCCGGTTAGCCACGTCATGTTCGAAGGATCTTCGAAGAACAGCGCGTCCAGCCCGACCTCGGTCACGGCTTTTCGTGTTTTGGACAGCCGACGGTCAAATTCCCCCCGCATGAATGCCGGATTCACTTGGCTCATCGGATCCTCGTGTCGTGATTAGAGACGTGTTGACAGAACTTTACGAATCCGATCACGTCAATGGACAACTCAGGAAGGAAATACTGTTGAAACTCAGTTCAAACCCACACCGCGGCAAGGAAAAATTGATTCCTGATGCTCCATTTCCTTCGATAAACGCGGCTCGCGTAGCTGATTTGTTAACAGTATGCCCTGCAGCAGCAGAAACCAATCTGGTTGAAGCCAAGGATTTGGCCAATGTCGCCGATCTATGGGTCAAAGATGAGCGTGGGCGCATGAACCTCGGGTCATTCAAGGCTTTGGGGGCTGCCTATGTCATCGCCCGCCACGCTGCTGATCTGGCGCAGACACCGGATAAGTCTACTTTACGCGGGAAAACCTATGTCACCGCTAGCGCGGGTAACCACGGGATGAGTGTAGCAGCAGGTGCACGGATATTTGGGGCTGATGCAGTGGTCTATATCGCCGAAACCGTACCTGAAAGTTTCGCGGAACGCCTTCGTGCGCAAAAAGCCAGGGTCGTTCGTCAAGGCACGGATTATGCCGCCAGTATGGAGGCTGCTGGCAAAGCGGCGCAGGCTAACGGTTGGACATTGCTATCTGACAGTTCGTGGGACGGGTATTACGAGCTGCCGCACACCCTGATGGAGGGATATCTGCAGATGGCTGCAGAAGCGGTGCGCCAATGCCCAAATGCGCCCACGCATATCATTTTGCAGGCCGGGGTAGGTGGGTTGGCAGGGGCGGTTGCAGCTTATGCGCGCCATGCCTGGGGTGATGGACCCAAGATCATTGTCGTGGAACCCGAAGCGGCCCCTGCGTTGCAAGCCAGTATCGAAGCAGGTACCTGCGTCTTTGCGGATGGGCCTGACAGCATCATGGGACGGCTGGACTGTAAAGAACCCTCGCTGATCGCGCTGAATGGTCTGGCGCGGGATGCAGACTGTTTTCTGACGCTCTCGGATGACGACGTGGTGCGGTATTTACCGGCTATGGCAGAGGCTGGGTTGGCGACAACTGCTTCGGGCGGGGCGGGCGTCGCAGCAGCGATGAATGCAGATGTCTGCGAGGCCCTGAACATTGGGAGCGATGCCCAAGTTCTGTGCATTTTATCCGAAGTGCCGGATTGAAGAAGGTCAAGAAACATCTGAATCCTGCCCCGGAATAAGCGCAGGAAGCCGCAAGTTGAGAGGGTGCAACTGCCCCCAAAGGCAGAATCCGATTGCGCCTGAAAACGGGAGGTGCGCAAATCCGCACCTCCGCCCTATCAAAATGAGATTTATTGCCCCCCAAAGCGCGGTTTTTAGATTGGATTGCGCCAGAAAATTTTGGCGTTTTCCAATCGGTCGAGGAATTTCGACATGCGAATCTCTCAGCACCTCAGTATCGATGCCGAGGTCTGGGCTGTGAGATGTGGTGGTTTAGGTTGTAATTATAACCCATTAAAAATATTATATTAATGTTGTGGGTTAGAAAGTTGAGTAGAGGCGAATGAAGCATGTTAATTACGCCATTCAAGGTCTTGCGTTGCGGACGAGATATCGAAATATCAGTTGAGCAGAAGTGAATTTCAGGATTCTTTGTCGCCTAGCTGTCACATTTATGGTTGCGTGGTTGGTCCCCCATGTCCTTAAATAGGGTGGACTGGTCTTTGAGATCCGGATGAACCGGGCAAGCAAAGACCGCACAGGGGAGCCAAGTTGGTAATGTCAAATGACGCAGCGTTCGTCGAATTTCAGCGTGTTCAAAAATCTTATGACGGCGAGATACTCGTCGTAAAAGATCTTAACCTCTCAATGCCAAAGGGTGAGTTTCTGACAATGCTGGGCCCCTCTGGGTCTGGCAAGACAACTTGCCTAATGATGTTGGCCGGATTTGAAACCGCTACTCATGGCGAAATCATGTTGGACGGACGCCCGATCAACAACATTCCACCACATAAGCGCGGGATTGGCATGGTGTTCCAAAACTATGCATTGTTCCCGCATATGACTGTGGCTGAAAACCTTTCGTTCCCGCTTGAAGTGCGCAACATCGGCAAAAGCGATCGGGAAGAAAAAGTGAAGCGTGCGCTGGATATGGTCCAGATGGGCGCCTTTGGCAGCCGTCGTCCGGCGCAACTGTCCGGCGGTCAGCAGCAGCGGATCGCCTTGGCTCGTGCTTTGGTGTTCGAGCCTGAGCTAGTTTTGATGGACGAACCGCTGGGCGCGCTGGACAAGCAATTGCGCGAACATATGCAGTTCGAGATTACCCGTCTGGCGCATGAGCTGGGGATTACGACGGTTTACGTCACCCACGACCAGACCGAAGCGCTGACGATGTCGGATCGCGTGGCCGTGTTCGACGACGGACGCATCCAGCAGCTTGCGCCGCCGGATCTGCTCTATGAAGAGCCCGAAAATAGCTTTGTTGCCCAGTTCATTGGTGAAAACAACACCTTGGAAGGCGTTGTTAAGTCAATCGACGGCGACTCGTGCGTGGTTGCACTGGATGATGGATCAGAAATTGACGCCAAACCGGTCAATGTCAGCGCTGCTGGTGAACGGACCAAAGTTTCAATCCGCCCCGAACGGGTGGAGTTCAACAAAGATCGCCTGCATGCCGATGCGCATACGCTAAAGGCGACTGTCAAAGAATTCATCTATATGGGTGATGTCTTCCGGTTCCGCCTATCTGTGGCGGGCAATGAAGACTTTATCATCAAGACCCGAAACGCTCCCGATGCGGTTCGGTTGTCGCCCGGCCAGGAAGTTGAAATCGGTTGGTTGGCCCATGATTGCCGGGCACTTGACGCCTGATGAAGAACGTCCCCTGGTGGATCGCTGGGGGTAAATGGCGGCCGGGTTGCCCCGTGATCCGGTCTGTTCAGAAATTTACGGGTATAACAGGGAGTTAACAATGAAAGTTAAGACCACTTTGATGGCAAGCGCCATTGTTGCCGTGGCCGGAGGCGCCATGGCCGAGGAGATGACGATTGTCTCGTGGGGCGGCGCCTATTCCAAGTCACAGCTGAAGGCGTATCACGAGCCCTATTCTGAAAAGAGCGGCATCACTATCCTTAACGATGACAGCTCGGCCGAAGCGGTTGCCAAGCTGCGCGCGATGAACGAAGCGGGCAACATCACCTGGGATGTAGTGGATGTTGTTGCTGCGGACGCAATTCGTCTGTGTGACGAAGGTCTGGCGATGGAGATCGACCCAGACACCATGCTGGCCCCGGCGCCCGACGGCACTTCGGCTGCCGATGATTTCGGTGACCTGCTGGTCAGCGAGTGCTTTATCCCGCAGATCGTGTATTCGACTACATTCGGCTATCGTACAGACTTGGTAGGTGACACACCTCCGACTGATGTCTGCGCCGTATTTGATCTGGAGGCCTATCCGGGCAAGCGTTCACTGGAAAAGCGTGCCATCAACAACATGGAATGGGCGCTGATCTGTGATGGCGTCGCCAAAGATGACGTTTATGACGTTCTGGCGACCCCTGAAGGTCAGGATCAGGCGTTGGCGAAACTGGGAACCATCAAGGACAACGTCGTCTGGTGGTCCGCGGGTGCCGACACGCCGCAGCTTCTGGCCGATGGCGAGATCATCATGGGCTCGACCTATAACGGCCGTCTGTTCAGCGTGATCGAAGAGCAGAAGCAGCCCGTTGCCATGCTGTGGGACGCGCAGATCTTTGACCTGGATGGCTGGATCATCCCCGCCGGTCTGAGCGAAGAGCGTCAGCAGCGTGCGCTGGACTACATCATGTTCGCAACGGACACGCAGCGTCTGGCGGATCAGGCCAAGTACATCTCGTACGGTCCGGCCCGTGCCTCGTCGGCTCCGCTGGTTGGTCAGCATGCCGAGCTTGGCATCGACATGGCGCCGCACATGCCGACCGATCCGGAAAACGCCAAGAACACGTTCCTGTATAACTACGAGTTCTGGGCGGATTACCGCGATGACATCGAAGCGAAATTCCAGGCTTGGCTTGCGAAATAATCGTTTGATTTCATGAAACAGTCGGGGGCGGTGCGCCGCCCCCAGACCCAAGCAGAGTCAAGGGGCACAGATGACTGACGCAAGCCAAAATGCGGGGCCGATGCTGGCAGCGGACGGAACGCCGCTTAAGCAATCGCTGGCACGTTCACTGCGGCGGCAGAAGTTACGAGCATTGATGCTCGTCGCTCCGCTTCTGCTATTTGTCATGTTTTCCTTTATCGTGCCGATTGCTTCAATGCTGTTCCGCTCGGTTGAAAACAGCATGGTTTCAGAGACCCTCCCGCTTACTGTGGAAGCCCTGCAAAGCTGGGACGCCCAAAGCGGTGAGCTTCCGGACGAAGCAGTATACGATGCATTCGTTCGCGACATGGTCGTTGCCGTTGATAGCAAAACCCACACCCGCCTTGGCTCGCGTCTGAACTACGAAGAGACTGGCATGTCTTCTTTGTTCCGCCGCTCTGGCCGGAAAATGGGCAAGCTTGACCCTGAAACCGATGGACCATTCAAGGACCAGATCATCGAGATTCACGAGGGCTGGGGCGATCCTAAGACGTGGGCCGTGATCAAGACCCATTCGCCAACGGTTACCAATGGTTATTTCCTGAACGCGGTCGATATGCGCCGCACGCCCGAAGGCGCGCAGTCGCAGCCTGAAGACAAGCAGATTCTGATCAAGCTGTTTGGCCGCACATTGTTCATGTCACTGGTGATTACAGTGTCCTGTATCCTGCTGGCCTATCCGGTTAGCTACCTGCTGGCGACCCTACCGATGCGGGTGTCGAACCTGCTGATGATCCTTGTCCTCTTGCCTTTCTGGACCTCACTTCTGGTGCGGACCTCGGCGTGGAAAGTGATGTTGCAACAGCAGGGCGTGATTAATGAAACATTGGTCTGGCTTGGACTTGTGGCCGATGATGCACGACTGGTGATCATCAATAACCAGATCGGCACGATCATTGCGATGACGCATATCCTGCTGCCGTTCATGATCCTGCCGATGTATTCAGTGATGCAGACGATCCCGGTGACTTACACGCGCGCGGCGAAATCAATGGGCGCGACCAACTGGACGACGTTCTGGCGCATCTACTTCCCACAATCCATTCCGGGTATCGGAGCGGGCTCGATCCTCGTATTCATTCTGTCGATCGGATACTACATCACGCCTGAAATCGTTGGCGGCACAAAGGGTGTCTTCATCTCGAACCGGATCGCCTATCACATCTCGTCCTCGCTGAACTGGGGACTGGCTGCGGCCTTGGGTACGATCCTGCTGGGTGTCGTCATGCTGCTCTACTGGGTCTACGACAAGATCGTGGGCATTGATAACGTGAAGTTGGGATAATCGACATGGCTGCACTTACACCGATATCCCGCAAACCGCTCTCCATGGTTCTGCCCAGTGTCGCCTTGGCGGGTGCCTTCGCCGGCGTCTTTGTCGGCGCGGGCAACGGCTCGATCCTTTTGGGCATTCTGGGTGGCGCAGCTCTGATCGCCGCGCTGGCCTGGGTCTACATCAACGTTCTGAAGAACGAAAAACTGGCGCGCTGGATCAATATCCTGGGTTTCGGCGTCATCGGTTTCCTGTTGTCAGGTCCGATGGGTGGCATTCTGGGCCTGTTGGGCGGTTGGTTTTTTATCTTCTTTATCTATTGGCTCTATGAAGGCCGGTATCGCCGCAAACTGCTCAGCTATCTGACGCCAAAACAGGTGTTCTATCACTATCTGTTTCGGGTTATCTGCGGTGCGATCTTCGTGTTCCTGATCACCCCGATCCTTGTGGTTCTGCCGCTGTCGTTCAACGCGCAGGACTTCTTTACCTTCACCCCTGAGATGCTGAGTCTGGACCCCGAAGGGTATTCGCTAAAGCATTACCGCGATTTCTTCACCAACAATGAATGGCAGCGCAGCTTCAAGAACTCGCTGATCATCGCGCCGATTGCGACGATCATCTCGGTCTCGCTGGGCACGTTGGCGGCCATCGGCCTCAGCCAGAGCCACGTACCCGGCCGCCGCGTCATCATGGGCGTCCTGATCTCGCCGATGATCGTGCCGTTGATCATCTCGGCCACCGGCATGTTCTTCTTCTACAGCGATATCGGTCGCTTCATGGAAGGCACGCTGGGCATGAACAAGAACTTCGTGGGCTATGTGAAAGTTGTCCTTGCCCACGCCGTTCTGGGCATCCCTTTCGTCATCATCACCGTGACTGCGACGCTGGTGGGCTTTGATCGCTCTCTGACGCGGGCGGC